>NZ_JAWFXN010000004.1:0-171294 GCF_032575955.1 Veillonella parvula
CCCTCTTTAGAGGGCCACCACTAGAGAAAGACCCTTATAGGGTCAGAGCAAACCACCCGTTTTACGGGTGGTTATGATTATAAAGGATAATAAAAAATAGAGTTACTTTCCTGATCATATAATGCAGATGTTTTATTATATAGTAAATACAGCACATATATATTAACTAAAGGTACAAATAAGCAAATAAGCCAAAAAATACTACTATTGGTATCCATCAAGCGTCTACATATCATAGTAATTACAGTATATGTAAGATAAATGTATAAAGTATATCTTAGAATGGATGGCTCAATAGTATAAGTTACAACAAAATTATACATAATAAAAGCTAAAAACACATTAAACATATGCCACTGACGAACAGTACTGCGTCCATAAAACCATAAACTATCTATTAAAATGCTTTTATAGATATCAACCCAAAAAGGATATGTATCCTGACGACTATAATATAACTTTAAAGTCTTGATCTGCCCATCGGTTAAATCATTTCTATTGCCCCAACACACATCAATAACTTTATTATCAAAAATAATCCCATTAGTTTCAATAGTATTATGAGCAGACCACAATTTATCGATTCCAAATGCCCAAAATAGTATCAGCCCCATCAGAAAAGGAAAGAACATCTCAGGTGTATCTACGCTCCATAGTACCTCATTCCCCAATATATAGTCAGTAGTGCCTCTAAAGCTAAAATTAGAACTAGAAATAGTAATACTTTTACCCAAAAGTAAAACCATTACTAAAGAAATCATTATAATGACATTAAGCCAATTAAGAGAAGCCTTTTTATAATAATTCAACCGCATGTAATTTGTAATAAAAACAAAAAGAATATAAAGAGTATGCCCTACATAAAATAACATATTATAGTATTCTTGATTATATATTCTATCAAAAGGAAGAGAAAGCATGAAAATATTTGCTTCTATGCCCAAGAAAACTAAAATATTTATTGAAAGATAAGTTTGCACATTCATCGTAAGTGTTTTAAGATTTCTTACATATTGAATTAACGCTACTACTTCAATTTTAAACTTACTAAATTCATCAACTAAAAACTGTTTCATACTTTTAATTATCATATAGATACCAATAATGGTGAAAGTTTTTAGCAGTATTTTATATAATCCAATATAAAACAATCACCGAAAAAAGATAGATTTCAGAACTAATGGTAAATGAATGCACACAAATGCTACCCTCTTTTACGTCTTAAATAGTTATAAATATAGTTCCATACCACATAAAACAAAAGTATTATAACATATGCGATAACAAAGAAATAAAAATCTACTTCATCTTCAATCAACTCTGGATTTGTGACAAGACTATATGGAATACATATAAGTAAAAAAAGTACTAAGACTCGCACAAAATAATTATAAAGTTTTAAAAACATATGCTTACTCCTAACATAAAACCTATATATTCACAAGGTTTATAGTCATTAATATAATCAAGAATATGATGAGAATAGCCTGTTTTGTATTTAACAGTTCATAGGTCTCGTTAAATGTATCATTCTTAAATGCCTGTATTAGCAGTTTTTCTTGTTTACTGAATTCCAAGTATAAATCTAAATGACATCCAATTGCCACTAGTATTGCTATTTTGAGATATCCCTTATATATATCCGATTTCATAGCGCAAATTAAAGAGATATCAAATAGCATAAGCAGAGTAATACATATAAGGATTTTATGGATAAAAGATGTATTATACATGATTGTATCCCTATAGAGAGCATAACTTATAACCTAAGCAACTCCGTCAAAGAATGTAATGACTGTAATTTCTCGTGGGCAGTTGATACGGATTGGGAACCAGTGTCCTGTACCATTATTAACGTAGCATACGCTTTGTTCTTCTACATAGCGACCTTTTGTATATGGTGTGCCTGTTGGTACTAACGGCATACCCATGAATACGATTTGACCTCCGTGGGTATGTCCAGATAGCGTCAACGGAATCTTTCGTTCAATAGATTCTTCGAAGAATTCAGGGTGATGAGCCAATAGAATAACAAAGGCATAGTCTGGAATTCCAGATAAAGCTTTGTTAATCATGGCTTCCCGGTTATCCTTTTTACGATCGTTATCATACGCAACGCCCGCAATATATACAGGTTGTTTGCCACCCATGATTTGAATATTACTATTCACGAGAATATTCATAGGTGTATTTCGTTTAAGTGCGTCAAGTACCTTATTTACATCGTGATGATACTCGTGATTTCCCAAGATAAAGTCAACCCCATCTGGGATTTGTTTTGCAAAGGTTGTCAGTCTTTCACAGACTTGTGGCAACCATGCAAGCTTATCAATGAGATCGCCAGTGATAACAACGCGATTAGGTTTTTGTAAAAGCGCTAGTTTTAGGATTTCATCAAAGTCATCTAAATCGATACTCGGTCCTATATGAATATCACTAAGTTGAACAATTTTATAGTTTTTCAAACCAGGTGGTAGGTTCGTGTAGCCAAAACTTTCATGAGTTACTACTACCTCTTGTTGACCTGCAAAGGCAGCATAACTAGAACCACCCATAGTAGCCAACGGAACTATAGTTGCAGCAGTTCTAAAAAAAGCACGACGGCCTGTTCTATTTTCCTCTGGTGTTTTGCTCCAAATCTTATTGATTGTCCAATATAATAGACTAAGTATGATAAATACAGGAATCGCTAGGAATACACCAAAGAGGAATCCGTAGCTTTCAGTACGGAACATATTCATCAAAGGATAGTACATCGTACCATATAAATCCACTTGATTGAGTATATAGTATCGGATAGCCGCGAACCACGCACCGATAATGATGATATAGCCCACCCAGGCTGGCCATTTCTTTTTAGGCTTCCACAAGTTGAGGAATAGAGCCCAAAATCCTACCAGACCTATTGCGAGGATGGCAGAAAAAATGATATTAAATAGAATTCTCATTCATTGCTCCTACAAATTACTTTGCGATTTCCGTCAGTTTACCATGAGGTCCCGCCCAAGCATAGTCGGAGAACTCATCGCGCTTGATGAGCATCCAGTCCTTTGGTAATTGCTGTTGGATATCTGCAATCGATATATTATTAGCGTCCCCTGTGTACGTTAAATCACCGCGGAATGCTTTCATAAACCATTTTCGGTGAGAGAAAACATGTGTTATTTCTTTCACAAGTACTGGTTGCAAAAATAGATCAAATCCAAGGGCCTGAACTAATTCCTCAAGGCCTCGTTCTCCATCCTCAAAGACAGATACCATTTCCACAGATGGGAATTCCCACATGGATCGTAAAAGTCCACGGTTCGGCCGTTTATGCAATAAATAATAGCCTTTATACTGCAAGATCCCCACAAATAAAGGCACCTCTACTACCTTTGTTTTCTTGATGCGCACAGGCAGTTTATCTGTATCCTTATGTTGGTATGCTTCGCACATATTTACGATAGGACATTCGCCACAGCGGGGTGTCTTTGGAATACATACGGCAGACCCAAAGTCCATCAAGGCTTGGTTAAAGTCGCCAGGTCGATCGTGAGGTAAAGTCTCCTCTACGATAGCCGTAATAGCCTTTTTACCTTTAGTGCTCAAAATATCATCAAAGATGCGATACAACCGAGCATAGATGCGCAGTACATTGCCATCTACAGCCACCTCTGGTTCGTTGTACGCCATGGATAGCACAGCCCCTGCCGTATAAGAACCTACACCCTTCAAGGATTCCATGGTCTTACGGTCATGAGGCACGATACCGCCGTAATTTTCAACGACGTCCTTTACGCCAAGACGCAAGTTACGAGCACGACTATAATAACCAAGCCCTTGCCATGCGTGAACCACCTCATCTTCGGAGGCCTTTGCCAAATCCTCCAAGGTTGGAAATAGACGCATCCAGTTATCATAATAGGGTTTCATCGCCTCAATGCGCGTCTGCTGACTCATCACCTCGGAAACCCAAATCTTATAAGGGTCCCCACAACCGCGCCACGGCAACTCCCGTTTATGTACATCATACCACGCCAATAGCTGTGGCACCCACTTTGGGTTCTTTTTATCAGTCATATTACCTCAATATATTATAAATTTAGGAGCCTAGTACCACTTTCATGGCTACATAGTCCCTTTTTCATACTTCAATATCCACTAATCAATAATTTTAATGTTAAATTGTAACAAATAGTACGCTTATCATCCGTTAATATACAAATCAATGCGCGCCAAGTGTTCGCTTTCAAGAACAGTATCAACAGTGGTCAAATCCATCTTGTCCACCATACTATTATCTCGACCAAACACGATAGGCCCTTTTAACTTCTTTCCTTCTAACAACATCGGCAACCATCTACGATCACCATCCCACATATGTTCGTAAGGAATTTGATTAGGCTCTAACCAATGAGGCTCCATTTCGTCTGTTTCCTCTACATCGCCTGTGAAAGCACGCAAGAAATACACATAACTCACGTGCGTTAAGCTTTCATCAAAAGGAAATTGAAAATCAAAAGCCGCGACACATTCTAAGTCTTCAGGGTTCCCCTGAAGGCCAGATTCCTCATAGAGTTCGCGAATGGCACACTCTCGGAAGCTTTCACCATCATCAAGTTTACCACCGAAACCATTATATTTATTAGCCCCAAAACCACGCTTCTTACGCCCTAACAATATACGATTTTGTTCATCAATGGGAAATACAAGCGTCGTTGGTTTCATAGGGCCTCCTTAGTCACAAAAATAACACACTATTATTATACCATTATTTCATGTACGAATGTGCTAGTTGTGGTATGATTAAGAGTATAGAATTTCTTACAAGGGAGGAGGCACATGATGAACAAACCACTTAGATTTAATATCGAATTAGGACGGACAAAGCCCGTCAATATTCGCAATGAACAAGTGCGTTGTCCCTTCTGTGATCGTTCCAAATTAACGGATATTCTCGATACATCAGGCCATATTATATGGCTCATGAACAAGTATCCTGTATTAGAAAAAACTTGGCCTACCGTCATTATCGAAACGGAAACTGACGAAGGCGAATTTTCTACCTTACCTACAGACGAAGCCGCCCATATTCTCCAATTTGGTCTCGATAAATGGCGCGAAACTCGTCAGCGTAAAGAGTTCAAATCCGTACTGTTCTTCAAGAATCATGGCTATATGTCCGGTGGCTCTATTCGTCATCCTCACAGCCAAATCATAGGCCTTGAGAATTACGATTACCACAAAGATATTACGGTGCAAAATATGGAGGGTTGGCTCTTACACGAGGATCAAGATGTACGCATCACCTTGTCTACCCATCCGATTATCGGGTTCTTTGAGTACAATATTCGCTTTAAACCAGATACACCGGTTCGTGCTGTAGCCCTTCGACTACAGCAAATTTTGCGCTATGTATTGCATAGTGTAGCAAACTTTAGCCAGTCCTATAATTACTTTGTATATAATCTTGAGGACGGCTATGATTACATCAAAGTAGTGGCGCGCTATGTAACGACGCCCCTCTATGTAGGATACAAAATACCACAAACTTGCGATGAGGGACGAGCTGCTAAAATCAAGCACGATATTACGCCTTATTTTCAAGCTACTAAATAGCTCTAACCATATACCGTACATAATTTGATATATAATTTTATATATGGTTTTAACCATACATATTTGAAAGGATTTTTATGAAAGTATTTGCCATCGGCGACCTCCATCTATCTGGCAATCCTCCCACAAAGCCGATGGATATTTTTGGTCCTCACTGGAATGATCACTGGGCCCGCATCAAAGAGCATTGGAATGCCAATGTAAGCGATGAAGACATCGTCTTTCTCGTAGGCGACATGAGCTGGGCCCTCCGTCTCGAGGAAGCGGTCTGCGATTTACAAGAAATTGCATCTCTACCTGGTAAAAAATATATGATTCGTGGCAACCATGATTATTGGTGGGCATCAGCGAACAAGATGCATAATCTCATGGGCGACACTATTACCTTTATACAAGGTCACGGCACCGCAGAACTCATCCAAACCGAAGAAGGTCCGCGTCTTATTGCATTCGGAGGAACGCGTGCCTACCTCTGTCCTGGAGACGCCCACTTCTCTCCGGAAACGGACCAATCCATTTACGATAGAGAATTGATGCGTACCGAAGCGGCACTTCAAGAAATGGATAAAGCAATACATAAAGTGCTTGAAGAACTCAGGACGGAAACAAAGGTCTGTATAACAGAATCATCCGGTTCTAAAAAGTCCTATTCACCAACACCTGATTCTATTATAGATATAGAGACTATTCCTGTAACAAAGTTATTGTTGCTACATTACCCTCCATTTAACGAATCCAACGCTCCTTCTGGCTTTACGGACCTCATGGAGCAATATATGGTAGATATCTGTATCTTTGGCCACTTACACGATCAAATTTCCTTTAACCGGATTCCAAAGGAATTTGGTACGACAAAACTAGAATTGGTATCTGCAGACTATCTAGATTTTAAGCTAAAGCAAATTATCTAAGGAGAGACCATGAGTCGTATTCATAAAGAACATTTACAAGCTGGCTATATCTTTGGTGACAATGTTAACCAAGAATATATTTACTTGCCTTCTGGTGAGGTAGGCACGGAGCATCCGTTAGCAGTCCTAGAAACACCAACGAAGCGCGAAGATATTACATTGGACGAAGCAGTCCATATGATTGATACCCTAACACTAAAACGTTGTAGCCACCCTACACTAGGTAAAAAATCATTTTAATAACGCCATCAATAATGTAATTAATTGAACAAAATAATAAAATAGCGGATAGTTGACTATAATCTGCACTCCAGAAAAGGATCATAATTTCTGATTTCTGAAAGTGCAGATTGTTATTAACTCAACTATCCGCTAGATGAAAAGAGGCTGTTTATCACGGCCTCTTTTGTTTTTTCTTTAGTTTATAAAAGAACTATTTTGTTGTCTTCCTTTTAGTTTAAAAGGTTATTTCAAGACAAGTAATTACTTCGCATTACGCTCGATATGACTACCGTAAACATCTCTGTAATCATTAGTTTGCTTATTGTCTTTATTGTTTACACGAAGTCGTTCTACCTTATGACGATCATTGTCTTTACCAGAGATTCGATCCACGCGAGTACGATCCAAGTCACGAAGACGAGCCAATTCAGGATTAAATTCGTTAATCGCACGCCCCATTTTGCCATCAATTGGGGCACCCAATTGTAAAGCACGGTAAATGATCGCAGCATACTCATAACGAGTCATCGCACGATTGCCTTTAAATTCGCCATCAGGATAGCCTTCAACAAGACCTTTATCAGCCAAGTCTTTTACATATTCATAAGCCCAATGATTAGCTGGTATATCAGGGAAGTTCACATCTTTCTTGTCATACTGAGGTGCCATTCCCATGGATACCTTCATTTGTTGAATCTCTACATTTTGGGCTTTTACAATGGCCTTTAAGTCTTGAACCTCTTTAGCCAAAGCTACTCTAGAAGTAGATACACCATTTTTTTGACCTAATTTCAATGAAACGCCGGCATTGACCATGTTTTCACCGTTACCCATGGATCCAGCTACGCTGAACATAGTGTCTTCATTTGGTCTGTAGAAAGCACCTAATGCCATCGCATTTTCACCGGCATAGTTACCGTAACCAGCCGCAAAATTCCATTTATCATCAGGATCAAAATCCAATGGATGAATAGCCGCTAATGCAGCCGCACCAGCACCAACTTTTCCTATTTTGCTATTTAATAGGTTCACACCATTACTAATACCGCTAGTAGCTTGATACAATTGGCTACCGTTAACGGCATCTTTAGATGTAGCGGATACTTCACCATCGGCTACATTAGTGATTTTATTGCCACCATTATTTAGACCTTTATTGTCCAAAGAAACATTACCAAATTTAACTTTATCTACAGATACTTTGTAATCAGTACCACCAGCAGCATTTGTGCTTGTAGTTACAGTTACATTATTACCTGCAGAAATGCTAGTATGTTTTTTAGCTTCTTTTAATGCTTCTGTGGCTAAAGTCTTATTATATTCAATACGACGTTCATGACTTTCGATACGCTCACTATGATTTTCAATTCGAGCATCATGATTATCAACACGATTATCTAAATAATCTAAACGCTTATCTTGATTGTCAATACGTTTTTCTTGATTATTCATACGTTCAGTTTGATTTTTTAATTGAATGTCATGATTTTGAATTTGATCTTCATGACGAAGTAAATCAGCATCTTGACGAAGATTTTCTTTAGTTAAACGAGTAATTTGATTATCATGATTTACAATTAATTTATTATGTTTTTCTAATTCTTGACTATGTCCATTTAAAATATCTTCATGTTTTTGTAAGACATCTGTATGATCTTTTAATTTTCGTTCATTGTCGGCAATTTTTTCTTTATTTTTATCGATTTCATTAATATTATTTTGAATTAATGTATTGTGATTATTAAGAATTCCGCCCACTGTATTTGCTACTGCATATAATTGACTACCATTTATAGCATCCGTGCTATCAGAAGATACTTTCCCAGATGCTACATTAATCACCTGACGTTCTTTACCAGATGCACCAACACTCGTAACGCCGTTACGAGCTGACCCTACCCCAGCAAAGCCGGAATAGTTAATACCATTTATATTAGCTTGTGTTTCTGTTGTGGTAGCTCTATCGGTAGATGCATTGCCTAAGAGAACACTATTTCCTTGTGTTGACGTCACATTACTGCCCAGTACATATGTATTTGCTTGCGCTACGTTATTTCTAACCCCAAAAGCGCCAGAATCAATGCCAGAGACAGAATTACTGCTACCAATTCCAACTCCACCACGTGCAGTAATCGTATTACCTGAACCTAGTGCAACAGCATTTGCAGCACCAGCATTAGCATTATTACCTACAGCAGTTGCACTCTCTTCAGCTTTTGCATTATATCCAACAGCTACTGAACGATTTCCCTTTGCTCTAGCATCATTACCATATGCTGAAGAGAAATTACCAGATGCCTCAGCATTAAAGCCAGTAGAGGTACTTGAAATACCATTAGCCTTTGTACTATTACCAACTGCAGTAGAACCTTCAGCAGATGCTTTCGCGGATGAACCAAAGGCATTTGAATTACGTCCAGAAGAAACAGATCCATGGCCTATTGCAGTGGCATTCTCGCCTTCCGCCCGTGCACTCCGACCGATAGCATTACTATTATTAGCGGTTGCCTGCGCACTTCGTCCGATAGCCAGTGAGGTTCCACCAGATGCGGTAGATGACTGACCTACAGCAGTTGAATACGAACCGGATACCGTATTTCTGAAGCCTACTGCCAAACTATGGTCACTGGTAACCGTGTTTTCATCACCAAAGTGACGTGAATACTCTGTCGGATTTCCTTGTGCTTCTACATGTAATACAGTTCCCGTGCCTAACGCAAGTAGTATTGCCAATGATAATGCAACTTGTTTGCTTTTCATCGTTTACTATTCCTCCCTACATCTAAAATTATAAATACAACGGATAATATATTATCATTTATAATATATATTCAACAAAACTCAGCATAAAATACGTCCGTTATTAAATAATGTATTATCATTATCCTTAACTATTATTGTACTTTAAATATTAAATGAAGTAAACGAAATTTTTAATAAAATCGATAAAAATATCAATTTTATCGATAAATAAAAATTCTACCAAATTCATCATACTATAAATTAATAGCATAATAACAATATAAGGAGATAAGATTTATCTTATCTCCTTATATTGGCTATATTAACTATATTCATTATATTAGCTATACTAATTATTCTAGTTATATTGTTTGCTTTAGCTATATTACTTAAAATAGCTATATTGGTTATTTTAGCTAATCTTGTTATACTAGCCTATTAGCCCAAGAATCCTCCATGGCCCATAGCTATACAATCTTCTTTGGTGATTTCATCATCTGCAACAAGACGTGGCACAATTTCATCAAAGGCAGTCGGTTTACTGAATAATACGCCCCCTGGTACACCAAGGATTGGTGTGCCATCTGCACAGTAAGCAATGCAAACCATGGACCCTGGTAACACTGGTAATCCATAGGTAACTACGCGATCTGCATAGCGTTTAATGGCTCCTGGGGTGAGATCATCTGGGTCAACGCTCATACCGCCGGTACAGAAAATTATATCCGCGCCTGCGGCTTTCACCTCATCGATAGCCGCCACGATATCGTCTGTATTATCCGTTACAATTTCGTGAGCTACCTTTGTAACACCAAATTCAGCACAACGTTCTTCAATGATTGGTGTGAAAGCATCTTTAATACGACCTTCAAATACTTCAGAACCAGTCGTAACAATCCCCATTGTTTTGCGCACGAACGGCTTTACATGTAACAAAGGCTTACCATCAGCAATTTTCTTTGCATCTTCTACTTGTTGTTCTTCTAACAATAATGGAATACAACGCATACCTGCTAATTTATCACCAGCTTTCACAGGTGTATTATTAAATCTCGTTACAATAGTCAGCTCACCAATGCTATTGATAGCATGTAAGCGTTCCACATCGACCTTGAAAAGACCATCTACATCTGCAATGGCTTCAATTTTACCTTGTGCCATAGGGCCATCGTGCATATTTTCGCCGCCTGCCATATGGTACAAAGCACGAGCTACATCCTCTTCGTGCAAGAACCCCTCATCTTCTGGCTCCATTACAAATACATGTTCCTTGCCAAGATCCAAGAGTTTAGGAATGTCCTCTTCTGTAATTACATGTCCACGGCGGAAGGGCGTGTCTTTCACCTCACCGATGACGATTCTTACGAGATCGTGTAATAATATTTGCCCTACGGCATCTTGTGTTCTAATGGATTTCATAATATCTCCCAAGTCATTAATAACAAAATACGCTATTGTATAACATCAAAATGTATTTAATACTATTATTCAATGCTAATATGTTTAAATAGTACAGAGTAGACGCACTACTAGCATACCAATCCAACAGAGGGTTAAACCACCCACTACTTGTACCACACCGTACCATAATGCTTGTACATAGGATTCAGCCATCATAAGCTGTAGCATTTCAAAGGCAAAGGTTGAAAAGGTGGTAAATGCGCCGAGCCCACCTACAACGAGGAAGAATCTCGCCCACTGAGGTAGATCTGGCTTTTGCATATAAAGGCCTAAGACTAAACCGATAATGAGGCAACCAACGAGGTTTACTACTACCGTACCATACGGAAAAGAGCTGACCTTTGTCATAACCCATTCACCGAGAGCCATACGGCATAAGGCCCCAGTAGCGCCACCGAGGGCAACGGCTATGTATTTTTCCATATTGCCTCCTTTACTCACGATAACATACTAGATGGTATGATCACATTACTATAGCATACATGTAATACTACTTTCACAATTCGTGTAATTATCTGTAATAGCCGATAATTATCTAGTTTTCTATATTAGTCAGATGCTAATAATCTCAGTATACTATATTTAGAGAGTAGGGAAAAGGAAGGAGTCCCTATGAACCCCTCGTCTACACCGCTCACCGAACTGCGGATCAACACATACGAAGACCCGTTTTTACAACATCAATATGTTTGTTTAGGTCATAAAATTGCCATTATTCGCCTATCCCTAAATATGTCTCAACAAGAGTTAGCTCGTCACATTGGTATCAGTCGTAGTTATTTAAGTAAATTAGAATGTGGTACAGGCATCTCCGGCATGTCTTTGGAAATTCTTTTTAAAATCGCCCAAGCCTTTCAAATCAACGTAGGTCAACTCGTAAGACTGCGTGTTGTAGATTATAAAAACTGTAATGCGCACCTAACATCACACTATAAACGACTAGAGCTTCTGAACCACACCAAAAGAACGTCTCGAAACAAAATAAGAACAAACTAATCCGATAGACTAAAAGAACAGTTAATTAAATACAACAAATAATAACTAATTTATATCAAGATGCTCTAAATACTCTAAATGAAAATTGAATTTACTATTCAAAATAACAATCAAAAAAGCTCCGTCAATGGCGGAGCTTTTCATATGTCATTATGCCTATTACATCAGCATCAGCATCAGCATCAGCATCAGCATCAGCATCAGCATCAGCAGGCATTATACTTCATTAAGTTTTTTATGCTGTACTTCCGCATTTGCTTTTTTGAAGATAAATGCATTGTTGATATGCTGACGCATAGCCGTTTCTGCTGCTACTTCGTCGTGGCGTTCAATAGCGTCTACGATTTGGTCATGTTCATCATCACAGTCATGTGTACGTACAGCATTGAAAGAACTGATGTACATGTCACGATTAACGCGTTCACGGAAACCTGCTAGATAATCTACAATACGTTCATTGCCAGAGTAATGAGCAATCATTGTATGGAATCGGCTATTCACATCAACACGTTCTGTGGCATCTTCAATTTCATGCATCTCTTTACAAAGGGTTCTTAGCTCTTGTACTTGCTCAGGTGTAGCATGACGAGCACATAATCTAGCACCAAGTCCTTCCATTACTTCGCGAACTTGGTAAAGTGCTACAATTTCTTCTGGAGTGTCAGCTTTTACAGTAACGCCTTTCCAAGGAACGATAACTACGAGATTATCTTTAGCTAATTTACGGAATGCTTCACGTACAGGTGTAGCACTCACTTGTAATTGTTCTGCAATCTTTACTTCGTTAAGCTTCTCTTGAGGCATCAATTCGCCTGTTAAGATAGCTGTTTTTAATGTTAAATATACTTGTTCACTGAGAGGTAATCTTTCGATAGAATCCACTGCGGACAATTTGTATTTATCTTTTGAACTTTGTCTTCCCATTACTAGCCCCTAAACCTTACTAACCATTCGTGCTTTCAGACTTTCAAAGAACGGTTAAAATGAGTATAATATAGTATACAACATATCTTAGAAAGTATGTTGTGCGAAATTAAGTATATACATTACAATTATAGAACTCATCATTAAGACTGTCAATTTAACTATAGATAATAGCTATATCTCATTTTTGAAAGTAAGGAAGTATACTATGAGCCGTTGTTTGATTATCATCAACCCTGTCTCAGGAGGAGGTGCAGCGCGCCGTTATGCCCTCGATTTACAATGGAAATTGAGTACCTTGTTCGAAACGATTGAGGTCAAATTCACCAGAGGCGAAGGCGATGCTACACGTTTTGCTAAGAACGCTTGTGAACGCGGGTTTGATGCCGTATTCTGCATGGGTGGTGACGGCACTGTTAACGAAACCGTTAATGGTATTGCCCAAGGTGGATTCTCCTGTACCTTTGGGTTTATTCCCGTTGGTACAGTAAATGATATGTCTCGTGCGCTCGGCATTCACCAAAATCCAACGCAAGCTATCAGACGTATCGATATCAATGAAACTCGAACCATTGATATCGGCCGTTGTAATGATCGGTATTTCTGCAATAATATTGCAGCTGGCGTTATTCCTAAGGTTGTAGATGAAGTTACACCAAAGGAAAAGAGCATACTCGGCCCTCTCGCGTATTTCTTGAGAGCAGGCCAAGCGTTGTTCACTACAAAGGACTACACGTACCGCATTAAAACAGAGGACGATGATTTCATTTGCAAATCTCCTCTCGTTTTAGCCCTACTTACCAATGTAGTATCTAGCTTTGAGCGTTTTATGCCAGAAGCCTCTGTAGATGATGGTTATATGCGTATCATCATCTTCAAAGAATATTTTATCCTCGATATTCTCAGCGTATTACCACTCATTATCAGTGGTGCCATCTATAACTCTCGTTATACAACGACATTAACTGTGAAAAAAGCTCATATCGAACTTCTATCTGACGTCGATGATTTATCGACCAATATGGATGGTGATGCAGGTCCTGCTATGCCAGTAGACATTGAAGTATTGCCGCGCGTACTCAAAGTATTTGCACCTGCAAAGCATAAAAAGAAAAAAGCCTTAAATCTGCCTAAACTACCACATATATAACAAGTAATTGGTAACACAAAAGCTCTCTATCAACGAATAGAGAGCTTTTGTGTTTATTAATTTATAAGAATCTATACACTTTAGTCCACGATGATTGCATCGTGCAAGCGGAAGCTATAAATATAGCAAGCTTTCACGGGCATCCCCGTCAATCGCTGCAAGGCCTCTTTATAGAGATCCATTTGGATTTTATAGCGCTTGATAAGGTCTTCTCCGGATGTAACACGATCCGTTTTATAATCTACGAGAACCCATTCGCCATCCTCCTCAAAGGCCGTATCAATAATACCTTGAAGGAACAGATTTTCCCCATCCTCTAAAGTATCGTATACGCGTTTTCCTTCAAAGAGCATGCTAAACGGCAACTCTCGTTCGATACGTTTTGCATTGATAAGGCGCTTACCAAGATCAGAGTTGAAAAATTTATACAAACTTGTATCGCTTAATAAATTCCGTTCTTCCTCTGTAAAAGTCCCTTTCGCCACCAATGCATCGAGTTCTTTCGTCAAAGAAGCTTGCGTATACTTCACAAGAGGTAGCCATTGCATAGCCTCATGCATCAAGGTACCCCATTGAGCACCGGTCAATACATCATCTTCAGACTGTAATGCTTGTGGCTTTCGACCGAATACGGAGTTTGCTAGGGCATCTGCTGAAACTTCTACCGTTGCAATCGGTTCATTCAAAGTATCAATAGTTCCTGCTTCAAGTTCTCGTTCTTGGAATCGTCGCTTCAATTCACTAACAGAAATTTTAGCAGTACGTCGTGTAGCATCGTTGTATGGATAGATATAGTTAAAACGGTCCACGATTTTCTGCGGTAATTCTACGGAATTAACAGCTTTTAAGTCCCGCACCTTATTGATTGTTGTCTCGTCAATATCCGCTTTGTAATCGAGATCACCATAGAGAGAACCATCATGAATTTCAACCTTTAAACGACACTGTTTATCAGGCAAATCAAAATAGGTGGGGCCTTCGTACTCGATGGCTACGCGCAATGGATTACCGCCATCTAAATGACGAGCAAAGCCCATCATCATCCAGTCTAGATAGGTATTAGCTTGTGTAATAATATCTGTCGGTAACTGTTGAGTTTCTACGGAAGCCGCATTTTTAATGAGCTCACCTATGGTGCTTAACACACCTTTAGAATTTTTAAAGCCTTTAATAAAGCCTGTCATGAACAGCTTATCTCGTGCCCGTGTCAAGGCAACATAGAGAATGCGCTGCTCCTCCGCCTTGAGGGCCGCTTCTTTTACGTCTTTCACATAAAACCAAGGCATGGTCGGGAAGGACACTCGAATATCTGGGAAATACCCTTTCAAACCAAGACCTGCATTTTTATCGATAAGAAGCTCTGAACGCAAGTCCATCATGTTGAATCTTTTTTGTACACCAGATAGGAACACTACAGGGAATTCAAGGCCCTTACTCTTATGGATGGTCATAAGGCGCACCACATTGTCTGCCTCGCTCACCACATTGGCAAGAGGCATATCTTGGTTGCTGTCGCGTAAGCTTTCCACAAAGCGCAAGAACCTAAAGAGCCCACGGAAGCCAGAGGCTTCATAGCCCTTGGCTCTATCGTATAAGGCGAGCACATTGGCACGGCGAACGAGGCCATTCGGCATAGCTCCCACATAGTTTACATAGTCTTGAGATTCGTAAATATCCCACAACAAGTCGGTCACACCGTGACGACGCGATAAGGTGCGCCACCTTTCCATATGCTCAATAAAGGCCAATAAACGCTCATCTTGAGCCTCTTCTGCATAGGCTGGCATAAGAGACCATAAGGAGCCCTCACCAGACAGGCGCAATGCACCTAGTTCGTTGGCATCAAGGCCTACGAGGCCAGAGTGCAACACGGCAGCCATCGGCAAATCTTGTTCCGGATTATCTATGACGGATAACAACGCCAATAAGAGTTGAATCTCTTGGGCTTCAAAGTAACCGTCTCGCTCATTTACCACCGCAGGAATCCCCGCTTGCCGCATGGCTTCTACGGCACGCGTCCCCCAGCCCGCTAAGGATCTGCGCAAAATAGCAAAGTCTCGCCACTCGATTTGACGGAATGTGCCATCTGGATTTTGTACCTGCTTCTTAGCAGCATGGATTTCTTTGATTTTTTGAATGATAAAATCTAGCTCACGCTCGTTGTTTTCAGGGTCATCCCCTTCATCTTCGTCACTTTCACTAGCACCAAGGGTATCCTTACTCACATCTAAGAGTTGCAATTCTACGTCACCACCGACCCAATCCTCAGGCGCATCCTCCACGATACGGCCAGGAATGAGCGATTCAGCCTCTGTGTAATTGAGCTCTGCCGCGTCTTCCGTCATGATTTGGTAGAACAAGAAGTTCGTAGCCGCCAAAATATTTGCGTCAGATCGGAAGTTTTTTGCCAAGTCGATACGACGTTCTACCGCATCATTGCCGCCGTACGTATTATATTTCTCCATGAACAGAGAACTATCGGCCATACGGAAGCTATAAATAGCCTGCTTCACGTCCCCCACATAAAACCTATTATCGATGCGAGAAATCAAGTTAATAATCGTCTCTTGCACGCCGTTCGTATCTTGGTATTCATCAACCATGATTTCTTTGAAAGTATCTTGTAGTTCCTTCGCTACTTCAGATAGCTGAGGATCATCCTCTGTGCCAGGCTCAACGAGAAGGGCCAAGCATAGATGCTCAAGGTCGCTAAAATCCATGATGCCTTGCTCTTGTTTCATATCCCGATACGCTTGATGGAACGCAATCGTCAGTTCTACTAACCCTTCTATGATTGGATATTGAGCCTTAAACTGCTCTTGCAAGGTAGCCTCCGGAACGGTGAATATAGCGGTTTGCATAGCTTTGAGGTCATCTTTATTTTGACCACCCAAAGATTTAAACTCTGCCACCAATATAGGGTCATAGGCTTGCGCCTCTTTTGAGCCCATACGGAACTGATCTTTAATAAAGGTATCCATATGTTTACAAGCTTCCCCCATGTCGTCCCAAGTTTGAGCCGCTGAAAGCATGCCTAGTGCAGCCAGTTGATTATCGTATATGTTTTGCCATTTATGAGGTCCTGTTGGATCGAGCAAGATTTGTTCCATCCGCTCTAAGCGCTCGCGAATGCGATCGATGACAGCCATGTGATTAGACCACATATATTGACCCCACAACGTATCACTAGGGTTTATGTCCATCGCCTCTTTATAAGGCTCTAAGGCTTTGCGTAGCCATCCATCGGGATTGGCGAGGGACATGGCGTAGTTATACAGGGACATAATCTTCGCCGTTAAGCCTGCATCGGATTTATCATCGCTGAAGAAATCCGCTAGCTCATAGATATTATAAAGGCCCTCTTCATAGGATTTAGTTAACAAATCGGCTAATACCTCTTGTTGTAGCAATGCCATTTCTGCTTCATTGCCGATGCGCGCTGTTGGATTAATGTCGAGCTTATAGAAATAGGACCGGATTACCCATTGGCAAAAGGAGTGCAATGTAGAAATATGAGCAGACGGCAACAGATTGAGCTGTCGTTCAAGGCGCGCTTGTAGTGCAGCATCATCTGTAGATTCCATGGCTTTAGCCAAGGCAAGGCCAATACGAGCGCTCATCTCTTGGGCCGCAGCCTTTGTGAAAGTTACAACCATGAGTTCTTGAACAGATAAGGGATTATCCATGTCCTTAAGGCGCGTAATAATGCGTTCTACGAGGACCGCTGTCTTACCTGAACCGGCAGCGGCCGCAACAAGTAAGGTCTGATTATCTAAGGAGGAATCCTTAGGCGCTATAATAGCAGACTCCTGCTCTGGCGTCCATTTAACACCCATGGTTTTCACCTCCTTCGCTACTATTATTTCCGTCATTATTGTTATTTCCGTTATTGCTGCTATTTCGGTCGTTATTGCGATTCCCATTGTTATCGCTATTTTCGTCGTTTAAGACCTCTTTCATCCGTTCTAATGCATCATCTTCGGACAATTTAGACAAATAATTATATCGATTACGGCTAGAGTCAAAGCGACATACCGTTCTGTAGTCGCAGAATGTACAAGGTCTAAGGCCATTCAATTGATATGGCTTAATCGGGAACTGCCCTTCCCCAATGTGACGACCCGTCTCAGCCATCACGTGATTTGTATAGCGGCACATTATGTCAAATTCACCTGTAGACTTAACCTTCCGCAAATCTCTGCTAGAAATGGTTTGATCTTTTTTCGTAGCAATCGGCACATAAGGCCCTCGCTTAGATCCATAGGACAAGAACTTATTGTCAATATGCGTCAACAACTCTATATCATCGGAGAAGTACCCACTGTTTTGCCAAGCATCGCTTTCATTAGCCAACGAAACCGCATCTTCATAAGATATAGGCGCATCAGCAGGGATTTTAGGGTTCTTCACGTAAGAGTAAACCACCGCCGCAGGGGACATAGATCCGCCATGTGTTTTACCATAAGCGGACTCCAAAGCCAACAGATAGGTCATGAGTTGCAGTTTAAGTCCATAATAGACATCTTGGGCCGTCACATGAGCACCACCCGACTTGTAGTCGATAACCATGCCATAGGTTTGATCATTTTTTGTATATTCGTCGATGCGGTCAATTTGACCGATGAGTCGCAAGTAACGGTTTTCACCAAGAGGGACTCGAATAGGATCCCAGCCACCTTGACGACCAAAGTCTTGCTCTAAATACTTCGTATCAAAATCGCTGCGCTTAGACCACTCTATGAGGCGGTCTACCGTCACATGTAATGTTCTCTGTACACGCTGTTCAATGGCCTTTTGGTAGGCATCGCTCGTTTCTTCACCTAGCTGATTTTCTTGCAAGATTTCGTCTGCCACAGTACGGCATAGATTTTCTTGTTCCTCTTCGTCGAGGTCACGCCATTGTTTGTTATTTTCTAATAGATAATTACCTAAGCGCTCTAAATTAGCATGTAAGAACGTACCGATTTCAGGAGCTCCAAAGGAGCGTACTGGACGTGGTTCTAGTTTCAAACCATATTGGGCATAGAACTTAAACGGGCATTGTTGGTATCGTTCAAGGCGTGTCACAGAACCAGACATGTAGCCTTTAGACAAGAATAGACCATTCACTAAATCCTGCGTTATGACAGGCACATCGTTGTTATCTCGAATGCCACGTGACACCTCCGCTAAACGAGGACGATAGGTTTCGCTTTCACGAGCCCAGTTATAGAGTCCCCACCAAAGAGGATTGACCTCATAACCACTAAAGAGAGCCCCCCAACGCTCAGATAGCAATGACAGACTTTGGAGTGGGCGCCACACGTAATCTGCCTCTGTATCAGGTGCAATGGAGAGAGGAATATCTACTGCCTGATCTATGTACCCAAGAGATTCTAATCGTTTCACAACGAGGGATGGCTCAAGACCTGTTCCATCCTCACCAGAGCCCGCATAGGACAAGGTCAACGAATCAGACGCCCGTGTCATGGCGAGATATAATAGGAAATTCTCGTTGAAAGCCTTCGGCAAGGCCCCTTCTGCTAAGGTAATTCCTGCATCGGCCAATTCTTGACGCTCCTTATCCTTAATGAGCCCTTCATCGCCCATACTTTGAGGGAATACACCTTGGTTGAGACCCATTACAAACACCTTAGGCCACCACTGGCTGTAGCCACGTTCGATGGTAGTAATCACCACATGATCTAAAGAAGGTGGAATCATAGAGTAGTTTACATCGCTAAGGCCTTCTTCGAGGAGGAGCATCATCTCATCCAGAGTCAATATTTCATCCTTCATGACCATAGAAATTTCGTCTATAAAGGAAAGAACCGCATTATACATCTGTTCATGACTAGCTTTGGATTCTTGATCACCTATAGTTTCTGCGTCCTTCGCCCATTCATAGAGCCGCTCTGGCACTTGTAAGATTTCTAATAAACCATAAAGTTGTGTACCCCACTCAGCCCCTGTATGACCCTCCGCATTAGCAGCAAAGTCAAACCATGGAGATAATATATCCATAATGGTTTCTCTTGCTTTGTTAACACGTGCTCTGCGTGGTGCATCTACGTGGCTCTCTTCATCTTGCCCCTCATGAAAGCCTCGTAGGTACGGCCAGCTTTCACGTTCCCATTTATAATGGTCGATACCAAACTCGAGAACGTAGTTCTCTAACTCATCTACAGCCTCACGAGTAAGCGGCATCAAGTCCGTCTTGAGCAATAGAAACATGCTGTCCCGACTATAGTTATGACGCACGATATCAAATAGAGCCGTCAATAGCTCGCCTAATGGATGGTTTTTCATAGGCCGCTGACGGTCAATAAAGTGCGGAATGCCGTAGCGAGCAAAAACCTTTTCTAAAGTGTCACCATAGGTTTCAGACTCGCGGAGCATAATACATACATCTCGGTAACGAGCCTCTTCAGATGAGTCTATATAGGCTAAAATACGACGAGCCACCGCATCGGCTTCGCGTTCCCTGTTATAGCCTCGAATAAGCGGAATCATTGCATCTGTAGTATTTTTCTTACTAGGGCTAGCAAAATAATTAGCCTCTAGCGCTTGAACGATTTGAGGTCCTCGTTTCCCATCAAAGCCAACCCAGTTGATACTAGAGCCATAACGAGCAACTAAGGTGTCGTAAATCTCTAAAGGGCGGCTGAAGAGATGCTCCCCTCGACGAACTAGATTTAACGCCTTTGGGGCCATCGGTAAATCGATAGTAATAACGGCTTCCTTTGCCAAGTCAAACAAGGTATAAATCAACTCGTAGTGTGTGGGCGTAAACCAATGAAAACCATCGATAAAGACGTGGCTATTCTCCATGAGAGGAGATTGTGGCAAAGCCTCTACGATTTCCATGATAGGATCGATGTCGCGCTCCCCATGACGACTGAGTTCCTCTTCATAGGCGGACATACAGATAGCTAGCTCGCGCAATTTCTTTTGTAATACATTATTTTTAACAGATTCTGCCCCTCGTTCTAGATCAGCAGGGCCTACACGGAAGGCGCGGAATTCAGAAAAGAGCTGTTGCAATACGGAGGAAAACTCAGGCCGCTTTGTAGCCTGTTCTAACAGCCCCAGTTCCTTTTGCTTTCGTTTCATTACAAGGCGCAACAACATAGACCGGCCAAAGCTTGATAAACTTGATTGACCAGCCCCTTTTGAGCCTATCGATTGATATACCTGATAACCCAAACGCCCAAAGCCTACGACACGAACCGTAGTAAAGCCTTTTTCAGGCATAAATTCAGCTAGCTCCCGTTCTACCCGATAGGTGGCAGGTTCAGGAACAAGTAAAATTATTGGTTCCCCTGGACAATCTGTCATGACCTGACGTATGCGCTCATATACGGCACGTGTCTTGCCTGATCCAGCCCGTCCATAATAGACGCTAATACTCATGAGACCTCCCTAGTGAAACTTTCACCATCTCAATTGATGTAATTCACAAATGTATGTTGCTCATATCATTTAACGCATTAGATATAGCACTACACAAATTAGTTGTAGCACTATACGAATTAGATATAGCATTAAACGAAGTTTTTCGATATAATAAATTACTATACTGATTATTATTATATAGTAATATGACATTCTATGGCTAATTGTACAATATTTGACTCATCTGATTATATTTATTTATAATTAAGATAATATTTTATATTTTATTTACAATTAGCATGAATTCCTATATAATACAAGTTAGTATCTGTGTTATTTGTAAAATCATGTATTTAGGAGTAAATTATTATGAACAAAAAACATTTAGCAACTGCTTTTGCAGTATTTGCAGCGACAACAATGTCTTTCTCTGCTTTTGCTGCAACTATCGATGCTAATGCACGCGCTTATGAACGTGCTTCAGCAGAGCAATATTCTTATCCTGCACCACAAGCGGCTACGCCAGCTTACCAAACTAGTTATGCCACAAGTGCACCGCGCCCTGGTTACAAACCATTGCCAGCAGTGCCTTATACAGCAGGCGATATGGCTCAACAAATGCCTGTATCTAAAGAATTAGGTGATCCAATCTTTGTGGCACCACAAACAACAGCTGTAGGTCTTCAAATCATGGATCCTATCCCTACTGAAGCCCAACCGGTATACCAAGAAACTGTAAACTCCGTAACAGCTAATGGCAACGGCAGCTCCTACGTTTCTCGCTACAAAGCTAACCAATTAAATGCGTTTGACTTATTGTTAAATGGCAAAACTTACACATATGACTTGCCTGCATACACTAATGGCTACCAAGTGAAAACTGCTAGCTCTTACAACCGTGCTGGCAACGGTGTTGCGAATGTATTCTCTACAAACGTAATCACTGAAGCAGTTGTAAATAACAACTCTTTGCGCATCACTGTAAACATGACTCAACCAACAGCTGTGGCAGCTGCTAAATTGCGTTCCATGCAACAATCTGGTCAAGTAGCTAGTGGTGAAGTAGCTGCATTGTTCGCTTACAATGAAAGCTATGATGGTGTAAAACAAGCCGCTCATTATGATATCTTCAACAACAACGGTCGTTACATTGTTGTTAAATCCGGTGCTGTAACTGTACCAAATGGTGCGCAACACCCTTACGCAACTGCATTATTCGCAGTAACTGAAGACACTGTAGCAGCTGTAACCGTATCTGGCAACACTGCTGAAGCTTCTGATTTAGTAAAAGGCACTGCATACGCAATTGCACAATCTGCTAAGGTGTCCAATAACAAAGTATCTACTAAATCTAAAAAATAATTCGTTACGAATTTATTTTTATCTGGTGAAAGCCCCCAACTTTCACTAGCACAAAAGACTATAAATCACTAACTCCCCCAATGAGGCAACTCATTAGGGGAGTTTTTATGTTCTTTATATTACGTTGTATTATAATCCCGTTCCAGTTCTATTATAGCTCCGTTATAATCGCGTAAAGACCTCTAATGCCTTATACGCCATTAATCGATAACCACGCTCGTTGGGATGAACCTCTCCGGCAAAGACAATTTGTCCAATTTGATCTGCTTCAAACAAGGTAGTATAGAAATCTATAACTTTAATATTATGCGCCTCTGCGTAAGCTTTTAGCTGTTCATTAACCTCTCGTACAACCAGATCCAATCCGTCCATATCGCTATCAATTTGAGTTTCTAAACCGATGATTACCGTCCCTTTTGTACTAGCTAGCTCAATAGCTTTGACCAAAGTCTTGTACACATAGGTACTATCTCGACCTTGTAAAATATCGTTAGTGCCACACATCAAGAAAATATGACGTGTTGGATCGGATACAGCAGTAACCGCCCAATTTTCAATATTATAAATCATACCCTGTACGGAGCAGCCATCTTCACCGTAGTTTGTAAAATTAACACCCTCTATGGATGCATCACAGATTTCGACCCAACCGCGTCCATAGGGCACATCATAGCCACGCGTAATGCTATCGCCAAAACAGATGATTTCCATCTTCACCCCTCCCTCCTGTACTATGACTTAATCATATAATAAAAGAATACCATACACAATATACATATTAATTACAAAAAAGGATCCGTTTTGATCTGCCCTCCAATTAGACGCAATTTTTAGAAGAGCAATTCATGTACGGATCCATTTATATTATTTAAGACGAATAAAGAATAATGCACATGCACCAATAATAGGAGCTATAGCGATAGACATCAAAGACATTTGGTAGCTACCCGTCATGACAAGGACATTGCCCAAGAGAAGTGGTGCCAAGAGTGCACCAATTTGGTTAAACAAGTTTACAAAGCCCGCTGTAGTACCGCGCAAATGAGGTGCTGCAGATTGAACTACGAGAGCATTGGTCAACGCACTATGCATGAAGGCCCCAATACCAAGAATCGGACCTGTTATAAAGAGCATATTTGGATTTGACGTGCTTGCAAACAAAATTAAAGCTGGCCCAAACAAGAACATAACGAGAGCCGCTAAATGGTTCTTCTTAATTGGTAAGATATCAGATAAAATACCGATCGTTGGTTTCGCAATTAGCGCAGCCGTACCGAACACGCTCATGACCTGGCCTGCATAGATAGCCGTTACACCTAATTGTTTAACCATGTATAAGTTCGCCCATTGTGTTACGCCCCAAGTCGTACCTGTTGCGAAGAATCCCGCAATCGCCAAGCAACGAATGTTACGGTTAGAAACGATATGCTTCAAGTTTTCTACTAAAGACGTTTGTCCTACGCCAAGCTTAGCAGCCGCTTCGGAAGCCTCTGCTTCTCGTTGTGCGAGAATTTCTGCACTCGGCTTACGCACCGTGAAGTAACATAATACGAGTACTACCAACGGCAAGATGGCTGTAGCAAGGAATGCAGTTTGCCAACCGTAATGTGTAGCCACATAAGGTGCGTAAAGGTTTACCGTAGTAATACCAAAGGAGGTACAACTCATGAAGATACCTACGGCCGCACCCCGTTGGTTCGGACCGAAGTGATCGCCGATAGCACTCAAACAAGAAGCTTGTACAGGACCAGACATAACGCCTAACAAGAAGCGCAAGCCCCAAGCCATGTTATAGTCTGTAATGGTACTCATCAAAGCCGTTACAGCAGCCATACCAATCAAACTAAACAAGATAGTACGTCTATAACCGATTTTATCGGCTAAGATGCCGCCTGGTAATACCGTTAAAGCATAACCAAAGTAAAAGGCCGAAATATGTTGAGCCCCCATCTTGGCTGTAAAATGCAATGCCTCATTGAGGATAGGCATAACAGATGCCCAAGACAAGCGCATAACAAAGCTCAACAAGAACGTGAGCCACACGCTAAGGAGAATTAAAATCTGAGTTCGCGAGAAACTAAGTCGATTCATACGAGCTCCTTTCTACAGAAAACCTAATAAATATATCGATAGCATATCATAGTGAGTAAAGATTGAAAAGCCCTCTAGGCATAAACCTAGAGGGCTTTATTATGTGGCGGAGAGGGTGGGATTCGAACCCACGGCCCCTTGCGGAGTCACTGGTTTTCAAGACCAGCTCCTTAAACCACTCGGACACCTCTCCATAACGGTATTATTATATCAAATTGGTCTAATAATAAGCAACAACGTAATACGTAAATAAGCAATAATATAATACATAAGCAAGCAAAAAAGCTGACTTACAGCCAGCTTTTTCATTTGTATTTAACATTTAGTATTGCCCTAATCTATTAGTTATTTGTCATATATGTTAGAATAGGTCTTTTTTCCACATGCCGATGATAGCAATGATAGAACACACCACGGAAATACCTACTACTTCGTAGAATCCATTCGGATCATCCTGGAACGGCAACGCCACATTCGTTCCCCACAGACTGAATATGATTGTCGGCACTGCCAAAGTAATCGTAAGGGCCGCCAACATTTTCATCACCATATTAAGGTTATTTGAGATAATCGATGTAAAGGCGTTCATCATATTCATCAAGATATTAGAATACATTTCAACCATCTCGATGGCCTGTTTATTCTCGATGATAACGTCTTCCAAAAGATCCTCATCCTCTTCATACATTTTAAGCAAATGTCTATAAGTGCTGTGACCACGCAAGCGCAATAGGCGTTCCATAACAGTTCCATTCGTACGCAACGCAGAGGTAAAGTATGTCATGGATTTCTGTAATTCCAATAGTTGGAAGAAGTCTTTATTCTTCGTCGTATGACGCAACTGAACTTCAATATCGTCAGTACGGCGGTTAATTTGTTGTAAGTAACGTAAGAACAATGTGGCTGTACGGTACAAGATTTGGAACAAGAACCGCGTCTTTTTATATGTATAGAATGTAGACAGTTGGTTTGAAATGAACGGATACAACACCTCGGACTCTTCAAGACATACAGTAATGAAGAAGTCAGGCGTCAAAAAGATGCCAAGTGGCACCGTATCGTACATATCATTACCGCGAATCGCAGGAATGTTGATAACCACGAAAATATAGTTGTCCTCTAATTCCACGTGAGAACGTTCTTCCATATCGAGAGCGGTCTTTAAAACGTCCGTTGGAATTTCCGTCAAAATATTGATGAGGGACAACTCATCGGGGTCTGGGTTCACCAAATTTACCCAAGAACCTTTTGTGGCATCTGATACAGTGCAGTCTGAAACCAACTCTTCTTCTATGTGTTTGTACACCGTGATCATGCTATCCCTCCTTCCAACGAACATATAGTAATCATCTAATAAATTATATACTATTTTATAGCTATTATTCAATTCAATTGTGAAAGTTTTGTTTATGTAGTATATACATAAACCACTTTATGTCTATTAACAATGCACAATTGTATATGTTAAAAGCATCTCAAAACATCCTTTTATCAAATCTACCAAAAAATCTAGCGAGCACATAGATTAATAAAGCTGCTAAACTAAAAAATCCACCAAAAGATTAAACCACTAAAACTTACAGTGAGTAAGTATGCAAACAAATAATCAGCAATATATCATTAGGTTAAATCTTATAAAAATAACCTCTATACTAGCTTATCGCTAATATAGAGGTTATTTGTTTTATCCTACTCTGTCAAATCAGAATCATGTCATTTGTTATATTTCTGCATTAATCTATAAGATTACTTTCACCAAATTAACGGCGCAAGATACGAATAGAGTTCAAAATACAAAGAATGGATACGCCAGTATCACCGAATACCGCCCACCACATGGATGCATAGCCCATAAGGCCTAGCGCCATGATAAGAATTTTAACGGCAATAGCGAATACTACATTTTGCCAAGCAACACGCAATGTTGCTTTGGACAAGTCTAGGATATGTGCAATGGCAGTCAAAGATGGACGCATGAACACAACATCTGCCGCCTCGATAGCCGCATCAGCACCACTACCCATCGCGCCACCTACATCAGCACCTGCAAGTACTGGAGCATCGTTGATGCCATCCCCTACGAACATAGTTGGACCATATTCAGAGCGAATATCTTGTACAACAGACAATTTATCTTGAGGCAACAACTGAGCACGTACAGCACTTACGCCAGTTTCTTTAGCAATGTAATTTGCACTTGCTTCAGCATCACCTGTAAGCATAACAGTTTTAATATCTTGACCATTAAGATTAGCAATCGCTTCAGCAGAGTCTGGGCGAGCTTCATCGGCGATGATGATACGACCTAAGTATGTATTCCCTTCTGCGACAAGAACTTCTGTGCCATATTCAGCAGCTTCTGTTGGATAGCCTTGCACATTATAGCGTTCCATAAGACGACGGTTACCAATAAGTACTTGTTGACCATCTGCCATACCTACCATACCTTCACCAGCTAACTCTTGAACGAAATCAGAAGGTTCCACTGTAAGGCCTTGATCTTTTGCTTCAGACACGATGCTTGTTGCGATTGGATGTGTAGAAACGGCTTCGATAGCTGCCGCCATGGATAACAATTGACTGGAACTTACATGAGAGCCTACAGTTTCTACGCTGTGAACTTTGAACTCACCAGATGTGATAGTACCAGTTTTATCAAGAGCTACTGCTTTCACATTAGCCAACGCCTCGATAACTCGACCACCTTTAAGCAAAATACCGTGTTTAGAAGCATTACCGATACCGGAGAAGAATGCAAGTGGCACACTAAGTACCAATGCACATGGACAGGAAATAACGAGGAATGTTAAGGCTGTATAGATCCATTTATGCCATTCACCTGTAATAAGGGATGGGATGATAGCAACCACCAAGGAAAGAGCTACAACAATTGGTGTGTACACACGAGCAAAACGCGTAATGAAGCGGTCGATTTTAGGTTTGGAAGATGCTGCATTTTCCACGGCATCAAGAATTTTAGTAACCATGGATTCTTCAAGAACCTTGTCCACACGCATCGTAATGCGGCCAGATTCGTTGATGCAACCAGACATAAGTTGAGTGCCAGGTACAGCGCGAACCGGTACAGGCTCACCTGTTACAGGAGCTGTGTTAACGCGAGTTTCACCTTCAAGAACTGTACCGTCTAGAGGGATTAAATCACCAGGACGAACTTCGATAGTCCAGCCTACTTCAACCTTTTCAGGAGCCATAACTACGATTTCACCGCCACAGCCTGTGTCTACAACGCGCACCTCTTGAGGACGCATATCGACAGCGTTCATGATTTCTGTACGACTACGATCAGTTGCTTTTTCTTCGAAGAACTCACCAATACGGTAAAACAAGATAACGCCTACTGCTTCAGGCAATGCGTCGATTGCAATGGCGCCCAATGTAGCGATAGACATCAAGAAGTTCTCATCAAATACTTGACCTTTTAAGATATTACGACCTGCGATACGCAATACTGGGAACGCAAGTAAGATATAGGCAATATAGTAAATTGGAGTTTCAATACTCTCTGGCAAGCCGATGGATGGGACAAAGGATGACAAAACTTCATAAATCATGAATAACAAACCTGCTACGATGACTACAATTGTTACAGCATCACTACCACGATCCTGGTCAGGACCATGATCATCCATAGCCGCTTTAGATTTACGCTCGTAATCCGCTACGGTTACGCCCTCTTCGATGGCATCACAAATATCTTGAATGTCACGTTTAAGCGCTTCACGGTCTTCCCAAGAGCCGGTTAATTTTAATTGATGTGTAGCAAGTGTAAAATTGGCAGTCTCTACAACATCCATTTTACGGATACGATCTTCAATTTTTGCTGCGCAGTTCGCACAGTTCAAATCCTTCAACAACAATGTTTCTTCCATGATATCTCCTTTGATAATAGTGAAAGTTTCTATCCTGTATTATAAGTTAATTTATTGTCTATTTCTAATACTTATTAGACATATCTTGTTTCATATCTTGTTATATATGTTCCTAAACATTATTCATCAGATATTTTTATTTATATGAATATCTGTTCATATGTTTATATTACATCAAAGGAGATTAAATGTCAATACAAAATCATATTCAATATATATCAAATTTTATTTACTTTAGTTCTAACTATATTCACCTTATATCAAATTTCGTTCTACCAGGAATTTATGTGCTACATCAGCTGGCAGTTGATGTTCCGTTTCAACGGCGTAATTCATCTTCGCCATCTCTTGATCTGTAATCGTATGATTTAAACTTTCTAATACAGGCCGCAGTTCAGGATGAGCAATCAACACTTCGCTACGTACGACATTACCAGCCATATAGGATGGATATAAATGTTTATCATCTTGTAACACCGTAATCGGTGCAATACTTAATTGACCATCAGTCGTGAATATCGGCATTGCATCCACCTCACCACGACTAATAGCCGTATATTTTAGCCCTATATCCATATCTTTAGTAGCTTTAAAGCTCATACCATATACGCGTTGCAATCCAGCATAGCCATCCTCACGGCCAAAGAAATCATATTCCCCTCCTAATGTTAGGGATGGTGCTATACGAGCAAGATCGGAATATGTTTTTACGCCATAACTCTGAGCGATTTCATTACGCACCCCTATGCCATAGGTATTATTAAAGCCGTACATGCCGACCCACTCAAAATTATATTTCTCTTTGTAGGCCTGTGAAAGCTCATTAAATAGGCTTTCATCATAAGCATCTGTACGTTTCAGCACAGCAGACCAAGCCGTACCGGTATATTCAGGATATATATCAAATTGGCCAGAAAGCATAGCTGGTTGAATATTGGATGTACCACCGCCTACACCTTCTGTAACCTCTACGGTTAAATCAGTCTTCTTCTCGATTAATTCTTTTAAAACATTCCCCAAAATAAGCTGTTCCGTCATAGGTTTCGTTGCAATATGAATAACATCGGTCTTCACATGACGGCAATACATAGCCCAGCCACCTATACCCATTGCAATTAGCGTCATAATCGAAACAAATATAATCGTATAACGCTTCATATGAGGGCTAATACGCGTTACTCTTTCACCTAGAGAAAATAGCGCATCAACCGTAATGGCTAATAGGGCAATCAGTAGACTACCTGCAATAGTCAAAGCACTTTGATTTGTTGTAATCCCCCTATAAATCGCCACACCTAAACCACCAGCACCAATAAAGGATGCAATACCCGTTAAGGCAATGGTCATAACGAGCATGGTCCGTATACCAGCCATAATGGTCGGCATAGCCAAAGGAATCTCTATATTCCACAAGCGTTGAATCCGCGTGAGTCCCAACGCAATTCCCGCTTCACACATGGCTTTATCAATCTGGTTAAGACCAGTAAATGTATTTCGTACCATCGGTAATAAAGCATATATAACCAATGCAATAATAGCGGTCGTATTACCGACACCGGATACATACAATAAGAGACCTAACATCGATATAGAAGGAATCGTATATAGGAAATTGACCATTACCATAACTGGCGCAGCTAGCCTTTTATATTCGTATATAAGAACACCCAACAATCCGCCGATAATGATCGCAACAACAGAAGCTAATACTGAAATTTCTATATGCTCCCATAATAGCTGGAGGAAAAAATCATAGCGATTTATAAGTAATGATATGACATCATGCATTACATACACCGCCTTTCTAAGTCAAAAAACACGAAAAATTATATAGGTATATTAGAGTCAACAAAACTAAAGAAATCTTTATAAAGCTATATTTACCCATGATACTATTATATACCTAATTATTTCTTAACTCTAGTCTATTTACCATACACAGTAAAAGCCATCATTTATATTTATATATCATACAAGTTTAGCTCTTTAATATATCTGAAAGGAATAACAGTTCCTTGTACAGATAGAATTTGTAATTGCTCACTAATCATATCAACAGCTCCTATAAGTTCCGTATATTTTCGTTTGTTGTAGTAAACGATTCGTACCCACTCCCCACAACGTACAGATTGTAAAACTGTATTTAACTCGTCTATTTGATCCTCTGATAACTCTGCCCGATTTTCTTTTGGCTTTGCTACAGTGGCTAATAACGCTTCAAATCCCCTCAATGCCGCAAAGGGCATAAATTGTTTTGCTCGCTGTAACCGAGACATGCGATGTTTCATTAATGTATACCTCCCCTTACGCGACTAATGTATTTCCAATGTATCCATTATAATATCTATTCCCCATTATGACCGCCTACCAAGGTATTTCTAAAGCGCATGGTTCCTTCCTCTTGTAAGCTCGATGCACGCAAAATAGAATTCTTACCAAACTGTTTCTTAATGGATAGCATAGCCTCTTGTACCTGTCGCTCTTTTTCCTCTTCATTTGTAGTAAGAGTGCTAAATAGGTCCACCTCTTGAGGTATGGCGGATCGATTGACTAAATCCTCAAAGCTGATTCCTATGCGACGGATGAGCTCATTTTTACGGCAATGCTGCTCGTATAATTTAATAACTGCCGCCGTTAACACCTGCAAAGAGTCAGTGTACTGCTTAAGCTTTTTAGAACCTCCTGTAGAGCGCATCATTTCATCAGCATAGCCGATATGAACGTGAATATGGTTCGTAACCCCTTTGATTTGTAAAAGCTCTAATACCAAGGACTCTACCATTTCGCGCATAGGCACGTATGCCTCTTCATAGGTATAATTACGCAACAAAATCTGACTGTGCGAGATAGAGTGCTTAATAGGTCGATACGCATGGATATCCGCAATCGTACAAGGCTCACGGCCCCAAGCATGGTCAATGATGAGCTCTGCATTAATGCCAAACTCCTTGTACAACTTCGTCTCTGGAATCATAGTAATACCATGTAAGTCATAAGCACCATACTTATGCAAACGATTAGCTATGCCCTTACCAATCTGCCATATATCGGTCAAAGGCTGATGATACCAGATTGTCTCTTTAAAAAGGCTTTCATCAAGATAGCCTATAAAATCAGACGCATGTTTCGCCAAAATATCAAGGGCAATCTTAGCAAGAAACAAATTTGTTCCGATTCCAACGGTGGCATAAATCTTCGTTGCCACTAGCACCGCATCAAGCAACATCTGCGCCAACTGACGAGGCGTCTTTTTATATAGTGGTAAATAGGGCGTAATATCGATGAAATACTCGTCGATAGAGTACACATGCACATCTTCGGGCGCCACATACTTGAGCAAGGTTCCATAAATCTCAGCAGACACCTGCATATACCGCTTCATATGTGGCTTCACCGTCAAATACTCAATATACGGTGGAATCTGAAATAATCGGCTGCGATTTTTAACACCTAACTTTTTTAAGGCAGGAGAAATAGCCAACGTAATAGCCCCCTTGCCACGAGAACCATCGGCCACCACCAGAGGCGTCATAAACGGATCCAGTCCTAAATCGGCGCATTCTACAGACGCGTAAAAACACTTCAAATCAATACACATATACAGCCGATCCGTATCAGCTGAACCCATACAAACACCTCCCTAAACCGCTAAACAAGTAGCTTTTACAAAAATTAAGAACACAAGAATTTGTATGACTAGTATAACAAAAAAACAAAGTATTTTCAAACATATGTTTGTTTTTATGCTAGTAAATTTATAGAAAATAAAAGCACCTAACTCTAGATATATAATCTAATGTTAGATGCCATATGTTTAACAGACTATTAAAGATAGCTAATTTATTTCTATCAAAACAAACTTAATAACACTAATCCCCCTAATACAATTGAAACAGCGCCATACTCAATAGTTATCGTCACATTATCTATACTTACTTCTCCATTTTTTGCAAGCACACCTGTCGGACTAAATTGAACCATAGGTCCACTGGTTGGTGCAAAAGGAATATAAAACTCTACACTCTCAGCAGTATGAGTTTCACCATTCAAAATATACTTAATATCATAACCATAAATATATCTATCCGCACCAATCACTCTAAATGGTATTTCCTTTGTAACTCGTGGAAGTATAGACACAATCGTTACTGGAGTTCCATTGTGACGTAATAAAAATCGTTTGATAATTAAATACAACCCACTAATTATTAACCCAAGAGCCACACAAAAGAAGTAAAACACAAAAAACTCAGTACCTCTAACCATCATACGCTCCTCTCCCAACAATACAACGAAAACTATCGAGTGCCACTATATTGATGGGACACCTTCATATCTACAGTGATAAAAAGAAAGGACTATACTTATGCAGCGACATCAGGTCACGAGGAGCAAAGAAGTATAGTCCTTTCTTTTTAATTAAAATGTAGCTGTGTTATGGGGCCCCATCAATATAGGGCACCCCCACGATAGTTTTCATTATTGTTCCGGCCCTAAGTCTCGGAATTCTACGTCTCTAAATTGTGTTAATTCTCCAACGAATTGGAGTTCTACGGTACCGATGGAGCCATTACGATGTTTACGAATAAGGACTTCTGCATTGTCCCCTTTTTCGGAGTTTTCATCGTAATATTTATCGCGGTACAAGAAGATAACGATATCCGCATCTTGCTCGAGGGAACCAGATTCACGAAGGTCCGAAAGTACAGGCCGTTTATCTGGTCTGCTTTCAACACTACGAGATAACTGAGACAAAGCGATAACCGGTACGTTAAATTCACGAGCAATCAGTTTAAGATTACGAGAGATTTCGGACACCTCTTGTTGACGATTTTCACTGCCCTTACCAGCATTTCGACCTTGCATCAACTGAATATAATCGACGATAACGAGATCGAGGCCATGTTCCACCTTGAGACGGCGCAATTTAGAGCGCATATCTTGTACGGTAAGACCCGGCGTATCATCGATAAAGAGCTTGGATTTACTCATGCGATCCGCTGCGGCAATAACCTTTTCCCAGTCAGCAGGATCCATGTTCGCACGGCGCAATTTTTCAGAGCTCACACCTGCCACGGAGGACAAAATACGACCAACGAGCTGTTCCTTGCCCATTTCCAGGGAAAAGAACGCCACCGTCTTGTCGTACAACATCGTTACGTTTTGAGCGATGTTCAAGGTGAAAGCTGTTTTCCCCATCGCAGGACGAGCCGCTACGAGGATGAGGTCAGATTTTTGTAAGCCGTTGAAAATATGGTCCACATCTTTAAAGCCTGTTGGCACACCTGTAATAGCACCATCATGCTGTTGCAGTGCATTAAGTTTATCTAGATTAGATAAAACCACTTCACCAATAGCTGCAAAGGAGGATTCAGACTGAGTTTGACCGCTTACGTCTAGCACCATTTGCTCTGCCTTATTGAGGATTGCCGTCGGCTCATCTTCGCCAGCATACGTCATGCCTACGATTTTATTCCCTGCATCGATGAGGCGGCGCAACTGAGCTTTCTCGCTGATGATTTTCGCATGTTCCTCTACATTGTAGGAAACCGATTCATTCGCAAGAGATGTAATATAAGCAAGACCACCTACTGCATCAAGGCGCTTACGACGGTCTAGTTCTTCACCAACTGTGATAAAGTCAGCCGTCTTATTGGCATGCACGATTTCTAGAATAGCATCGTAAATAATACGATGTGCATCTCGGTAAAAATCTTCAGATTTAAGAATACTCGTCACCGTATCTACAACGGCACCCATATTGGATCCATTAGTTAATAAAGCCCCCAAAACGGCCTTTTCCGCATCTAGATTATGCGGTGGAATGCGTACATCCATGATAATCCCCTTCACACAACCACTATGGATAAAAGAATTCACCATACTCAAAGAGCATGGTGAATACTATTATTCGGCTACTACATTAACCTTGATAGTACTTGTAATTTCAGGATGAACACGAACTAATACGTCATGTACGCCCAATGTTTTCAATGGTTCTTTAATTTCGATTTTCTTTTTATCGATATCTACTTTGTATTGAGCTTTAGCAGCATCGGAAATATCTTTAGCAGTAACGGATCCGAATACACGGCCTTCTTCGCCCATACGAACTTTTACAGTTACTTCAACCTTAGTCAATTGAGCTGCCAAGATCTTAGCTTCGTCATTTGCAACGGCTTTATTATGAGCAATGGATTCTTGTTTTTGTTTCGCATTATTTACGTTAGTTGCTGTACCTTCAAGGCCGAGGCCTTTTTTGATCAATACATTACGACCATATGCGTCGCTAACTTCAACGATTTCGCCCTTTTTACCAACTTTTTTAACGTCTTCTAACAATACTACTTTCATTGTTGTTCCTCCTCTTGTTCTACGGAATGAAGCGCATCAAGAGCATGCTCCAAAATGGCCTGCTTCGCTTCCTCTATGGTCATACCTTGTAATTGAGCACCAGCCACAGTTCTATGACCGCCACCACCCAAGGCTTCCATTACAACTTGTACGTTCACCTTGCCTTTGGATCGAGCGCTGACGCCGATACCGCCATCATTTAGGGAATATAGTACAAAAGCTGCTTCAATATCTTCATTACTAATGAGCATGTCCGCACTTTGTGCAGCCAACGCCATCATATCCTTCAAACCTTCAGGCGCTACGGAAATAGCAATCCCTTCAGTACGACTTGCTTCAAATACCATTTTAGCACGCAATTGGATAGAATCGAAAGTTTCAATAAACAATTGTTTAACTCTGTCGATATCCGCTCCTGCACGGCGCAAAAATGCTGCAGCCTCAAAGGTACGCGCACCAGTTTGTTGAACAAAGTTCTTCGTATCTAATACGATACCTGCATAAATGCCTGTAGCTTCCGCTTTTGAAAGTTTCACAGGAACACCTGCATATTGTACAAGCTCTGTTACGAGCTCAGATGTAGACGATGCAGATGGTTCCAAATAGGTAAGTAATGGATTTTCTACAAAGTCCGCTGCACGACGGTGATGGTCGATAACGATGCGTCGTTCAGAAATTTCAAGCGCCTCTTGAGCCGCCACCATTTCCTGACGATGCGTATCACACACGACAGTGAGCGTATTCGCATCTACCCATACTCTTGCAGCTTCTGCAGTAATAATATTCTCTTTCCAGAACTCTGACTCATTAAGAACATTCACCATTTTATCGATGGCGCTAGTTTCTTTTGAAAGCGCAATGCGCACGTCTTTACCAAGTGCTCGAGCAATGGCTGCTACACCGATAATGCCACCTAAGGCATCATAGTCTTCGCGCTGATGCCCCATGATAAGGATCTTATCAGAATCAATCATAAGCTCATGTATCGCTTGAGATACAACACGAGCACGAACGCGCGTATTCTTCTCAACGCCTGCCGTATTACCGCCAAAGAAGCGCGTACTTTCACCATCCATAATACACACTTGGTCACCACCGCGACCTAATGCAATATCTAAGGCTGCACGAGCACGGCCAGATACATCTTTCACAGAACCTACATTTTCACTAATACCAATAGAAATCGTAGCTGGTACTTGACGCGGAGAAGGTACTTTACGGATTCGTTCGAGCACTTTAAACCCGTCTTCCTCCATCTCATGAAGCGCACCACGAGAAATGGCAAAGGTATACATATCATCTTGGAAGTTACGAATAAAACCTTCGTAGCGGTCAATTTCATCCATGATGATATTATTTATATCTGTCCAAATACTAGTATACTCACGATCACTAAGACCTTTTGTCAATTCTTCGAGATTATCAATCTGAATCATGCCCCATACAGGCTGTCCCTCTTCCGCTTTAATACGGGCCTTTTCTAGGTCAGTAATGTCCTTAAAGTACAATGCCATCACTGCATGTTCCGCAAGTTCATCTTCGCTATCAATATCTGATCGCGTATCCCGAGGATCGATAAATTTATAAATAATTTGGAAGTATCGATTTTCATATTTTTCCGTCATATATCCGGACTTACCCCAGATTTTATCGATACGGAAACCAGGCAACAAAGCAGACATTTTTTGGAGCTTATTCCAATCCACCTTAACCCAGTCAGCGAAAACACTATTATTCCACACCAATGTGCCTTGCTTATTAACAAGAACAATCCCCATTGGCAAATTTTGTAAAGCAAAATTAGAAGCTTGTGTGACGTTTTTCATCATCGCACTAAACTGTTCTCTTGCTAAACGACGCCGGTTATGAAGGGTATTATAATTAACCAAATACGCCGCTACTACAATGATTAATGCTAAAATTGCAATAGCCCAACTTAAATAGGCCAACAATAATAGCAATAATACGAGAACGGCAACAATGGTAATTTCTAAACCTTTCCATCTCCGTTGAAAGGATTTCATAACGGCCTCCTTTCTATTACTATTGACGCGCTTTGTAACGTGTCCGTAAATCTAAAAACATATCTATAACACCAAATATCGCTAGTGCTTGTCCAAAGAAGAAGGCATATACACCAAGTAATATCCACTTCAATTTATTACTCATGCGATAACTACTCATTAAATCTGCTAAAGCAGCAAAGCCATGAACAGAACACATAGAACTACCAAGAAGAACTAAATTATTACTAATAGTTGTAATCCATGAAGACTCCATATTAATATGTGGAGCGCCATAAATCCCAATGATACCAAGTGCATATAAACCAGCACTCCAAATAGGCATCTTCCATTCTTCAATCGGTAAAAATCGAGGTATGGAAATATGTAATCGCTTGCCTAACCATATAGATATCTGAATTGTTACATAACTATATGCTACTGCGGCTATTGCCACAGCTACAAAAAACATATCCTTCAAAGAAGCAGTAAGCTTATTCATTCTTTCTAAGAATAAATCCGCTTGCTCTTGTGTCATATTAGGATTTGTTTGTAACGCCTGTTCTGCTAATGTACGAGCTTGTTCAGTTATTTGAGTATCTATCATTGATAAGTCAATACCAGATATATATACTTGTGAAATTAGGCTAACTAATACAGCAATAAACATGGCAATACTAGGAAGTAGTAACCGTTTAATCGTTCCCAACGAAAGACGATTGCCTTCTCCAACCCCTACGCCTACAACAGAAAATAACCCTACGGCCAATCCATTCCATGGTCCGAATAACACTACTGACAAAAATGTAGTAATAACGGCTGCCGATATACTATACTTGCGGCCCCATTTTGTTCCAATTATTCCAATCGCTGCAGGCGTAACCAAAAATGCTAAAAAAGCGAAACCAGGCACATATACACTGATAGCACCTAGCATAACACCTATAGCACTAACAAACGCAGTTTCTACCATCGCTCTTGTATTTGTTTTATTCATAAATCACCATTCTTACATAAGAAGATATATTAATTGGTATCTTTTAATTATAACAGTTTAAAAGGGTAACTTCAAATACCCCATATAGTAGACAATTGCGATAGTGGTGCTATTTATAGTACTGGCAATACATATAAATAACGAAAAATAGGGAGCCACCTAAAGTAGCTCCTCATCTCATATTACCATATGTAATTGACGCATCATTTCAAATACATTCACATATGAAACATCAAAATGCTCACATATATCCGGTATTTTGACTTTCGTAGTGCTTGGTCCCGCTAAGGTTTCGTGGGTTACAACCACACCCCTGCGGACACTCGCATAAGCTATAAGCCAAGGATCCGCTTTAGCCAAAAAGCGATGTTTTTCTGCATCCTTATATTGTTGATTTGACATCACATATTCAGCGATATCTACATATGAATTTTGTATCTCATCATCATTTGTCGCTTCAGTAAATGTCAAATAATGAGTGTTAAACCAAGTAGATAACTCATCATTACCGCTCATAATTTCATTTTTAATGTGATCAATAGTTAAAATATTACCTCTACTGCGAGATATCAACTCATTCCAGAACGATGGAACAATATCAAACCCATAATAGCGGTTCTTTGCATCTATAAAGGTATTACTATCAAGAACATACATAGTTTTTTCTCCTAAAAACTATACTCATTCACATATTTTGTAAAAGTACTACCACGTAAGCCTAACAACTCATACGCATCTCGATACGCCAATTCACCTGCTCGAGCAGCTTTGACAACAGTACGACTAAAACTTTCACCCAACCGAGCGTGAGCAGTGACATAAAAATCCCCACCACCTCTTGTCTCTCGTTCAGGTAAGCTTTGTAATCGCTGATTAAAACGTTCCACTAGTCTATGATATTGAATTCGAGTAATATATCCATGCTCTAATGCTATACGATAGATAACATATTCACTCACCTTAAAACGCTTAGCTACGGTCTCATAATCCTCCAAATGTTCATTCCATACTGGAATAAATCGAGATTCCGGCACAAGAAATTCACCTGCAAAGCTGTTACAATACGGCTCAGAAGAGCTATCAGTAACGCCTTCCTCACCTAATAATATATGACAAAACTCATGAATAATCGTAAACAGCCTCCCATGATTCGAATCAGCTCCATTGATAAAAATAACAGGTGCATAAGAATCAATTAATGTAAACCCTCTAAACTCATCGACAGATAATTTACGTCTAGTGTTAGAGCCCACAATACCGTTAACAAATACAGTAACACCGATAGCCTCGATGCGTTCACGTATATATGTAAACGGATCTGCTATACCTATTTGCCAACCAGCCTCTATATTTAATAACGAATAAGCTTGATGCACAAGACTTCTGCTATCCATGTGTTTAGAAAAACCCCCTACATAAGATAACGCATCTATTCCTAAATTAAGCTTTCGATATTGACTCAACCAATCTTGGCGAATCTGCATATCATAAATAGTATCTCTTAACTCAGGACTATATGGCCTATCAGGGATTTCACCATTTAGTCTTCTAAAATCAGTAATCTCTTTATCCGATAACTGTGGAGGATTCTTTAAATAAATATACCCTAACGGTACATTGGAAAAAGTAGCTAATGCCTGTATTTGGCAAATTGTCGGATGCACACTGCCGGCAATCCACTCTCCATACTTTGGAAACCGCTTATAAAAAGCTTCATAACCTTTACCACTATATTTAGGTAACCAGTTTAAAATAGCTCCACTCACCGGAAACCGTCCGGACATACCCTCACCTCCCTTTCCCCTTTATTACTCTTCTACTAAATAATATTCGCTACTTATTATAAAATTCCTACTTTGATTACATTAATTTTACAATCATATACCAATGAAAAACAAGCAGTTGTTAAATAAATATTTTAACAACTGCTTGTCTTAATTATATCTATACGTCTTGAATAATTGGCAAGATCATAGGGCGACGACGAGTTTTATCATAGAAGAATTTACCCAATGCGTCACGTACGTTTTGCTTAATGGTTGTCCAGTCTTTGATGCGTTGCATTTCGCAATCTTCAAGAACTTGTTCTACACGGCGCTCCGCAGCAAGCATGAGTTCTTCTGCGTCACGAACATATACGAAACCACGAGATACGAGGTCTGGACCAGCTACGATAGTACCGGAAGCTTTATCCATCGCCATAACGACGATAACCATACCTTCTTGTGCCAATTGTTGACGGTCACGGATAACGATATTACCTACGTCACCAACACCAAGGCCATCAACGAAGATAGCGCCAGCTTGTACGCGGCCACCTTTGCGACCACCATCTTTATCGAATTCAAAGATTTGACCATTATCACCGATAAGGACTTTCTTAGGATCTACGCCCATGGCCACACCAAGTTCACCATGACGGCGCAACATGCGATACTCACCATGAACTGGGATAAAGTATTCCGGACGAACAAGGTTAAGCATTGTTTTAAGCTCTTCTTGGCTCGCATGACCAGATACGTGAATACCACGGTCTTTACCGTATACCACATTACAACCTAAACGAAGCAAGTTATCGATAGTTCTACCTACAGCACCTTCGTTGCCTGGAATTGGTGTTGCAGAAATGATAACAGTATCATTCGGTGCCAATTCTACAGTGCGATGGTTGCTTGTTGCCATACGGGACAAGCCTGCCATCGGTTCACCTTGAGAACCAGTCGTTAAGATCATGATTTGGTCATCTGTGTAGTTGTGCATTACATCAACGTCGATGATTGTATTTGGTGGAATATTCAAGTATCCGCGTTCTTGGGCAATTTCTGTAACATTGACCATGCTGCGGCCCATAACTACAACCTTACGGTTGAACATAACCGCCGCATCAATAGCTTGTTGGATACGGGATACGTTGGATGCGAATGTTGCCAAAACAACGCGGCCTTTTGCTTCTCCAACAGCTTGTTTAATCGCAGGACCTACGGAACTTTCAGAACCAGTAGTACCTGGTTTTTCTACATTTGTAGAGTCCGATAATAGCGCTAATACGCCTTTGTTACCGAGCTCAGCAAATTTGTGCATATCCATCAAACGGCCATCAACTGGGGTTTGGTCAATTTTAAAGTCCCCTGTATGAAGAACCGTCCCGATTGGTGTATTAAAGTATACAGCGCAGGAGTCAGGAATGGAGTGATTTGTTTGGATGAAACCAACAGTCACTTGACCAATTTGAACTTCATCGCCGGCAGCAATCGTACGCAGACATTTTGGAGATACCTTATGTTCTTTAAACTTGCCTTCGATTAATCCACAAACGAGGTTTGTTGCGTATACTGGGCAACTAATTTCTTTCATAAGGTATGCCAAAGAACCGATATGATCCTCATGACCATGAGTAATTACGACAGCTTTCACGCGGTCTTTATTCTCGATAATATAGCTCATATCAGGAATAACGATATCTACGCCAAGCATATCTTCACTAGGGAATGCAAGCCCAGAGTCAAGAACGATGATTTCGTCCTCGTATTGGAAGATAGTCATATTTTTACCAATTTCACCAAGACCACCTAATGGAATGATTTGGAATTTTCCCTTGTTGGCGCCATTTGGTGTGCGACCGACTAATTCCACTTGTTCCTCTTGATTGTTCCAACCTGTAGAACGATTATTTGAGCGGTTATTATTGCGGTTCTGACCATTTTGACCATTGCGACCATTATTAGTACGCGTATTACGTGTATTTTCACCACGCGGTGCACGAGTTTGACGAGTTTTGCGTTCTTGACCTTCACCTTGTTCGGCATTGCGACGTGTATTTGTACGGCGAGTCGTATTAGTACGGCCACCATTCGCACTTGTGCGAGTATTTGTAGAACGGCGTTGGCGTGTTGCACCTTCACCTTCACCAGCTGTTTGTTGGCGCGTACGACCTTCGCCAGCAGGGCGACGTGTATTTGTACGGCGACGCGTTTGTTTTTGCTCGCCTTCAGCCGCAGCTGTAAGAGTAGCAGTTTTTGCTACTGTTGGTTCTGCTTTCACTTGCGCAGTAACCTGATTATCTGTTGTATTCACAGTTCCTCCTAAAATTTTGTTCATTAATTTATTTAACATAGTTTTTCTCACCTATCACTTGAATTGATCTATGCCACGAGGAAATGTCACACAAAGAAAAAGGCGCTATTATACTAGCGTCTCGTCAAATGGGCGCAAAAATGCGCTATCAAATTTTGCCGTTCCTAGTTTGTGTGCCATTTGCCGTAGCAAATGAGTATAGTGCACTATCAGATGCTTCAACCGCAAGAGACTTCTATTTTTATCTCAATCCGATACGCAGTGCAATATAGTCCGATCTGTTTTGATGAAAGCCTCACTTTCATACGTTGTGCTCATTATAACATAAAAACAACATAAACAAAAGAGTTCTACGCTTGATTCATCAAAAGTAACATAAAATTTTACTACTACTTAAAAGGGCGGCTCAAACCGAACCACCCCAAAGCATTTCATTATTTATCATCTGGCATACTTTTATAAAATCCTTCAATATGCCATTCGCCATTTTCTTCGACCAGAGATATGTAGCGTGTCATGTGCGCAGCCTCAACCGCGCCATCTCCGGGTTTAGTGACTTGCAGATCCGCTTCGTAAATGATGCGTTTCATGCTGTTTATACGAGTGATACGACTCGCACCTAAGGACCCGACAACCACCTTCGGCGCCGACTTCATAGATTCCATCCATTTTTGCTTTTCTACGGGATTCGTCTTAGTCTGATTGATAACATAGGTGAAAGCCTTATCATAGTTCTTTTCATTGACGGCATCAAAATAATCGTGTATCGCATCCCGTGCAGCTTCATCACTGCCTTGACCGACAATGATGTTCGTAAACCATCCGCCCAGCTCCAGTTCACTTTCCGGTCCCATATAACGAGCCGAAACACTGCATACGCAGATAGCACTCACCAGCAATGCAACGAGAATTCGAGTGGTGAAAGCACTGCTCGTAGGCGATACTTTCATAATAGATGCCAACCGTTTGTCAATGACGATGTTCCTTAACGCCTCACCATATTGATTGGCCTTCGGTTCACCCTTCTTACACAGTAGAGCAAATAGAATTATTGGCCCTATAAAAGGTATTAAAACAAAAAATAGATGTTCACTACTTTTACCGGTATCATGAAGGCGACGGATACATAGAGCCCCCAACGGAATTAGCAAGACTAGACCGATGATTGTCAGTAACATCCATGCCAACAGGATTAAATAAATACCCCTATGAAGCACCGCCGTAAGTCCATAAGCAAGCGCCAGAATTCCAACGATAACTAATAGCCACAACAAAAAGAACCGCAAAAATTCTCCTTTAGACGCGCGGCCATCTGAATTCATAAATTTGTGGCCTACCACATAAAGAAATGTATCCTTATAACTCAACTGATAATGCGCCAGCGGATAGATAATATCCCCTTCCGGTGCAATTCTCTCAACCTCCACCGCAGTCGTATACTGCCCGCAATGCGGACAGAACATGGCCGCCTCGTCACAATATTGACGGCAGGATTCACAATAACGTTTCATATGTAATACCTTCTATCTCAAAACTCTCTCTATATATAGCTTCAACAAGATCTTTACGGTATAAATTGGCCTATAGCTTTAGCAAAACCTTCACGGTATAAATTAACCCCACCGTTAGCGGGATGTCTAAGACCGATGGCTGAAAGACCGAATCGCCCCATCGTGTCCGCCGATTTTTGACCGACAGCGAGCACGAGCGACTTCGGTCCACCTAATTCGGTATGCAATGCCAGCAGTCTTTTCGTATATTCCCAACCTAGCTGCTGCTCCGACTCGGTCGGTGTCCGATTAGTGAGCGGTTCGTCCGCCTTATGAGGATGAAAGGGAAATATATTCCACAACAGTGCATCGTACGGATCGATTCCCTGTTCAATGATGGCACTCCATACTACCGTATCCGTAGGTTCGTTGAACCCTTGTTCCTGTTGAGTCCGTTTCAGCATTGGACTCACAGGGGAGCTAGTTCTTTGTAATGTAACAGGCGTTATCTGATGCGCCCGAATCGTTTTATGCTTATCCAGCAACATGCGCTCACAGGTAATGGCAATGCCCGAAAAGCGCCCACCTTGATATCCGACAGCCTCCGCCACCACAAAGATCTTGGAGCGTCCCAACCGCGGCAGCAAATACGCCATCAAATTGTTACGACGCACCTGAGCCGCATCAAAATCAGGCCGAACAATTTCGAGGTCAGGATTCACCTCGCCCCATGGATTATGAACAAGCTCGCCCCTATATTGACCGAGCCAGTCTATAAACTGCTGTACTTTTGCAATCTGATTCGTATCAAACGAGGTCATATATTCATCAAAAGACAGCGTTTTCTCTTCCTCTGATGTAAATAAGGACATAGGCTCTCCCCCAATTTATACTACCGAACCATATAATAAATAATGCTGTATATCATGATTATCAATCCTTTATATACTGTATTTATACACTAAATCCCATAATAATACAATTCATATATTACGATATCCAATCATGATATGTGATAATATATCTGATAATCACGCACTACATAAAATGTATACCGTTACTATATTATAATAGCATCCATTTCTGAAAGTTTGATGCGAAATTAATATTCAAAATATCCACATGCAACAAAATATAAAAAACTGTAATTTCAAAGCGACTTTAGATTCTCTACCATCAAAACGACAGGCCTCATTTAACAGCCTTGATGGTAATGAACGATCCTACTATCTTTGAAACTACAGTTTTTGTTGGGCTTCTGTTGCTACTAATATATACAATATCACATTTATATATAAAACTCGATTTTGTCTTCTTTGGCGAGTTGGAATTGTTCAAATATGTGATTTCGAATATTGACGAAGGATGCGGAGGTCCTGTCCGTCCTATCGATGAGATTGACGGGGATGATCGTTTGCACCCGTCCCGGATTAGCGGCGAGCACTACGACACGATCCGCAAGGACTACAGCCTCTTCAATATCATGCGTAACAAATACGACCGTTTTACCCTCTTCACGGCAGATGCGGGAGATTTCGTCCTGTAAATTAATGCGTGTCAACGCGTCGAGGGCCCCAAGCGGCTCATCCATAAATATAATATCCGGATCGACCGCTAGCGCCCGCGCAATGGAAACACGTTGCTGCATCCCGCCGGACAACTCCGCCGGATAGCGATTCCGAGCATGATCGAGCCCCACCATTTTCACGTATTTATCGATAATATCAGGTCGCTCTTCCTTTGGTACATTCTTACTTTCAAGACCCAGTTCAATATTGCTTTCCACCGTTCGCCACGGTAACAGTCCGTAATTCTGAAAAACCGTTACATACCGCAATTGGGGTGCTTTCACCTCTGCGCCATCAATGGTAATAGAACCCGAGGTAACGAGCTCAAAGCCTGCCATAGCATTTAAAAGCGTACTTTTACCGGACCCGGAAGGACCTAAGAGACAAATAAATTCACCTTGTTCAATGTCCAGATTAATATTCTCAAGGATGGTGAGTGGTTCTCCATCTTTCATAAATTCCTTGTGTGCATTGCGCACCGAAATGTAACCCATGCGTCCACCTCCTATTTCTCAATGCCCCAACGTCTATAAATCCATTTTTCGATGAGGGACACGCCCCAATCAAGCAAAAGTCCCACAAAGCCGATCGTCAGAATCGCCACCATCAGGAGGTCGTTGCGCAAATTGTTCCGCATATCGATGATGAGGAATCCAAGACCCGTCTGGGACCCTACCATTTCCCCCGTCACCAGGAATATCCACGCCGTGCCGAGCGCGATGTGAAGTCCTGATGCAATACCGGGAAACACCGCGGGCAATACAATTTTAAATAACAATTCCGGCTGCTTGATACCAAAATTTCGAGCCACCTTGATGTATACGGGATCGATATTCTGAATCGCGGACACCGTGGACAATAGAACCGGGAAAAACGCCGCAATAAAGATGATAACGATGGCAGGCGCCTGTCCGATACCGAAGAACAGAACGATAAACGGCAACCATGCTACCGGTGAAATGGGACGAATCACCTGAACGATGGGATTGATATAGTTCCAAATGCCCTTATACCAGCCTAAAATGAGCCCCAGGAAAACGCCGGCTACGACGGAAATGATATAGCCTATGAAAAAGCGCACCAAACTGTCCGCAATATCCTTGAACAATACGCCGTCCCCGATGAGTTCCCCGAAGCCGAGCAGCACCTTGTACAGCGTCGGCAACAAGGCTTCGTTAAATCCGCCGATGCGGACAACCAGCTCCCAAATCAGCCAGACCGCGATGAACGCCCCCGGCACATATGTGTATTTCTTCATGGTCTACCCCCTATGGCAATAGCGATGTATCTACAAACTCTGAATAACTCGGCACCTTTTTAATCAAATCGACATGGGTCATGTGATGCACGAGCGCCTTATAACGCTCCTCGGTGAGGGCCAAATCTCCAAACCCAATCACCTGCAAGGAACGCTCGATAACAGGATCCTTGAACTTCATATATTTCAAGGCAATCTCCTTTTGCGCCTCCGGATGCTCATCTAAATATGTACCTGCATCGAGATAGGCTTTTGTGAAAGCCTTCGCCAAATCGTGGTGTTCATCGATGAACTGACCGTTGAACACGAGGGCGCAGCAGATATTGTCATGCCATAAGTGATCAGGGTCTTCAAAGACCTTTCCGGCGCCCATTTCTATGGCAAGAGAACCGAAAGGCTCAGCCACGCTATACCCAGCGATTTGACCGACCGACAATGCGGACGGCATTTCAGGAGGACTCATCTCCACTATCTGTACATCCTTCTCACTAAGGCCTGCCCGTTCAAGCATGAGGTCTACAAGAATTTTTTGAGTTGATTGCTTATGAGGGATAGCAAAGGATTTACCTTTCAAATCCTGTACAGAATTAATGTCGTTATTTACAACGATAATGTTGCCTTCCGTATGGCCTAATGCCGCTGCGCGCACATCAATTCCCTGTTCACGAGCCTTTACGCCCAGTTCAACGAGAACGGCTGCAGCATCTACTTTACCGGTGTTGAGCGCATCCATGAGTTCCGGCCAGGAACCGTATTTAACAAGCTCTACATGGACAGGACCATCCGCTGTCTCCAATTCCTTCGTAGCAAATACGGGCAGCGCATGAGTAATCGGTAAATACGCAACGCGTACAGTTTTTAATTCTTGGGCGGTCTTCGGTTTACTGTATTCATGATAACCATACGCCACCCCACTTACTACCAACAGCACGATAGCAGTGATTAGATACCAAGTTTTTTTCATAGTGTCCCCTCTTTCTACCTCACAACAAGGGGCGTTTATGACTCATGTCACTTTTTCGCATTTTTCTAAACCTTAGATGAAATAAGGCTTTAGAACACCTCGTCTTTTAAACTTAATATAACCTACTATATCAATATGTATTAATTATGTCAATAAATCATATTAATATTGTAGGTATTATTATTTATGTACGAAAAATATCAATATGCACAGAATCATATTCTCTTTAAACAAGCATTTAACTAAGAATGACAAACATAACAAAAAGCAGGTAGCATCCGTTGAATACTACCTGCTTTTAATGTTTATTAAGTTTTCACAATTATTTGAATAGAGTCTTTTTATTTAATATGTAAACTTCTGATGTACCTGCTTCACTAGACTCAGATACATGTGGATAAATGGAGGACTGACGGAAATGCTTAACCTCCCCTTTAGGAACGATTAACATAAGTGGCTTACCAGATTCGATAGTCTTATTAAATTCCTCTTCACTTACTTGTTCCATAAGATATTTCTTCTGCCATTCAGCGCTACGTTTTTTCAATTTATCTCGATCATCCCAGCGACTTTCATCACCATTAATCTTGATAACCTTATGGCCCGTATAATACACAACAGCCGTACTATAGCCGTTATAGTAATAGACATCCCCTTCATAGGAATCCACTACTGGAACAACATCAATATTACTACGTTGCTTAACGAATGGCTCTAAACCTTCCATAACAACTATAGAAGATATAACCATCGTACCAAGGACAATAATTGTAACTAAACGATATCCTCTTTTCGTATACCATGTATAGAACATAGCCAATATTGCCATAGCAACCACGACATAGAGCAAACAATAAAAACCCCATGGTGCGAAGAAAGAACCTGCTACATAAGCAATCCACAAAAGCAACGTCGGCCCCATAATAATCCATTTTAAGGCTCTAGATTTGCCTTTGCGAATAAGCTTCATAACGCCCAAAGCACCGATAGCACTAAATGGGACTAAGCTAACAAAGGTATATAGAGGGTATTTTGTTGCCATCAAGGTGTAGAATAGCACAATTCCAACACCCCAAGTCATATTATAGATAAACCCTGTATGACGTTGTTTAAAGCCATCGATTATACCGTAAATAACAGCACCCGTCCACGGCATAGAAGCACCAAGGAAGATAGCGAGATAATACCACCACACATTATCTTCTGGATGTTCCGACTGAGTAGCACGCGTTACATTGTGAAGTCCTAAGAAGCCATTGATAAAGTCTTGACCATGAACACTATACATGTATACATACCACGGCAAACAAACTACACAAAAGGCTAAAATGCCACGCCAATCGAAGATGGCTTTCACCATAGACCAAGAACGATTAATACCTGCAAAAACAAGTAGAATCATACCAGGCAACACAATGGCTACCGGACCTTTAGTGAGTACGCCTAACGCAGCGAATACATAGGCCACAATCATGGCATACGGTTTCTGTTCCACCAGTCCCTTGTAGGAGTAAATCATGACCATCAATGTCGTATAAAGGAGCACCATATCCGTAATAACGCCATGAGCTACGGTCCAGAACATGAGAGATGTGCCTAGAACGGATGCCCCAATGAGACCAAGTGCCCACTTACCGCTCATGGTACGCGTAGATTGATACATGGTCGCCACCGACAAAGCACCGAAAATAGCACTCGGTAGGCGCACCACCCAATCAGCAATTCCAAAAATTTTAAAGCCAAGAGCAATGAGCCAATAAATCATGATGGGTTTATCGTACCAATAAGTACCATAAATCTGCGGAGATAGCCAATCACCTGAAAGAACCATTTCCTTTGCCGTTAACGCATAATTAGATTCAACGGGATCTGTAACAGGCAACATATTATTGCCAAACATATAAAACACTAGCCACACAATAAATACGACTGGTGTTAATCGAGAGAGTTTCATAAGGGCCTCCTTATCGACGATTACGATAGTATCTAAAGCCCAGTACTACAGCTATAATGACAAATACAACGATCATAACAATCAAGAACTCATGATTGTACTCGATAAGGTCTTGCCAATTTTCACCAAGTACCTTGCCTAAGTAAACGAGCAAAATCGTCCAAGGAATCGTACCGAGTACCGTCCAGATGATGAAATGCCACATGGGATAGCGTGCCATTCCTGCAGGGAAGGAGATAAAGGTACGAACACCAGGTAAAAGTCGACCAAAAAATACAGCTACACCGCCATATTTATTAAACATCTTTTCTGCCAGTTCAAATTTATGTTCATTAAAGAATATATATTTACCATATTTCAATAATAAAGGGCGCCCACCATGCTCACCCATCCAGTAGGATACTATAGAACCAACAATACCTGCTAAGATACCTACCACCATTGTTGTATGCATATCAAATATGCCTTGAGCTATCAAATACCCCGCAAAACCAAGTACGATTTCACTTGGAATAGGCACGTTAGCATTTTCTAGAACCATTGCAATAAACATGGCCGTATAGCCATATGTTTCCATAAACGAAATAATATATTCCACTATTTTACCTCATTAAAAATCCCCATCCGGGTTCTATAATGTACTTATGCTTGTACATCATTTCGTGAAAATTTCACCCAACCATTTGGTACACCATATATTTTACCATAATAAAGAGACCCTCACCACAGGTGGGGTCTCTTTAAGGTATAAACAGTATGCAATTTTCGAAATAGCTTTTTTGCTATTGTGTACATTTCAGTAAAAACAGCTAACAATTAACTAGTATATAGCATTTAAGTTCCTCTATTTAAGCAAGACCATATGGTACACATATAGGACATGTTTCTTCACTGCGAGGACTTTGTAAAATATCCGCTTTAATACCGAACCACTCTGCTAAATTCTCTGGGGTCATCATCATATGCGGAGTTCCATCACCTACAATAGCTCCCTCTTTAATAGCAATAATGCGGTCACTATAGCGCAAAGCTAGATTCAAATCATGGAGCACCATAACGACCATAATATTTCGTTCCCGCTGTGTGCGTTTAACTAGCTCCATCAACTCAATTTGATGGCGACTATCGAGATAGGTAGTCGGTTCATCGAGGAGTAAAATATTCGGTTCTTGCGCCAAACTTAATGAAAGCCATACGCGCTGCCGTTCACCGCCGGATAGTTCCCCTATTTGCCGATACCGATATTTCCATACATCTGTGCATTTCATCGCCTGCTCCACAGCAGCTAAATCCGCATCAGATAGTTCCTTAAAAATCGATACATACGGATTTCGTCCGGATCGAACCAACTGCTCAACTAACATTCCTTCAGGGGCGGTCGTAATTTGCGGTAACAAAGCTATATGACGCGCTAATTCCTTTGTATTCCACGAATGTAAAGATTTTCCATCTAACGATATAGTCCCTTGTTTTATCTTGATAAGCCGCGCCAAAGCTTTCAAAAACGTTGATTTTCCCGAACCATTTGGACCAATGATAGATATTATTTCCGGTTTATCAAAGACGATAGATTGATTCTCCAGTATCAATCGTTTCCCATAGCCTACCGTTATATTATCGACGGTTAACACACTCATCTTCGCCCCACCCCTTTCAATAGATACAAGAAGAATGGAGCACCCAAGAAGCTCATCAGTACGCCTACAGGAATTTCACCAGGCGCAATCATCATGCGCGCCAATGTATCTGCATAAACAATTAATATACCACCAAAGACCATGGACGTAGGAATCAAGTAACGGTAATCCACACCTACGATGAGGCGCGCCACATGAGGCACTATAAGACCTACAAATCCCAACATCCCCGACACGCTCACCGCTGATGCGGCTAACAAAGAGGCTAATACGAGCAAGGACAATCGACATCTTTCAACATGCACCCCCAAGGTACGTGCTGTATCATCGCCTAAACTGAGTAATGTAAGCCATCTGATAGATATCATAGATCCAATAATGCCTATAGCCGTATAAGGCCAGATCATCATCACATCGTCCCAGCTGCGCCCTACAAAACCACCTGCCATCCAGCTCACCGTTCCTTGAACACGATCTGGATAAAATACGGATAGAATCGTATTAAACCCGCAAAAAAAAGCAGCCACAGCCACACCAGCCAAAATAAGGCGTAACGGATTGAGTCCACCTTGCCAAGAAATCCCATAAACCAAAAACGATGCCACTAACGCACCAACAAAAGCACCAATAGGAACAAGCATAACGTAAGTAGGCATGAGAATCATAATAATCATAGCCGCCAAAGCACCGCCAGAGGTAATGCCGATAATTCCGGGATCCGCCAAAGGATTTCGCAAGATACCTTGTAAAATCACACCAGCTAAGGCAAGATTCATGCCAGCTAAAAAGCCCACTACAACACGTGGTAAGCGTATAGTCATGATAATTTGACCAATTTTCGATGTGTCGCCACCCGTTATGATTTGGTATAATTCGCCCCAAGTTAATGGAACGGCGCCCAGTTTCATACTCAGCAACACCCCTGCTATTAACAGAATCAGCGCAGCCACAAAAACGCGTAGGCCACGACGTTCCTGCACATTAATGAGATTGTCCATATAACACCTTTTCCGCATATAATAACACTTGATCCATTCGAGCGGTCGGCACCGACGCAAACAAAGGACCCGGCAAGACCTCTATATTCCCATTAGCAACAGCAGGTACATTCTGCCATGCCGGCGTTTTAAAAGCCTTTTTAAAAGCTGCTATATCTTTCTCACCGCTACTACCATGATTAATCAAGATAACCTTGTCACAATCAAGAACGGCCATCGTCTCCAGATTAAGCGGAATATATCCATCCAAAGCATTCTCCGATACATCCTGCGGCAAATATACATCAGCCACATTTTTTGCCCCTAATCTTTGGAGAATATCTCCCACATATGTTTTACTGGAGGCTAGTTGGTAACTCGTAGGTGTCCCAAAAACGATGAGGACACGCGGTGCAGACTCATCTTTATGACGCTGTATGATTTCCGTTAGGATATCATTATATTTCTGGACCAACGCAGCCGCCTCCCTATCATGACCAGTCATGGTGCCCACATGTCGAATATGGTCCATGATGTCATCATAATTGGAGGATAAGTGGTAAAAGCTAGGAATATGATTCGCATTAAAAGCTTTGCGCAACGCCGTTTGAAACGGCATGGCAATGCCGATAACGAGATTTGGGTCGGACATAATAATTCGTTCAATACTTGGAGATACAGCACTATTCATATTCGGATACTGTGCAATTTTAGCCTGCACATCTGTCGGTAACTCCCTTGAATTTACTACGCCTACGGGGCTAACACCTAAAGTGATAAGCAATTCACTATCCGCCGAAGAAATAGATACTACACGACTTGCTACACTTGGCAACGACACAATTTGCTTCGTATCATCTTCAATCTGAATAGCACCTGCCTCGCTGAATACCTCTCGCTTGCCTTCAAAACTTATAACCGTAGTGAAAGATCCCACAACGGCAACAATCCCCAATAAACATAATAACGGCTTATTGATAATGATCACCTCGCAGATTGCTTATGCAAGCTAAACCTCATACATTATAGTTTCAAATTAATGCCACTATATTACATACACCAATACATATGCATATATTTCATTCATACATTAAGGCCTCAGCATTTCATGCGTACATTAATGTCTCACTATTACATACGCAAGTTAAGACCCATGCGATAAGTAGCGCCATGAACATCCCGTAAGTCTTGTTTTTCACCAAATATATTTTCAACCCCTACATACATGGATGCATTGTCATTCAACTGACGAGTAACCATGACGTTCCAAGTTTGAATATTTTTCTTTTTCGGGATACTGAGACGTGGGTTAACAACGATAGCATCAATGCCATCAAGGTAATTAATATAATAATTACCCCAGAACGCGCCAGTCCAGCGACCTTGATGATAATTAACACCACCACTGAATACATGGCGACCACGGTTTAACAGACGGTCGTGGGTCACGTCATTTTTCGCATCCAAATATGTATAGTTGCCGAATACATCCCATTTATCATTGAGTCTATGATTTACAGATAATTCCACACCTTGCAATACAGCACGAGGTAAATTGGAATACGAAACATAAATTCGGCGATTTGCCATATCAATACGATTAGCACCGCTTTCAATATAATTTTTAATAACATTGTGGAAATAGGACGCCTTAACATTTGTCCGTTTCCAATCTTTTTCTACAGAGAAATCAAAGTTATAAGAGCTTTCAGGTTTCAAATTAGGATTACCTTGCAAATATATATCGAAAGTTCCTAATCGCCCTCTCGGCACATTAGATGCCATAAGCCAATGATGATACATTTCCGTCATACCAGGTGTGGAATAGCCTGCACCGTAGTTCATTTTAAAGCGAAGACTATCATTTGCTTTATAGGTAACACCAATCTTAGGCGACCAATGGCTATCAAATGCATTTGACGTATCGTAACGTACTGCAGGAATAATTACCCATTTACGACTAGGTTTCCATTGATGTTGTACAAAGTAACTACCGTAATTAATGGTTGCCTTACCTGCGGTATCTGTAATGCCTTCTCGAGTTCTTGACCATGCTATGGAGCCATTATTAATACGCGTACTAATCGCTTCTTGACGGCGGAATTGAACGCCATACGTCAAGAGATTCTTCTTATCAATTGCCGTGTTAACCTGTGCGTCTGTAATCCATTCTTTATTATAATATTCATCCCAAATGGATAGTTTTTTTATGCCACCCGTGCGCTTATATTGATCATAAGTGTCTTTGTAATGATTGTAGTAAGACTGCACCATAAGCGATGACCGACCGCGACGGCCATTCCAACGAAGACCTGTACTTGTAGTAGTCGTATTTTTATCAACCGATTGAGTTAATGAGCTACCCTTTTTCGTATTCATATCCAAGTCTTCAGTTTCTCGATCTATAAAGAAGGAAAATTTATCCCTTTTTCCCGCTTGATAAGATACGTCAAAATGAAGCGGTATCCGATCACCATGATAATTATTATCCGAGCCAGAATCATTATTACCCGCTATATTCCTGCGAATACCTGCACCAATCGATCCATTCCACTTTCCTTTTTGCCCGCTACGAGCCAATACATTGAAGTTATACCCTGTCGCACTCGATGCATCACGACGAGATATTTCAGTATTAACCTCTACACTTGGCTTTCTAGATTGCTTTGTAATAATATTAATAACCCCACCGTTCGCCTCAGAACCATAAAGGGCACTCGACGGACCACGCGTTATTTCGATACGCTCCACATTATCCATGCCTTGGCGAAGCCAGCCCATAGCGTTAGCTCTCGTTTTCGTCAATTCTCCCGTAACACGTCGTCCATCAATAAGAATTAATGTATGACGAGATTCGGCACCACGCATCGTAATATTTTGTCCACCGTGGGCATCGGTGCTGAAAGCAACGCCTGGCACACTTTGTAAGGCTTGCTCTAAATTACGATATTGGCGATCTTTAATTTCTTCTTGTGAAATAATCGTTGTCGCAATTGGCACATCGCGAACTAAAGCCTCCGTACGAGTAGCCGTAACCGTAATATCTTTCATGCGTCTTGACTGCTCATTACTCACAGTATTTTGAGATTCATTCACACTATCTACACTTGTAGAACTATTATTTTCTGCACCTACCACACCTGCAACAGACGTTAGACATACAACACACAATAGTGCTGCCCATGACTTTTTCATCACACACCTCCAGAAAATATATTAGGGCTCTAATAGTATAAAACGATATCTAATCTCAATTATATATTCATCAGAAATAACTATCAATATTATTTTATGTTATCAAAGTAATATATATACATATAAAAAAACTAGTATCCATAAAGACACTAGTTTTTCATTATACTTATAAATTATAGTGAATTGTAATATCTGCATATTGCTGTGTACCTGTAGAATTTTCAGCACCGCCTACACTATAAGCATATTCCCTAGCATGTTCTGATAACATAGGGTCATCAGAATTGAGGACTTCCACACTGGCAACACTGCCACCTGGGGCAAAATAAATTCTTAGTGTCACATCACCTTGAATCCCCATAGTGTATGCATCTGTAGGGTAATTACTATTAATTGCACTTTGTAAATTACTCCAATACCCATCATAACTGAATGTGCCGCCACCACCGACATCAACTTCAGTACCTCCGGTACCTTCACGATTGCTAAGCCCTTCTCCGCTACCTGTTGGTGCGTACCCGATCCCAGAACCTTCAGCTCCGACAAGTCCACTCCCCGTATTGCTACCAACAGAAGATTGTTTAACCGTTCCTATTTCACCAGCACTCGCTTGTTGACTAGACGGACTTACATCACTTTTTGTAGGAACAGCAGAGTTCCCATTTTGTCCTCCGTGACCGGCTCCACCGTTATCAGGTTGAACTTTATTATTTTCCAATTCTTTTTGGTATTGAAGCTCATGAACCTTCTCTTCTTTAATCTGCTCTTTAATTTCTTCTACTTGTTTCTCCGCTTCCTGTTCCGTTAGAAAATTAATTTGCAAAGATCCGGTCATTTGAGATTCGATGTAATCAGAAAAGGAAATAAAAGCAACACCAACCGTAATAATACTGATAATAGTAGCAATAACAAAGGCTTTTTTATAGGTCATATGTGGATATTTCCACACATCTACATATTTTTTCGGCATAGCATCACCTATTTATTAACAGTGGCAATACTAATACTTGCAGCGCCAGCTACTTTCATATCATCCATTAACTCCACGACCTTACCATAGCTCAAATCCTTATCGGCACGAATAAGGAAATTTTGATTTTTATTCTCTCCAATCTTGGCTTTCACAGAGCTAATAAGCTGTTCTTTCGTCACATACCCATCATCTATCATCAGCTGCCCAGATTTTTCAAAATCAATTAAAACCGGGCGCAACTCAGCGGACTGCTGCGTTTTCGTTTTTGGCAGCATAATAGATAAGGATTGTTGTGGAATTGTATATATGGTGCTAATCATAAAAAATACGAGCAAGAAAAAGATGATATCAATCATAGGAATAACCATTAAAGTAGGCTTTTCTCCCTCCATACGACTCATTCGTTTCATGCAGCATGCCCCCGATCATAAGAATCTAAAACACGAGAAAATGAATCTTCTAAACGAGATATCGTCATGCGTACATGATGGGTAAATGCAGCATGGAAACATAATGCTACAATAGCCACGCAAAGCCCGGAAGCAGTTGCGACAAGGGCTTCCCCCACACCACCGGTAATAGCAGTAGGTACCGCACCGTCAGCACCCAATACCTGAAAGGCACCAATCATACCCGTTACAGTACCAAGTAAGCCTAACAATGGTGCTATCGTAACAATGGTAGAAAGCCAATCAAGGCCACGAGAAGCGTGCGTATAAACATGAGCCACCATATCCTCCATTTTAGACTGCAATACATTACGATCCTGACACTGTCCAATCACGCGAGGTAGATTATACGAAATATTAGCTGTATATTTAGATTCTAAGGTAGTTAATAAGGATTGCCAGTTTATTTCGCTCTCTTCTAATGCATCATTCAGAGCAAACATTTCCCGCTTCAATTGTCGATAATAAGCTATACGTTCAATCGCTATAGCTACGGCAATGATAAGGGCCACTAGTAACGGCCACATAACAAATCCACCATGTAAGAATAATTCCCAAGCCTCTTTCATCGTAAACCTCCTTTATTAACAGCTTAATTCTATAAACTTATTTTCTCCCCTACTAAACTAGTTTTAAATAAATCAAGTTGCATCAAAACGATAATCAAAATCACTTAATAAGTCTATCATATCATACTATATTTTCCAATATCATATAAATACCAGTCATTTTAAAGGATATTATAAATTATAAACCTGAAATAATTTTGAATTCACATCTCAATTACAACACAAAAAAGAGACCTCGCTTTGATCAAGGTCTCTTTTTATTAAATTATATTTCCACTAACAAAATCACATCGTACATAATCAGTACTATTGCAATTCAGTAGTTTGTGTCTTTACTTCGCGAGCCGTAGTGAATGCTACTAATTCTGCATCACCAGCACCAAGAATGACTTTGTTAGCCACTAATGCATTAGCCGCTGTTTTAGCATCTTGTAAAGTAATTCCAGCACGAGGAGCACTAATTGTGACTGATGTGCTTTTACCACCGACCGTAGAAAATGTAAGATATACAACGCGTTTTTCCGCCATGTGGGCGCCTCCTTTCACGTTTCATAAACAAGTTCATCGAATCTAAATAGACTATATAAACAAGTTAAATTACAAATATGCCTATCTTCGATTCATATCAATAAGGATGGGAATGTGTGGACTTGCTATTTCTACACCTCTTTACGACTATGTGAGAATGTACGAAACCAGCAATAAAAATGTGTTTGGATCACCTAAAACAAAATGGTAGAAAACCTACACTTAATGTCCTAAGGATACTTCATTGACGCGGACCACGTCGGACAAACTGTGGTCATACAAGGCTGCCAGCGCATTACCAACGGTTTTCACATGATCGTCAGACGCTTCTTCCGCAACACGAGTATAGGTTACGTCTTTGTACTTCGGCGCATCTTCGGTACCGATGTTAAAACGCAACACCAATTTAGTGCGTTTAATATTGGCCATCGTATCACCTCCTTTCACCCTCTTATATTCCTGAGGCCCTCATTCGACAACCCTCTTGCCGTTATTTAAGGTACTTATGGTGAAAGTAGCTGAACTCTGACTGTAATACTATGAATTGAAATAGAAAAAGACCTCTACCTAATGTTATCTAGAAGCTTATCAATCTAGATAACACCGGTAAAGGTCTATAAAGTGCTCTTACTATGAGTACTATCCATATACATATTATTCGGTTTTCAAAGCCAACATAAAGTCATATGCTTTAACAGCGGCTTCAGTGTCTACAAAATGTAGAGGATTTAACATACGACAGAATTTAAAAAGATATTCATGTTTACCCAGAATGTCTTTTATATGTAGAACGGTCTCACGGGCTGTACAAGCTGAGCTATAGCCATTCATCATAGCATATAGATAACATATAGGTAAATTATCCTCTCGGAAAAAACTGTGAACAAAGATGAGTAAATCCCAGCCTTGCGGTGTAAACTCAGGCCAACGACGGCTATTCTCCCAATCTAGCAGAGTAATCTTATCTTCTTCTGGCTCATAAGTAATGTCTCGCATGGCAGGACGACCATGACTTAAACCATAATCATGCAAGCGACCCAATGTCTTGCCAAACATATAAAAAATATGACTTAACATATCTTGCAAACTATCATCCTCTGGATGTTGAGCAGGCAATTGGCTATAATATGTTAACGTTTTGCCACAATCTTCTGTAACAAAATAATGTTCTCTAAAACCAGCAATAACAGGAGCTACTGGTAATTGCGTATTCACAAAACAAATCTTGTAAAACTCATAATCAAAAGAAGCTCTAGGTGCGGGTTTAATCCAACTAGAGCGATGGTTACTTATATCCTGTTTTACAAAGTACTGTTTGTTGTTAAAATCCACAGAAAAAACACGATGTTCTGTCTCTTGATCAATCATTCGATCGATATATTCTAATAGCATATCATTCATTATTTTCCCCCGTATATACACTCTATAATGCTAATCGCCCTCTCAAAGCATAATAACTAGCATTTCCAATATAATATCTCCCAAATTTATATTGTATAGTCTAGTATATATAGCATTATAATAATTTATGAATTGCAACATATTAGCTATTACTCATATAAGTGTATACAATTTGTGTACTTATTATACTACAATTATCAATCGATATCAAAATCAAATTTATTTATAAAGTTAGTATTTTACTGTATTTATTTTACATTTATCGGTTTATATATATTTCACGATTAATATTTCAGTACACTTAAATCCAAATCTATTACTATTACTATTACTATTACCATTAACATTACTGGAGCTCTATTTATAAAAAAGAAGAACCCCCTAGCCTAAGCTAGGGGGTTCTTCTGGTAATTATGATAATAGGTTTAGATTCAGACTACTATATAGATCAACTCTGATCATGCCTAAATCAAACGAATTAACCTACAAATTTTGTCACTGCCGCAGTATCAGTTAAGTGACGTTTAGGCATACCCATTTCAGCAGGAGAAATGCCAAGAGCAAGACCTACTAATTGGGACATATGCAAGATTGGCATATCTTTGCCACCGCCTACAACTTCTTTAGCTTCTTTTTGGAACATATCAAGTTGCATTTGGCAAAGTGGGCAAGGAGTTACTACACAATCTGCGCCTTCTGTAGCTGCATCTTTGTTGATGGAACCAGTCATTTGCATTACGGAATCATGTGCAGGGTATACAGCATGGAAACCGCAGCAATCAAGTTTACGGGAGAAGTCGATTGGTGTAGCACCGATAGCAGAGATCAAATCTGCTAAAGATGTAGGCATTTGATAATCTTCGAAGCCCAGTTCAGTTTGAGGACGAAGAATATGGCAACCATAGTATTCAGCTACACGTAAACCAGTTAACGGCTTAACAACTTTAGCTTTCAATTTATCCAAACCGTAATCGCGAATCAATACCCATAAGAAATGAGTAATATCAGTTGTACCGCGGTATTGTTTACCGATTTGAGCCAATTTTTTATTAACTTCGTTCTTTTCTTTTTCGTTTGCATCAAGTTCATTTTTAGCTTCACGAAGCATCAAAGTACAAGTATTACATACAGTTAAAAGGTTTAAACCTTTTTCTTCTGCTAATGCAATATTACGTGCGTTTGTAGCAAGTGTAACTTCTGGAGCGATATCTTGAACGTGGGAAGCGCCGCAGCAAGTCCAGCCGTCAAGTTCTTCCAACTCAATACCTAATTTTTTAGCTACAGCAACTGTTGCTAAGTAATCTTCTTTGGCAGCGCTTTCAAGAACGCAACCTGGGAAAAATGCGTATTTCATTATTTGCTTACCTCCTCAGCTGCTTTCATAAGTCTGCGAACACCATCAATACCGTTTACAGGTTTTTGAGGTACTACAAGTTCAAATGGGTTGATTTTGCTGTGTTTCCACAAACGCAATGCATAGAATGCTTGTTTAGCGGAATCTACAACACCATCAGATTTCAAGCTCATAGAAACTTCTTTCAAGCGACCAGTTTTGTAAAGGTCCTCTTTGAAAGCAACTGCATGGCGAACGCCTTTGCTGTTAGTAAGACCAGCTTTTGTAGCTTCTTTACGCAAGTTGGAAATGTCTTGAGCAGGTTTTAAGTGTTTAGGGCAACGGGAGATACAGTTCATGCAGTGAACGCATTTCCAAAGACCATTGTCGAATGCAGGTTGAATGTGAGCCATAGGTGCATCATCACGGCTATCCAATACGAAACGGTTAGCTTTTGTGAATACATATGGTTCTAAGAAGTCGTCTTCGCGAGCAGTCAATTTGTTACATTCAGACGCACAGCAACCGCAAAGGATACATTCTGTACCAGCAACGAATTTTTTGAAGTCAGCTGGAGTTTGGCGAACGATTTTGTCCCCTTCGTTGAATTCAGCTTTAAGGAAAATCCAAGGAGCAACTGTTTTCAAACGATCAACTTTGGATTCCCAATCAACAACTAAGTCACGGATAACACGGAAGTTGCCGATTGGAGCGATTGTCAATTCGTCTGTGCCATAACGTTCTGTTAATTCATCGATTTTAGATTCACAGCCGAGCATCGCTTCGCCATTTACACGAATGGAGCAAGCGCCGCAAACTGCGGAACGGCAAGCTGCCAAGAATGTCAATGTTGGATCTTGAGTATCTTTAATTTTTTGAAGGCCCCAGAGGATTGTACGGTCAGGTTCGTAATCGAATTTGAAAGTCTGTACAAACGCGCGACCTTGTTGGTAACGGTGAATATGGTAGGTGATTTGTCTCATCTTAGTACTTCCTTTCTTGTGGTTCGTATTTAGTGAACACTACGTCGCGTTCTGTTAATTCGTATTGACCGTCAGCACCTAATTTGATCAAGGAATGTTTTAAGTATCTTTCATCATTACGTTTAGGATGGTCTTCACGAATATGAGCACCACGAGATTCACGGCGGTGTAAAGCGCCCATAGCAATAGCTTTTGCTACTGTTAACATGGAGCCAATTTCACAATAGTTTACGAATGCCATGTTGTAAGTACGTTCAGGGTCACCTACATAGCAAGTTTTATAATCTTCAATCAATTGTTCGATTTCTTTTAATGCTTCAGTAATACCTTCTTCATTACGGAAGATACCTACTTTATTCCACATTGCATCAGCCAATGCATCGCGGATTTCTACAACCGGACGACCGCCTTCACGAGTTGTTACTTCAGTGAATTTAGCTTCCCAAGCTTTAGCAGCTGCAGCTAATTCTGCATCTACATTAGGTTGTTCATGTGTTTCAGCATAGTCAGCTGCGCCAGCACCGGATACTTTACCGAATACTACGCCATCTGCCAAGGAGTTACCACCCAAACGGTTAGCACCGTGGATGGAGATACAGGATGCTTCGCCAGAAGCGAACAAACCAGGCAATTCACATGCACAAGTTTTGTAATCCACTACGTCGATACCGCCCATTGTATAGTGACATGTTGGACGAATAGGTACCGGTTGAGTCAATGGATCGCAATGTTCGAAAGTCATAGCCAAGTCACGAATACCATGAAGTTTTTCGATGATAACTTCAGGACCTAAGTGACGAAGGTCAGCTACTACGTATGCGTTAAGACCGGAACCGAAACCACGACCTGCAGCGATTTCATCTTCGATTGCTTTCGCTACAACGTCACGGGATGCCAATTCCATTTTGTTAGGCGCATATTTTTTCATGAAACGTTCGCCTTCAGAATTAAGAAGATAACCACCTTCACCACGAACCGCTTCAGACATCAAGATACCAGTACGACCAAGACCTGTTGGATGGAATTGGATCATTTCCATATCTTTTAAGCCATTACCAGCGCGGAATGCTGCTGCCATGCCATCACCTGTGGAAAGGAATGGGTTTGTAGTACGAGTCCAGAAAATACGACCTGCACCACCAGTAGACAAGATAATTGCTTTTGCTTTAATTTGCTCTACTTTACCTTCTTTCATGTTCCACACAACTGCGCCACCAACGTGACCATTTGCGTCTTTAACAAGATCTAAAAGGTACCATTCTTGTAAGAAGTGTACGCCTTCTTTCAAGCATTGTTCGTAAGTTGTGTGCAAAATAACATGACCAGTTTTATCTGCAGAGTAGCAAGTACGTGGATAGGATTGACCACCGAAGTTACGTTGCGCAATTTTATTCTCTTCAGTACGGGAGAATGGAGCACCCATGTGGTCCATTTCAAGTACGCCTTCTGGGCAACGAGAGCAGAAGAATTCGATTGCATCTTGGTCGCCAAGATAGTCAGAGCCTTTTACAGTATCAAAAGTATGAGTTTCAACTGTATCTTCAGCTGCAACATTGTTCAAACATGCATTTACACCGCCTTGCGCCATTGCTGTTGCAGAGCGAGTTGGGAAAATTTTAGTAATAAGAGCTACTTTTAAGCCTTTGCGACGACCTACTTCAAGAGCCGCGCGTTGACCAGCGCCACCGCTACCTACTACTAGAACATCAAACTGTTCCATAATGACCTCCTCATAACTACCTATTAATAAGAAAACTTGTTAGACTATCTCATTTCAAAAACTTATAAAAATTTTTGATAACCTAATCATTTTTTCTTTCAAGAAAAACCCCATACTTATGCGATTTTTCTTATTCCTTTACCTATAATTATAGAGAGCATTTCAGGTCATGTCTAAACCCTATTATGCATAATTAATTTTGATTAATCTAATTGATAATTTATTTCACTTAGTATTTTTAAGGTAAAAAGAGGAGTCAAAAAAATACCTATATGAATAATTTTTACAAGAAGTTAAGGATTTTACGAAAGTAATTCGGTTCCGAAATTTTTTTACTTTTTTATTTCCTTTGTTATCTATATAATCCGCATAAACACTAGCTTTTTAATCATTGCTAACAGTTTATAATAATTAATATCCATTAAATTCCTACCAAATTCACCTCGAATTTAATTATCGAAAATTATCGTTTTTCTCCGCTCATAACAAGTATTTATTCCTGTGATAATAATTATCATAAGTTTTTTTAGTGATTTATCGCACATCATCTAAAATCGATAAAATCATCCTCATCTATGCGCATACGGCAATCTTCGATATAGTTAGATTTTATTCATTAGCAGAATTCATTAAGTTTCTGTCTTTCACCATTTTTAAGACTTTTAAAGATGAAGAAAAGTCTTGTAAACTCGCATGTACATTCATCTTTTGCTCATTACTATTGTATAAGGTATGATAATAGATAAATAAGTTATATAATATTATATATATAGTCACCTTATATGGTGTTGTAGCTTTCAAAAAAAGGAAGTATATATATATATAATGACTATAATTAATGTAGTTGGAGAGCTATATTTTTAAATCATACATAAGGAGAACAGAGAATGAAAATCTTACTTGTAGAAGACGAAGAAATGCTGAATGGTATCACGGCTAAATATTTACGTGCAGAGAATATGACAGTTGATACATGCTTCAACGGGCAACAAGCGATCGATTACGTTAACACATCCAGCTATGACGTTATCGTAATGGATATTATGATGCCAATCCTCGATGGTATCAGTGCTCTTGCACAAATGCGTAACGACGGTAATACAACACCGGTATTGCTTTTAACAGCAAAAGATTCCTTACAAGATAAAGTTACAGGCCTTAACACTGGCGCGGATGATTACCTTGTAAAACCTTTCGATCTTGAAGAGTTAACTGCTCGTATTTATGCATTGGCTCGTCGTAATGCGCGTCATGCACAAAACGATATCCATGTAGGTCCACTTACCATCAATGTTCCTCAACGTACAGTTAAACGCGACGGCGAAACAATTACATTGACTGCAAAAGAATTCGACCTATTATTCTATTTAGCAAGTAACGAAAATATCGTATTATCTCGTCAACAAATCCTTGACCATGTTTGGGAATACGATTATGAAAGCTACTCTAACCTTATCGACGTATACATTAAAGATTTGCGTAAGAAAATTGATACTGATGAAAATGTAAAACTCATTCAAACGGTTCGTGGAGTAGGGTATGTCCTCAAAACAGAAAACTAATGATCCTCACCGAGATCTAGATACCATGTCTGGGGCAGCCACCGATTTATTTAATCGGCTGCCCCTAACCTTTAAAATTATGTCGTGGTATACCATCTTTTTGCTTATCATTTTGATGGTTGCATCCGCATGGATTTACGCATATACACATGAATCCGATAACAAAGAAGTACGCGAGCGCTTACAGCAGCAAGCGATGATTATGGCTACGGATATCCGCAAGTTTAAACCGTACCAAGATAATACATTCTTCTTTGTATCAACTCAAGACGGCTATATTATTAAAGGGGCCTTGCCAGATGGGTTTCCAAACCAAACAATTCTTTCCTTAGGCCAAGTTGGTGAAATTGCTGCAGGCGATGATACCTTCTACTACTACGATACACCGGTCAATGAACCAAACTATCGTGGTATTTTGCGTGCTGTTACAAAAGTAAAAACAGCCTCTAAAAAAACGGAAAACCTTTTATACAGCCTATTATTAGGAAATATCATTTTCTTACTAATTTCCTCCCTAGGCGGTTATCTTTTCATCAAAAAAGGACTTAAACCGGTCCGAACCTTGACGAAAACAGCTAAAGTCATCGGTAAGAACAACGACTTGAGCCGTCGTATCGACATTCCAGCTCGCACAGCGAGAGATGAAATCTACGAACTAACTACAACATTTAACCGTATGATTTCAGGTCTTGAGGATTCTTCCAATCGTGAAAGACAATTTAGTTCTGACGTATCTCACGAGCTACGTACACCAATTGCCGTTATTAAAGCAGAAAGTGAATTTGCTTTAAAATACGGTCGTACGGAAGCAGATCTACGGGAAGGTTTAACACATATCTTAGAGCAAGCTAAATTCATGACTAACCTCGTAAGCCAACTGCTTGATGTAGCCCGCCTTGAAAATGCACAAGGTCTAAGCTTTGCACCTGTCAATGTATCATTGATGTTATCCAATATGGTCCACGACTATACAAGACTCTGTACAGAAAATACAGATAAACAGATTACGATTACATCTCATATTGAGCCTAATTTACATATGAATGCTCACGAAGTATCATTACGTCGAGCTATCACAAACCTAGTGGACAATGCCATTAAGTTTACAAACTCTACTATTGATATTTCGGCTAAACTCGTAGGCAGAGACTTAGTCATTACCGTAACAGATAATGGTATTGGCATCGAACCTGAAGCTCTGGATCATATTTGGGATCGTATGTATCAAACGGAACAATCGCGAAATAAAAAATCTAATCACGGTATAGGTTTAGGCCTCTACTTTGTAAATAAAGTTATTAACTTACACCATGGTACAGTAACGGCCACGAGTGAACCCCAAGTAAAAACTACATTTACCGTGCGATTGCCGTACAATACAAGGGAAGAATAACATAAAAGGGACTGACCAATGGTCAGTCCCTTTTCTATATCAATTTTAATCCAAAAGCCCATAATGTAGAATTAATTAAACCATAAAAAACTAGCATATAGAAGCTCCTTCTATATGCTAGTTTTTGTGTATTTAATTTTAAAGCAACTTATTATAGATAATTAACTTTAGCCTACAAATTGTTGCCAAAACGGCATATATACATATTCTAAGAAAGTCCATACAAGCAGACCCGCTACAGCACCAACGATAGCACCATTAATGCGGATCCAGCTGAGATCGTCCTCCACCTTAGATTCAATAAAGTAAATAAATTTATCTGTACTGAGGCCACCTAATACTTGACGTATGATAGTTTCAATGAGGTCATACCCTTGTTCAAGTACATAGTCGCCAATATCGTGTAAGGTTTTTTCAATACGATTTCTAAGATCTTCTGATTGGCCGTATACATTCCATAATTCAAGAGCAATATTAACTAAAACCTGAGCCGGAGTTTCTCCGTTTTCATCCCCTACGAGCAATAGTTCTTCTATATAAGGGCATAAATGATTTTCGATAACAGATTCCCAGTCTTGTTCGCGAATCCAACGTTCCCACGCTTCATTAAGAGCATCGCAGACTTCATGATTCTCTTCAATATTACGAATTGGTTCTACCCATTGTCGCAACCAAGCAGTTCGTTCGGGGCTATTGGGCCGCTTCCAGCTTTCCAGCATCGCATAGGCCTCTTGTACAATAGCCTCTGCCATTTCTTGATAGTTTACTACATCGGTAGCTTCGGACATAGAAATAAGGAAATCAGACCAGAAGCCTTTTCGCTTTTTCTTATGTGCCTCTTCTGCTACGACAGCGGTAAGCCAGGTAACCATAGCCGGATGATTAATCCGTTCTTGAATCACGTTTAGAACTTGCACAACCATACTTTCATAGCGATTATGCTCACATAAATCGAGTAATACGTGTTTCAAAACGGGCACGAGAGAATGTTGTTGAAGCAATCCACGAATGCGTTTTGCCCCCCATTGTGCCCATTCTTCATTAGTTTGAGATTTCCATAAAAGGTGTAGTCCTTGATGAATCACAAGGCGTGCTGCTCGTTGCCCCTCAGGAGACAACAAGAACTTCTCAAACAATGGCACAAATTGCACATTTTTTAATAATACTTTACAACGCTCCTTGGTAAGCATCTTCGTCTCTACAAGTTTAATGACACCATTAATGAGGCGATCTTTATTGCGAGGAATTAGCGCTGTATGATATGGGAAGCCTAGTGGCTTGCGAAATAAAGCCGTTACAGCAAACCAGTCAGCCACACTGCCGATGAGGGCAGATTGAACAGCCCAGTACAACGGTTGATACCAACTTTCATGGCCAAAGAAAAATTGTCCTACAAAAGCAAAACAATACAATACGGCAGTCAAGCCTAGAATGCCATTAGCACGCTGTTTCAAGGTAAGGGATTTCAAATAACTAATCATTTGAGCACCCCCTCTACAATGATGGTCAAACCGTATAAGATGCCGCCAAGGACAGCGCCTATAAGGGAACCATTAATACGCACCATTTGAAGGTCATAGTACATTTTGCCGCGAACAATTTGAGTGATTTCATCAGGCGAGTAACGAGATAATTCCTGACCTACCACACTGTCGATGAGCGGGTTCAACTTCTGCAACCACGGAATACTACGCAACAAGAAGAACCGCTCAAACGGCGCCTGCTTGTCTGGATTCAACAAAATTTCGGTGCCAAGCACATTAAAGCGATCTATAACGATGTCCATGAGGCGTTTCCAGTCCAATGTATCCCCATCGATAAGTTTGCCTTCCCATTCTTCAAGAACCATTCTAATCCACTGATTTTTATGTTCTTCGATGAAAGCTTGCCATTCTGTATTGGTTTCTAGGTTATTGAAGAATCGAATCGCTTGGCCCCATACATAGCGCCCCAATGCAGAATCAATAGATTCATTTTCCTTCAAGAACTGAACAGCTTTTTTCTGTACCGTTTCTACCAATCGTTCTGGTGAAAGTCCATCTCCACCAAAGGCGATAGCCAATTCGCGAAAAAAAGAATCCTTTGTATAAGTTTTCATAATGTCTAGCATGACGCGATACAAATACGGGTATACCTGATTTGATGCGATAACACGCTGACATGTGCGGTTAAAATAAAGCCAAAACACGCTTGCTGTGTGACGTTCTAGCATACAACGACCAAAGAGAATAACAAGGGGTGTTGCTTTCCAGTTTGTAACCCCCTTATAAATGGCCTTATTAATCTCTTGGCGCATCGGTTCAATATCCATATGAGATAAAACTTGATTGCCCACACCGTACAAGAGATTTCGAATTTGAACTTGTCCCACATCGCTCATGCCGTATTCAACGATACGGACCATAACGCGTTCTTTTTTGATAGCATAATACATCTGTGGCACGCGCAATAGCTCTTCGCTGAGCATAGTACGGCCTATCTGAATTAATCGTTCCTTACTGCGTGGCAAGATTGCCGTTTTGAAAGGAATGCCTAAAGGCTTCGTAAAGAGAGCCGTTACTGCATACCAATCCGCGAGGCCACCTATCATAGCTGCTCCAGAGATATGCATGATAAAGGCCCAAAATGTATCATGTCGTTGCGGATATGAAATTAAAAATATAATAGCCATGACAACCAATAGGGTGGTTGCCACTGGTTTGGTTTTCATCATCACTTGATCCTAACTTACTCAATTACGCATATAGACTATCCCTATATAACGTAGTGACCTCGAGGCCTACGGACTTTCACAAATTATATCTACAATCTAAAAAGTAGCCTCATCGCCATCTTTTTGAGGCTCCCAAATCGGCACCTCCCCAAAGAGAGCTTTAAAGTATACAGACGGTACCCATAATGGACCATTTAAATGCATTGGAATAAAGGCTTTATTCACCTGTACACGGCGCAAAAATTCAATACTACCCCACTCCATAGCGTCTTCGAGACGATTGTCTACTGGGAACATCGCTACATCTACGGATAAGCCGTCTAATTCCTTGAACTCACGCCAAGCCATACGCTTTGCATCCGCATTGTTTTCTGGCGTATCGCCAAGCCAATGCCACCAATTAAGGTCGCCTGCATGGAAGATAGAGTCAGAGTCGATATTCGCCGTATTTGTCTTTACGTAAAAAGAACCGCCTTCATCGGTGCTGCCATACATATGGATGCCTACATCATCTAATATCGCATCTTGGCCAGAACGCATGGTAATACATTTTTTTACCTTGCCTTCTAATGGCACATCTTGATGGCAAATATAGCGCGTTTGAGGACCATCAAATTCCGTAATGGACGGATTAAAGTGATCTCCATGAGTGTGACTCACGAAGAACCAAAGTTCACGACCTCGTTTAGCCAACTGCCAAACAATATTATTAGGATCCTTATAATAATCAAATACATAGCAACGCTTACCATCCTCTACAAGGAATCCGCTATGCGCTAAAAAAGTAACATGTAACATTATTATCAATACCTCTGATTTATTGAGAATTTATATCATTCGTATTTTTTATTATACCATATTTTTCTAAATGCATGGCATAAACAAATGGCTATTCATGACACATATAAAGGACTTTTTTTAAGACTTATCAAATATATAGTGCCCCATATGTATCATAATAAGGGCAGAAATGCCGCTGGCATTTCTTAGATGCGGCCAGCGGCTTTCATATAGTCGATATATTGGTTACCCCAGTTTTCAAGGGAAGCTAATACAGTTTTAAAACCAGCTCCCACTTCGGTAAGGCTATATTCAACCTTTGGTGGAATGGTTCCATATACTTCACGATGTACAAGGCCATCATCTTCCATTTGGCGCAACGCTCTTGTAAGTGTTGCTTGTGTGATTGGATGTAATCTCCGTTCTAATTCACGGAAGCGCACAGGACCTTCAGATAATTCATGCATAATCAACAAAGACCATTTGCCAGCCAATAACTTTTGGCTCGTTGCAAAAGGACACCGCCCCACTAAATCATGAACATTTACAAGTTGCTCTGCCATTGTCATTCTCCTTATATATCTAGCTTAAGTAGCTTGTTATAACAAAATTAACATCTATAACTAAGCTACTCTTTATAGCTACACTACAAATTTCTATTTCGGTATTAGAAATATTTCCACTTAATGTAGTTCAAATCATATCACAATTTTTTAGAATTGCAAGTATTTTATAGTATCATTTTTTAGGGTACAAAAATTTTTGAAAATTTTTTAATCAGTAAATATCACAATTCTATTATATTTGATAGTACCTATCTCAAATAATTCTACTATTCAAAATATTTGCACCAATATATAATAAACTTACTAACTAAATACAATTATCGGTTGGTGAATCAATAACTATTAGATTTAGTCATCAACATTTATAGCTAAACAATTGTATCAATTTTACAGCATTAAACAGATTACACATTATCAATTGAAGGATTAGGTGATATTATGAAACGCATGCCTACACTATTCGTCGGTCACGGCAGCCCTATGATGGCTTTAGAACATACAGAAACAACAAATACTTTCAAAAGTATAGGACAAAATATAATTAACAACTATGGCAAACCAAAAGCCATACTTGCCATCTCTGCCCATTGGTATGCAGATGACACCTATGTTCAAAGCGCAGAGAACCCAAAGCAAATTTACGATATGTATGGATTCCCTCAAGAACTTTACGAAGTTGTGTATCCTGCAAAGGGTGACAGCAATTTAACAAAAAAAGTACAAAAATTACTGGGTAACTCCGTTTCTATAAATGACACTTGGGGTATCGATCACGGCATGTGGACTGTGTTAGTTCACATGTTCCCTGATGCATCGATTCCCGTTGTCCAACTATCTATCAATAAATACCTAAGCCCAAAAGAAGCCTATCAACTAGGAACAAAGCTTCAGTCATTACGCGATGAAGGCTATCTTATCATGGGCAGCGGTAATATCGTTCATAATCTAAGACGCATAGAATGGGATAATCCATCCGGCACCTCTGCCACAATTGAGTTTGACCAATATATTTCTAAGGCAATCTTAGAAAATGATGTAGATACTGTTGTTAATTACACATCACATCCTCATGCAAGCTACGCAGCACCTACACCAGATCACTATCTACCATTAATCTATATTATGGCCGCTAGCGAAGGGACAAAACCGACTGTATTTAATCAAACCTATAATTCGGGCTCCCTATCGATGACAGGATTTATCTTTGAAGATGAGCCTCAAAACATACTTTAAGCCCATAAAGATACAAAAATCTCCTAGGAAATTTTATTTCCTATTCACATAAAACCTTACATTACTATGTATAAACAAAAATAAATAAATATATATGTATTTATTTATTTACACAAAAGAACCGCTAGTTACAAAAACTAGCGGTTCTTTTCTTTACCATACTAATGACTCTACTAAATAATTTTTTTAATGAAAGTTTCCATTTCCATCGGTTTTACAACAGGCTCGAAGCGCCCTACCACATTACCTTTACGATCTATAACAAACTTAGTGAAGTTCCACTTTACCTCATCGTCCTTTAAATAATTAGGATCGATACCATTGAGATAATCTGTAAGCATTTCAGTTTTATCACTAGGTGGGAAGCCTTGGAATGGTTGTTCCCGTATCATGTATTTGAAAAGGTCTAATGCACTTTCATCGCGTACATCTGCTTTCCCCATAACGGTAAAAGTAACACCGTAATTCAATTTGCAGAAAGATTGGATTTCGTTATTAGAACCAGGTTCTTCCTCTCCAAATTGATTGGAAGGAACAGCAATAATTTCTAATCCTTGCTCTTTATATTGCTTATAAAGAGCCTCTAGACCCTCATATTGGTGAGTAAATCCACATTTGCTCGCCGTGTTAACAATGATAAGAACCTTACCTTCATAAGTTTGTAAGGATTGTAATTCACCAGACTTAGTAGGCAGGGAAAATTGATATACAGACATGGAATCTCCTAATTTAAATTAAAAATCTTTATTACACTAATAATGTTTTCACATCATAATTAAATTTTGCCGTTGTTTCCGCCGCAGTTTTTTGCCATTCTGTTGTTGCTGTACCATCTTTTTCAAGGAAGAATCCAGAGTCAAGATAGCGAATAATAATATAGTTGGAATCCTTTTGATCAAAGCCATTACCGCGGGAGAAATCGATACCATGGCCTGTATTACGCGTTACGATAGCTTCCAACAAAGGCAACGTAATAGCATTCAACGTAATTTTCATATCACATTTGTCGAAAATCTTTTTAAAGAAAGAACTAGGTTTTTCTTCTTTATATACTAATAGTTTACTAATTGTACCATTAGATGCACACACTACGCGACGAATTTCATTAATAGGAATATCTACCTTACCATTCGAAATAACACCGTTTTTAATAGTAATTTCTCGTTTACCCATATAGGAGTAATCTAGTGGCAATTGAAGAGTATCTAAATTCGCAGGGAAGTCCGCTGTCAATTTATGGCGAGCAAAAGCAGCAATGATTGCTTTGGTTTCACGAATATTATGACCAGTATTATAATCTGTACGGTCAGTATCTAAATCTTGACCTTCTATATTTTTCCAATTATGGTCTCTAAATATAATCGAATAGTTACTATTTGAATTTAAATATCTTGTAAGATGAAGCTCATTTACATCATCAAAATCAATGTCAGTTATAACTTGTCCATTCGAATCTTTACAGAGTACACCATTGTAACTAACCGTCAATATACGATCCGTACTTTCAAAAACAACAGGATTTGTGTCGAATACAGAAATCATAGCCCTCTCCTTTTCACGACTTCAAACATACCTACACCTGTATATATCAAGTGCATTTACTCAATATATTGATTAAAGATATTAATCAAATATAGTTAACTTAATCATACACCTTCTATATGAATTTATGCAAATGATGTATTTCCCCCATACTATAGCTACAAACTCATGATTCTCAAGATAACAAAAGACACCAACCATTCAATTGGTGTCTTTACTACATACAAGGAGCCATTTTGCAATAGCTCCTTGTTCGTTATATAGATGATATTATAATCTATTTCATGTCAAACAAAACAGAATTTTCTAAGAAAATATGTTCATGAAGGCCTTCTTCTAAGGCTTTCATGGTCTTAAATACATAGACATAAGTAGCACAACCATCTGCTGGTGCCGTGTACTGATTGGTCAATGCACTTAAGGATTCCAAAAGTACACCTGCAGCTTCGTGTTCAGCACGAAGTTCTTCAAAGTCTACGGGTTTCCCCGCTTTAAACTCAGGGAAGTCTACATGTTCTTCATGCCGGAAATGAGGTACAAGAGCGGATTTGAGTTGCAAAAAGGTTTGATAAATCTTTGTCAATTCCTCACCATGATGGTCATAATGTACATTTAGCAGTTTTGCCAACCCTTGGTCAATTTCATCAATCATATTTAATTGTTCTCGATGGTAATTATGAACGATATAATCAATCAATTGGTCTTTAGAATAGCTAAGCACCTCTGCACGAGAAGATTTCTGAGCAACTTGTACATCATTTAGCATAGCAATGTATGCATCCACATCTTTACCTTTTTCTGCAATAGCCTCCGCTAAAGGATGTCCGCCACCACAGCAAAAATCAATTCCATCTTTTGCTAATACATCCATTAACTCTGGATTTACTTTAACCGCATCAGCTACGGTCATGGATTTATTAATAGTCCCAAAACTCATAAGATACACCTCCAATCGTTTACGCCGATCTATTTTCTTATAGTTATACTATACGACCAACCATGGATTCTGTCTGTCGCAGTGGCTACGAATTTGAAAGTAACATGACAACAATGGTAACGCTGTAGGAAATAACATGGCGTGATAAATATAAAATATATGGATATATGTTGAACATACAAAAAGCTGGCCCTATAGAGCCAGCTTTCAGCATATCAAAACATACATGACATATGTGTATATATAATTATGTAGGCAGCTATTAGATACTTTCAACAGCAGCGATAGCAGCAACGTCTACAACGTCTTGAGCAGAGCAGCCACGAGAAAGGTCATGAACTGGTTTAGCCAAGCCTTGAATCAATGGGCCAAGAGCATCAGCGCCGGAGAAGCGTTGTACCAATTTGTAACCAATGTTAGCAGCTTGAAGATCAGGGAAGATCAAGATGTTAGCTTTACCAGCTACGTTGGAACCAGGAGCTTTCTTTTCTGCTACGGAAGGAACGATGGAAGCGTCCAATTGTAATTCGCCGTCAAATTTGAAATCAACGTTGCGTTCTTTCAAGATGTTAACAGCTTCAACCACTTTATCTACTTCTGGAGTGGAAGCGGAACCTTTTGTGGAGAAGGACAACATGGATACGCGAGGGTCAGCCATGCCAACAACTTTGCGAGCTTTTTCTACAGTGGATTCTGCAATATCAGCCAATTGTTCGCTAGTTGGATTAGGCAATACGCCGCAGTCAGAGAATACTAGCATACCGTCGTCGCCATATTCTTTTTTGCTTGTGAACATGAACATGGAAGAAGATACAGTTTTAAGACCTGGTTTAGTACCTACAACTTGCAATGCAGCGCGCAATACGTTTGCTGTTGGGCAAGCGGAACCAGCAACCATGCCATCTACTGCGCCAAGGCGAACAAGCATAGCGCCGAAGAACAAGCAATCGCCTTTCATAGTTGCGTCAGCTTTTTCAGGAGTCATGCCTTTTTTAGCGCGCAATTCTACGAATGTATCAACCATTTCTTGGTAACGATCATAGTTGGCTGGATCGATAATTTCAGCACCTTCGATGGATACACCAACAGCTTTAGCAGCCTCAGCGATTTCAGCAGGATTACCAACGAGTACAGGTGTTACGAAACCTTCTTTCAAAATAATTTCAGTTGCTTTCAATACGCGTTCATCTTTGTATTCTGGCAACACGATTTTTTTACCTAATGGTTTTACTTGGTCTTTTAATTTTTGAATTAAATCCACGATTTTTGCCTCCTTAACATTGGCTTTACGCCATATCAATACTATTATTATAGCAAATTCAACCTATTGGTAAAAGTAAAAATTATTTCTTAACATATCATTCCTAGTATTATACTCTTTTGTGAAAGTTGGAACTCATTCCAACTTTTCTCAATTTTAACTATCAACTTGGATTTCATTCCAACTTTTTATCATTTTAAATATAAGATTGGATTAGATTCCTAATTTTTTAATTTAAAACCTAACGCCTCAAATAAGTTTTATCTACGAACTACATACCAATAATTGAACTCTTTACACATACACGCTACAATAATAGAAATAAAATACGGATAGCAAAATGCCAATTTATATTCCTTATACACTCATTTAGGAGGGCTTATGGCAAATACTGAGACAACAATCAACGCCGTTATAAATCCAGAAAATAACGAAACGCCTATAGACATAGAGAAAACGATTAAAGCCTTGGAGCGAAATAAATTTGTAGTTCATTATTTTGAAACAGGCGCAGAAGCTATTTCCTATTTAAAAGGCCGTATTCAAAATAAATGTGTAGCCATCGGTGATTCTCACACCTTATTGGAGCTCAAGGTTCATGATGTCTTAGCCCAGGTCAACGATGACATAACAGATATTCAACGTCCGCTTCCCGGTGAAAGCTTCCGCGACACCGCATTACGCACCATGGGCCGTGATGTATTCCTCACCTCAGTCAACGCTCTTGCTCAGACGGGAGAGATGGTGAATATCGATGGTACGGGTAATCGTGTTGCAGCCTCTTTATTCGGCTCTCAGGAGGTATTTTTTGTGCTAGGCATCAACAAAATCACGCCAGATTTAGCTTCCGCCATCTATCGCGCACGAAATGTAGCCGCTCCGCTCAACAGTAAAAAGAATAAAAAGAGCTCTCTCAATCCATGTGCTACATTAGAAGAAAAATGCTATGACTGTGGTTCTCCGGATCGTATATGCAATGCATTAACGATTTACTATAAAAAGATGCGCAATATGCAAACCATGGAAGTCATCATCATTAATGAATCTTTAGGCTTCTAATTGTTTGCGGCCCATTCAAAAAATCTTGTATGTTCATTTCTCCAAGTCCATATATGACTCTATAAATTGTAGACCACCGAGGATCTACGGCACCACTTTCAAGGTCACTAATATAAGATTGGGCTAAACCCGATTTATCTGCCAATTGATATTGAGTCATTCCCAATTGTCTACGCCAAAGTAAAATCAATACACCAAGCTTGTGAACTTCTTCTCGAACTTGTAGATCTTGACAACATACGATAGGATTCATGGCAGCCTCTATCTACTTTCTCCCTCAACACATATTTATGCCTTTACTATAAATCTAGGCTCAATCATTTCCTAGTAATGGTTGAAAAGCGATAACACAAAAGCCTTAACAAAAACTAATGCACCAATTAGTTTAGTTAAGGTTTTTTTATATGTATTATATGTAGCGTAATATTTCATCATTTCGTGGAATTTTAGTATATATAAAAGTTATTATCATTAAAAATACAGATAGCAAATCAAAAATACAGGTATTATCTATATATTGCAATTTTTATACAGCATTTATACATTATGCATACACTTGATTTATAAAATCACCTAGTTCTATTCATAATACAAGAAGACTATACGATATATAGTAAATGCGATATATAGTAAATACGCAATATTGTTAAAATACATTTAGGAATAATAAGTCTATTAACAATACAAAAGGACTATACAACTGAACTGTATAGTCCTTTCTATGTATTTATATAAAATTATTGATTTGCGCTTTCTTGTGCTTTTTTGATTTCCATGTATTTAACCATGCCATCAACAGCTTTTTTAGCTTCACGCATAGCCAATACTACAGTAGCAGGTTTATGAACAACGTCACCACCTGCAAATACGCCTTCACGACTAGTCATACCATATGGATCTTCAGATGTAATAATATAACCTTTTTCATCTACTTTTAAGTTATTACCTTCACCTACAAGACGAGCATTTGGTTTATGACCTGCAGCGATAATGATTTTATCAACAGGCATGACTTGGAAGTTACCAGTGCCGTGGATACCTGCACCATCTTCGTTAAGCGCCATCACTTCATATTTGAAGCCTTCAACCTTATCTGTACCTTCTACGCCTACCGGAGAAGCGAACCATTGGAATTGAACGCCTTCAGCACGGGCTTCTTCGTATTCAGACAACAAGGCTGGCATTTGTTCTTGGCTACGACGATATGCTACTGTTACCGCTTCGCAGCCTAAACGTACGCATGTACGAGCCGCATCCATCGCTACGTTACCACCGCCGATGATGATAACACGGTCACCTTTTTTAACAGGAATTTGATTTTCATCAAGTTCCCCATTTTCTACCAATTGTACATTCGTCAACAAGTACATTGCTTGGAATACACCAGGTACTTCATCGTTTTCCATGCGCACGTCTTGAGGAATATGCGTACCAGTACCGATGAAGATAGAATCATATCCTTCAGCAAAGAGATCGTCCAAAGTTTTATCTTGGCCGATAAATGTATTGCATACGAACTTAACGCCTAACCCTTCAAGACGAGCGATTTCACGACGTACAACAGCTTTAGACAAGCGGAATTCCGGAATACCAAATAAGAGTACGCCCCCTGGTTCAGATTGACCTTCAAATACGGTTACTTCATAACCGAGTTTAGCCACATCACCTGCTACGGACAAACCTGCAGGACCAGACCCTACTACCGCTACCTTACCAAGATCTTGTTTAATCTTCTTAGGTTTGCGAAGTTCATTGATGCTTTCAAAGTCAGCAGCGAAGCGTTCCAATTTACCGATGTTAATAGGCGGTTTTTTCGCCTTATTCATGATACAGTTGCCTTCGCATTGATTTTCTCGTGGGCACACGCGACCGCAGATAGACGGTAAATTTGTTCGTTCCGCCAAGATATCATTAGCTTCACCAAAATTACCACGTGCGATAGCTTGGATGAAACGAGGTATTTCGTTTTCAATAGGACAACCCATACGGCACAATGGCTTTGGACAGTTTAGACAACGTTTCGCCTCTGCGAGCGCTTCCTCCATCGTATAATCCGCATCAAAATGTAGTGGTTTTAATTCGTTACTCATGGCACATGCCTCCTAACAAGGATCCAGTACTATACTTACAGCGTTGCATGCACCTAAGCATTCCGATGAGCCCTCTCACATAGGGACGCCGCCACATGCTGCTAACATTTATCTTTTGTAACCATTTGATAGACGTGTGGTCACTGGTCAGACTCACACTATTCTATAGTATATTCTAAATTGTGAAAGTCCCAACAGTCAAGCAATTATCACACCTTTGGTATGCCAATATAGCCCCTATACTTGCAAGGATTGCATAGAAAAAGAGGCACCAGTAGGCCTCCCCCCCTTTCATAGCGATATATAGCTCAAGGTTTGGTTTAGGATTGTTTTTTAAGATTAAATATGTGTGCGAATAAAACCTTCTGTGTGTTTTGTTTGAGATTTAAGAAAATGATTATGACATCGCTAATGTAATACTGATTTAGCACTACCTTAGCAAAACAATTATGTAATTAATAACATAATTGCTTTAGTACTATATGCAAGATTAAACTATGTTAATATTTACATATAACTTGATACATATATATTGATATAATATAAACAGAGATTTACGACTTTTGTACGCTAATCACAGCCAAATCTATCCTGAATTTTGACCAATGTGAGGCTCCCTATGAACACAGCAGAGTTTACCAAAAAATACTATATTGATCGCCAAGGATCTCATTCCAGAAAATGGAACGGACAACAGTTAAAATTCAATCGAACTGACCTATTACCACTATGGGTTGCGGATATGGATTTTATGCCGCCTCAGTGCATCCAAGAGGCGATTTGCAACTATGTAAAAGCCAATCCTTTAGGTTATACCATGACAAATCCCGATTACCTAAAGGCTGTCATTAGTTGGTATAAGCGCCGCCATCGTTGCATAATTGATGGTAGTTGGCTCACCAGCGCACCTAATGTCATTACGGGCATTATGTGGTGCATAGCAGCTTTCACAAAAACAAATGATGCCATCGCAGTGTTAAGCCCTGTGTACGGCGCATTCGACAGTAGCGCCAGCGATGCGAAGCGGCAAATCATCGCCGTTCCCATGACACACAACGAAGATAACCGCTATGCTGTTGATTACGCGGCCTTTGAAGCGGCTATCGTCAAACACGATGTTAAGTTATTCATTCACTGTAATCCGCACAATCCAGTAGGCCACGTATGGACTTTAGAAGAAATGGATCGACTATTTAGTATCTGCCAGCAACATAAGGTCCTTATCATTAGTGATGAAATCCATCAGGACCTCATCACGGGACTTAAACCATTTACATCTGCATTAACTGTGTCTAACGGAGCGTATACAGACAGGCTCATCGCCATGTCCTCGTTGTCAAAATCGTTTAATATGGCTAGCCTGCACCACGCAGAGGTCATTATCCCTAACGAAGAGTTGCGAAATCATTACAACGCCTTTAAAGCCCTTGTATATCATACAGATTCGGACGTCATTGCCGAGGCAGCCATCACAGCTGCCTACACGCATCCAGAAGCAGAAGCATGGCTAACGGACCTACTCGCTGTAGTGAAAGAAAACTATGATTATATGTACAATAAACTACTTGCCAACTTGCCTGAACTTCGCATTAGCCCTATGGACGGCACCTATTTGGCTTGGATCGATTTTAGCGCTTATCTTAAACCAGAGGAAATACATGATTTCTTTGAAAATAAATGCGGTATTGCACCAAGCTTTGGTGAATGGTTTGGTGGTGAAAGCTACGCAACCTTTGTGCGCTTGAACTTGGCCACAAGCCTTGAGAACATCAAAATTGCTACGGATGCTATCCTACAAAACATTTAAATATTTCAGGTTTAAAATAATAGTTAACTTTCAATATCACTATATAATCAAAAGAGGCAGTCACAGCTGTTTATAACACGTCTATGACTGCCTCTTATTATATTTAAACCTACTTTTAGCTAATCATACGTTACTATTAACGACATCTAAAGCCTTTATTAGGAGTATTAAAGCAATTATTTATCAGGAGTATTTAAAATAATCGATTATTCGGAACGTTTGAAAAGCCTTTTAGCAGGGATATTTAAATAGCTTTTACTAAGAATGTTTAAAATGGCCTTTTAGTAAAGATATTTAAAATAAAATTTACTAAGAACGTTTGAAATGGTCTTTTGCAAATTGCATGTCTTGTACTAATTCTAATGTACCAAGGTAATTATTGTTTTGGTCGCGCACCGCCATATAGTTTACATAGAATGGACGACCTACCTTTTCAAGCCATACCGCCACATTATCGCGTTCCCCTTTGCGGAAGGATTCAATAATACCGCGTACGATAGGCTCTATCTTTGGAGGATGGCAAGAGTATACATCGCGACCGATAGCTGTAGTAGGGCGTTTAAAGACCTTTTCACCATCGTTGAAGTAACGGTTAATGTCTTCGTGGTCAACGAAGGTGACTTCCATTGGCATTGTATTAAGCATGGCATTTAATTGATCTACAGTTAAGCTACCACCTATTAGAGCAATAGTATTATCATCGCCACTTGCTTTTGTTGTTTGTGTAGCTAATGCGGCTTCAGCCTCTGTCCAAACAGTGCGTTTTACCCCAAAGATTTCTTCATACTGCGCTGTATCTTTGTAGATTTGATACCACTCTTCAGTACTAAAGTTCTCTGCACAAATTGGGAACAAGATATTTTGCTCTTTATAGATCATCTCTTGAGCACGTGTGAGAAGACCATCAAACTCTTCGTACCAAGCATCATCAATAGACTTAGCACGAGCTAGACGACCAAAGCCATCGCGAATATCGTCATCAACCGTCCACATAACCATGGATGGGCCAGAAATATCATAGGCTACTTTCAAATGTGGATATAAAAGGTCGCCCTTCTTAGCGTAGTGAATAGACACTTGGCGCACTTCGTTCACATCATCTACCGTAGCAGTCTTATCGGCCACCTTAACCTTTGTAGCTTCAATCAACATATCAAGAGCTTTGTTTTCTTCTGTTAATCGATTGAGTGGATGGCCTACAGTTTCAACCAAGGATACCACACTTTTGCTCTTTTCTTGAGCCTCTAGTACAGCCTCAACCTTAGCGTGTTCAGACTCCATTTGTTCGTGGATAGTAGAACCGTGGAACAATGCGGAGTGAAGGTCACATAATTGTTGAACCTCTGCTAGTGGTGTGCCTTCACGCATAAGGCCTTGTTCAGCTTTCATGATTTCACTAGCCTCAACATGGGCGAATTGACTAGCAAAGTCTTCACGAACGGCACCAAGGTCTTCACCTGTACCTAAACGTTTCAAGAAACCTTTGAGCTGCTCTACGCGTTCGCTATCTTGAACTGTATCTTCAGCCTTAGCTCCGAAATTCTCGTCAGTGTTAGCTGGCGCTGTAGTAGATACTGGTACACTGCTTTCTACTGCATTTGCTGCAACAGTGCTAGATGCTACGTTAGTAGATGCGTCCGTAACATTAGACTTTGTAGCCGCTGCAGTAGGTGCCACGCCAGGATGACTCGCAGCTTCCGCATCATCACCAGATAGATTTGGCATTTCACCTTCTAAGGTAAAGCCAGCTTTCATGAAAGCGCCCACGATATCGATCATGGATACGCCTTTCATCTTCGCCCCTTTCGGGATGGTCATGATTTTACCAACAGAGTTCAACATCACCTTGTTTGTGATTTCGCTGAACCCTAATTCTTTCATAATATCTGCTACTTCAGGATATTCTTTTACCAAATCATATACAGATTTGGATAGATCTAATTTCTTTTCCATTTTGAGCCCCTCATGTCAAAACCTTTATAAAATACTTACTAATATTAATGAGCCCCTATACGTAAAAATCTCGCATATAAGGCTATCTATTTACTGTAAAAGGTCTATATATAATGACCTATGAATCTATGATAAACGATATCGATTAGAAAATCTGTATCCGTGGCAATACTTTTGAAAGTAATTCAAAAATTTTCAAAATGTCATGTAACGCTTTACCAATAGTAACTCTTTACCAATAAAATAAATTATACGCTTATACGCTCGAAAACAGTAAAAAAAGATAAAAATAACGGATAGATGATTATCCATCCCACCTCATACATGAAGGGAGACACATCAACTATCCGTTATATATTTAAATTACTTGTCTATTACTGTTACTGTTACTGTTTCTGTTTCTGTTTCTGTTTCTGTTTCTAACAAGTGTACCACTTAATCATGATGTGGTTTCAATGCTTTTTCGTAGTTTTCAGAAACTTTGTCCCAATTAATAACTCGGAAGAATTCCTTGATATAGTCTGGGCGACGGTTTTGGTAGTGCAAATAGTATGCATGTTCCCAAACATCTAAGCATAGAATTGCTTTTTTACCTTCCAATAAAGGATTATCTTGGTTCGCAGAGGATGTCACTTCTAGCTTGCCATCTTTGTTAACTACAAGCCAAGCCCAACCAGAGCCAAAACGTGTAGCTGCCGCAGTAGAGAAGCTTTCAACAAAAGCATCGTAGCCACCAAGTTCAGCATCGATAGCCTCTTTCAAAGGACCTTGCAATTTAGAAGTATCTGGTTTTGTCATGATGTCCCAGAACATGGTGTGGTTCTTGTGACCGCCACCATTGTTGATAACTGCTTGACGGATATCTTCAGGCACATTAGCAATATCGCCGAGAATACAGTCTACACAGCCATACGGAAGATCAGGGTATTTTTCGATAGCAGCGTTTAAATTATTAACATAGGCTTGATGATGCTTGTCATGATGCAATTTCATTGTTTCAGTATCGATAACAGGTTCAAGGTAATCATACGCATACGGTAATGGTGCGAGTTCGAAAGGTTTCATAGTAGTCCTCCTTAAATTTAGGGCATAGAACAATGCTAACTATTTCGTATCATCGTTCTTGTGAAAGCGATTCGATGCACCTGCATCGGTAATATAGAATCAATCTACTAGCATAGCATATATACTTCAAGAAGAGACTGATTATCCTAACGTAACCAGAAGTTAGGATATAATATTTTAGCTAACAAATTGATATGAATTATCATTCTTTATCTAATTGTACACATTATATAGAAAAACGTCAATATAAAAGACTAACATAAAAGGCCATAGGAACTCCTACAGCCTTTAATTAGTTAATTGTTATATGACTTTTGATCAGCAATCACATATAGTTTTATATAAATTTGATTCACAAGTTAGTCAATGATACACTGACACATTTTCATCGTTGTTAATGCCGCTTGATGGGACTCCTCTGTTACACCAGCACAGCAACTCGAATCAATATGAATAGGAATCTCTGGCAAGCCTGCTTTCAGCATAATCGCATTGGACACAACGCAAATATCTGTACATAAGCCGATGAGCGTAATAGACTCAATAGGATTTACCCTATCCATGCCCTCTAACCGTGTAAGCAACTCAAAAGAGGCAAAGTTTGGTTTATCTACAAAGGATACAGGACTCATAATTGATCGACCTTCTGCAGCCTCAATCAAGCCATCCACAATATGCCAGCCCTCGGTATTTTTAACGCAGTGAGGCACTGGTAAAAGTTTCCCTTCTTGACGCTCCAAGTAATCCCTATCATGTGTATCGCGAGTAAAGATAATAGGGCCATCAAAGCTTTCAATTTTCTTACGCACATTATCTACGATTAACTGTGCTTGCGATGAGCCAAGTGCACCATCGACAAAATCATTTTGCATATCGATTACTACCAGAACCTTTTGCATAGCTCCTCCTGTATATAGCTACAAAACAAAGTACTTATTTCCAATCAATATTATTTATACTCTTTATTCTTTATAACATCAATAGTATCTACCAACTCTATAAATTGTCATCAACTTGTTGCCAAATTGTCATCAAGTCTTGTCAAAGAGTTATCAATGAGTCATCGAAGCCCACCTCATACTTTATCGACAAGTAGATATATGACGGACTTCTATTCTTCTACTATAGCATGTTGTACACGATTTGGTTCATTATGTGCTAGTTTCCCTGCCGCTGCTGCCGCTACGGCACCTACCAAATCATCGAGGAATGTATTACAGCGTCCCCCTTCTTCGCTATCTAGTTTTTTGATGATACCTGGCTTCACCTTGTCTAAATATCCATAATTTGTAAAGCCAATAGATCCATACAAATTAACGATGGAAAAAGCTAAAATTTCATCAATACCATATAGGCTTTCATCATTAGCAACAATACGTTGCAATGGCTGAGATAATTTATTTTGCTCTGTCAACTTATCAAGCTCTATGCCCGTAATAATTGCATTATGTACCTCCCGTTTAGATAGTACAGACGCCACACTATCTCTACACTCTTCAAGTTTTAAGTTCGGCATATATGGTTTTTGTACATAAAAAACAAGTTCTGCAATGTCCTCTAATGTGACTCCCCGTTCAGCGAGAAGTTCGTAAGTATATCTCTCTAAATCTTTTGTAGCCTCCATAAGTCCTCCTTTATCATTTCTTTAGATTATTATCAGATAACATGACAATACTAACGGGAATCGTTACAACGAGCGCTTCATCAGTATCAACATGCTTAGTATTCCAAGCCGCCTCTTTAGCAGCCTCCTCAAAAATTGGGTACGCTTCACGATCTAGCTTCCAATTATTAGGACCCGCTTCAACAGCTATAATATTGCCCTTATCGTCCGTCTTAATCTCTATAGGAACGATTAATGTTCCGTCTGCACTCGTTTCAAAAGCCTCTGGTGGAATGATTACGTTATAAGAAATCTGTTGTTGCAATTCATAATTACGCTTGTCCGCAGGCTTTAAATCTGCAGCTAGAGAACTAATAGGACTCATCATAGATACTAATAAGGCCAATAAAATAACACGGTTAAACATAGTTTCCTCTCATCTAAAAACTCTCTTACTATATGCATTATAAGTTGATTATACCACGAAAAAATCCCTACCGAATTTTTATCGGTAGGGATTCCTTAGATTAGATTTTCTTAACCATTTCAGATTTCAATGCCATCGCACCGAAGCCATCGATTTTACAATCGATATCGTGACCGTCGCTTGCATCGTTGATGAGGCGAATATTTTTTACATGCGTACCTTGTTTTAATACGCCCGCACCTTTTACTTTGAGGTCTTTTACAACAACAACTGTATCGCCATCAGCGAGCTCGTTGCCGTTAGCATCGCGAATGATACCCGCCTCAGCAGCAGCCTCCGTATCGGCAGCGGTCCATTCATTACCGCACATAGGGCAGATAAACATATGACCGTCTTCGTATGTGTACTCGTCGCCACACTTAGGGCAGTTAGGTAAATTTGCCATTTAGATCTCCTTTTTCACTACATAATGAAAGTATTATACCATATTATTAAAAGCAAAAGCTCTACAATGATGCCCGTTCTATTGGATATTGTTCGAACTGTTCAGGGATATCTATTCTAATTTGACGATATATGAGATACAACCTATAATATAAATGATAGCCGAGCGAGTAGTCACGTCAGGCTCATCTCAAAAACTGAAAACTCAGGAAATGGCCTTTTGTTTTACCTAGCTACCCAGCGGTAACGAAGGGCTATTTGCTTTTTCTGGAGCAAATACGAACAATAAGTGTCCCGAAGGAAATACCAACTGTCAAAAAGCCAAGAACAGTCGAAAAGATCTCAAATTCACTCATAAGCATCCCTCCCTTTATAAACGAAGAGAGGCCCAACCTCGTCGGCTATCTACTTCATTATAAACCGAACTTATGTTCTATGCAATAAAAAATCTATTAATAAATATTAGTCTATTTATAACTAACAAAGGGAGACTCTTCATAGAGTCTCCCTTTTATTCGTGTACAAGTTGTACGAAATTAATCCATATTTTTCAATCAATAATTTCTGCTATATACTAATAACGAAAGAGCCATTAACGTGAGTTGGGTTCATCTCCGTCTTTTGAGGGAGGTGACATTATGACTGTATACGAAGCATTATCATTAATGATTTTATTCGCTACCCTCGTAGTGTTAATTCTTAAAAAATAATCAATATATTGATTATAAAATAAGATAAACCTAACGTTTAAGACTAAGTACGGCAATACTTAGACACGTTAGGTTTATCAAATTCCAATTTGTTTGATGAGCCTAACGCCAAGAACACGTTAACTGGCTCTTTTGTACTTATAGTATAGTCTGAATTCTAAAGACTGTCAATTTACATCATCCTTAGAGGAGATTATAAAATTAAATGGAATATAAATAACAAGCTCTTCTTTAACATCAATATCCCCTATATTCCAAACTGTATCTTTTGCAGACTGTACTAATTTTGAATATATCTCATCATTAGATATATACTCATTTGGATCTAACTCAACAGAAGTAATACGTCCTTGAGAATCCGTTCTTACCTGTAATGCAAAACTATAATCTTTATCATTCTTCGTTCTAAGGACTTCAGCCGGAATCTTTAACTGAGACTGTATCTGCTCATTAAGAGAGAGTTCTATATCAAGCGTGTCCCTCTGATAATCAGCAAAAGCATTAATAGGACTCAAAACAACTAGCAATAAAAATAAATATAAAACTCTAACCATAAAATTTCACCAATCATAACACACAACATAAAATTATTATTGAGTTTTATATTAACAAAACAAATAAAATATGTCCATTTATCTAAGCATCAATACTTTAAGGAAAATAATGACAATTAAAAGTTCATGGATAATTATAATAAAAACAAAGAAAGCACAGCGCTACTAGCGCTGTACTTTCTTGAGTGTCATCATTAACTATACTAACATCTTTTTCTACATCGTATACCAATAAGTATACTATTACGCAAGTCGTCTCCGTAATATAGCATATAAAATCATACTAATAATAACGCTCATAACAGCTTGAATAGTATTAGTTAAAATACTTACAATGGCTACGCCTGGATCAAATACAAAGTATTCGGCGATAAAGTAGCCAGCTACGATAACAATACCGCCTACGATAGTTGCTACCAAGGCAGAGGTAGTTGTCTTATTGTTATAGACAGTACCGACAAGATAGCCTTCAATGCCTTTCACCACGAAGGTGATGGGTACAAAGACTACATAGCCGAGGAATAAATCAGCTAGCGCCGGGCCGATAGCACCAATATAGGCGCCATATTTTCGACCTAATAATAGAGCTGACGTCATAATAACGACATCTCCTACATTGAAATAGCCGCGAATGCCAGGTACTGGGATTTTCGTGTACATGGTAAACAATGTTGCGAGGGCAATCAATACGGCTGTGAGTACTAACGCGGACGTAGTACTGCGGGTTTGAACGTGTTGCATAGCGTCCTCCTTATAAAAATAGACATGTGACTATATCCATCACATGTCTATACTATATACCTTTATGGTAACACCTGCAAATAGAAGAAATTAACAATACTTCCTTAGCAAATTCTATCGCCATTTACTTTCAGAATAAATACTCTTCACTAGACTTTAACTTAATATAGATACCATTTTACTATACAAATTGCTTCAACCTGACGATGATTAAATAGAAAGGAACTAGCCATGAATATTTTAATCATTTACACCTATCCTAATCATCAAAGTTTTAATAGCGCTATTCTGAAAGTAGTGCAACAGAATCTTTCAAAAGACCACAATGTAAAGACCTTGGATTTATATGAGGAGCAATTCGATCCTATATTGCGATTTGATAACACGCACAAACGTCGAGATTTAAGCACTGTGCCGGACATGGAAAAGTATCGCAATATGATTACTTGGGCGGACCATATCATCTTTATCTACCCAATTTGGTGGAGCGGTATGCCCGCAATGCTCAAAGGCTTTATCGATCGCGTATTTACAGCGGGCTTTGCCTATTCATACGGTAAAAGAGGCCTTATAGGTCATTTACAGGGGAAATCGGCCTGGATTATCACAACCCACAACACTCCCGCCTTTTTGACGCCGTTTATCCAGGACTATGGCAAGGTGTTAAAAAATCAAGTTCTGAAATCCTGCGGCATTAAACCTGTTACATATACCCAGTTGACGGGCACAGAAAACAGCTCAGATGAAAAACGCCGGCGCTTCTTAGATAAAATCGCTAATATCGCCAGCAGTATATAAAAATTATGGTGCGCGTATCAGAAATCAAAACAGCGATACACAAACAAAAAATTGCCACTCTATTTTATTGTGCCAATATAACAGTCAAAAATTTCATAATATTTTAATTTATTCCCTACGTTCATTATGCGTTTCCCATAAATATTGCATTAATGAAAATGATATATTTACCGCTAAATAAGCGTGTCTTTTCGTTAATCCCTGATATTGTGCGCTTCGCCCATGACCAGAACCATAATAGTTTCGTAGCTCTGCCATGCAATTAACAACACCAGATAGGTGTGCTAAAAGGCTAGCAACTAGCTTACCTTCTGGACGTTCCATATTAACTGATTCAGAAGAAATACCTAATATATTAAAAGTTTCTTTTGTTAATTTATTTAAGTTAATTGGAATTCGTTCTTGAAAGTTTCTTTGCTGTAATATTGTTTTACAACAACTTTCTAAAACTTCCTTTGCCTTACCAATAGCCTCTGTAGGATTAACATTTGCTTCATTCAAACACCTTTGTAACTGATCTGACATATATTCTGTAGAAAACGCACTTTCTAAATCATCAAAAATGGCAGCGGTTACCGCTGTACCACCAAAAGGTTCTCGATCCAAGATTTCTCTACATTTAACATACAAACCATAATATTTTTTATCTTTATGTTCAATTTCATAATGGTAGTTAGCTTCATAATAACTAACTAAATCAGCTAAAAGTTTTCTTGCTTCATCTGGCGAGCACTCTAAAAGAAATGCCTCTAATGATTTTCCTTTAGAAAGCCCATAATGATTACATAAAGCAATACCAATACTATTTATAGTAAAATTATCAAAACTATTTGTACTAAAATTCAATACATACCCATTCCGATTTAATAAACTAATAAAATATTGTTTTTCAACATTGGTAATCACAATATCCCCCTATTTAATTTATAAAATACCTTTATCTCCCCCTTATACTCTTATTATATCGTTACTAATATAATATACAAGAAGACTATTTATACTAAATGTCCATAATTTTATATAAATTATTAAAAGCAAAAAGGCATAGATCATACAAAACCTTATGCCTATTATAATTTGTATTGGTACACCTAACCATAACTAAACTCTTCCTTGCTCATATCTTTATAGACGCCCCATTTTATAAGTAACTTCTTTAGCTTTCGTTGAGAACATACCAAATCTAAGAATCTACTTAATAAATCGTAATCATCACATGCCCAGTCGATTCTAGTACTTTTTTATAAAACCCTTTCATCTGCTCGAAGTCATGGAGAAGCTCATCTATGATTTCCTCCTCTTCTTCGTCATAGTCCCAAATATTTGGGTATAACTCAGCCTCTTTACAGGCTTTCATATCGAAAGATTCGAGTGCTTGTTCCATATCAAACTGCTCTAAAGCCGCTACAATATCAGCTATTTGAGAATGTTCCGTATAGGCCATATAGTCTGATAAATCCTCTATAGACGTTACACCAAGCACAGCTTGACTAAGTGGATTATCATCTATTCTATGATCAGTACTCACACCAGTAAGCACGAAGTGAAGGACATCCCACATCTTATCGATGTCGAGCAATAACTCGTCCTCATCGCTCCACTCTTCAACGGTTTCAAAAAGATCCTTCTTTGATGAGCCTAACCCTTTGAGTTCTTTTAAGCTTTCATCACTTATACAATTATAATTTGCAATGAGTCCCATACTCTAAAACCTCCCTAGATACTCAGTAATCTAAAACTTACATAGTTACTTAGGAATCTATAATCTCCATAAATGCCGAATAATTCGAAGCCTCCACTGATAGTTAGTTTTCTATCTCTGTCAACAATTCTAGCAACGTAACCTCATATTTGTTATTTTTGTCTAACAATGGCTTACATAATAGAAGCACTTGTAAAGAATAGTAGTAGAAGCTAAAGAACAGATCATCCGGAAATACCTCTTCTTCCTCATATCTAAGAACATCTTCATCTTCATCATATTCTTCAGACCAAAGATACTCTTCGTTGAGCATATCCTCAAAGTTCGATAATTGATCTACATGTTCTAGCATAAGACCATCTCTAATACACTCAGCAATAATGATGAATAATTCAGCTAATTCTTTTACTAAATATCTTGCGATCTGATTATGGCCTTGTTCTTCAACGGCTTTTTTAAAAATACGTAATAGAAAAATCAACGCAAAGGGCGTAGCATGCCATAAAGTCGATTGATGCTCAATGTTTTGGGCCAGCTCTTCACCTGCCGCATCAATGGCATCAACGTCCTTCATATCCCACAACACCTCAAAATGAGCAGGAAAATCTGTAGCACGGCCGTAAGTTGTGGTCAAACGATGCCAGGGTATATCACTGACTTTCACAGTTTCTATATATGTTTGAGTTGTTGCATTCATCGCATCTACTCCCTTTTTTAGCGCAATAATTATTGGTGAACAATATCTTTCACCAATTCATTAGTATCTATCAGGCGAATTCTACCTCTTCTAGGCTCATCTGTAATCTCGGTGTAGATATCGTCCAATGTGCCTGCCGGTGCTAGTTTCCACAGCTTGCACGGATACAGTTCAACAGCCCCAATGATTTCTAAATGGTCTAGCAATAGGCCTAGATCTTTATGATTAAACCAACAATCGGTATCGATACCGAAATTTGTATTATCTTTACGACAGGAAATTTGACTATTTAAAAAATCATCCATACTAGGTTTGTGCGCTTGTAAAAGTCTTGTACAGGCCAAATGGTACTCGATTTTCCGCGGTGATTGATCCACGTCAGATACAAAAATAACTCCATACTCGTTTTCAAACGTAACAGCTAATACGTCGCCCACCTTAAAATGAGGTTCTCGCTTTGTTTTAGATTTACGAACCTTTAGAGGCTTTGGATTTTCACTTTGTAGTTGTACGGCTAATGTATCTAACACCTTTTGCCGTTGTTTGAGCGCCTTACTATCAATTTCTAGCCAAAACTCATGAGCGCCCTTCGCGATTATGTCTAATGCATTCTCTTTGATATCCTGCGGCAGATGACCTATCTTCCACAGCGAATAGGCTACGGCAGTCCAATAAATTTCTGTATAGAATTCGTCAGTACAAAAATTCTGCTCTTCAGCCAGAATTTCTGAAACAATGGTATCAATACTGATACCATCTCTATAGCGCTCAACAATCAAATTATAAATATCATGGCCATCATCACTATCTATGATTTTTACTCCATCAATAGCCATATAATTCTCCTTTTAAACAATACGTCTAGAAAAACAGATTATGTGATTCTGTAACGGTTCCATCATCTTCATGGAAATAACAAATATATAAAGGGGCTCGATGTGCAGCGTCATAGAATTTTTGTAATTCAGCAGCCACATTTGCTTCTAAAGGCATGCCTAGCACCTGAACAACGGTTTCCCATACATCCATTTCTGTATAAGAAGCGATTTGATCATGTCGCTCATTGGCATAGGCTTCAAGAGTAGATATGTCCGTATATTGGCTGGCATCACAATAATCATGCCAGCAAATGCTATACACCAACAAATGGATTAAATCATCTACACTTTCAGCTATACGACCACATTCCCCTTCGCTACTCATATATCCGATAGAGCCATCCTCTAATTGATGATATTCGCCACCGGCACCATCACGAGCAAAAGCTACTCCGTCCACGGAAAAGGTACATCGCCCCTCTACCTCATCACGTTTTGTAGGTTCATCGAGTAAAAAGAAATCAAATAGAGCATCAAAATTTGCTGCCAAGCTAGAATCTTCACACAATAGTTTTAAATAATCCATATTCTTCCCTCTTATTGATTCTCTCATCTCTCTATTTCATCTATTATTTTCTCGTAATGCCAATAATGCAGAAACTTCATCCATGTCGAGATTAAACATATTACTTTCAATATCAATTGGCTCAAAATAGTAGCGAACCGTATCCGCCCCAAATTCATCGTCTAATTTGGACCATTCTGCCCCTGAAAGCACGGTAAATCCGAGCGTATCATCGCCAAGGCTTTCAGCAAACCAGCGCACCTCATAATCAGGTTTAACGAAGTCATTAAAATATTTGATGGTCACATCCCGATCTTTCTCATCACCGTAAGGAATTAAGAGTTCTTTATCGCCTTTTTGTAGCATAATATCGTCACCATAGGGCTTGCCATTACTAACGGTTTGAATATCGATAGGCTCATCTATCATATCATTGAAATAACGCACCACATCTTCGTCATCCTCGTGCCAGTCAACCCAGATAATAGCCTCAGAATCAAATAAATCATCTAAATCCATATCATGACTAAAGAAATCTTTGACTAATTTATACATATCTTCCATAGGCTCTCTCCTGCATATCACTTATATTTTTAGGTAGAATACAACACCAGTATCACCACTTTCAAACAACTCTATAAGGTTTCGTATATCACATCTTGTTGAGCCGTAAAGTTTTCATCAAAAGGAACCAAAACATATAGATGTCCTGCTGAGGATTCTCCCACATCATAGCCTAGTGCAAATGCATCGTAACAACCTGATTTATCCAGCATTATATCCGTTAGCGTTAGTACAACAGACTCTTCTTGCGGTATTCCCTTTTGTATGAGCCCCTTCGCCAGTTGGTCTAATTCATCTAATTGAACATATAATTGCTCCCATATTGATAGTGAAAGTACATCATCTTCAGTATAACCGGTACAACTAATATTAAGTTTTTTAAAGGCTTGTCCTACATTCTCTAAACGATTAATGCCCAATCGGCGAGATACAAAGTAAACGCCATACGGTTCTTCAGACCAGCTTTCAACATTCCATAATGTCATTAATTCCGATTTTCTCATTAGGACGCTCCATTAGTTAATCAGCCTGCAATATCTGCATCAACAGGGTTCCCATCCGCATCAATATGAGCTATGATACAGTGCCCCCAGAAAATATCATCATCGTCATAATAGACCTCTATGGAGCCATCGTTACGAAACGCCAATTCACCCATCGTAATACGCTTAGCAAATACGTCTGATGTAATCGGATCTTGATCGTCATTGTCGAGCCAGTAATTAGCGAGTTCTAACAAGGTCTCACTAATATATATACTAATTCGTTGTTCAAATGCTTTGAAATTATCGATTGTATTGAAAGCAGCCAATGCTGTGGTACAGCTTTCATCAGAGCCCTCATCCACATCAAGAGTGAATGCATAATCACCAATTCTCGCTGTGTAATATTGATACTCTCGATTTAAGAGGAAATCGCCCCTATCGGTATGAAGGTATTTAGGAGTTTTCAAATACGCCGACAACGCCTCTAACTTGCTATGTTTAGCATGTTCCTCTAACACCTCGAGTACATAATAGCGATTATTCCAAGACGGGCGCATATAGCCCAAGTCCTCTAAGGGTTTTGCTTTCTTAACTAACAATTTATAGACCCCATGAGGCTCAAAAGAATACCCCCATCTATCGTCAAGACCCTCAATAATCCACGTCAAAATGCCTTCGCTACGGTCAAGCACACCGGTTCGAGTATCTAAAATAGCATCGGTAGACACTAATGGTCTATGGTACTTATCTAAATAAGGACTAGCTCCATTCGCATCACTGCGCGGCAATGCATAAATTTCAAATACTTCCGGCTCAAACTCTGCTTCATATTCTGGTAGACGTACAATACTCATATGACTCTCTCCTACATTATAATCACGCTACTCATCATAATTTCTGTTATATCATGAGCGTTCAGCTACATCGATTCTATGTAATAGTTCTTTTGCTAATTCTTGGGCTGTTTTGAATTCCTCATTTGAAAGTACCATAAGTACAAAGCTATCGGTTCCGATGTCCATGCCTGCTAACTTATAGTTTACCCACGTAGAATTAAGATCAGCACACCAATCCATAATACATTGGTCTTCATCTAATGCTGCTGTATCAATAGTTAGATTTTCGCTAGTATCTAAAGACTTGTTACGTATTAATTTCTGCACATTATGAACAAAATCCTCTAGTTCACACTTACAGCTTAGCTCTACGGCATATCCTTTAGATACTAGTTTCTCATAAAGGTTCCACCAACTATCTTCTAATTCTTCCATGGAGCGCAACTTAGCCTCGGGCATAAAAGATTTACCTTGTTTAGCATCGCCTAGTAATAACGTTGCTAGCTCTGTAAATGTTGGTTTCATCTGCTCTATATCTAGATTTGCTACTTCTACACACAAACTACGATCAGGTACTCTGCGTTTTGTCACAAAAGCCCGCATCATCTTCACTGCATCAGGATAACTTACATCAGCCATACGATACGTCTTACCATCTATGTCTAAGAATATATCTACTGCATCCTGTGTTTTCCCTACACGGGCTTTCATCGTAGTACAACCATTGATCGCATGAGGTGGGTATAACTCCATGTACATGAAAAATCCATCATGCATGGCCTTTAGAGTATTATCTATACCAACTATGTTAAAACCGTTTCGATTATAATCAGGGCTCTTCATATGCCACTCCTCGTAGTTATCGAAGAGCTTTTCTTGAATCCAATTGTAAAAGCTCATATACACTCTCCACTATACACTGCCCTTTACATACAATAATTATCTTAATTATATCATTATAAAGAGATACTTATCATAAAACTTATGTTTAATTAGCATAAGAATAATTTCTGATAAAATAGGTTTTCAAACCGATTCTGCTCTATGAGACAGTGTTTTAGATCTCAAAACCTAAAAAGAGCCAAGATTTAAGTCTTGGCTCCTAAAAAGACATAATACTAAAAAACATATGCCCATTAATTATTTTATTGGTGCGCCTAACCGGAATCGAACCAGTGACACGCAGTTTAGGAAACTGCCGCTCTATCCAACTGAGCTATAGACGCATGTATACTTTATTATATCGTTTTTAATAAAGTATACGCAAGGCGTCCTTATTGTTGTAGGTATTGGTTATTTACTTGTTTTTGTTCTTCTGGGCTTAGGTTTTGGTAGCCTTTAGCTAATGCACTTACCCAAGATCCGTAAGCAGGGTTTGGGAATACCACAAAGGTAGTACCAAAGTCTTCTTTATGAGCATCGATGATGCCATTTCTTTCAGCTAGTGTCTTGCCTTTTGTGCCGATTGGGAAATCGCCCGCGTTATCGCCCATGTATACAACGACATAATATTTTTTAGCAATCATATCAAAGCGGGGTTGTTTGTCAGAGTCTTTTTCGAATAGTAGCACATGGTCTTTATCAATAGATGGGAATCCTAATTCTTTAAAGTTCTGTATCGTTACATCAAGGTTTACTGGGGCGTAACGGTTTGATACGTAGAAAATTTCTACCCCTTGTTTATGTACTTCATTTAGGAATTCAACAGCGCCAGGCATGGCTTGCGATTTGCCTTGATGCACGGCTTGACGCCACCAAGGAGCATCAAAACGGCCATTACCATTTACAATGCTTTCACCCATCAACTTGGTATTATCCACTACGGTTTCGTCCGCATCAAGAACGATAGCTAAAGGTTTTCTTTGATGAGATGGATCAGTAACGGCCATCTTAACAGCATTCATTGCCACATTATACCCTTGATACGCCAATGCTCTGTACTCTGCAGAGGTACGCATCCATAGCAAGCCCATCGTTTCAGTTTCGGCTTGGTACTGTTGCTTTTGCTTGAGGGCTTCCTGTGCCGCTACATCATTAGCTACTACATTATTAGTTACTGTATTATTTGTTGTAGTACTAACTCCATCATTCTTAACTGCTGTAACAGTAACAGGCTGAGCTGGTTGAGCCTGCGTTACAACAGCAGCAGAAACAGGGCTATTTGTTTTTACCTTAGTCGGAGAATCCGCTTGTACCACAGGCCCCATACAAAGGCTTCCTCCAATACAAGCCACCGCCACATACCATGCCAAACTACTAGATTTCATAACTGCCTCCTATTCACATGTAACGTTTCGTGCAAATTCAACATATCATATAATTCTACATAGTTATACTAAAATCCTTTTAAAATTTGTATATTTTTAACACAGCAAAAGAGCCCTTGCTACACATCTTTGATGATTCTTAACTTAGATGTGATTAGCAAAGGCCCCTTAAAGGGTTTTATTTGTTTATAAGATAATTGGTGTCAGTGTATAAAAATTTTGTGTGAATTTAGATTTTTTATAGATTTGTTTTTATATAAGTGTAAGAGAGTTATTAGTTAAGAAAGTTCTTTTCAATCGTTAGTATTATTTAGATAAACTATTTTAATGTTGCTTAAATAATATCTTTAGTCTTATTTCACATCACTAAAATCAATGTCCATGCCCAATGCTTTGGCAACGCCTTCACCATAAGCTGGATCGCATTGGTAACAATGTTTTGCATGACGTTCTTTGATGAAATCAGGTACACCATTCATAGCCGCTGCCGTATTGTCAAACAAGGCTTGTTGTTGTTCAGGGCTCATGAGGCGGAACAGTTTACCTGGTTGTGTAAAGAAGTCAGAGTCGTCTTCATAGAAGTCATATTGGTAGGCTGGGCCAGATACGTCGAGAGGAGGATTTTTGAATTCCGGTTGTTCAGCCCATTCACCAAAGCTATTTGGTGCGTAGCCAATTGTAGACCCATGGTTTCCATCTATACGTCCTTGACCATCGCGATGATAGATATTTACAGGACATTTAGCGGCATTAACAGGGATTTGATAATAATTTGCCCCTAGACGATAGCGTTGCGCATCCGCATAGGAGAACAAACGACCTTGTAGCATTCTGTCAGGAGAGAAAGAGATACCAGGAACGATAGTTGTTGGTGCAAATGCAGCTTGTTCTACATCTTGGAAATAATTTTCTGGGTTGCGGTTAAGTTCCATCACACCAACTTCGATTAATGGGAATTCGTCATGATACCATACTTTTGTTAAATCGAATGGATTGTATGGCATATTGTTAGCTTGTTCTTCGGTCATCACTTGGATGCATAATTTCCATTTAGGGAAATCGCCTCTTTCAATAGCCTCAAAGAGGTCACGTTGATGACTTTCACGGTCACTAGCTACCACATTAGCCGCCTCAGCGTCAGAAAGATTTTCAATCGGTTGTTGGCAAACCCAATGGAATTTAACCCATACGCGCTCATCGTTTTCGTTAATAAGACTGTATGTATGACTGCCAAAACCATGCATTGTGCGGTAGGATTTAGGAATACCACGGTCACTCATGACGATTGTTACTTGGTGGATCGCCTCTGGCAAGCTAGTCCAGAAATCCCAGTTTGCTGTCGCATCGCGAAGATTTGTTTTCGGATTCCGTTTTACAGCGCGGTTCAAATCAGGGAATTGCAATGGATCGCGGATAAAGAATACAGGTGTATTGTTACCTACGAGGTCCCAGTTTCCTTCTTCCGTATAAAATTTTACGGCAAAGCCACGAATGTCGCGTTCTGCATCGGCCGCACCACGCTCACCGGCAACGGTGGAGAAACGTACGAATAACGGCGTTTGCTTGCCTACTTCAGAGAAAATTTTTGCTTTCGTATATTTTGTAATATCGTTAGTTACTGTGAAAGTACCAAATGCACCGGATCCTTTAGCATGCATGCGGCGTTCAGGAATCACTTCGCGCTCAAAATGCGCTAATTTCTCCATGAGCCAAACATCTTGCATCAATACAGGACCACGTTTACCTGCTGTAGCAGAGTTGCGATTATCTGGTACGGGAGCGCCAAAGGCGGTTGTTAGTTTCTTTTCATTATTCATGTTACAAACTCCTACTTAGAGATCAAAATTAAAGTAATTTACTTTACATAATTTTTAAATCATATATCTCAATTACGATAAAATTATTAATGGATAATTATTATCCATTAATATGTAATTAGAATAGCACAAATTTTTTAACATAACAACCCTAAACCTTTATAAATTTTGTATACACGATATCATTTATAATTTTAAAATGAGAATTTCAATGTTATATATTTAAATTCTGTTAAGATATACCTACAAAAATACGCAAAACAAAAAACACCTTGTTTCTACTAACTTGTAGATCACAAGGTGTTTTCATTCAATTTATGCCGGACGACTCCAATCAACTTGTACGTCGATCGCTTCCCACATACGTGTTAAAGCTAACTTAAGATTATCCAAAGATTCTAATGGTTTTACGGTCAATCGTTCATACGTATCAAGACCTGTAGCATGCTCAATAGCATGTTCATTATTCAAGTAAGCGATTACCTTATCAACCCACTCTTGTTCAGGTAAATCTACGGACACTGTTTTTGTTTCTGTATCATAGGACAAGAAACCATTGCTGTTTACGCCATAATGAATGGCCACACGAAATAAACTCATATCTATACCTCTCTTGCGGTAATTTATTAACACTACACCCATATTGTAACACGAACAATTATATTAGCGAAAGTATTCAATATAATCTTTATAAGTCCTTTTTGACGGTCTTTTTAGGTCCTTCAATAGATGGGTGTGTATCTGCAATTGTAGACCGATTAGCCTCTTTAGTTGAGACTACATCAACATTAATAGACTCCCCATCCTCTTGATCAGGCTGTGCATCCACTGCCGCTTTCAACTCTGACCGTTTTCTGCGTATTCCATTGTCTCCGTGAAAGCGTTGCCATAACGCCCCACTCATGACAGCGGTTTCACCAAATTTAGACTCTAAGGAGTCTAACACACTAGATAGCTTATCCTCTGTTTTATCCTGTGGGGATTCAAAGAGACTGTCCTGCATAGGAACCTCCTCATCGAGACCACTCACAGTAAGGCCTAATAAACGGATAGGACCAGGCGGATCCATAAAAGTAATCTCACTAGAACTACTATATTTAGAAGTACTATATTTAGAACCAATATGGTTAGAACGATTATCTTTAGAACTACTATATCTAAAATCAGTAGATTTCACTTTCATAGTTGCCCCTAGTGCTTCTACGTCTTTCTTTGTACCTTTCGGATTCTTACTCATTTTATCTTGCATGAGCTTATTCCACAAGAGCAGCGCAGTTTCAAAAAATACATGCTCATGATCTGACGGCGTATCTAGCCGCTTCTGCCGTGATACGGTAGTGAAATCATCATACCGAACCTTGATAGATACAGTATGTCCATAAAGGCTACGTCTCCGAAGCCGTTTCGATAAACGGTTTGCAAAGTACCTAAATTCTAATTCAATAGCACGGCCTTCTGTGAGATCTTCTTCATAGGTTTCCTCAGCGCCAATCGATTGTGTCTTTCGGTCTGTTTCAACAGGTCTATCATCGATACCATTCGCGAGTTCCCATATGCGCTTTGCCTGATTTCCAACAAGAGGAATTAAAGTGCTTTCATCAGGCAAAGACTGAATATGACGTATCAGATGAAAGCCACCAGCTTTTAAAATTTTCTCTGTCCGAGGGCCAACACCCCAAATACGTTTAATAGGCAAAGGAGCTAGCACCTCTTTTTCACGACCGTATGGGATGACCACAAGACCATCTGGCTTATCTAAATCAGAGGCTAATTTAGCAAGAAATTTATTGGGTGCTAAGCCTGCAGAGATAATAAGTCCTGTTTGCTCGAATACACGATCTTTAATGGCTTGTCCTAGCGCTTTAGGACCACTATACATGGTAGACATGCCGCTCACTTCAAGAAAGGCTTCATCAATAGATAGAGGCTCAATATAAGGGGTGAATTCTTTCATGATGGAAAAAATTTGGTTCGACACTTCTTTATATCGATCCATCCGAGGATATACATAGATGCCATCAGGACAGAGTTTCTTAGCCCTCGAGATTGGCATCGCAGAGTGAACACCAAATTTTCGAGCCTCATAGGAACAGGTAGCTACAACACCACGTGAAGAAAGACCACCCACGATTACGGGGTGGCCTTTATACTCTGGATGATCCAGTTGTTCTATGGACGCGAAGAATGCATCCATATCAACATGCATAATCCAACGTCTCATTGTTACGCTTCTTTTTCGTGCTCAGAAATGCGGCAGTATTTAATTTGCGCGCAAATGCACTCATCTTTAGTTTTGTATAATTGAGGGAGAATATCTAAAATATCCGCAAATGTAGCTTCATTAATGGAGTAACGCGTCCATAAACCATTACGTTGAGAGTTAACTACACCTGCATCAATTAAGATTTTCATGTGGTAACTCAACGTAGATTGAGACAAATTGAAGCTCGCTAAAATATCGGCTGCACATAATTCATTGCAAGACAACATATCGATGATGTGTAATCTCGTTTCATCACTTAATGCCTTAAAAATCGTCGCTAAACGTTCGTAAGAAACTTCAACCATATCTTTAACTCCTCAGATCCTTATCAAAAAATATCAATCTACTTCTTGGTATTATTATATACTATTTCTTAATGTAAATCTATTTTTTTCTTTATATTTGTATCTTAATAATTTATTATGAATACAAAAAAATTATAGATAAGTAAATTTCGTCTTATTATAAACTAATTTAAGCACGTATCTCTTTGTATAAAATGAATATTTTAAACAAATTTTCATTTTATAGATTTATCTGAATATACATTTTTTTGTATATATAACAATTGCGCTCTATTATCCATTATATATTTCTCGATATACTCACACTTTAATAACTATATAGCATACTTCGATATACCGCACCACTGTAGCAACCTAAAGGATTAGATATAGAGTATCCACGTTTATATTCTACATCTATTCAACACAAAAGACCCCTCTACGAGGGGTCATATCTGTATAATTCTATAAATCGATTGCATAGCAAAAAATATTAAAATGTATAATATTATATCAATGCTACCAAATACAAATTTCCTATTATATCAAATTAGTATAGCTTAGAATACATTTACTAAGTCGATAGTTTGGCTACGGTTAGGGCCAACGGATACGATACCCAAAGGTACACCTGTTACTTCAGCAATGCGTTCTACATATTTACGAGCATTTTCAGGCAATTTGTCGTATTCACGAATACCAGAGATATCAGTTTCCCAACCTGGCAATGTTTCGTACACTGCTTCGCATGCTTCAAGATCTTTCAAGTTAGCTGGGAAGCCTTCTACGTCTTTACCATTTAATTTGTAACCTACACAGATTTTCAATTCTTTGAAAGTATCAAGAATATCCAAGCGAGTTATAGCCAAATAATCAAGGCTGTTAAGACCTGCTGCGTATTTTACAACCATGAGGTCTAACCAACCACAACGACGAGGACGACCCGTTACAGTGCCGAACTCATGACCAAGTTCACGAAGGTTATCGCCAGTTTCGTTAAGAAGCTCTGTAGGGAACGGACCTGCACCAACGCGCGTAGCGTAAGCTTTTACTACACCGAAGATGTTTTTCAAGTAGTTAGGACCCACACCAGCGCCTGTGGAAGCGCCACCTGCAATTGGATGAGAGGATGTTACAAATGGATATGTACCATGATCAAGGTCGAGCATAGTAGCTTGAGCACCTTCGAACAATACCTTTTTATCCTCTTTTACAGCTTTAAGAACAGCCGCATTAGTATCTGTTACATAAGGCTTCAACGCTTCAGCGTATTTGATGTAATCCGCTAAGATTTCATCGTAGTTAACAGGTTCAGCATCGTATACCTTAGTAAGCATTTTATTTTTGAACTCTACATTGTACGCTAATTTTTGTTTAAATGTTTCCATATCATACAAATCGCAGATACGGATGCCGATACGATTGATTTTATCAGCATAGCAAGGACCAATACCATTTTTAGTAGTACCGATTTTAGCATCCCCTTTAGATGCTTCTTCCGCAGTATCTAGAGCGATATGGTATGGCATAATGACATGTGCACGGTCAGAAACTTGAAGGGTTTTAGCAGATCTGCCTTGCTTTTCAAGGCCTTCAATTTCTTGTAACAAAACTTTAGGGTCGATAACAACACCAGTACCCACAATATTTTGTTTGTTATCGTATAAGATACCACTTGGCAAAAGGCGAAGTGCAAACGCTTTATCATCAACTACAACAGTATGACCCGCGTTATTACCACCTTGACTGCGCACCACAACATCCGCACGTTCTGCGATCCAGTCAACAATTTTACCTTTCCCCTCGTCACCCCATTGAGTGCCGATAACCATACTAGTTGCCATATCTATATCCTCCATATGAAAGTCTAAATAATTCAATATCATTATACAACAATGTTCGGATTCTGTGAAAGTATTTATACAAATTCAATTTTTAGTTTCTTCCCAAACGCATGGGCTATTTTCTGTAAAGTTTTTAAGGATGGATTGCCATTACCATTTTCAATCTTACTAATATCAGACTGTGTAATACCTGTTAACCCAGATAATTGCATTTGCGTCATATGTGCTGCTAATCGCGCCTCAACTATATTCTGAATAATTTGGTACTCATCATCTAACGCATCCCACTCTTTCTTAAACTTCGGATTTTTTAATTGTTTCTCTAAATATTGATCTAACGTTTCCATATTATGTATACCTCTCAATATAGTCATTTTTATATTTAATAGCTAATTCAATTGCACTCTTTGGTGTTTTTATAGATTTCTTTACAAAACCATTTGTTAAAACAATCTTTCTAGCGTATCCCCACTTAGAGTTTCATAAAAAACAACAGAAAACGTATCCATGTCATTCCTCCTAATACTAGAAGAAATCTTTACTTAATTATATGTTAAAACATATATCAAGTAAAGATATTGAAATATAGAAAATCAAAGTCTTACTATATCCAATATAGATAACTGGTTTATTAAAGTAAACAAATGGGAGGTGACCAATGGTCACCTCCCATGTATTGACATTTTATCGAATCAAAATATTCTATTTTAGTTCTTTTATACGATTTTGCTACTTACATGTTATTATGTCTTTAATATGACCCTATTGCATTGATGTTATTTTGGTTCTTTTAACCAGAAGCTCATAAGCAAGCCTATAACCCCTACAGGGATCAGTGTCATCAATGCCGTTTGTACGTCATAAATATCTGCTAGATGTCCTACATAAGGTGCCACAAGGCCACCTAAGGTAATGCCAAGGCCTAGCGTAATACCAGATGCAAAGCCCGCATTTTTAGCAAGGTATTTTTGACCTAACACCGTAATTGGCCCGTATTGTGAGAACACACCAAAGGCCATCGGTATCATGGCGCCAAAGAAGCCCCAAACGTTAGGCACAAAGATAAATACTAAAACAGAAGGCAAGAAAATCAGATTACCTAAGCGCACAGTTTTAAGAAATCCAAGTCTATCCGATAAAGCCCCTCCCATATAGGTAAGAACGGCCCCCATCGCAAAGTACGCAGTAAGGGCCAAACTAGATGCACTAGCTTCACCATTAATAACGGTAATATACAAAATAGGAATAAAGATAGCCAATACAGAGAAGAGTATAGATCGAGAGGCAATCACAAAAAATAACTTACCAAAGCTCGCCCAATCATTTGTAGCAGTACTAAGAACCTTAGAACGACTTTCACGGTTACCAGTATCAACAGTATCAGCAGTATCATCGGTATCAGCTTCACCCTCGCCCATAAAGGCATAGAGATATAGCAATACGCCAAGTAGCGCGATAATCGTAAATACCCAAAGGAATTGTCCCCCAAAGACATATACACCCCCAGCGAGGAGAGGTCCAAGTGCAAAGCCAGCGCTACCACCGACTGCAAAGCGCCCCATAGCATTACCAAGCTCATGAGATTGCGTACGATTTACCAGTAGAGCTGCCTCAGGATGGAATAATGCGGCCCCTACCCCGGCCAAGAGCGACAAAGCAAGAATCATTTCGTAACTCGTAGCAATCGCTATAGCACTAATGGATACCAATGTAACCGAAAAGCCTACAGGAATAAACCACGGCACGCGCCAACGATCTGCTACATAGCCCAAAATAGGCTGAGCTATGGATGCAACTACGGTGTTACAAAATATAATAAACGCCGATTGATAATAATTAAGTCCAAAGTTAGTAATAAAGAATGGTATCAACGCAGCTAATGAACCTTGCCCAAAGTCATTAATGCAGTGAAAAATAGGTGGTCCGTACTTTCTTATGATACGTTTCATATAACCTCCTAATACAAAACAGGTAGGCACAGCCAACGCCTATTGCATGTACCATTGTACCATAGGCTGGTTGGTCTATACCTACCCTAATTTTATATGTTATGTGGAAAGCGCCTACAATTATAGGCCAAAGCGAGCCATGATTGTATCTACATGTCTTAGCAATTTATATGGGTCGAAGCATGCATCAATTTCCTCATCAGTCATGTATTTCTTAATATTTTCATCAGCTTTTAAACCTGTTGCAAAGTCTTTGCCTTCAAGCCAGCGTTCCATAGCATGTTTTTGAATCCAACGGTATGCTTCGTCACGTACCGCTCCTTTATCTACAAGGTGTGTCAAAATTGTTTGGCTGAATACGAGACCCCCTGTAAGGTTAAGGTTTTTAAGCATAGTTTCAGGGTATACCAACAACTTATCAATGGTGCGAATGGTTAGGTGCAACATATAATTTAACGCGATTGTCGCATCTGGCAAGATAACCCGTTCTACAGAGCTATGAGAAATATCGCGTTCATGCCACAATGCTTGATCTTCGTAAGCAGATTGTGCGTAACCACGAAGCAAGCGAGCCATACCACAAATTCTTTCACATGTAATAGGGTTGCGTTTATGAGGCATCGCAGAGGAACCCTTTTGTTTAGGGCTGAAATACTCTTCTGCTTCGCGCACCTCTGTACGTTGTAAGTGACGGATTTCTAAAGCGATTTTATCCAATGTGCCGCCTACAACAGCAATAGTGGACAATAATTCAGCGTGGCGGTCACGTTGTACTACTTGTGTAGCGATTTTAACAGGTTCAAGACCTAATTTTTCGCATACGTATTGTTCTACGAATGGATCGATATTGGAGTATGTACCAACTGCACCAGACAATTTGCCAACAGCAACGCTTTTACGAGCATGTTCCATGCGTTCAATATCACGTTCTACCTCTGCCATCCACAATGCCAATTTCAAGCCGAATGTAGTTGGTTCGCCGTGAATACCGTGGGTACGGCCAATCATAGGTGTGTATTTGAACTCCGCTGCACGACGACGCAATACTTCGTGCAAACGCTTTAAGTCATCAATTAAGATATCGCAGGCTTGTTTCATCATATACCCAAGCGCCGTATCTTTCACGTCTGTAGAGGTAAGGCCAAGATGGATGTATTTAGCCGCTTCAGGACCTACGTATTCACCCACTGCTGTTACGAAGGAAATGATATCATGGTTTGTTTCCTTTTCGATTTCATGAATGCGCTCAACGTCGAAATTGCCCTTTTCCCGAATTGTTTTCGCCGCTTCTTTAGGAATGACGCCCAACTCAGCTTGTGCCTCAGAGGCGAGGGTCTCCACCAATAACATTGTATCGAATTCGTTGCGTTCGCTCCAAATATGGCCCATTTCTTCTCGTGTATAACGTGGTATCATGATATCTCCTTTGCATGATAAAAGCTAGATTTATAGGATTATTGTACCATATGTGAAAGCTCCATTCAACGAACGGGTCTAAATTTTCCGAATGATAATTATATTAATTTTACTTATTGTTCGTATTTATTAAATTAATTATCACTTTAACGATTTTCTTTAAGACTTTGCTTGAGATTATATACCTCTATCCCTTCATTGATACGTTGTATTCGCTTAATCATTTTTGGATGAGTAATAAACAAGCGACTGAAAAATCCTGTACTTTCACAATCATATAATTCACCATTCTCTAGAATACCAATTTGTTCAGTAGCAAGTCCTAATGAAACTAGACCATCACGCAGCTCCCGCCCCAAACCAATCGAAACGGCATAGGCATCAGCAGCATACTCTCGACGACGGCTATCAAAATAATAGGTAATCCACTTCGGTAATAGAAGTACATATTTCACGATTGCAATCATAACGATAAGAATTAATTGAATAATACGTACTACGATATTAACAATTGGTATAATAGCCAGTATATTTAAAGCAAAATTTAGATATATTACAAGATTTAAAATTAATTGCCCTAGTCGATCCATAGCATAGGTAATGGTTAAATAGATAGTATCACGATGTCGTAAATGGCCTAATTCATGGGCAAGAACACCTAATAAATGCCGTTTATCTAACGAATACAAGGCTCCTGTATAAATCGTAATGTGATTTAATCCAGATGCAAAGGCATTAATTTCCTCATCTGTACGCATGCGCAATATCAGTGAGTTACGTGCTACACCGCTAAATGCACATAATTCCTCAAACAGCGGTTCAATATATTCAGATTCTTCTGCATTTGGTTTTCTTTCACCTTGCAATACATGGACAATCCAACTAAAAGGTGGCAAAAATAATCCGATGGCCACAATAATAGGCAACGCAAAGGATATAATAATATATACATCGAGCTTATCCACTAAATGTAGCGGTTTTATAAGCCAGTCCCATGAAAACGGATACACATATTGAACTACAGATTCTAAAATAGGAAAAAATACAAATACAATAATAACATTAACAATATAGGTAAGAATAACTTGAATCATAATCTCTCACTTTGATTTCTCATATAGTCATATAATAATAAATTAATCAATACTATATCATAGCTATACATTGTGATATATAATAAACATACAGACTAAATGTACTGCAAATAATTGCTCAATCTATACACGAGCTTTATACTAATAATAACAAACATTTCTACTATGGGGGAGGCTTTCATGGCAACTTTAAATCGTAAGGAACGCCGCGCACAGCGCAATGAATCTAATACTATAGGTATTCTATTACGTCTATTCTTTGGGCTCAGCTTTATCGGCTTGGCGGTAGTCCTTTTTGGCGAGTTTGATTACAACTTTATCTTCTCCATCTTTACGGCAGACATCGTAGTATCTTTAATTTACGTAATGATGAATAGATCCCGAATTACTACATCGTTAGCGGTACATACTAACGTACGCGTTATCATTGCATTTCTCATCATGTTGATTACCATGTTCTTCTACGCTTTCGCATTGTGGCGAGCTGATCAATTCAGCACTCCTATGCAGGTCACATTATTCATCGGCGGCGCCATCGTATATCTAGCCGTCTTCAACTCTACAAAAACAATGCTTACCAATCAAAATTAATACAATCTTTTTTCACAACCATAACAAAGAGGCATATCCCATACTAATGTATGTAAGATATGCCTCTTTATTGTCCTAAAACAACAGGAACCGCTAGATATACAGGTTCCCCTCTTCGATTGATAATAGAACCACTGCTTTTAACGATGCGCATTGCTTCCTCTTTGACTGGTTGCGGTACATCCTCAGCGATGAGCGGTGTATGTTCTCCTACGATGACATGTCCATTAATGTCAAAGTTAACGCGCACTACAACCTTACCTGTTACGATTGACCCCTTCCCCTGTTCTTGTACAGTTCGTAAATATTCTTGGGGATTTATATCCGACTTTTGTAAAAGTGCTTGTTGCCCTGGTGTTAGGAGCCCCCACGCAAGATCAGATAGGAAGGATAAATCACTAGCTTCGGCAAAGCCGTTTCCATTGGCATTCGGATCAGATGTTATATCCTTACCCATAGGAGCATTGTCAGGTTTAGAGGATTTCCCGTCTTTGGAATCATTTCCACCCGTAACTACAGCTTGTTCATTATTAGTCGTTTCCGATTCTATGGCCTTTGGAACGGCCCATTCACGACGATCATTAGATGTAGTCTTATTGGCATTTAAATTGTGAGCACTTTCATCACCTGTATTTTCCGTTACAAGAGGATCTGCCTTAGGCGCAGGGCCTTCTGGAGCCGGAGGTTCAACCGGTGGCTTATCCTTAGGTATAGGCTCAATAGCGGTAGTTTCCGCATCACTTTCACTATCCTCGGGCAGATGAAAGCTAACCTCTGCGGCATCATAAGCCACACCGGTTCCAACGATGCCACGCAAGGAAAGCCCCATGCCAGAGATAAGCATGATTGTAATGCCTAAAGATACAATAAAGGGTTTCAGATAATGTGATTCAAACATGGAATCACTTCCGTTCCGTAGCGACGCTAATATATTTAGCACCGTTCACCTTGAGCATGTCCAAAAGCTCGATAACATCGTTATAATATACATCTTTTGAAGCACGAATCACAAAGGCTTGTTGAGGTGCTTGTGTAACGATAGATTTGACCTCTTGCGCCAAGCGATCCGAAGAGATTTCCTGATTATCGATATATAGCGTGTGCGTTGTAGTTAAGGTAATGGTGATAGGTTCGATAGATTTCGCCGTAGACGTCGATGCAGATGGTAAATTAAGCGGAATTTGTTGCTCTGTATTCATGTACAGCGTGCCTACCATGAAAAATACTAATAAAAAGAATACGATATCAATCATAGGAATAATCATGATGGTAGGCTCTTTTTTAACCCCTAACGTGCGTCGTCTCATATATCATGTTCCTCGTTGTACGCATCAAGGATGTTGCCGCACTCATGTTCTAATGTCGCCACAGAATCATTGACCTTTGCTGCACAGTAACTGTGAAAGCCAAGGGCAATAATGGCCACGGTCAAACCTGTAGCCGTTGCCACTAAGGCTTCAGAAACACCACCTGTAATAATGGTCGGAGCCCCAATATCGCCACCTACCACAGCAAACGCACGAATCATACCGAGAACCGTCCCTAGCAACCCCAATAACGGAGCCATTGTTACAATCATGCTGAGCCAACTAAGGCCGCGTTTTAAACGTTCATCAGCGTACGACACTACATCTTGAAGGCGGTTTTCCAAGCCATTATAATTCTTTGCACTGCGGATAGCACGGGCAAATAAAGAACCAAGTTCCTCTGTATCCCGTTCCAAAACACTTGGTAACATAATCCAAGATTGGTTTTTCTCTAAGACCTTATTAAAACGGTGCAAATCCTTTGTAAACTTGCGATATAGAAAGATACGTTCAATGCCAATCATCAAGGTAAACAGTAAAAAAATCACCAGCGGATACATAACAAATCCACCAGCTACAAATAAATGCGCTATACTACTCATACTAACCTCCAAAAGCCACATACCTTTAGGCTCTATCCGGGTTAATTATACCACGTTTTATCCCACCGAAAACAGATATAGAGCGTAAAACCACAACATAAATAGATATAGGACGACTTGCAAGATAAATATAGACTAATTCGCTAGATAGACATAAGCTAGCTAAAGTCCACAGGATAAAATTAGGGTTATAGGGCAAGACCAACACGTTTTGTCCTATAACCCTAAAATTAAAATACAAAAAGGCTGCACTAGAAATGATATACATTCTAGTACAGCCTTTTATGCGTTCCTAAATAGATTAGTCTTTTTTAATAAAGCCTACAATGAAGCCACCTACTGACAGTGCAATGCCTAAACCGCTACAGAACATACCAATAGAATACCACAATGTGTAAGATTGGTTATTCTCAGAAATCGCCTTTGCTGCCGCTTGAGCATTTGTAGCATTTCTCGCAATTTCCAAATTAGCCGCCCCTGGATCTGGATTTAATAATAGAATCGCAATACCAATAATTAGAACGACTACACCTACAGGTAATAATAATTTTTTGTTCATTTGAATGCCCCTCTCGTAACATTAAACGATTAATAAATAATATAACTTAATTATACACTGATTTTTGCATTTTAAAAAGATGAACTTATATATTAATCATCTTTTATTAGACAATTAATAGCAAATAATTAGTCACAATTAGTTATTATGACATAGAAAAAGGCATAGTATGCAACTACTATTGGTCCAAATCCAACAGTGAACATTGATACTATGCCTTTTACAAATACATCTTTAATTATATCGAAATACATACGATTGCTAACGGAGTGCGTATTAAGATAAGTTATGCCGGCTTATCTAATATATATTTAGCAATACCATATATATTTAACAATACAATATGTATTTACCGATCTACTTATTGTAAGGACTTATCGAAAACGCCAATAAGTTCTTCAACGGCTTGAGATTCGCTCATTTCACCGTCTAAGACAGCAGCTTCGACTTCGCCCATGCGACCTTGAATGACTACATTATTAAAGAATAGGTTGTGCAAGTGTTCGTCAATCATATCGCGTACCCAACGAAGGGATTGTTCTTGACGGCGTTTTAAGAAAACTCCATTTTCTTTGCCTTGTTCAGTAAATTCTTGGATAACATCCCACAATTCATCGAGGCCATCCTTTGTGACAGCTGAACATGTATAGGCTTGAGTCTTCCATTTTTCCGTAGCCGGACGGATGTAATGCAACATCCGGTCATAATCACTACGAGCAATGAGAGCTCGTTTGAGGTTATCCCCATCGGCCTTGTTGACCACAATAGCATCAGCAAGTTCCATAACGCCTTTTTTGATGCCTTGCAATTCATCGCCTGCCCCCGTTAAAACGATGAGCATAAAGAAGTCTACCATGGAACGCACGGTAACTTCGCTTTGCCCAACCCCAACGGTTTCAACGAGAATAATATCGTACCCAGCAGCCTCGCAAAGTAGCATAGTTTCTCTACTTTTACGAGCCACACCGCCTAGTGTACCACCAGCTGGCGATGGACGAATATAAGCCTCTGGGTGTTTCGTCAACGTTTCCATCCGCGTTTTATCACCCAAGATACTGCCTTTTGTGACTTGGCTCGTAGGGTCTACAGCCAGTACGGCAACCTTGTAACCCGCTTCAATGAGCATGTTACCGAAGGCTTCAATAAACGTACTTTTACCGGCCCCAGGCACACCAGTAATACCGATGCGCAATGCCTTGCCCGTGCGAGGCAATACGGCTTGCAACACCTGTTGAGCTAGTTTGAAATGGTCCTTATTATTACTTTCTACTAATGTGATAGCCCGTGAAAGTATAACGCGGTCCCCCTGCTCGATACCGCGTACATAATCAGCGACAGTCAATTTCTTTCGCCGCTGTACGGGACGTACCGCTGGAGCCAGATGAGCAGAGCTGGATAAGAGGCCGTCATGCATTTCCTTGACGCCTTTCATTACGTGACACGCATAAGTGTCATCTTTCTTCGCTTCTTCTGGCACCCAGTCGGGACGATAGGTACTACCCTCGGTGCTTGCGTTTTTTACACCTAATTCAGGGGCCTTGCCTTCACCAGTGGTGAAAGTTGCATCCTGTGTATTGCGCAATTCATCCGGAGTAGGCCGTTTGTTATCAGTCATGAGACTCGTCTTGAACGTGACTAGTCAATGTTTCTAGTAATTTTTTCGCCGCTACTGGCAAAACTGTACCAGGGCCAAAGATAGCCACTGCGCCATGTTCGCGTAGGAATTCATAGTCCTGAGCAGGGATTACGCCGCCGATGGCAACTAAAATATCTCCACGGCCCCGCTTGTTGAGTTCCTCTACAAGTTGAGGCAATAATGTCTTATGCCCCGCCGCAAGAGAACTAAATCCGACAATATGAACGTCATTATCCACCGCATCTTGTGCTGTTTCTTCTGGAGTTTGGAACAAAGGTCCGATATCCACGTCAAAGCCCATGTCCGCGAAGGATGTAGCAATAACTTTGGCACCACGGTCATGACCGTCTTGGCCCATCTTCGCAATCATGATACGAGGACGACGACCTTCGAGTTCTTCAAAGTTATCCGCCATTTGGCGTACTTCTTTGATTACATCGTCATCTTCAAATTCGCTGGAGTATACACCGGAAATAGAGCGAATAACCGCTTTATGACGACCGCATACCTTTTCAACAGCAAAGGAAATTTCACCCAAGGATGCACGAGCACGAGCTGCTTCAAGTGCAAGAGCAAGTAAGTTGCCTTCACCCGATTCTGTAGCCTTTGTGATCGCTTCAAGACAGGATTGAACCTTTTCTTCATCCCGGTTAGCACGCAATTGTTCGAGACGACGAATTTGCGCTTCCCGTACAGCTGTGTTATCTACGTCGAGGATATCCAATGGATCTTCTTTATCTAGACGATATTTATTGATACCAATAATCGCTTCACGACCAGAGTCGATACGAGCTTGGCGACGTGCGGCAGCTTCTTCGATACGCATCTTAGGAAGCCCTGTATCGATCGCTTTCGCCATACCGCCAAGGGATTCGATTTCTTGAATATGACCCCAAGCGCGACGAATCAATTCGTCTGTCAATGCTTCTACATAATAGGAACCGCCCCATGGGTCGATAACCTTACATACCTTAGTTTCATCTTGGATGTAAAGCTGAGTATTACGCGCAATACGTGCAGAGAAGTCTGTAGGCAACGCAATGGCTTCATCAAGCGCATTGGTATGTAGAGATTGCGTATGACCTAACGCAGCACCCATCGCTTCCATACATGTACGAGCCACGTTGTTGAACGGATCTTGTTCTGTAAGAGACCAACCAGATGTTTGGCTATGTGTACGAAGTGCCATGGATTTAGGATTTTCAGAGCCGAAGCTATTGATAATCTTAGCCCACAACATACGAGCCGCACGCATTTTTGCCACTTCCATAAAGTAGTTTTTGCCGATTGCCCAGAAGAAGGACAAGCGTGGTGCGAACTGGTCAACATGAAGACCTGCATTAACACCGGTACGGATATATTCGAGACCATCGGCCAATGTGTAACCTAATTCGATATCCGCAGTAGCGCCCGCTTCTTGCATATGGTAACCAGAAATGGAGATACTGTTGAACTTAGGCATATACTGGGATGTATACGCAAAAATATCACCGATAATACGCATAGATGTAGCTGGAGGGTAAATATAGGTATTACGTACCATGAACTCTTTCAAGATATCATTTTGGATTGTACCAGCCATAACCTTTTTATCTACGCCTTGTTCTTCACCAGCCAAGATATAGAACGCCATTACTGGCAATACGGCGCCGTTCATTGTCATGGATACGGACATTTGATCAAGAGGGATACCGGAGAAAAGAATTTCCATGTCGAGGATGGAGTCTACCGCAACACCCGCTTTACCAACGTCACCTACTACACGAGGATGATCGGAGTCATAACCACGGTGAGTAGCAAGGTCAAAGGCGATAGACAAGCCTTTTTGGCCCGCTGCCAAGTTACGACGATAGAACGCATTGGATTCTTCCGCTGTGGAGAAACCAGCGTACTGACGTACTGTCCAAGGACGAGTAACATACATTGTGGAATAAGGTCCACGCAAGAATGGAGGTACACCAGCCATATAATCAAGGTGTGTCATCCCTTCATAATCCATCTCTGTATAGAGAGGTTTTAGTTGGATTTGCTCCATTGTTGTATTATATAAATCTTCAAAGCTTTTTCCTGTTTCTTTTTGAAGTTCAGCAAGCCATGCATCGCGAGATGTTGCTGTCTGAGATCCCAAGCCAAGAGAGGAGAAGTCTGGATTTTTAAACATGAGCTCACATCCCTTTCTTATCTTGTAACGTATTCAAGATTTCGTAACAATTTGCACGAACAGAAATGAAGTCGTCCACGCCAGCTTCACGGTATACAGGTTCTAAGTCCTTAGGAGGTGCCCCTGCTAAAATAACCGTTACATGCGGCATAGTTTCTTTCAATTCCTTAGCGAGTGGTGGTACCAATTCTGGATAGGTATCATCTGTAGAACAGATAACAACTACATCAGCACCACTTTCACGAGCAGCTTTCGCCGCATCAGCCGTTGTTTCATGGCCATCATTTTTGATAACTTCAAAAGCCCCTACTTCGAAGAAGCCTGTGGAGAAGTCCGCACGAGGTTTATGTTGAGGGATTGGGCCCATGTTAGCCAAGAATACCTTCACATTATCTTTCGTACGTTGTTTATAATTCTCAGTGCGCATGCGAAGTGCTTCAAACTGTTCAGTCCAGCGATGAGCTGCAATGGATTCAATCGTTTCGGATGCTATATCGCCAGCATCTAAAGCCTTGCGGATTTGACGTATTGTTAATTTTTGTAATGCACCGAGTTCAATAAGGCCAATCAAAGCGCCTGGCTCTGTCGTACCTGCTTCTAGGGTAGCCTGTGCTTTCACAACCGCATCTGGCTCCGCACTCGCCAAGTACTCTTCGATTTGAGCAACCCGTTTTTGACGCAATGTTTCTTGATTTTCTGGTTTTGGATCAAGCAATTCTTCAGTCATATTCGCATACATGTTGTTACCTACAGCCACATCTTTGCGGAATGCAAGGTTTTTGAAGCGTTCATCAAGAACTGCTTTAACTTGAGCTTGTGGATAGCCTTCTTTCAAGGCTGCTATGATACCACCTTTAGACTCAATAGTTTGGAACTCGGCCCAAATTTTTTCGCATAATTCAGCTGCCAATGTTTCCACATACCAAGAACCACCTACAGGGTCCACTGGTTGACGCAACTCGAATTCAGTTTGCAACATAACTTGAATATTACGGGCAATACGGCGAGAGAAATCGTCAGCTTTGCGAATTGGTTGGTCAAATGGGGATACTTCAAGGCTATTCAAACCGCCTACAACGCCAGAGAATGCTTGTGTTGTATTGCGCAACAAGTTTACATATGGGTCGTATACAGTTTTTGTGAAAGCCGATGTTCTGCCGTGTACATGAACAGCACGGTCAGCTTCTTCGGCACCGAACGCTTCCATGATGCGCGCCCAAAGCACACGTAATGCACGTAATTTAGCAATTTCCATGAAGAAGTTTGCACCCAAGGAGAATGTAAACATCATGCTGTTAGCAATAGTGTGAATATCGATGTTACGTTGTGCTAATTGACGCACATAGCAAACTGCTGTTGCCAATGCATACGCAACCTCTTGTACATCGTTCGCGCCACCATTAGCGTATACATCACCAGATACGAGTACAGTTTTAAGCTCTGGAGCTTGCTCTTTAGCCCATACAACAGTATGTGCCATTTCATCAAAGGCTGTATCTAAAGACATATGCAATGTACCATCTTTAGCCCAAACACCAATAGGGTCTGCACCAACGAGACCTTTCAAGTCAGAGGTTTGTTTTTTAGATCCTTTCACCGTAGCGGCTAACATACCGAGCAAGATAGCTGCAGAAGCACCTGTTTCAATATATAAAGGATTTTCCTTTAAATTAAAACGCTCAATCAATTGGCTACAATCATCCATAGTAGACAGAGATGTACCGCCGATACCAACAGCTGCGCCTACTTGCACATCTTGATCATGGCGTGTTGCTTCATCAAGACGAATATTGTGAATGGTGCCACCTTTTACAATTTCGTATAAACTTGCATGGTTAGCATCCTTAGGAAAAGATTCGTCTACATATTGGGATACGCCCCAAGAGTCTTTAATATAACCACTTGCCTTTGTGCCACGTAGGAACTCACCTGCCCCAGGGTATACACCCTTTGGAATTTTTTCTCCATGCAATGCAGGCGTATAAATTGGTTGTAACGTAATTCCCTCATAGGTTTTAGTGAACATCTTCTTATGGAAGTCGCCACCTTTTAACGCTTTTTCAACCTCGGCCTGCCATTGTTCATACGTAGGTTTCTTAAACTCATCAAAGGATACAGGTGCTAATAAATCGCGTTCAGCATCCTTTGAAGTCTTTTTGTCAGACATATATGTGCCTCCTTTTCAACTCGAAACCATACCGAGAAACAGCGCACCGTACCTGCGAATTGTTTAGATATATGAATCACTCGAGCTTTATCTTATTGGACCACATCAACCTCAAAATGTGTCCATCTGTTTAATATCTATAAAACCTGATTCCTATACTCAACATCCACTCTAAGGGCAATAAAAAACGTGCCACCTAAAGTGACACGTAAGGTTTCTTATTGAAAGGTACACTAAAAAATACTGTAGCCAGCATACCCCAATCCCCTTCCTATCGCTCGTAGGTACATAACGGTGATTATCAAATAGGCAGTTCTCCTGGCTCGGGATCATCACCTCGCTTTCGCCTTCCCAGATTACTCCAGTGACATGTATGAAAGCAGGCTCATCCTTACAGTGGCGGGACCGCATCGGCTTATACCGATTTCTCTATTAAGTCTTGCGACACCTATTCTCTATATTCGTTGTTCTAAGTCCAATATAGTGTAACAATATGCACAAAGTCAATGAACATAACATTTAATCATAAGTGCCAAAATCAAAGTTATAACTGAAAATCATATGCAATAACTAAAACGCATGACTTGAGTATTAGTGATATAATAAATACTATCACGAGGAGGCATTATGGAGCATACAAGTAAAAAAGGGTTAATCACAGCCCTTAGTTGTTATATAATTTGGGGCTTACTCCCTCTATATTGGGCATTATTAAACCATGTTTCGCCGTATAATATACTGGCACAGCGCATTATCTGGTCAGGTGTTTGCATGGCTATCGTTGTATTTGGCCTACACTTTAAACAATTCAAAAAGGACTTTCAATTACTAAAAGAACAACGTTCACAATTATTCCTACTTTTAGTTGCGGCAGTCATCATCAGTATAAACTGGTTCACCTACATTTGGGCCATCGCCAATAATCAAGTTATGAACACGAGCCTTGGCTATTACATCAACCCACTCTTCAATGTAGTATTAGGTGTCATCCTATTTAAAGAGGTTCTATCGATACCAAAAAAGCTGAGTGTCCTCATCGCTACCATCGGTATCGCCTTACTCACCTATCAAGTGGGATCCTTGCCATTAGTGTCGATGATCCTCGCCGTTTCCTTCGGTCTCTATGGAGCTGTAAAAAAGAAACTGCGCATCTCTCCCTTTACGAGCATCGCCTTTGAGGCCTGGCTATTAACACCGCTAGCCTTACTATATACGACCATGGTCGATAATACCGTGTGGTCCTATTTCGGCACGGACTGGTATACAACTATGTTGCTCATAGCCTGCGGTCTAACTACATCTGTCCCATTGGTGCTATTCTCCTATGGTGCACAACTATTGCCGCTCAATCTACTAGGCTTCTTGCAATATGTATCCCCTACCATTGCCTTGTTGCTAGCCATTTTCTACTTTGGTGAAAGCTTTGGCACACCACAGATAATCGCCTTCGGTTGTATCTGGATAGCCTTAGTATTATTCTCGTTATCAAGCCAAATTACAACGCGCATTAGCCTAAAAAAGTAAGGTATATCCTATATATCAACTAAAAAGCTGTATCAAATGACACTCTCATTTGATACAGCTTTCTTTTATATAGACGTATTAATCTAACTTATTTTAATCTAACTCATTCATATTGGTCGTATTCAGATTAGAAATGTAATGGTTATAGGCCTCAATCATACGATTATAGTCATTATCTTGTTTTGAACCCATATAGGTACGGATTGCCCCAATTGTAGAGTTTACAGAAGTCTTAACAGAATCATACTTAGGACTAGTAATACCATTTGATACATCACCAATAGCTTGCAACTCTTGATTGATAGCATTTACATCTAGTTGTTTTTCACTATCGATCTTTTCTAGGACCGCAGTAAGTCGCAAATGAACCTCTTGTGCTGCAGCGGCATTTTTCTTGCCTGCATCACGCAATTGTTGTAACCGTTGTTGCAAGCGGTCCGTATTGATTTTATGCATAACATTATCAAAATCAGCATAAATAGGAACAAATTGTTCATACAATTGAACATATTTAGGGCCTAATTGTTGCTCCTTAGCATAGTTGTCTGTGGTATACCCTTTAGATTTATAATATGCATCGAGCTCTTCGGCTACCGGTGTAATTTCGTTCAATTTTGAAAGCAGCTTATCTAAAGGCTCCTTCATTTCATCATACGGAATACCTGCTTGCTTAGCCTCTTCTAATTCTTTTTGTAGCTGCTTAAAGTTCGGTGCATTAAATACAGTTAAATGCTGCCCAGCTTTTAACTCATTAAGAGTTGGCGTATTCGCATAATCAAACATGACAGCCATGCGATTGTATCGGCTTACAGCTTTCACATATTGATTAAATAACTGCACCTGATCCTGCTCAGACCGCTGCGCAAGTTCCTTGCGACTCTGTTCAGTCCCCTGCCATAATTCTGACATACTACAACCGCTCAAAAAAAATGGGGATGTCAATGTCGCCGCACACAACACAGTCATTGCTACCCTTTTACCAAATGGTTTCATGATGAATCCTCTCCTTCCATCAATACACAACCTAATTTATATATATTAATTATATACTAATATGATTTTTATGAATAGGATTAATATATAAAGGTCATGTATCAATCTTGTCAAGTGACTAATAGAATCAGGGGTGACCAATGGTCACCCCTATTTTCCTTTATATACTGCTAGACTATAAATAAGAATGTATAACTCCTAATAATTGTTTTGTACGTATACACGTGTTATCATAAAAGGAGAGAATATGAAGGATAAGGATTTACTATTAGGAGGACCTATGAAATTTATATACCCTGCTATAATCCATGATGATGCCGATGGTTTCTGGGCCGAATTTCCAGATCTCGAATACACTAGTAGCACCGGCTCAACACTAATAGAATTAATAACCAATGCACAAGAGGCTATGGAACTCTATATATTAGACGCTTTAGAAGATGGACAAACTCTACCTACCCCCACATCTATTCGCAGCTTACCATGTACCGATACAACATATCCTACATTAGTGCAAACAGATATTGATTTAGCTAAAAATAGTAAGTCCGTAAAGAAAACCCTAACGATTCCTGCCTGGTTAAACGATAGAGCATTAGCTAAAGGAATTAACTTTTCTCAACTTTTACAAGAAGCATTAGTAGAGAAAACAATGTAATTTACATCATCAATTGCTCAGTAAAATTAGAACTATTGTCCATGCAATAGATGCTAAGGTTAGTAATAGTATACAGATCATCCACAAGATTATTACAAAATAGAGCAGTAGCTTGAGTACATATAGTACATCAAACCATATACTATGTTGGTCCTCTAGACGGTCCATATAGGCACTAAGACATCGCACCAAATAGGGCGGTTTAACATTAGGATTCAGTTTTTTCCAATAAAACACCAAATAAGGCATAACAATACACCCTACCACCACTATATAGCTAAGGAAAATTGGTGTTTCAATATTGTACCGAGTCATAAACCCTGACCAGTCTACGACCATTAGACTGCCAAGGTATAGAAAAATAAGCCAATATATAAATCCTATCACCTTTATAATAAGGCGAATCATCTGTTTCACATCCATGTCTATAATTCTACCAATGTTTTAAATCGCCTATTATTGTGAAAGCGTTCAAAATGGTCTTGTTCGGCTGCAACAGCTTTTACAGAAGGATCAATTTTTATAGCTTTTTCTAACCAATCAAGGGCCTTAGTATCTTCTCCTTGGTCTGCATAAATGGTAGCAATACCATACACAGACCAGGTGTTACTAGGGTCCTTTTCCAATACCTTTTCAAACCATTGTTTAGAATCGTTTAACTGACCTTGCAACTTATAGACCATGGCCATGTTATAGTAATTAGCCACATTGTTAGAGTCTAAATCATAAGCCTTTTTAGTATCTGTCAAACCTTTAGCCGCATCACCGTTTAATGCTGTTGCAAAGCCACGTACAGAATAGGCTTCTGCATTATTAGCATTATTCTTAATGGACGCTGTAGCTTCCTCTATGGCTTTCGCATACTCACCAGCGGATAAGGCTTGCTTTGCTGTAATTAGATGTCCATCTTGCTTGGTAGTCGCTTGGCTGTTTCCCGCAGCAGATGTAGAGGAACCAGCAGCAGAACTAGTTGCATTTGATTCTGTTTTATTACTATTCGTATTTTGATTCAATCCACATCCCGTAAGGGCTGTTATTAAAAGAAAGAAAAGCACAACCTTCTTCATTAGAAATTCTCCAATCATTAATTATATACAAGACTCCATAGCATGATGATATAATATAAAATACCTCCCGAAAGGAGGTGGTATATTGCAGGAGCTGTTTTATGCACTCTGGGGCACCTTGCTTGCCCCTATTATTGTTGCCTTAGTTGTAACTACCTACAGCTACTGGCTTAACAATAAAAACAAAAAATAAGCAAGAAAAAGGACGAGCTGCCACTCGTCCTTTTTTTTGGTTATATTGCAGGTAATTTCATACACTCTACTACCTACGTTTAGTATACCACATTTCTTAGAAAAATAAAGAATTAGCAATAAATCTCATAAAACTCCTAAAAAACTATTAGTAGTTTTAACATAATTTACGAGCAATATTAAAGCAACATTAATATAAACTACCAGTTACTTTAACCCAACCTACTAGTAACCTCAATGTAAACTACTAACAACGTTAACGTAAATAGCAATAGATATACAAGACTTATTTCTTAGCCTTAGAGCAACGATCCAATAGGAATGCAACACCAATGAATGGGATGCCGCCGTTTTCGCCAAGGCCGATTTCACAGGTAGAGCTGGAACTTACGCCTAGTGTTGCACCGTATTCAGCGATTTCGGCTGCAAGGTCTTTGGTAGCACATTTGTTGAGTTCTGGTGTGAAGAACCCTTTTTGACCGGCAAAGCCATCGCATGCAAAGGATTTAATGTTGAATACATGGTCTGTGCATAAACGAGCTAAATCTTCAATATATTGAGATTTATTCAAGGATTTGATTTTACATTGTTTATGTACGATGACCCTTTCATCACATTTTTCAATGTCGAGATGAGGCACAACGTATTTGCACAAGAATTCAGAAATATCGTTGATTTCTAAGTCTGGCATATGTTTGAAAGCATGATTAAAGCATGCACTATGGTCAATCACGATTGGGTATTTACCATTTTGAGATGCTTTCATCAACGCATCGTGTAAGTCTTTCACAGCACGCTCATGAACGTCATCGTAGTTTTCAAAACTCAAGCCACAGCAGAGGTTTTCGATATGTTCAGGGTAGATAATATCGATATGGGCCTTATTACATAAGCTTTCCACTACTTGTTGCAAGCTACGTTCATCGTCATAACCTTGATTAGGTTTGAAGGCGCGGTTCGCACAGGTACTGAAGTATACAACCTTTTCAAAATTAGTCGGTTTAATGCGGCTTCTCAATCTGTAGCGATTAGCCTTAGGAGTTGTTTTAGGTACATATGGTGTAACACCTGTTACGCCATGTAAGCCTTCAGTAATCTTAGAAATCGCTTTTTGTGTAATGATAGATCCTGCAATGCCTTCAAGACTTACACCAGCACGGCACATTTGAAGTGTTGTGGAGAAGTTATCATAGATTTTCTTAGCTAATTCTGGTGCAGGTGGATCGATGCGACGCATGGATAATGCAATTTGAGCCGTATCGATGCTGAGCGGGCAAAGACCTTTACACATGGAGCACGCAGCACAAGTATCTACACCAAAGTATTCATAACCTTTTTTAAGCTCTGCAGCCAATGTGAAATTGCCTTCGTTTTCAAGGCGTTTCGTTTCGCGCAACAATGCAATACGTTGACGTGGAGTCAATGTTAAATTGCGGCTTGGACAATGTTTTTCACAGAAACCGCATTCCATACAGATTGTGAAAGCATCATCGATAACGCATTGAGCTTTAAGGTTTTTCTTATACACATCTGGATCATCAGTAATGATAACATCAGGATTCAAGATGCGTTCAGGGTCAAAGATGGCTTTGATGCGACGGTTAATTTCGTACGCTTTACGGCCCCATTCCATTTCAATGAACGGTGCAACCATGCGGCCTGTACCATGTTCAGCTTTCAAAGAACCACCGAAGCCAGAAACGCGTTCGGACATTTCTTTTACCAAATCGCCAAAGTTCTTAGTATCTTTAGGATCACTAAAATCAGGAGTAATGTTAAAATGAACGTTACCAGATAACGCATGGCCGAAGATTACGCCACCGTCTACGAAATCGTATTTGTGGAATAATTCGGTAAGCATTTCGATGCCCTTCGTGAAATCTTCGATTTGGAAGCATACGTCTTCTGTAATAACAGTGGTGCCTTTTCTACGTTGACCACCAACGATTGGCAAGATACCTTTACGAATTGCCCACCAGGAATCGTATTCTTTAGCATCTTGAGAGTAAAGACTTGGGATAGCCGTTGGAATATCTTTCAATTTGTCTTTAATAAAAGCTAAGTTTTTATCGACAGTTTCTTTAGAGTAGCTTTCAGTTTGGAACAAGATAGCACTTGTACCTTCTGGAACTTCACGAACAAAGTCAGGTACATTATCTAGAGATTGAACGGCCTTAAGGGATTGATAGTCCATCATTTCCGCAGCAACAACCTTGTCACGACCCATATTAGCCAAGGCTACAACAGCAAGAGATGCATCGTTCAATGTTTTAAAGAACATGAGACCGCAACCTTTATACGGTACGTCCTCAACAGTGTTATATACGATTTCAGACACGAAACCTAATGTACCTTCAGAACCGATGAACAAGTGGTTGATGATATCAATAATATCTTCAAAATCAACAAGGGAGTTCAAGCCGTAACCTGTGGTATTTTTGATTTTGTACTTATGGTGAATCAAGTGTGTCAATTCTTCATCGGCCAAAATATCCTTACGCAATTGTAAGATATCCTCTACCATTTGAGGTTTTTCTTTAAGGAATTGATCAATACTCTTTTGGTCAGACGTATCAAGGATGGAGCCATCTAATAATACAACGCGAATGGACCGAATTGTTTTATAAGAGTTTTGCGCCGTACCACAGCACATACCAGAGGAGTTATTATTCAAGATACCACCTACTAATGCTGTAGCAAGCGTTGCAGGATCTGGACCAATTTTACGATTGTACGGTTTCAATAAATCATTCGCATCGGAACCGATAACACCGCATTCACATTTCAAGGCTTTCCCATCATCAATAACTTCCATTTTCTTGAAGCCATCATTACATACGATGAGCACATCTTCACTGGAGCATTGACCAGACAAGGAGGAGCCGGCCGCACGGAATGTAAATGGTGTCCCACATTGTTGACACAAACGAATAAGTCGTCTTACTTCTCGTTCATCTTCAGCTTTAACAACTACCTTTGGTAAATAGCTATAGCAAGACGCATCAACGCCATATGCATAACGACGTAAATGATCGGTGTATACGCGACCTTTACAAATCTCATTTGCCTCCTTGGCAAAACGTTCATAATCTCTAATAAGTGTACTCACTTCTATTTCCTCCTATCCTTTCTTAAGGAATCTATTACTTTTAGTATACGCCGTTCTCATTCTCCTCACTATAATTATGCATAATTTATATCTCTTCTAATAAAAATCGATATGCATTACCCTTTTATTCCCTCAGTTGAAAGTACATCTCATTAGCATTATCATGTACCCATTTTTCCTCATATACAATCAAGAATCCTTATTTATTAAGCATGTATAGATATAGTCAGTAATTATATGCTAAAACCTCTCTAAATAACGATTCGTACTACCTATAATTCTATAGTAAATACATTACTAACATTATGCATAAAAATAGTATGATTTATATATTTTAAATTTTTCATTCTCATTTATAGTTCTCTATGACTTTTAGTTATACCCTTTTATAAAATGCTGAAAATACAGAAAGCCCTCTAATGATAAACGCTTACGAATCACCATTAGAGAGCTTTACTAAATTATGCTTATTAAAGATAGATTAATTATAAAACCATATTATCCCAAAATACCAGATTTAAGAATGAGGCGTACCGCCAATGCAAAGACAGCTATGCTCATGAGGGCGAGGATAGCTTTTGCTTTGAGACGTTTTGCAATACGAGCACCTACTTGAGCACCAAAGATAGCGCCAATACTAGTAGGGATAGCAATACTAAATATGATGTGGCTTTCAATTAAATGTGTAATAACCCCCACCGTTGTTGATACGGCGAGAATAGATTGACTTGTAGCCGTTGCCATATGGGTAGGAAAGCCCATGAGATAAATCAAAGCCGGCACATGGATGAGGCCACCACCGATACCAAAGATACTCGAAATAAAGCCAACAAAAAAGCTAATACTAATACCGATAGGTTTGCTATAGCTCAACTGCTCAAGAGTCAGAGACTCTTCCTTTCGTTCCCCTTTTCTAAAATTTTTAAAACCAATCAATACAGATGCACACAGCATAAAGCATCCAAAGGCAAACATAAATCCCTTACCGGAGAACCATCCAGACATTTGGGCCCCTAAAATAGCGCCTGGGAAGGTAGCTAAACTAAAGACAATAGCAGCGTTAATGTATACCTTTTTTTGTTTCAGATATGCTATAGATCCAGAAATAGCATTACACATAACAGAAAAGAGTGACGTCCCTACAATCATGGACGGAGACCACTCAGGGAACCAATACATAAAAAGAGGCACAAAAACAAGTCCTCCACCGGCACCGATGATGGTACCAATCATAGCTGCTAAAAAGCCAACTATGGTAAAGAATATATAGAATACCACTATATTATCAATCACATTAAGACCTCCCATGCCGTTTGAATTATTGTTTCTCCATATATACAAAAGATAATCCCGTTTCATCCTGTATTTCTCTAACGGCTTTATACCCCATTTTTGTATATAACTTTATATTGATCCAGCTTTTCGTACATGTATATAATACACGCCGGTCTTGACTGCATTGTTCATCTACGAAAACTAATAACTTCCGAGCCAACCCTTGTTGCCGATAGTTTGGATGCACCATCAAGCGACCGACCTCTACCACGCCATCGTCATATTGATAGCGAATACCTCCGATGATTCTTCCCCCATCATCTACTAGTTTATAGGTATGCCATTGGGTGAAAGTAGCGTTAAACTCCTCTTCCGACTCCATCAATGCAGGAACCATTCGACTTCCAATCATCTCCGCTTCGCTTTCAAATGTAAGCAATTGCAAACGGTACAGATCCAATACATCTGACTCAGTAGCTTTCACAATTTTCATAAACTACTCCTAATATATACCACGAATCAACGATTAGCTTTAGATATAATGACTAATTTGATTGGAAAAACTCCTTAGCCGCTTTCAATCGGCCACGCTCACAAGAGACTTGTAATTCATCGCCTGGCTCGAGCTTCACATCACCAAGGGGCACAATGTATGTGCCGTTGCGACGAATGCTTACGATGAGCGTCCCATCTGGCAAGGCCAAATCTTGTAATTGTACATCTGTATAGTTTGCCACCACAGGCACCTTCGTTTGAAAGAAGGTTTGCACCGATTCTAGATTGCTTTGACCACTCATGGCTTGCAACAAGGAATCGTAAATCGGCGGTTCTTTTAAAAGCTCCGCCACAAGATAGGCCACGAGCGTAACGATACCGATAGCATAAATATTAGAGAAACTATCCGTCATTTCAAGAACGAGCAAAATCGCCAAAATTGGGGTCCGCATAGCGGCCGCTAACATACCTCCCATGGCACAGATAACGAACTGTGGTACAAAATCAGGAGAAATAAGTCCTAAGGTTGAAAGTAAGCTTTCACAAAAAGCACCTGTTGCAGCACCAATTACGAGCATGGGCAAAAATATGCCCCCTTGAGCACCACTGCCATAGCAGAAGGTGGTAAGTAAAATCTTGCCTAATACAATGCCACCTAAGAGCAATACGCCATGAGATTGAAAGGCAAGCTGACCCACAAGGTCATTGCCCCCACCCAAGAGGAGCTGCGAATCAAAGCCAATGGCTGCCACTGCCACAAAGGTAAGGGCTAATTTCAAGAATCGAGAACATTTGAGCCAGTCAAAGAACCTCTTGAAAGCAAAAATCATACGGCAAAATAACACACCACATAGCCCCATGATAACACCAACCATGAGTAGTATCGGGAAATATTCAAGAGGAACCCCTGAGGTCACCGTAAAGCCCAGCGCTGGTGTAAGTCCAAAGATACTAACTGTAATATAGTTAGAAATCAAAGTTGCCACGAAGGTTGGTACAACGAGATACGGATAAAAGCTTTTATGTACCTCTTCAAAGACGAACATCGCCCCCGATACGGGCGCACTAAAGGCAGCTGTTAAGCCTGCCCCAGCACCTGCGGATGTCAAAATACGCTGTTCTCGTAGTCCCGAATTCATCCAGTAGGACACAATCTTCCCAGCAGAGCCGCCAATCTGTACGGCTGGCCCTTCACGACCTACGGAAAATCCTGCAAAGCCGGTCAGTACGCCACCAATCATTTTAGATACTAGCGTCCGATAGGGCTTCATATCAAAGAGTCCAAGCATTTCCCCTTCGATTTGAGGAATCCCTGAACCACCGGACAATGGGGCCCATGCGAGCAATCGATCTACAATAAACGCAAAAATGACCATTACCACAAGCCAACCTATGGCCCATTCCATAGTAATACCATCCATCAAATGCCACCTGATATGCTCTGATTCAAGTATCAAATAACGGTATGATGCCCCAAAGAAACCTGCAATCACCCCAACAAGGGCCCCCTTTGCAATAAGCTCCGTTAAAAGCACACGATTCATAGACATATCTGCCAAGGTAGAACTACGCTTATTAAATTTCCATAATTTCATAAGATTCTCCTTAGCATTACTATCTAACACCTATCTAAACATCACATGTAACCATCTCAGCGATTTAACGAGTTGAACTAAGCACCTAGTCATTGAGTGCCATCTACCAAAATCGCTCGGCTCTCAGTCAAACTATCTATTCATATCCTTAGTATACTTATGTAAACTACCATTTTCAAGAAAGGATTACGTATAAAAATAGCTTTCTCACTGAACACGAGGTCAAAGGTCCGAGTCATAAAACAATAGATAGCGCTTTAAACACAAAGCTAGCCACCTCTAAAAAGAGATGGCTAGTTTTGTTAAACAAGTGTGTAAATGTATTTTCTTTACATATTCGGAGGCATTTGAAATATGTAAAGACACTAATTAGAATATGGATTCATAGATAGCGATGATTTCTTCCTTAGATGCATCTCGTGGGTTGCCAGGTGTACATGCATCGTTGAAAGCAGATTCAGCGAGGAATGGAATGTCTTCTCGTTTCACGCCCGCTTCGCTAAGAGATTTAGGAATGCCTACATCATCAGCTAGCTTTTGGATGACATCGATTGCTGCTTGACGATAGGTTTCTTGATCCATACTATCTACATCTGGAACGCCCATAACACGAGCGATTTCACGATATTTTTCACCTGTAGCAGGGGCATTGAATTTCAGTACCGCTGTTAACAGCATAGCACAAGCCTTGCCATGAGGGATATCGTACACGGCACTTAATGGATGAGCCATAGAGTGAACGATGCCAAGGCCTACGTTGGAGAAGCCCATGCCCGCGATGTATTGACCTAAGGACATGGCTTCACGGCCTGCATAATCACCAGCCACGGCACTGCGCAAGGAACGGCTGATGATTTCGATAGCTTTCAAATGAAGCATATCCGTTAGTTCCCACGCTCCTTTTGTGATGTACCCCTCTACAGCATGAACGAGTGCATCCATACCGGTAGACGCACAAAGTCCTGTTGGCATCGATGCGGACATGTCAGGATCTACGATAGCTACGATTGGAATATCATGCGGATCAACACAAACGAATTTGCGATTCTTTTCAACGTCTGTAATAACGTAGTTAATGGTAACCTCTGCAGCCGTACCAGATGTGGTAGACACAGCGATAATCGGTAAGCATGGATGTTTAGTAGGCGCTAAGCCTTCCAGGCTGCGTACATCGCCAAACTCAGGGTTCGTCATAATCGTAGCAATAGCCTTACTTGTATCGATAGCGCTGCCACCGCCTACAGCAACGATAGCTTCAGCGCCTGCCGCCTTACAAGCAGCCACGCCAGACGTTACGTTTTCAATGGTTGGATTTGGCTTAATATTATCATACACATCGTAAGCAATGCCTGCCGCATCAAGTAGGTCTGTTACCTTTGTAGCTACCTTAAACTCGAATAAATCAGGTGTAGACGTAACGAGAACCTTTTTAAAATGGCGATTCTTAATTTCGTTCACAATCTCCTGAATCGCGCCTTGTCCAAAATAAGACGTACCGTTCAACATTATTCTCCGAGCCATATACCTCACTCCTAACGAAAAACAAACCGATAGAGAATCACTTTACCTATTAATTCTCTATCGGTTTAATAAAATCCTTGATAGCTCGTTATGTATACACTATATATTTTTCTATTGTAATGATTCTAAATTTTGCTCATTTTCATAAGCAAGATTCGTTTCACCGATTCATCGAGTCGTTCTTTTGAGATGCGACCGTCTTTCACGGCTTTCATAAGGCCATTGTAAGCCTCTTGCATGTGTTCGTATTCGTGGCACACAAGCAAGATGTCGCTGCCTGCGAGGATGGATTGCACCGCCATGTCACCAAAGGTATAGTGTTTCGCGAGGGCTCCCATGTCCATATCGTCTGTTACGACAACGCCATTGTAACCCATATCCTTTCGCAACCAATCAGTAATAATCGCCTTCGATAAACTAGCGGGATGGTCTGGATCGATTTGTGGGTACATCGCATGAGATACCATGATTGTATAGGTATTCGGTTTAGACTGTTTGATGAGGTCTACGAATACCTTTGTGTCCTCTGAAAGCAATGCTTCTTTAGATACAGAAACAATACTCGTATCTGCATGTAAATCTACATCGGTCTTGCCAATGCCGGGGAAGTGTTTATAGGAATACCACAAGCCCGCTTCATCGTAAGCCTTACCAACGGCACCTGCATAGCGCACAACCTCATCAGGGTTTGTACTATAAGAACGACCATAGGTTAATCCCAAGTCCGCCACAGGAGCAAAGTTAATGTTAAAGCCCAAGTCTTTTAGTTCCGCACCAGACTGCTTTGCCAAGGATGCAGCCTGTTCAATAGGTGAATTACCTAGCTCCTCAGCAGAAGGAACCTTGATGAGCTGATTCTCCATGCGCGCTACCGCACCGCCCTCTTGGTCAATGCCGAGGAACAATGGGGTTAAACCCGCACTTTTACCAGCCTTATTAATGTCTGCAATGAGCGTTTTAACTTGATCCTTGGACTCCATATTCCGATCGAACAAAATGATGCCGCCTACGCGGTACTCGTTGAGCATAAACTTTGCGTCATCGTTTAACGTTGTGCCGTGGATGCCAATCATCAACAGTTGACCCACCTTGTCTGCATCAGACATATTCGCCACTAGCTTGTCCACCTTTTGCTCTGGTGAAAGCTCGCTTTGTACTACGGACTCATAGGTCACAGGCTCTGCCTTTGAAGTAAATAGATTATGTAAACCACAGCCCGTTGTGAGTGCTAAGGCGCCGATCATCGTAGCTGCTACCAAACGTCGAAACATGCATACCTCCAAAATCTCTAAAAAGTATTATGTATAGTATATCAAAAAATAAAGACCACCCCAACAACACAAAAAGATTGTTACCCAAACCCTGCGGATACGTCCGATAGCAGGATTAAGCAACAATCTTTATGTATTTAATCTAATCTTTGAAGTTTACTATTTACAGCTTATAGATTCAACTTTTAAATTTATATTATATTGCTTATAGTTCTTAGCTTCGACTTTGTAATTTGAAATTTCGTAATTTACATTTCATATTTTGGATGTTTTAATTTAAATTTTGCCTTGCTCTTTCATTTCCGCTAAGAGCTTTACGATACGAGGTCCACAGCCTTTGCCACCGCAAGCGCCCGTGCCAGCACGAGTTGCTTCTTTTACTTGTGGAAACGTGTGAGCACCATCTAAAATGGCTTCCTTAATCGTTTTGCGCGTAATGCTACGGCAAGTACACACCTTTGTAAGCTTGTCCAGAATCGCCTCTGGCACTTGATTTTCTTCAAAATTCATATGTAATTCCTCATTTATTCACTTGAATATCTATATACAGTATCAATTTAGTGTATCGATTTAATATATCGATTTACGTGTCAATTTAGTGTATTGATTTACATATCGATGTAGCAGATCAATTTACTCTATCGATAGTATCTAATAATACACTGTAATATTAATATATCGAAAATTTACGATCTTTGTATTTATTATAACACAATTGAGGAACTATATCGATAGTTTTTAATATAAAATCCAAAGAACAGTCAAAAGTAAAATTGTTACTATAAAAAACGAAAAAAATTTACAAATACATTATATGTAAAGATAAGCTAAATCTATCTATAAACTATAAAAAACTACCATAAAGATATTATCTTTATGGTAGAAACTTTCACAAAATATAATTATAGTATGAGCCCAATAATGGCAAAGTAGATTTTAAATATCGTTTGTTGTAATGGACGAATAACCATAGAAATAATGGGTGTGTTAATAAGGATGATAAAGAATAATAAATTAAGCATCCCTAATTGGTAATATCTCATCTGCCACTCTGTAGGCAACCACGGCAAGATAATATTAAAACCAGGCAATGGTGGGAACGGAATCAAACAGAAGATTGATAAGCCAATACTATATAAAATAATATATTGCATAACCATGGCAAGACCTTGGGACTCCATGAGGCCTAATTTTCCAAGGAGCATATATATAAAGGTGAATATAAAGCCTGCTATAAGACCTGCCACAGGACCTGCAAAGGCAAGCAAGCTTATATCACGTCGTGGATCTTTAAAGTAAGATGGATTAATTGACATAGGTTTTGCCCAACCAAAGCCAACAAGAATAATACAGATGGTACCAATTAGATCAAGGTGTGCCATTGGTGACAATGTGAGGCGTCCCGCCAGACGTGGCGTTGGATCACCAAACCAAGTTGCTACCTTTGCCTCTGCATATCCAAAGATAGAAAAAACGATCATAATAGCAGGAATACTTGCTAATATCTGAACCGGATTTAAATCAAACATAGAACTCCTTTATTGTTTAGCTTCCCATGCGGTGTAGCCTTCTTGAATACAACGAAGGGCATTTAAGGTACGAGGATAGCCGATATACGGCACGCATTGGGATGCGATATTAATCAAATATTGTTTGCTGTTTCCTACGTTCAAATTGCCTTGTACATGAGCCTTGAGTTGAGATTCACAGCCACCTTGAGCCGCAAGGAAGCAGAAGGTAATCATTTCACGATGAGCCACGCTAAGGCCTTTACGCGTATAGTAATCGCCGAACATATTGGCAAGCCATTTGTTGATATGACGAATATCTTCTGGCCCTTCTTGGTAAGAATTGCGCATAGACTCCCCAAAGATTTCCACTTGTTTTTCTACGCCCTTTTCTAGACGAGACTCACTAGTAATAGTGCTGCGAGAGGGATCAACAATAGCCTCTCCTCGATAGTCAAAAATCTTATTGGTCACCTTAAAGAATGGGCGCACACGTCCGATGCCAAGATAGGGCACCGCTTGATAAATGAGCTCTACCACTTCATCAGGAATAAGGCCAAAGTTTAATGCTGCCGGTAGCATTAATGCATATTCATCAACAGCTGAGGCGCCTACTAATGTAGCGAGAATGGCTAAGAAGCGATCCTTTGCCGGTACATTACGGCCTTCTTCGGTGATGACTTCATCAAAGGCAAAATTATCAAACAATACTTCAAACTCTGGATCAATATAACCTGCTGGGGCTGCAATATCAGGGAACATACGCTCCGTATAGGCTTGAGCAAATTCAGATTTAGACATAAAAAACCTCCATAAACAACACTGGTGAAAGCCATAAAGGAGCTTTCACCAGCAATAGTTATGTAATTATTACGGCACGGGCCATCAGATTATAACGCTGGGAATTCGAAAGTTGTGCCGTATACTTCTTTCCAAGCAGCCATGAACATATTGAACTCATTTGTTCCAGGTTGAATTTGGTAAACTTGACCATCTGGAGCGTAACGATATACAGTATGTAAGCTTGGATTAACAAGATATTTGAACAATGTAGCTTCCCCGTATTGGTTATTATGCATGTTAATCACATTAACACCAAATACGTTGTTACGGCTGCTATCGATACCTTTAAACTCAGATGCTTTATCAAAGAAATACGTTTCTGTACCATTTGCACTATTTGGAACCTCTGGGTAGTTAGCTAACCCATTCCAGTTTTCTGCGTTTGCAACACCACCTACTAATAATGTACCGGCTAATACAAATGCACCTAATAAATTTTTATTCATAATGATCTCCTTTGTGCCACGAGGGCAAATCACGAATCAGTCATACTCTCACATGACTTGAATACAATACGCTATATGTATAGTATATCACATTTTTAATAAAATTTTTAGATTTCCAAAGTTACAGAATATATACATATGAGGTTGTATCAAATTAGCCCTTCATGTTCTCTGCTGTTTTTGCATTTGCGTTATCGATTGCTTCTAGCAATTTATTAAGCAACATACGCAATTGACGTGTCTCTTCTACGTCAAATATAGGACCTGACGATTCAGCCAAGCGGCGTGGTATATGAACCGCTACATCACGTAATGCTTTGCCCGTATCAGTAAGGGTTACCATAACTACGCGTTCATCTTGACGACTGCGTTTGCGTTTCAAGAATGCTTTGGCTTCTAATTTCTTTAAAAGCGGTGTTAATGTACCGGAATCAAGGCGCAATACTTGTCCCAATTCCTTAACGGATAAATCACCATATTGCCACAATGCCATCATTACGATGTATTGAGTATATGTCAAATTTAAAGGATCTAAGTGACTACGATATGCATTAACAATTTCCTTTGCCACTACATAGAGTGGAAAGCTCAATTGATTTTCCAATCTTAAATATTCTGAATCAGGAACATCTTCTTTATGTTTGTACCCTTCAAGTACACCAATTTGTGCCATATTCTACCTCCATATGCACACAATTATCTACTAATTAATTGTACACAATTTTACGGTAAACAGTCAACGCAAAAAGCCCACTTTGAACAGATATTTTTAAATTTGTCAATTAATTAATATTTATTTTCTTATTCGTTAAGAATTAGGCGCTTCTATAGAATTTATGGGTAAAAATCATACCATAAAGTTGTTACTTTATTTATAAATTAATTTGATATTAAATTAGAAAGTTATAACTTCTGTTTTCAATGAAATCTTCTTTCGTTGCAGGCCCGTCTCCTAATAAATGACTTAGTAAAAATACGCCCCCTACTAGGTCCTTCCTTGTAGTATAATAAAAGAAATTCTATATCAAAGCTAACTTATAATAGGAGGCCTATATGAACACCTTAGAGTGCATCAAAACTCGTCATAGTACACGTAAATTTAAAGCAGATCAAGTATCTCGAGAACTTATCAATCAAGTCCTCGATTCTGGGCGCCGCGCTCCATCTGGCGGTAATACACAATTAACACATTTCATGGTCATTACAAACCAAGATGTGCTTCAAGAACTAGTAACACTCATTCAAGAAGAATACGGCAAAATGCCGATTACAGAAAATACTTTACCTTACATGGTGAATATCATTAAGATGTCCGCCGAAGGCAAATTTGTATTCCACTATAATGCGCCTGTACTCATCGTATTGGCTAGTAAACCAAGCTATGCCAACAACTTTGCTGACGTGTCATGTGCTATGCAAAACATGATGCTTGCTTGCAATGAACTTGACCTTGGTAGTTGCTGGGTTAACCAAATCCGTCATCTTCAAGATAATGAACGCATCCAAGCCAAAATGCGTGAACTAGGTCTTAGCGAAGACGAAAAAGTCTACGCTAGCCTCGCTATCGGCTACCCAGATCTACCAAATGGTCTTAACCGCCGTGAAATCGAAGCCAAAGGTTATCCTGTAACATATATTGATTAATCAACACTAGAAACCATCGATTTCATACTATAAGTGAAACAAAAGCGCTATCTATCCCACAACTCTAATTGAGTTTCCTTAGGGATAGATAGCGCTTTTTATTGACTATATTATTTTTTAACGCTCATCGATTTAGTAATCAAATCGATACATACACTCCATACTTATATTTATAATGAACTACTATTAAGCCTCAAACACGCGTTTACGAGCTGCGTTCATGAGAACGGAATGATCATCATCTACTATGTAATTAGATTTGTAAGCCCAACGCAATAGTAATGCAGAGTTTGCAACTACGAGAAGGCTCCCTCCGTTATGAACAAGGGCCCCCCACACTGGAGATAAAGTACCAACCATTGCCAAGATGATAGCTACGAAATTCAAAAGCAAGGAGAAAGAAAGATTAATTTTAATAGTAGTCATCATGCGTTTAGATAATGCCACTAAGTAAGGAATTTCCTTTACATTATCGCTGCCGGCGTTGCCAATACGAGAGCACAAGGACAGAACACAACGAGGATGGTTACGGCACGAATGATTTCTCCAGTTACCACATAGGTGCCAACCGCGGCTAATAACGCAATCACTACAATCCATGTGACCCAACGGTCAGCCAAGCTAACGATTTTCGCATTACCTTGTGTCAATAACAAAATATGTACAATTATTCATATATACTCAAAAGTACAGGAAAAATGCGGATTCAATGAGATTATATTATTCATGCATAGCCTCATTACGCAAATGCATGAACAGTTATTCATATATATATATATATTTACAAATTAATAATTTTTACATAGAAGATATTTTGATATTTTCAACCTATTCAATACTATTTCACCCTAATCAATACTATCCATAATACAGTTTTCTAATAACTATTTATTATAATAGAAAATTAAGTATAGTCGACTACATACCCTACATGGTATTATTACAAATGACATGTTGTAGAAAGGATGTGTAACGATGTCGATTTTCTCTCCTGCTCCTCATATTGAACGTTTACCTGAGGCGCAAATCGATTCCACCTACAAACGTCTTCGTCGCGAAGTCTTTGCAGGTACATTTATTGGTTATGCTACATTCTATTTGATCCGCCAAAACTTTAGCTTGGCTGTTCCGTACATGATTGCTGAGTACGGCTACACCAAAGCGGATCTTGGTATAGTTATGACCATCTTATCCGTAGCTTACGGCGTAAGTAAATTTGTTATGGGTAATGCGTCTGATCGCTCTAACCCAAAATACTTCTCCACAGTAGGTCTATTGCTTAGTGCTTTAGTTATGTTATTATTCGGCACCTTACCAGGTGTTATGAGCAGTATTCCTATCATGTGCGTTCTTGCCTTATTAAACGGTTGGTTCCAAGGTATGGGCTACCCTCCATATGCGAAAAACATGGTAACTTGGTTCTCCCGTTCCGAACGCGGTGCTTGGTGGTCCTGGTGGAACGTTTCCCACAACCTAGGTGGCGGCATCATCGCTCCTCTTGCTACGCTTGGCATCTACCTATTCGGTACATGGCATAGTATCTTCTTCTTCCCTGCCCTTATCTCTATCGTGTTAGCGATTATTACCTTTGTATTGTTGAAAGATACGCCTCAATCCTGTGGCTTACCGCCTATCGAAGAATACAAACATGAAGTCGTTCATACACATACAGAAAATGAAGAAAAAAGTACTTTCAAAGAAATCTTCTACAAATATATTTTGCATAATAAATACTTATGGTATCTTGCGATTGCAAATATCTTTGTATACTTCATCCGTTACGGCGTAGTTAGCTGGGCTCCGACCTATTTAACCGCTGTGAAAGGCTTCACAAAAGAAGGTTCCCGTTGGGCTTACTTCTTATACGAATGGGCTGGTATTCCAGGCATGCTCGTAAGTGGCTACTTGAGTGACCGCGTATTCCGTGGCCGTCGTGCTCCAGCTACGATTTGCTTTATGTTATTCGTTATCTTGGCAATCCTCGTGTACTGGTTTAACCCTGCAGGCAATATTCTCATCGATAACTTAGCACTCATCGCTATCGGCTTCCTCATCTACGGTCCTGTTATGATGATTGGCCTTCAAGCAGCAGATATGGTGCCACGCGTAGCAACAGGTGGTGCTACTGGCCTTACAGGCCTTCTTGGTTACCTCATCGGTTCTGCCGGTGCTGGTGCTTTCATGGGCCTCATGGTTGACCTCTACGGTTGGGATGGTGGTTTCATTGCCCTCGTTGGTGCATGTATCCTATCCATCGTATTCCTACTCCTCACCCTTGGAGACAAAGGACAACAATAGAATATGTACTGTATAATACGTAATGTATAAATACGTACTGTACAACTCACTGTTGTATATACAAAACTCCCCTAGTAATACTTATGATTACTAGGGGAGTTTAATTATTTATGCGATGCACAAGGAGCCGTTTAATACTTTCAAATTATACACGAGACCAAGTCGCGCCAAGCCATGCAATGCAGTGGCCGTTACAGGATTGATAGATCCTAACACACCAGCACCGATAATGACAACGTGGAACAAAATGGACACGATGAGTAAGCCCAAATGGCATTGTTTCGCCTCTTTTGAAAGCCCCGCTGTTGGAGAGTTTTCATCTACGAGAGAACCCATCATGAGTGCCACAAGAACGAGTTCCAAAGAGCATGGGCAAAGGATAACTAGCAATGTAATGGTATGCATAAAGTTCTGCGTCAATGCATAGGAACCCATGGAAAGCAACATGACAGCTACAACAATAACAGATGAATAATTGTTGATGCCCTGACGCAAGGCTACAAGCTGTGTAGGCATGGTCGGCAACATATCATCATCCAATGTATAATGTACGTCGCCCGTAATAAGCTGCTCTAAGAAAAAGCCACCATGTACGATGAGTCCTACATAAGCCGCCGTATGGTAATCTCCAATCGCAATAAGCGCCACCATGGCTATCACGATGAGAAAATTAGCATGAATCTCTAAATGATCCAAAATACTTTGCACGCTGTTAATGAGCAATGGCAAGCCACAAATGATGACCGTTACCCACGCCAAATCAATAGCTGGGTTCATAGGCTCCGTAAGCGCATCTAATATAATAAATAACAAGCCGAGTACCAAAATAGCCCCCTGCGTACGCAGAGAAACCTGCGCTGATAAAGACTGTAAAAACTTCATATAGACCTCTCTATAAATGAGATACCGGCCTTACTTAATCCGGAAATAAAATACAAAACAATTTATTAAATAGTAAGGTACACCCATGCAATATGACACTAATCTTGTGTTAATATCGTACTAATATTAACCTAATAGTAATCAACTACCGATCTGAAGTACCTTTTGTTTCTATTCTAAATTTTTATAGTACCCATAGGGGTATATCTATTGTGTAAATATTATACAAAATATATAAGTTATATACAAATCAAAATTTTTGATAAATGAAAAATATCTTAACTGTAAAAGAGATCCTAGTCGTGAGCTCTAATTTCTTTATTAAAACGTAGAAAGAACAGGTCCCTAAAAACGACTTAGCTCGCTATGGAGGCTTTTAGGGACCTGTTCTTTCGGTTAACTAATATGAAATTAGAGCTTCAACGCCTCAATCCATTCTGCTTCTTTAAATCCAACGAGTACTTTGTCTTCAAGAACCAAGATAGGACGTTTTACAAGCATGCCATTAGATGCTAATAAAGCTAGTTTTTCTTCTTCACTAAGGTTCGGCAATTTATCCTTTAATTGTTGTTCACGGTAAATCATACCAGAAGTATTAAAGAATGCTTTCAAATCCTTGCCAGATTGTGGATACCAAGCAGCGATTTCCTCTGCTGTAGGATTTTCGGACTTGATGTCACGATCTGTGTACTTAATTTTGTGATCATCTAAGAATTTCTTTGCTTTTTTGCATGTTGTGCATTTAGGATATTCAACGAATAACATAGGTTCTCCTTATATCAATATTCAATGTTGTAACAACTTACTAATTTAAGATAATTGTACCAAACACATCGAAAACTATCAATCTCTTATTGACAGTCTACGGGTTCTAATGAAGCACAATGTGTAATAGAGGATAATACTTCATCCATCCCCTCACTAAGTTTTGCTGTACGCAAATCAACATCCATCTGTAAACGCAAGAAATACCCTTCCGAAACACCAAAGTATTTCGCTAAACGCAACGATGTATCTGCTGAAATAGACCGTGTACCATTCAATATTTCTTGAATACGTGAAACAGGCACATGTATATCCTTAGCTAATCGATATGCAGATAGTCCTAATGGATCCATAAACTCTTCCTTTAATATTTCACTAATGGTAGGTGTAAGAATAAACTTTTCCATATTAATTTCCTCTCTATTAATGATAATCTACAATTTCTACATCATAAAAACTACTAATATCTTTCACTTTAAAACACAGTCTATACTGACTATTAATCCGCAAACTATACTGTCCAAATCGATCTCCTTGCAACAACTCCAAGCGATTACCTGGTGGCCAACGTAAATCTTGTAATGATTCAGCATTATCTAACAATAGTAATTTACGAAGGGCTAGCCTTTGTATAAACGGAGAAAAGCGTTTGGAAAAGCTTTGATAGTAAACTTTTTCTGTTTCCTTATCCTTAAATCCGATAATCATAGAATCTCTCCTTTGATTATACCTGTTAAACAGGTATAATTCAATAACATATACTTGAAGAATAACTATACATAGAATTGAAATTATTCTACAAACAATTTTGGTAAAAGAATTCTATAAAACATCATTTAAATCCTACACTTGCGATGACTCTATTGGTCACCTATTTCGGAATGTAATAAATTTACCTTATTGTCATAATTGAATTTAAACTATCATTAATTCGCACATCTATTAAATTGATTTTAAAAAGTAAAAAGACCTACATCCTCGACCGTATCATGTACAAAGTACACATCAAAGGTTCAGAGAATATAGGTCTCTTATAAAAATCTATATATTATTGTAATGCTAATTATAGCAAAAATGTAAGCCCCATTGCCATGAAAATGGCTGGCAAGAGGTTGGCAATACGTATTTTACCAGGCCAGATGAGGTCGATACCAACACAGAAAATCAGAATAGATCCGACGTAAGATAGGTTATCGATGGCACTAGGTGTCATCAGAGGCGCTGCAATATGTGCCATTGCCGTGATGAGCCATTGCGTAATACCTACAGGAATAAAGGAGAACAGCGCCCCTTTTCCCATAGAGGATACCATAACCATAACGATAATACCATCGAGGATGCCTTTCAATAATAGCGTTTGATAATTTCCAGTAAGGCCGTCTTGAATAGAGCCCAGTACCCCCATAGCACCTACAGTAAACGTCAAAGATGCAGTAATAAAAGCATGGGTAAACTTTGGATCACCAGCATTGCCAGTGCGAGCTTTCACCCAATCACCAAACACAGTAATCCAATGATTAAGATCGATAATTTCGCCAATCACGGCGCCTACGACCATGCTAATAATCATTAATAGCGGCCCTGTTGTTTGTAGAGATCCGTTGACAATGACGAGCATATACTGCATGGCCCCACTCATACCGAGGAGGAGCACGATAATACCGCTCACAATCATGAGCGTCTGCTTTAAATTTTCTTTCATAAAGCGACCAAACGCGAGGCCACATAGGCTACCAGCTATGATGAGACCAATGTTAATGGCCGTTCCCAAACCAATCATATATTTCCCTTCTTTAATTGTGAAAGTAACACTATCAATTTACTTCAGTATAACAACTACATCGAAAGAAATCAATTTATATGGTATAAAATATATACTATGAAATTGAATTAATTAAAGATTTTTTAAGACCATACATATAGCCTGTTTAATGCTGTTATAGGTCTCCCTAATACGGCATTACTCCTCTTATAACATTATATACAGCAAAAAGCCTCTACCCAATAAGGTAGAGGCTCTGTATAGTTTATAGCGTTGAGAGAGAACTAATGATAGACCCGCTTAGGAGAGAGAGAGTATATGTGTTTATATAAAGCGGGCCAACATGAGATGAGTCGCTATCGCCTCATCGATTTTAGTGTACACCCAATTCCACATAACAACAAATTCAATTATGTAAACTCAATCATGCGCAAAAACTATTGTTAACTAATCTCTGCTTATCTCCCTTACGCTTCATCGTCTACAGGTAAACGTACGATATCTGCTGTTTTATTAATCTCCTCAAAACAAGGGCAGTCTTTACCGTGATCATTGATGAGACCACTGGCTTGTAGGTGTGAATAAATTGTTACAGGCCCTACAAACTTAAATCCTCGCTTCTTTAAGTCTTTGCTAATCCGCGTGGATAGACCATTTTTAGTAGGGAAATGCCCTTCAGGATGGTTTTCATAAATAATCGTTTTATGATTTGTAAATCCCCAAATATAATTACAAAACGAACCAAATTCAGATTGAATACGTTTAAAAGCAGCAGCATTATTGATAATAGCTTCAATTTTAGGACGATGCTTAAGCATCCCCTCCGTCTGCATGATGCGTTCAATGTCACTTTCACCATAAACAGCCACCGCATCAATATCAAAATGATCAAAGCATTCTCGAATGATATCTCGTTTATTCAAAATCGTAAGCCAACTTAGGCCACATTGGAGACTTTCAAGACAAAGATGTTCAAATTGATGTTGATCATCATGAATTGGTCGTCCCCACTCGTAATCGTGATACTCCTGATATAAAGGCGTCGTCGGCCATTCACAAGTCGTCATCACACACCTCCATGCGCCCATACGAGGACGTCATACATGAGCGCTACTACGAGACCCATTACGAGATGACCACCCACATAAAATGGCACTAGATAATAAATGAATAAAAGCAAGGAATGCAAGGCTTTACGAAGCCATACAATCGGCGTAGATGTGTCGCCACCCACCTTACTATCAAGCCAATTATGGACGGCATAAATAGGCATTCCTAAACGGCGAATCCAGTCAGGGACACGTACCCCAGGATTCAAACCAGGGCAATAGAAGATCACCAAGGGCAACGCCACCACATCAATGACGAGCAGTATGGTTAGCATAAAAGCGAACCAATCTAATTCGCCTTCCCATGTAAAAGGCTGTGCCATGAAACGGGCGCCCCACAAATAGGCCTTGTATACGATATACGGTTCTAATAGCCATAATAAGGGCTTCACTACACTCATGGGACTACCTACACCAAACAAAAAATAATAAAAACTACGCATTTGCGTAGTCATTTCATATATACAACATTCCGATTATATCGACTGAATACTAAGGATATAGTGATTTTCTAGACCAGAAAATCACTTCATACACACCATTTTTTAGTCCTTACATACGTCGATTTTCATACTAATATTATATCAGATTTTGCAGTTTTTGTGGGATTATATTTTATAAAAATTTTATCAATTTACACTATTTATAGTACTGATCAACAAAAGAAGTCACTATATAAGCCATTCATTACACTTAGCTTTTGTATACTTATTTTTCATCGATTTTATGATATATTTTGATGATTAACTTGGATTAAATAATAGATTGTAATTAGTATAATATACGATACAGATCAAAAATGTTACGTTTACAATATGTGGAATTTCATACTCATTCTCTATGATATGATAAATACAGGTAGTAAATACCGTCTCACTTTCTCCTTTTTAAATAACTATAACAACAAAAGAGGCAGCCTCTAGGCTGCCTTTTTTGTATTATATTATTATACAACTATTCAGTAGATAGACTAGCCCTCTATGGCGCCAACTACTTCGCCAATGTACATATAATGAGGTTCCCAACGATCATGCCCAGCTTGTGTATATACAGCAGGATTAGATGCATAATAGTCTTTTACCTTTTCTGCCAAATAGGCTTCATCAAACTGATGTTCATATAGCTTTTTACATACAAAGGTTAACTCTGCTTCTTTGAAAGTCACCCCATCGCCTGCCGCCACCGGGGTTAGTCCAGAGTTAGCTACCTTATCTTCGTCGCGACCAGAATGAGATCCTAAGTAACCAAGCGCCTTGCGGTAGCTTTCAGGGAAGAAACTCACTGTAAAGGTATCGTATTTTGCCATAAATTCCTGCGTATAGCGGGCCGGATGAATGTACACCGTCACCGTAGACATGTCGCCGCCATTAGGGCCCCACACATTGCCCATGCTGCCCCAACTAACTGTACACGTATTAAAATCATCAAGCGTTCCAGCCGTAACAAGAGCCCAACGATTCTCAAACATGGTAAAAGCTTTATAATCCTTTGTTTCAAATGCTTTCATAAGGACCTCCAGTTTATCTCAATTTGACGATATAAATCTTTACCCCTATAATATAGGTAGATAGTCAGACGAGTAGTTGCGTCAGGCTCATCTCTAGTAACATATAAACATGTAGAAATGGCCTTTTCGTTTTATCTAATTTCCGAAGAAACGAAGGGCTATTTTGCTATTTCTAGACAAATAAGCGCCACAAGTGCTCCAAAGGATATCATGACTGATAAAATCCCAAGGATACCATAATGATTTTATACCCACTCATAAGCACCCCTCCCTTCAAAAACGAAGAGAGGCCCAACCTCGTCTAACCATCCTAAGTCTATTATAGAGCAAACTAATATACGATACAATAAAGACCATATTATATAAATATATGAATAAACCAATAAAAGCCGAGCTAATTCTAATGATTAAAAGCTCGGCTTTTTTTCATAGATATGGTAAGAATATAATCATTTATAAATCAAAATCTTACTGACTTTATCGCCTTTTTGTTCAAATTGTACGCCATGCATCATATCAGTTCGATAGCGATATTTCCCATAAAACCATCGATTGTTAGTATCCACTAAATCAGGTCTGCCATATACATTAAGGACCTTTCGCATGGAGTCGCCTACGGCAATACCTCTATGTGTAGTAGCATCACGATTCTCGATCATCATATAGGTAACAATAGAGCCCACACCATCCATTTTAAAACTCCCAAATGTAACACCACCATAGGTAAGTCCTCTACTAGTTTCTTTAGTAGGCTGTCCTAAACTAGCTTTTACACTATCAAAGGTATTACCTAATGAAACACCAAGGACCATCATATCCTCTTCTGGTAAGTTGGCTCCTACAATTTGTCCGCCCGCATAATGAGTATATTGCTCAGCTTTTGGTCAATCATAAGACTGCTTCGCTGCATTTGTTTCAAGGCGGTCCCAAGTTTTACTCAGCCAACTTGCATCCGATTCATAACTATAACCACTTACCAATTGCAGGCCTATAACAAGCCCTGTAATCAAATATTTTCTTTTCATGATCTCTCTCCTGAACTATTTTATGAACAACTCAAACCACTTATTTTATACATAATCTTATTGAGTTAATATTTTAATCCATTCCATATACCACGGATTAAAGATTGGATCCGCATCAAGCTTCTTTTTATGGCTATCACTTATACGCCATTGAGGTGCCTTTCGTAAACTTTCAACATTATCAAAATCTACATATTCAACCATATCGCGCAATTGTTTATGCTTATACGAAGATTTGCTTTCATCATAGTCAATGCGATAACTATAATAATATCCAGAATCCTTTGTAAAATGGCGTAAATAGGATCCCCCATTAAATTTATAGCGATCAACTAGGAAGCCTGGAAGACCATTATTCCAAACTGTTGCATACTGTGTAGGCGCCTCGAGGTCACCATATTTATTCAAAAATGCAAAAATTTGTTTTTTTGCCAAACTTTTATCAACAACATTAGGGTCTATTTGAAAGCGTAACACACGGATCTTAATGCCTGCATCTTCATAAGTACGAACCTCATATTTGTTATCTTCCATAGCCTCGCTCACTAACTTAGCCTTTTTAGGAATACGATAACTGAAATTGTCCCAATGTTTAACATGGCTATAATTATCCAGCCTAGATAGAGATTCAATAGATGGAATAATATAATTACTCATTACCACTTCAGCTATTTTATCTTGGTATGGTTCCTTCACATCACCACCTCCAAGATATGTAATACCATAGGTAGTGTTCGTGTTCTTAGGCGTAAACTCTGTATACATTACATGTGTCTTGGCTTTAAGGATTTTCCAAGATGCATTTTCTAAGCTCGGATAGCTATAGACACCTTCATTGTGCATACGTTTACTAAATTCTTTACCATGTGGTGGCCCCACCATCAAAATACTTGTAAAACCACGAACCACAAATAAAGGACCGTCACTCGATTTAGATTCAACCGTGTCTCCACGCAAGCTAATATTTGGAACAGCTAAACGGATATTATTCTTTTCATCATGAAGTAAGATGACAGTAGATTGTGAGTACTCCCCCAGCTTAACCGCTTTAGCCAATCCAGATTTCTCTTTGAAAACCTTTTCTATCGCAATGCTAGGTTTCTCCACGGTCTTCTGTACTTTGGCACTAAATGCCTCTGCTTCTTGTATCGCCTTTTCATTAATATGGGAATAATTTTCATATGCATTAGCAGGAATGCTTGCATCGGCCCCAGGCACAGGTGGTTGCCCCTCTGGCACTTTGATTTGCACAGCGTTTACGTTCATGGTGAAAGCAGTTGCTAGCGCCATCATAATCAAACTTTTACGTAACATAAAATCCTTTCTTTTTCTCTCACATTACAACAAAATAAGCACAACCTTATTAGCATAAGTATACTATGCAAACAAAACTGTGCCTATTATTAATAATTTTATATTTTAGTATATATCAGAAATCCAATATGAGTGTTTAGGAGCTTTTAAGAGCTAATGAAGAATCAGTCCAGTAATAATCAGAACCGGAGCCAAGTAAGAGACACAAAAATAACAATAGCTAAAACAATAAGAGTGCCATACATTAATAGCCCTAGCTTTATAACAAAATCTATACTATAAAAGATAGATGCTCCCACTAAAGATCGCTCTTTCAGAGAAATGTACCAGGCTTTTACTCTATAATATATATTAGGTTTATCAAATGCGGGATAAATCTTTTCATACCATAAAATAATCCCCGGCAAAATACAAATATTCCCAAAGGTAAATATCAATACTGGAAGATAATCCCTCAATGGATATGCTTCTAATACATATCGATCATACAGCAGATTACTAAAGCCCCAAAGAGAGAGCCCCCAAATAAGCAAAAGTATAAGTTTTAACAAGAGTCCAAAAACAAGTTTAATTATCCACCTAAGTCTATCCACTGCTTGAACCATTCTCGTATTGTTCATAACCTATCACGGCTCATCATCATAGGCCACTCCATAGGCCTTCTGATAGATTATGTTTGCTATTGTATACCGTTCCATTCCAAATTGAGGTGGTAATATCATCGCTTCTAAATGTTCTTTTTGAAGTCGTTGACGGCGTGTTTCACCTTCATTATTAAAAGCAATGCCACCGTTAACGGTCCCTATAATACCGGAATTTTCCTGTTTTGCACGCCAAATAGAGATATACGGCGTATTAGCGCCTTGTTGTAATCCGCTGTCATGAATAGTGATCAAATGACGTAAGGATCGCTCTAAGTCGTAATCATATTGCAGTTGAATGCCTTGAATGAGATTTGATGCAGGCATTAAGACGTAAATAGACGCCTCCACACGTCGATGACCATCGGGTGCATCCACAGCTTTAATGGAACTGAGGTCCAAGTATTTGCCATCTCCTCGGCCAGAATCAACAGTTGAGTCGATATGCTGATAATGCTGCGGATTTAGTAACTCAGCTTGTGATACGGCTTGACCTTGTATCGGTAATACGAGGCAGACTAGTAACCATAGTGAAAATAAATATATGCGTTTCATCGTCCACCTCACTGTACCACAATATCATCAAAATGCTGCTGATAGGCAGCCATAAACATTGCATCAGCTAAATCATACATAAGAATATTCTTTCGATGAATTGGAAGATTTCTAGTATTTTTTAAAGACGGAGTCCTTTTAAGCGCACCATCTAATGTATAAATCGCACTGTCTGTACTAGACATAAATAACCCAGACTTACTTTCACTAGCCTCAATCAAAGCCAACATAGATGGACTAGGATTCATCATATTAGATGATTTAATCAAAGTCGCCAATGAATAGTTTGCATCATAATTAACAGTAAGCTTATTTTCCATAATCTCAGCCTGATAGTGCGACGTGTGTACCACATAATAAATAGCACTTAATGTATACTGTGGTGGCGCATACTTTTGAACCTCCACAGAATAGGTATTTAAATACACATACATACCACCACCATCATTAACAATAGCACTCGATTTCTCATACTCATGCTGATGAACCAACTTAAACTGTGGTAATGTCTTCAGATCCTGAAATGTAATTGCCTCTGTAGGCATGGTGAAAGCCAGCAACACAAGAGCTAGCATCAAAATACGTTGAATCATAAAAACCTCTCTCAAAAAATGAATCTTGTCTCTCAATAAAATAAGCACAGCCTTATTAGCATAAGTATACTATGCAAATAAGGCTGTGCCTATGATTAATAATTTTATAATTTAGTATATAGGATTTACCTATATTGATATTTATAAGATTTATCTCAATTTGACGATATATATCTTTATTCATATAATATAGGTAGATAGTCAGACGAGTCGTAACGTCAGGCTCATCTCTAAATCAGTAAAACATTAGGAAATAGCCTTTCAGTTATCTAGTTACACTAGACAACGGAGGGCTATTTGCTTTTTGTAAGGCAAAACGAAGAGAGGTCCAACCTTATCTGACTATCCTAAGTCTATTATAGGACGAAACTAATATACGACATAATAAGGAACGAATAATAGTGATATACAGATAAATAAATAAAAAAGCCCGTTAATAACGGGCTTTTTTATTTCCTAATATATATACATTCTCCATCACTCAAAGAAACTCCTCTTTGTATTTTCCCCAGTTTTTATGGATAATTAAACTATACTTGATATATGCACCGCAAGTAGTAAGGGTGATTTAGTATGAATCTCTAGATAGTGTAAATTTTTGGAGGTGTCATATGGATTCTCTGACTATTATTTGGGTTATTGTTTGCGCCTATTTATTACTAAATTTATTAGTCGGCGTGTATTGTCATATTCGTGTAAAAGATAGTACTGACTATCTACTCGCAGGTCGTCGTATTGGGGTTCTTATGACGGCAGGCACATTAGCGGCTACAGAAATCGGTGGTGGGAGTACCGTAGGTGTAGCAGCGAAAGCGTATGGTTCGTGGGGTTTATCTGCAGGTTGGTACGTCGTATCTGCAGGGATTGGTGTTATTCTCGTTGCTTTCATCGCACCGCTCTTACGGCGTGCCATGGCAACAACAGTACCGGAGATCATCGGCCGTCGCTTCGGCGCGTCTAGCCATCTCATTACTTCCATTCTGTCCATGCTGGCAACAATTACACTAGCAGGCGTACAGATTACAGCAACTGCAACCATTATTAGCGTTCTCACCGGGCTTTCAACAGAGCTCGCCATCCTCATCTGCGGTGCGGTACTCGTAATTTACACCATGTCCGGCGGTATGTGGAGCGTAACGATGACAGACGTTATCCATTTCTTCGTTCTCGTTGGGGGCTTCTCCCTCGCGGTGCCGTTTGTGTTGCACAATGTAGGTGGCTGGGAATCGGTAGTGACAAAATTGCCACCTGAACAGCTAGGCTTTACAAAGGTGGGTTGGAAAACCATCATCGGCCTTGTCATCATGTACTTCATGACCTTCTCCACTGGGCAAGAGTCAGTTCAACGGTACTTCGCAGCGAAAAATGAAAGAACAGCCGTTCTCGGTTCTATCATTTGCGGGATTATTATGGCTCTATTCGCCTTTGTTCCTGCGGTTTTAGGCCTCGTAGCATTGGCTGAGTTTCCGAACATCGAAGCGAACAATGCGGTGGCAACGGTAGCACTTAACCTCATGCCGCCAGTAATGGCAGGCTTCGTTATGGCCGCTGTCGTATCGGCTACGCTTTCATCAGGCGCAGGCGACCTCTTAGGCGCTGCTACTGTATTTACCAAGGATATTGTGGAACATCATTTTGGTAAAAGCCTCACTGACGCTCAGCTCACAAATTACAGCCGTCTGTGCGTGCTATTCCTAGGCATCATCGCCATTATCATCTCCCTCGTAAGCAAAGCCATCATTCCGATGCTCGTATTTGCTTTCACAATGAGATCCGCTGGCCCATTCGCTGCATTCCTACTTGGCCTCACTTGGAAAAATGCAACAGCTGGCGCTGGCATTTGGTCCATCGTGCTCGGCTCCATCGCAGGCGTGTACTGGGAATTCGTTGGCAACCCATATGGTATCATGTCCATCATCTTCGGTTCCATCGTCAGCCTCATCGTCTTTGTGGCTGTAGTGTTCATTGAACGATCCATGGGTAAACCACCGGCTCCTCCGGCTATACCTGATGATGTAAAAGAAATATAATTAATTTGTTATAATCTGTGACTTAATAATAGGCCTAAAAGTACTATAAAATTACAATTATAAAACCAAAACTCCTATCGGTTAAAGCCAATAGGAGTTTTTCTTATTTTACAACGGCATCATCAAACTGTATGCCATACACGTGTTCATCATAATTTGACGATATATCATAACCTTATTATAATATAAGAAGATAGTCAGACGAGTCGTACCGTCAGGCTCATCTCTAGTTACATAAAAACATGAAGAAATGGCCTTTCAGTTATCTAGTTACACTAGGCAACGGAGGGCTATTTGTCTTTTGTAAGACAAATAAGCGCTATTAATGCCCCAAAAGCAATAACCACAGTTATCACCTGTAATAAGAGCATGATTAATTCATAATCACTCATAGGCTTATCCCTCCCTTCAAAAACGAAGAGAGGCCCAACCTCATCTAACTATCCTAGCTCTATTATAGAACGAACTAATATACGATACAATAAGGAACGAATAATAGAAATATACAGATAAATATATAAGGAAAGCCCGTCTTAGGACGGGCTTTTTAGTATTCATAGGATAGTGATTTATTTATATTTTTGTAGTACTCGATCTGCAAATTGAACGGCTAGACCAAGGTAGTTATGAGGGTCCAACATATAGTCGATTTCTGCTTCTGTAAAAGCTTCCGTAACCTCTGGTTCTGCCATCAAGGCATCTTTCATTTGCGCCTCTTCTTCATAGGCTTTCATACATGTACGATAAACAATGGAATGTGCTGTCATACGCCCCAAACGAGGTGCCAAATGCATCATGATACATTCGCTCATCATCAAGCCACGTAGTTTGTATAGATTTTGCTCCATATGTTTTGGATATACAATGAGATTTTCTAATACGTCTTTAGATTTTTCTAAAGCAGCAGCCAATAATTCACAGGCTCTTGGGATGGATTCCCATTCTGTTAATAAGCATCCCCAATCGCGTTCATTTTCACAAATCATGGCTTCTGCAATACCAGGAGCAATGGTACGTACACTACGACAAACAGCGATAATGTTTTCTAATACTTGAGGATTACGTTTATGTGGCATAGTAGAGGAACCAACTTTACCCATGAAGAACGGTTCTTCTAACTCAAGAATTTCTGTACGTTGTAAGCTTAAAATCTCATGAGCAATGCGGCCTAATGTACCGACACACAAAGCTAGTGTACTAGCAAACTCTGCTTGGCTATCTCGAGCAACATGCCAGGAGATGGTCGGTTGACCGAGCCCCAAAATTTCCATCATGCGTTGTTGTGTTTCTAAGCCTTTTTCTGGTTGTGATGCTAATGTACCAACCGCACCAGACATTTGACCCACAAATACACGTTTTTCAATCTCTTCTAACCGTTGAATATCGCGCCCCAATTCATCGGCCCATACAGCTACTTTATAACCTAATGTAATCGGCAACGCATGAATAACATGAGTACGACCACACATAATGGTATCTTTATATTTTTTTACAAGATTGAGTACATGTTGTTGGCACACTTTCATATCTCGTAAGATAATTTGGTATGCCTCTTTCTCTTGCAAGATAAGACCTGTATCGACAATATCTTGGCTTGTGGCTCCCCAATGGACATATTCGCCTGCATTATCTGGCAGGATTTCTTTGAAAGCTTTCAACAAAGGAACAATGGTAATAGAGGATTTATAGAACTCGCCAATCTCATCAATATTAAGAGCCTTAGCATCAGCATACTTAACGATATCTTCAGCTTGCGTTTTAGGAATCACACCGAGTTCACCTTGTGCCTGTGCAAGAGCTGCCTCGGTATCTAACCATTTCTGTACAAGATTTAGATCGCTAAATACACGTCTCATTTCATCAGTACTAAATAATGCGCCAAACACTTTACTATCGATTACTGTGCTTGCCATAATAAGCGCCCCCTATTCTCCAACTACATCATCGAATTGCACACCATACACATTCATATATGCGGTTTGCCAAGAGTATACCTAATGCAAATTATGTTGCTTGAATCACTATACTTTATTATACATCTTATTATTAAATTTAATTGTCAGTACTCAAAAATAAATCTGTTTAAGAATCTAATACAATTGTACATATTCATCTTAATTTGATGATATACCTTTATCTCTATCATATTAAAAGATAGTCAGACGAGTCGAAACATCGAGCGCATCTCGAAATCGAAAAAAGATTAGGAAATAGCCTTTCAGTTATCTAGTTACACTAGGCAACGGAAGGCTATTTGCTTTTTGTAAGGCGTTTTTAGTTATCCTATACAACGATTTATCTATATAGATACATCATATGTGTATTGAAGTACTCTTTATACTCGTCAATAGTGGAGAATTTACCTTTATTCTCCTGTATAACAGCCTCAAAATCTGGTTTGATTACGTCTACGACAAGTTTCATTTCAGTTGCTACTGTTTTTCTTTCAATTGTTGATGGTTGAGTTCCGTTCCAGAGGCTGCTATATTTGCTTTCATTGTAAGCCCAGCTAGCTTGTGTATAGGCTTGTGTAACATAGGCTTTATCATAGTTATCTTGAGCTAAGTCTAAATTACCAAGGGCTTCGTCAATTTGAGCCATCGTATAGAATGCAAAGGTAGACCATCCATAGTCAATTGGTACGGGCTCATGCCAATGTCTTGCCCTCTCAAAGCTTGTGTGTAAATCCTGCTTAAAGTGCTCTGCTTGTTCTCTATCTCCTATATAAACAGCTAGGTAAGTCATATACTTAGCACATAAGCATTCTGCATAATAGTCTTGGAAATTTCGTTTATCATACATAGACCATAATTGGAGCAACTCTTTCCATAGATTTTGGTCTAATTGATCTAGGTAGAAACGATGGATTGCTTTCAAGAGAACTAAGAAATATACAATATCATTACTATTGAGTTCAGTCTCTAAGTCTAGCAAATCGTGTATTTGCCCATACGCCTCGAAAGGCATCTTGAAGTATGGATGATCGATAGGCTGAACACGGTGCTCGTAGCTTTCACGATTATCTGTTTCAATATCATGATGCAACAATAAATACCGCAAACATTCCAGATTAAAGACATTGTCCTGACAGCTTACATCACAAACATAGTTATTAAAATAAGGCTCATGAACCAACGGTGCTTGCTCTTGTGCTGTAATGAGGTCTTGCAATAAATTCCAATAGATATTATTTCCTGTGAAAGCATTCCCTAGCATGCGGTACCATTTAGATAATCGAGATACTCGCTGCACATACTCAGCCTGCCAAGAGTCAGGAGATTCTATATCTACCTCACCTATAGTTGCATCCAAAGTATCAACTATAGGCACAAGCGCTTCATAGTTTTGATATCGTCGAATAGCCTCATAACAAGCATCTAGAAGGCAATATATACGTTCCAATACCGTCAACTGAGTTTCTACATGAGACAATAGTCCTACACAGGCATTCTCAGTACTAGTTATATCGCTCGTACAATCATCTTCTTTAATACCTATATGTATAAGCATTTTCTTTGCATTGCTCGTATAGGGCACCAAAAAATTAAAATACTCTGTAGCTTTATTCAAGCCAGGATATAAATCGACGCGTAGCTTTTCCTGAGATAGTTCTCTAACAAGATCATCCGCCAAAGGGCTTAGTATACGATATCTCACATAACCAAGTACGCCTTCATTTCCTTCCTCCCAGTAGTCGAGTCCCTCGCTGAATCTATCATACAGATTATAAATATAATCATGTAATAAACTATCAGCCCAGTCGTTGCTTTCATCATATACAGAAATGATAGCATCATTGGTCAAGTTCCTATAAAACCGATGAACAGGTTCACAAATTTTGCGGAAAAATGGATCTTTGGACAATGTATCTAACTGCTCAGATTCTGTCTGACCATGCATGGTCTGCACCATATAAGCCCCCAATGCATCAGCAATCATCAGAAACTCGGACCGGTTTGATTCATCCATAGAATAGGTATTATCTAGGGCTTGAACTGCAATCAACTCAGGTAAATAATATCTATCAACGCGATTTATTGCTTGATGAATGGTATAACACCGCAAAGGAGTGGTAATACGCTGTGCTCCTGCTGCCATTCCAAAAATTCCACTCCTACCATATAAAGACTCTATTAAATATCCCACCATATGGTCAGATAAGTAAAGCATCCCATTCGTATTTCCATAATTGCGTTGGAATAGTAAATCTCGTCCTCGCACGCTCTTATACAAGGCATGGACATTGTAACGCCCTCTTCTCTTTGCTGAAAGTAGCTCCTCACCTTTATAGGTACCATCTAGCATAAACTCAGGCAAAGCCTTTACGAACTCATCTCGTAATTCGTTATACGGTTTACCATGTTCTGCGCAAAGAGCGATTATAAAGGCTCGAATCCGTTCATGCTCTAGCTCAATCTCAGGTCCATTATCCGTAATATCATCGCCCTCTTCAAAAGGCAAAATATCATCCGTACTATACTCCAAAGCATTCATAAACGTAATCCCTTCCTTGCCCTCTACAAGAGGAAACAAAGAAGGACGAATCTCATTAAAAATGCCTGTCGTTGTAATTGTTACATTATACATACAACATCCTTTTACTATAAAACTATATACACTAATAAGTATTTGTTACACTAGTATCCGTACAAGACAAATATATGTTGATTTCTTAATATCACAATATATTATTATAGTCCATTAATACTACAGAATACGTAAAACTTAAGAAAAAACTTAAAAGCCCGTACTTTTCTTAAATACGGACCTTTAAATACCTTACTATAAATTATGATTATTTACTATTAGCTTTTCCAAAATATCTTTGTATCATATCCTTCAGTTGATATTCTATTCTATCAGCACTAACCGATAGGTCTAATATTTCAACATCTAGCTGGATATCGCATACATTATGTTCAAAAATTTTTTTCCCATTCATTTCATCCTGAGTGCCAGCATATAATAACAATCCACTTATATTATCCTCAATATGATTATATTTATAATGCATAATATACGAAAAGATTTGATACAAATTATTTGATCTAAATACCTTCTTATTACCTCTATCTCGAGAGGTAAATATCTGTTTATAAAACTTCGTATCAATAATAAGGGTCTTACATGCTCTGCTATCATGCAATAAAATATCGGTACGCATAATAGGCATGAATTCGCCTTTACCACTGTTACACCATTCCATTTGTCGGGCAGAAACGCTAATATCAGGATAAACATTACTGCAATAATGTTTACAATACATAAACACGAACTTCTCAAATATATTACATAAAGATTGATTATTTATAAAAGGTAAATCAACATTATCTTCATCAGTACATAGGAGCCATGCTTCAGTAATTAATTGACCCCAAAATAATATCATTCGATACCTAATATTTTGTCGATTATATTGAATTTTATCCCAATCGATTAATCTTAATGATATCGACTGAACATCTCCCCAAAATATGCCCCATGTATATAATTTTTTCTTCTGTTCAGGTAAAAGCATGTCAGAATGTTTAAAAAGCAACAATTCAATAACAGCTTTAATAATACTATTATGAATAGTATCGATTGAAAGCTCATCAAAATCACAGACTATTGTATTATGACCACGGCCCTTTAGTCGTAATGAATCACTAAGCACAATCTGACCACGAACAGTATGTAAAGGTTCATCATAATTAATATATGTTTTATATAAACCTTGTTGTACAATCTTTTTCAATTCTTCAGAAAAAAAATCAATATAATAGGAAAATAGCGTTCTATTGTCAGTTTTGAGATTACCTGTAATTCTATGATCAAATGCTATTCCACTTATGTATGTAAGCATATAAAAAACATTTTCAATTGGAATCGTCTTATATAAATACATATAACACCTATTGTACCGCCGCAAATAATGTTTCTTTCCATTTCTTAACCATATCAGTATCATCGAACCAATATTCCTCTAGTAGCGGAACAATATCATATTCAATTACATCACGTAAGCATTCCTTAGTAATATCATTATCATCGATGGATAAATTACAAAAATAGCTATGCCCTATTATAAATCCTTTTCCCAGTTTATCTTCAATCTCTCTATTTAAATCAATAACGACTTTAATTAATGATTTCCCATACTCTGTATTCAACTTCTCTTTATTTAGAAAATGTGCAAACACCCGTTTCGTTTCATCAGCAGAGCTATCTGGACTCCCCCAACTTGTTATATCATCATCTTTTATCCCCTCGAATACAGGTGGTATAGAAATAAAACTAAACCTGCGACGTAATGCATAATCAATCATTGCCAAACTACGATCTGCAGTATTCATCATCCCGATAATGTAAAGATTCTTAGGAACAGAAAATTGTGTATTACTTGCCAACGAAATGGTATGCCCTCGATAATTATTTTCTATGAGCATTAATAACTCACCAAAAATTTTACTAATATTTCCACGATTAATTTCATCAATGGTAAATACGTATGGATTTACCTGCTTATTATTAGTATTATACATTTTATCCGCTTCTAAACAAGCTAAATAAAATTTACCTTTTATCAAATCAAATCCACCTTTTTCATTTGGTTTATATCCTATTACAAAATCTTCATAAGAATAATTTTGATGAAATTGCACAAAATCAGAATTTGATGTATCAGTAATAGACTCAGCAATTTTCTTCGCAATATAAGTCTTTCCCACGCCAGGAGGACCTTGAAGGATAATATTCTTTTTTCGCTTTAATAAGTCTACTATTTTATTAATAATAGACTTAGGTAAATATAAGGAATCAAAAACATCCTGATTAATCGAAAAATTAATAATCTTTTCTTTACTAATAATATTAGGTTTTGGCGAGTTAATAAAATTCAACCCTAACTTTTTCAAACGAGTATTTAAAGTACTTCTAATACTCGCTAAATCTATAATTTTATTAAATTTCGCTTCATCACAAGATGTAAAACTATTCTGATACCCAGTTGTCAAATTATTTTTAGTTAACTCATCAATTGTAAGAATATTCTCTAAAACCATAATTGGCTCAACTGTAATATAATCATTTTCTTGAATATTCTCTTTGTCAATAGGTACATATGAAATGTAACCTATCCCTATTATTCCATTTCTTTTGGCATGTATTAGCACTATATCATTTTTATTAAGATTAGCTGCATTCCCCTTCAATCGTGTTTTTGATGAAATAAAACAATTGTAATTAATAGGTTTATTCCAGTCAGACCACTTGTTAAAACTATCTCCTAATTCTGGTTTCCACTTTTTAAAATCAGCACTTAAAATCCAATACGCCATTTTAACACTCCTTAAACATTTCCCCATAAACCAAAATGCTATAAAAAATATCTCTTAAATTAACACGATTACAGTACCCAATACCAGAGTTAATCTAAAATAAAATTTCTTTTTCTCTACCTTGAAATCTCTCAAAATCACCATAATCGTCTCACCCAATTGTATCATCTTATTTTCATAATCCAAATAACACGGCTAATTTACTTTCTCATATATCATGATTGCAACATATAATAAAAATATAAAAAATGGTTGGTTATAAAATAAAATATATTAGATTATAAGACCTATAAGACTAAAAAACTACCTTAAAACTTTGTTCTAAGGTAGTACTTTTTAATATCATAAATAATATAAATTTATAAAAGGAGACTACTATCAAGATATAGTCAAACTACATACTCAACCCTCAAAATATCAATCTAAAAATTATAAATCTAATCATTTGAGTTATTAAATTTTTTACGAAGTCGTCGTCTTAAATAAACAATAGATTTTTGAGTCACATGAGAAATATGTGAATCATCCCTAAAAATATGCTGTGCATGTGATATATAATCGTGAAAATTACCATTATTACAGGTAATAATACTCACATGTTTTTTTTGACTATGTCTGCGCCTATATGATTTTGTTCCTTTATATGTAAATCTATCAAATACCTTGTACAAAGGAATTCTTTTGCTTACGCTTTTACCCCGTTTAGGATGCGTAACACCATTTTGTCGAGAAATAGCATGCGCTGAAATAGTCATTTTACTAAAGTAGCGTGACAAAGTTTTAGCTCGTACTGATATTCGCTCTCCATCAAAACTAAACCCTAAATAATTAATTAAAGTACTCTCATGATTATGTGTATGAGAGTTTGATCCCACTAGAAAACTGTCAGTAATATTAGTTACGATATTATCAGCAACTTCAAAAATTTGTCTTTTTTCATCTTTAAGAATTAGACCCTCAGCATTATCTACACATTCACGAATCCGATTTATAATATCTTTAATCCCATATTGATTTTCATCGTCAGAGAAAATAAAAATAAAATCATCACTATATCGCTGATAAAATCCATTTACTAACCTTGCTATTTCAGTTAGCTTTTTATCAAAATGAATCATGTATATATTTGATAATACCGCACTAATAGGTGTTCCTTGCGCAACACCAACATTACAATTATCTTTATGAATTTTAACTTTATCACAACCTAATTCTTTTACATCTAAAATACGACCACAATTAAATGTATCTTTATTAATAATTCTCCTTGATTTATCAGTATGATCTAATTTATGCCAGTCTAATATATCATTTAACTCAACATAAGTAGCTCTTGTTATATTTTTAAAAACAGCATAGATATCATCACTTAATCTATCCTGATTTAAAACAAGCTGTAACCTCTCTTTTAAGCATTTATGATTTAAGCTATCAAAAAAATCAGTAAAATCACCAATAATTACATAAACCTTCTCATTATTTCTTTGCCTATCCTTAATAAAGGAAAAAGCATTATTGGCAAATGAGATATTATTTTCTCCAGGTTTATTATTTCTATAGGCCACGGATACATGATCAATATCAATTTGTGATGCATACCTATTGTAAGCTTCATTAATACGATATGCATAATACCTATATATCCAAGAATCGATATGTGCTGCATAAAAAATATTTCGTTTTTTCTCAGTACAGACTCTTCCCTTACCCTGTTCTTTTACCCATTTAGGCTTTGGCATTTCAAAATGAATTAATGGATAGAATCCATGCGACTTGACACGCAATGAATCCAATATATATTCTCTAACATTCTGGTAACTAGTCCATAAGTCAAAATGACTATACTTACGACTAATATTAGAAACTTTCTCTTCCCATTCAGAAAACTCCATATTAAAGCCTCCAATTGCAAAACCCGTAAACAGGCTTTAGTGGAATAGCAAATTTACGGGTTAACATTTTTACACTATGCTTTTTTTATTGAGCAGGCGTCCACTAATAATTTAACAATTATTGTGTATGTTATACTAAGGAGTACACTAAAGATGAATCTTCAATGCGAACTAAGTATTACAATACTAGTTATCATTACTCGTGTAATACTTGAAGCCGTAGCTTCTTGTTTACCAAACAAGTATAGTGGAAGAAATAACTTCTGCCACTTGACAACAATTATGCTCCATTAAGGCAAATCCTTAATGTAATTTTATTATATGCTATATCAACGTTGATAGCAATACTATTAAGTTTTATTTATTAATTAACCTAATAAACTAATTTCTAAAGAAATAAAAAAAAGACCATTACATCCATATTGTATATTAAAACTAAGTATGTTTTAATGAAGACAAATACGATTCGTTTATGACAAATTAAATATGTATCCTTTATTAGAGAAATTCACTATATTTACGCTACATAATAGGTCTTTACTACCATGCATATATAAATCTTAAACACATCATGGTAGTTTTTTTATTACGTAAAGGAGTATAGATGTATGAGTAAGGAGAAATTAGAGTTTGTAGAACCAGTTGATACAAACACAGATAATGAGTACTCTAGAGAGTCTGTCCCGTTAGAGGCAAGGAAGTCCTGCTTTTCCCTCACTATCGTTTGGACTGGGTTCGTTTTTCTTGTTACTAGTATGATGGCTGAAGGCGGGTTAGCTGCTGGGCTAACTTTCAACGAATTATTATTAGCCATGATCTTAGGGAATATTTTCTTATGTATCATCGCAGGTCTAGTGAGTGTAATTGCCTATAAAACAGGCCTTACCTTTGCTCTTTTGACTCGATACAGTTTCGGTCAGGAAGGATCTAGAATTGCCTCTCTCTTCGTACCTATCGTCAATCTAGGTTGGTACACTATTCAAGCGGCTTTATATGGACATTTTATTGCTCAAGTATTCAACCTCTCCTACACAGGAGAAGTCATTGCTATGATGCTCAGCGCCGTTATCATGGGTATCTTTGCAGTTCTCGGTATTAAATCCCTTGCTGTATTCGGCTATATTGCGATTCCGTCCATCGTATTCCTTTCCCTAGGAACAGCGGCTCGCTCGGTTCAAACAATCGGTGGCTGGCAAGAGTTATTTAACTATGTGCCATTACAACCTATCGATTTACTTTCAGGCATTACCATCGTTATCGGCACATGGATTCTATCTACTGCCACATGTATCGCTGATATTATGCGCTATGGTAAAAGCAAGAAAGACGTTATTACAGCGAGTACAATTGGTTTATTAGGCGGCAATACCTTAATGATCAGCTGCGGTGCTATCGCAGGCGTTGCTATGAATGATGGTGACTTAATCAACGTACTATTAAGCTTTGGCCTCGTGTTCCCAAGCTTACTATTGTTGACTACAAATATCTTCACAACAAATGGTGCGAACCTCTATTCCACATCATTGAACCTAGCCAACTCTTTCAAACTAAACAGAAATATTATGCTAGCCGTACTCATTGCTATCTCTGCATTAGCAACAATGACACAACCATATAAAATCGACTCCCTCTTTGTATTCTTAAGTACACTAGGCATCATCGTTCCGCCACTATGCGGTATTATCTTAGCGGACTTTTACCTGGTTCATCGTGGAAAATATATCGATTACAACAAAGCGACTTTCAAAAAATGGAATCTAGTTCCATGGATTACATGGGCCATCGCATTAGTCTGTGTTAAATTCATACCATTCGGACTGGCTTCGCTGAACGGGATTGTAATCGGAGCCCTACTGTACGCAATCATTACATATATTGTTAAACCTAATGTTGTTAGTGAAAGCAAAGGGTGATTATCATGGCAATTCATAAACTATCTGCTATACTAGGCACAATCATTATGGGCATCGGATCCTTTATTACCTGCCTAGCCACAAGTGAAAGCACCATTACCCTTGGTAACGGCATGCTCGTGGTGAGCATTATTATGATGGGATTTGGATATTCGAAATGGCAGCCTTAAAAAATTAATATTTATATAAAATAAGAAAAAGCACTATCTACAAATAATAAGATAGTGCTTTTCTGACCCCATTGGGGATTATTTAATTTAACCTTAGACATACATATGCTACAAAGCTATTAGCAAATGGCTTAGAGTTTCCATCCCCATTAGGGGATTATTTAATTTAACCACCATGTGAAAGTTGGAGTATTGCAAGTGCCATGAAAAATGGGTTTCCGTCCCCTAATGGGGATTATTTAATTTAACCTGCCGAATTAGGTATGGGTGCTGTGTCGGCAATTGCTGACGAGTTTCCGTCCCCTAATGCGGATTATTTAATTTAGCGGACATCACACAATGTACAAAAAGATTTTTGACAGCAAAAGCGTTTCCGCCCCCTAATGGGGATTATTAATTTAACAAGACATCGATTGCGGTAAGTATCCTAAAACAAGCTATGGCATTAGTTTCCGTCCCCTAATGGGGATTATTTAATTTAACCATATGAGACTCCAACGATGTACGGTGTGTCTTTAAAACTCGTTTCCGTCCCCATCAGGGGATTATTTAATTTAACATACTTATATATTCTCAAAGAGGAGACAATGAAGATGAGAAATTTGTTTCCGTCCCCATCAGGGGATTATTTAATTTAACACTTACGATAATAATTATTTTAGTGCTGACGATTGTGTATTGTTTTCGTCCCCATCAGGGGATTATTTAATTTAACAGGTTCCTTTATCTGATGTAGTACGCTCAGCAAAGGGAAATAAGTTTCCGTCCCCATCAGGGGATTATTTAATTTAACCCTGTCTTTGAAACAACAGATATTTACTGGTTCCAAAATGCAAAAAACGGCGGAGATTGCAAATTGAGCCCAAAAGGCACTTTAGCAAGCTAAAATAATGCCGTTAAACCGCGCCACTATCACAACAGCGCAGATTTAATTTTTCAGAAGTTAAATTCTAAACCCATTATATCATATAGGGAAATAGATAATACAATAATAGAATCATCAATACAAAACATCAAGCCTTGAAATACTTTTACCAATATTAATGATCCTATTATTGTTAATTACACCTCTACATCGTAACAGTATGAATCGAGAGTAACTATTTATATTTAAAGAATGATGCAGTCTTGTTCCTTACGTTCTCCAATACCCCAAGTATAGATATTTATAATATCATCAAGGACATAGACTCGTAAGGAGTCCTCTATAGGGTTAATCATCTTGCTAGCTCGCCGCATCATAGCATCATATTGCTTCCTATTAAGCAATGCTTCGAATGCAGATTTCTGAACACGAACACCATAACGCTCCAAGCATTTAACAAGACGGTTACGTGTTTTGTTATCCACCACATCATAGATAACTAGGACGATAAACTTTTTCATATCAGTGAATCTCCAATGGCGTATACAAATCTACATTTTCGTGTATAATTGCACTAGCAAATTGCTTACACTGTTTATAGATAGATTCACGATAGCTTTTACGATCATCAATATATTGATTTTCAGAACGAATTTTCTTATTATAGGCCATTAGAAATGCCTTACGCCCATCTGCTGTCAGGTAGCAACCTTTATCAGAATTATCGAATTCAGATAAATCTACCATATTACGGCTCACCATAGATAGCACCATAGAATCTATAATTGGCGCCCGCCATTCTTCAATTAAGTCAGATGCGAGGGCTGGATGACCTTTAGCTAGGCTATGCATGACTCCTACGAATGGATGGAGACCTGCATTAATAACGCCAGCCAAAATTTCATTAAACAACATACTATATCCTAATCCGAGCATAGCATTAAAGGGATCTCGAGGCGGTTGTTTTGTACGTTTTGTAAAAGCAAAGGCAGGTGGCACAATTTTACCGAGTGCTTCAAAATAAAGACGACTTATCAGTCCTTCATAGCCCATGAGTTCAGATACACGCATACATTCACCAATATGACTACGTACAGATTTAATATTCGCAATCTGTACATCTATATTGATATCCTCTTCCAAATTGCGTGCGTAGCGGCGAAGAATAGTCAACTGATTACGCACCTTTGCCCAAATAATTTTACGTGACATAGCCACTCTAAATGCATTATCATCTAACAGATCAAATTGCTTCTTATGTTTGTTAATGTCAATAGTATTCGTATTGATTATAGTACCAAAATACTTGCCATAACCAGATAGCCATGTAATCGGTACGCCACGTTCAATAAAGTCAGTTACCAATGAGCTTGTTATAGATACTGAGTCAAAAACAGTAATATCTTCGATTCGCTCTAAAGGAACCTCAAACAATACCTCATTATTACGACCAACTACAACATGACCACCGTCACGTTTGATAAACGATCCTGCTTCTGTAACATATAAGGATGACATATAGTCGCCTCCTTTTATACAAATGAATATGCTAAGGAATCAATTTAGGTCTAAAGATGATAATCTATAAAATTATTCAGTTTAATGAGTTTTCACACTATTGAATTTGTTCTAACACATATGTATTAATGGTATCGTAGATTAGTTTATTCTGTTTTTCTTGTCCAGTAATAATAAAGAATACATCCTTAATCTGATGTAAGAAAAATTGTAATGATTGAATATCTGCAGCACTACAGATATCTTGTTCTGTAAATACAACAACTTCATGAGCCATTTTATTGCGAATTTTTTTCTCAATTCTACGTATCTCTTTTAATTGCTTCAATAAAGAACTATCAACTGTATCATAGTCTTCTAACATATGTAACATATGATAAAAAGATACTTGAAGTTCTTTTAGATACGGAGTATCAGAGTTCTCCTTCCATGATTCATAAAGTTTAGGATACTGATTTTTAAACGCTACCATGTCAAGTCGCACTCCCTTAGATGTTTTTTTCTCAACTTGACCCCAGTTTACACGGATCTCTTTAGTAAAGTAATAACGCATCAACTCATACATAAATGGAGTAGTTTTTAAAACAAAGTCCTCAATTTGACCTTGTTTTAAGCGCACTTCCATAAGCATTAAAAACTCATGTAACTTGCGCAGCACCTTATCGGTAAATATAGAAGATAAGTTTATAGAGCCTACTTTACGAGACTTTTGTAAAGCACCATCATAATCTAAACCCAATCGCAATTGAACATGTTCTAAGAGTGGTAATACATCATTAACAACACCATCTGTAAAGGTTCTTTTATAGCCATGATAAAGACTTATAGCCTCTTTGTATTTATAGCTATTGATAAGAGTATGAAGAGATTGTTTAAGATTGTTACGCTTAATATATCCCATTTGAGGTTCATGACATCGATTTTCTGCATCTTCTTGATCATCAAAGTTATTTTCAATAACAATTTCAATATCTTCGTCATCATTAACGGCAGCCTCAGAACGATTAGAGCCTCGTTGAGGGGTATCAACTTGAATACCAAGTACCGCATCATGTTCAACACTAAGATGGGACATAATCATCTTCATTTGAGGTGTTCCAGAACTTAAATTAATAAGTATCTCTGCATCTGGATATTCGGAAAGCATCTCATAGAAATGGTTAATAAATGGTTGTAAAGCATCAATATGATGCACATCTTTAAGACCAGTACGTACGAGCTTAATATGTAAATCGGGTTTCACATGCTTTAAAGCCTTAGAAAAACGACTATCAGAGGCTTCCTTTTGCTCCATTTCCTTACTCAATACGAGGATTGCCATATCGGGATTATAATGCCTCACGATATGAAGTATCCCTCCATCATAGCACCCACGAATAGGATCTGTATCTCCTACAGGAGTATAAAGAATTCTCATTGTACTACCTCACTTTGTACCCCACCCATACCTAATGCGGTCTTAATTCCGAGCCCTGTGAATTGGCTATAGTAGGTCAATAGAGATAAGATGCGTTGCATCACTAAATTTCGCTTAAATTGCATTACAATCTCTCCACGGAAACCACGGATTTTAACCCCTTCTAAACCATACATGCCCATACGTAAATTATAGTCGCGAATGAAAGCTGCCGATTCAAGTGCAGCTAATAAATCTTCAGAATCCATCATTTCAAACGTAGTGAACTGGTTCCATTGACGCAATAAATAGCGATATATACGAAATGCTTCAGGGAATATTGTATATTGTTGATCTACCTTAAAGCTTGTTGTAGTCACACACCGCAATTTAGCCTGCGCATATTCTGCTTCACCACTCCAAAACTTAGCCATTAATGCTTCATAGGAGATTTCCTCTAAAATGGTTCTATCTTGAATATAAATATGCCCTCGTTTTTGTTTCAAAAAAATCTTTTCAGGCATATCTAGTGCTGGTCGTAATATACGCTCAACAGCCTCTGCTGTTACAGCAGAAAGACGCCAAATATATTGACCTTTTTCTTTATCAAAATAGATATATTGGCTATAAGGGCGTAGGCCCGTTTCATGCAACTGACCTGCGTATTCTGTCCCCACTAACTCCATTAAGACGCCATGTAGCACGCTACCTATGGACTGTACAACTTTAATCGATGGATCTGCTGTTATTGCTAACTCAATGGCCATAATTTCAACATTATCTGCCAATATGAATGCCCCCCATTTCATAATAATTGCCATTCCACTTCACTAATTTAATCGCTCGTGGTGCCATAATTTTATCCTTACTATCATGTTTAGCCTTTTGAAAATTTACATCTAAAATAGCTCTAATAATATCAATTCCTGTTTTTTCGTCATCCGTAAAAGCAGCCATAATAATAGTCTTTTGAATAAACCCTGTATTACTGCCAATATAAGCATTAGCTGAGTCTAGTGCCTTAAAGACAGACGGATTAACCTTCTTAAATTTAGAGGCTAATAACTTATGAGTAGCATCAAAGTCTTCCTGTAAAATAGCTAACACTTGATCGACACTAGTAATCCCTATTTCTTTAGTCATAGCTGTATCAAGGGTTAATGTAAAGGAGAATTGCTGATTTGGTAAAATGCACTCACGATGTACAGAAATATCATGAGTTCCATCTTCCTCAACACAAGAATCCTCTTTCTTTAATACCTCTGTTTTAATCACACTCATTGGCATAGCATCAGAAACAGAAACACCTCGGAAAGCGCTAGCTAAAATACCTTTAAATGGTTTTCCTTCATTGTTCGTAAGGACATGAATATGTTTAAGAATAGCTAGATTTACCATCTTAAATATATCTTTGAAAAGACTTCTAGCATTCTTTCTTTTATATACATCTAAAACTTTTCTTAACTCTCTTTGTACATTACTCCTAAATGCTTTATTATTACGAAGCATATGTGAAATAATAGCACTATCAATAATACCTTTAATAGAACTACCAGGAATATAAATATCCCCATTTGCTCCACGAATCTGAGGAGTAATGTCATTCAATGAGTTTTTACGCCCTTTATTATATATCGATGATTTCATAATTGAGCTAATAGCAGGACCTAATGTATCTTTTGTTAGTTGAGATGCACCAATAGTATTTTTTGCCCAATCATACATAGTCCGACCATTTGGCCTTATCATTTCATCCTGCATATATAATTCAAACTCTGCTAACTTATTATGACTTGCTAAAAAGCGAAACCACTCGTAGTTATTAAGTAGATATACTTCACCAGCATCGTAATTATACATATAATCCTTAGTCGTTAGATTTTCAGGGCCACCAATATTGGTAGGACTCACAATAGTGAGCGATAGTTGTGCATGATCTATACGATTACTCATAAATCCACCCCAATCCATAAGCCCATACCATTACGATATACAGGGTGAGGTAAACTATCCCCTGTAATAGTAAGCATTTGTCCTACTAATGCTTTTGGACAAACAGAGCCTTCTTTAACAACATAATAGGAATTACGTTTCACTTGAGTCGTGCTTCCAGCAGATCCTACAAAACCGCCACGCTTTTGTAATTTATAGGAGCCTTGTTTTAAAGTAGCCACTTCATCACTAGTCGGAACACAGGCACTAATACACATCATGTTTCCTTGATTATTGTGAAGCAATACATATAAAGCAGAGTCATCTTTATAAATACCTTCAGATTCCAACTGAATGGGATCATCGGCTAGTTCAAATTTCCCATAGCCACCACTGCGTTTGCCACCGATACCAGATAGACCTAATAATTCAAGAATGGCTTCAAATAACTCACGACTTGTATCATCGGTAAATCTAGCTATAATATATAGTCCTGTATTTGACATAAATTGATAACTACCCACATAATATGGTCTACTTTTTTCACCACGCATATTTACTTGTGTCATGGCTTGCTTTGTTCCAAAGATAGGCATATGTTTTTGTGATGTATCTGACTCTATGTATTGACTAAAATTTTGTAGCTGTGATGCTCGAATGTACTCAATTTTCTTTATCTTTTTTTGTTCCGTAGCTACTCGTTTTGTTTCTTCAAAACTTGTAATCGGCATATCTTTTGAGTCGATTTGCATGATAGGTGAAGGCACATACAATTGATACTCACCATTATCTATGCAGTATGGAAACAAACTAGATAATACAATCTGCTGTGTTTTTACTGAACTTATAAAGGATTCTAATAAACTCGTATCATGACTAATTTCATGGCAGCATGCTCCAAAGAGCACATCAGAACCTAATGTAGAGGAAATAGTTTCTAGGTTTCCCCCTTCTGAGGTATCCCCAAAATGCACTGGTGTAAGAAAACGCAGTGGATATAGATAGTAGTTCATAGTAACAACCTACTTTCTTAATATATCTAATAAATCCTGCGTATTAATAGCACTATTACCTACGGGCTTTACATCATCAATAGAAATATTTACACGACCATAGCCACGAGAGCCATGACCACCCAAATAGTCGATACCTAGTAATGCAAGACCTTCTTGTAAAATCTTCATATCTTCAGTAACTTCGGCTTCATTTTCAATGTTATATGCGACTTTGAAATCGAATGTAGTACCTGCGGGAACACGTTCAATTTGACGAGGTTTAGCACTACCATCAACACGATCAATAACATTTTCAAACTTAATTTCACCCATATAAGTATCAGTATCTATATTAGCAAACAGTTGGCGGCTTTCATCTGTGATAAATAAATCATAGAACTGTAAACGTGCTGGCTGTACAGGGTCTACAGAGCCAAATAGACGTTTGATTTCCTCTTTATCCTTACTTATTTCTTTCATAATATAAGTATCACAATGGCTTTTTGCCAATAAAGTACGTAATTTCCCTTTAATAGAGCTGCCAGGAATGATAGGTTCTTGAGAAACTACATCACGGATAAATGGTGCATCAACGGCACCGATAGGGGCAAAATCATTACTAGCACCAATATGCATACCTGTTTCTAGTTTAATAGTACCTGTAATTAGCAATTTACCACGTAAGGATTTTAAATTATCATTATTCTCCATGTTATACCCCTCCTATCGACGATTTCCATTTGATTGATTGTAATTTTGATTACTAAATGGTTTATTTTTGTTCCAGGCTTCATTAGCAGCTGCAATAATACTGACAGCTCTATATTTATAAAAAGCGACTAATGCTTCTACATATTTACAGAACATATCAAATTTTTTAACATCAGTACCAATGCATTCAACCATCTCTACCAATTGACTATCTTCAATAAAATTTTTTACTGGGTATTTATTATCTTTATCTCGACCAGCTTGATATAAGAATGTAGTTTTTAGAAAACGAACCTCCATCGCTATATTTTCAGGTAGCTTATCAAAGGATTTACTTTTACGTTGTTCCACACCCAATTTATTTTTAATAGCCACTACACTAGATAAAATTTTACGTACTTGTGCATACTTTACGTCAAATACTTCATCTGTTTTTCTGCATTTTGGATTATATCTTAAACGACCGATAGTTTCTTCTGCCTTAGTGACAATATCTATATCCCAATTAAATTTACCTTGTGTCATATACTATTCCTCACTTTGTATCACGCATATAGTAAACAATGAGGTTGCAAGCTGTTAATAATGCTTTGCAATCTTCTTCTGTTTGAATCCATCTATGAATAGCTGTAACAAAGTTTTTATATGATTCATAGGTAGGATTATTTTTCTTAGGTTCTAAACGGGCTAATAAATAGAGAATACGAGCTACATTAATATGCTTTCCTTGTACCTTATCATTTAAAATGCCTTGTAATAATTCCATCAACTTATAAATTAGGCCTTTCCCTAACTTCAGTTTTGATGATTGAGCATCATTAATACCAGGAATAACAAATAATTGATCTAGTGTATAGAGCTTATCTTCTATTACATTATCAATGAGCTCCTCCCACTTATACACATGACGACATATACGCTCTTCACCATTAGCATTTTTATTTGTTTCAAAGCCAAATAAAGCAATACTATCTTTGCCCTCATTATCTTTAGCTACACTTTCAAGTAAACCTGTAATTGCAGCCATTTGGCTAATTGGATAGGATGAAGAGAATAGAGCTAGGCCAGCAGACATAGTGATTTTATTATCTGTAACCTCTGCCAGTTTTTCACGAATATCAATTGCTAATTCTAACAATTCATCCCATGCACCAACAAGGAATACATCGTCACCACCGGAGTAAATAACGTGAATTTTTCTAGTCGTAACTTTTTTATTAGCCCAAATAGTAAATGGTGTAACAGATCTACCAAAACCTTGCACATCACCTTGAGCCATTTTATTAACAGCAACCTTAAAGAACATTGCCAAATCACGAGATAAGTCAGCATATCGTGATAAAGTACCATATTTAAATTTATCAGAGCCCTCAGAAATAAAGCCTCCGATAAAGGCAGCACCAAGGTTATCTACGTCTGCTCGTAATACACCAAGTCGCTTAATACCTTTATCATCACCTAAGCCACTAGATGCGGCAAGTTCTTCAAATTCATAAACTTGACCATTATCCTTGCGTGCTACATAATCTGCTAACCAAATACGATTGAATACATTATGTCCAGTTTTAGCTGTATTCTTAGAGTAAATTCTAAAAATATCATGACTAGTTTCAAACTTCTGTAATGATGCTTCAGGGACCACATAAAGATATAACTTCAAATTATCCGCATCACTATTCAAATTATTAACATATACTTCAACCTTAGGGATACTTTCACTATTATCACTCGTATTAAGGCTAGCTAATACAAAGACCGTATCTCGACTGTCAACAATCTGTTCCCCTAAACGATACAAGCCATTACAAATTGGACAAGCCTCTGCATCTGTATCCTTACCATAAGGCGATAATGTTGCTGTTGAAGTGTGACAAATGGAACATTCCCGCTCGCCATGAAGAACTGTATTATACGTACTATTTGGATTAAATAGATCTGTTAGGTGCCGTTCAGAATATCGTTTAGCCTTAGCCTCACCAACAGATTGGCTCACCTTACGGAATAATGTACGTTGCGATTGAATTAACTCGGCAGCTGTTGCTGTAGCGGAACCAAGTGCTAAATACAATTTAGTACCAAATACGGTTAAGAACCATTCGTTAATGGATTTTTCCATAGATTCAATAGCAGTACAAGTTTTTGTTGTATTAGGAGCCAATACATAAAAATGACCGCCACCATTGTAAATAAGATTTGCCCGAGTTAACTGCAATGCATCTAATAGCTCATCTACAATTTGTTCCATCAAAATTTCTAAATAGAATGAGCGACCACGTAATGATTTCAATGCACCTTTAGACGGGATCGTATAAATAAAATTCTGAATGCCAGAAATATCTCCAGATATTAATCGAAACGATGGCATTTCGCGAAACTTTTTAGAATTCTGATAACAGTATTCTTTATAGTCAGTAATACCTTGTTCCTCAAAATAATGCACCATACTATGTGCCACAGCAGCTGTTATCTTTGAGTGCATATACAAAGAAATATCATTGGCTTGATCTGTTGCCGTACTAGATGGCATATAGGACACAGTGTCTTCATAAATTCTCAACAACTCATTAACGGACATCTTATCGATTGGTTGTTGCTGAAAGTTCTGTACTAACACATCATATAGTGCCTTATACTTATCACTTGATGCACGTATCGTTTTATCGCTTTCAGGATAATTAAAGTGATCAGATACATCAATACCACGTAGATAATACTGTAAGGGTTTATTGCTGGTGTTACCACCAAATACCCGGAAGATTGATTGAAGTGGTATCTCTTTATCAAACTTCTGTGTAGCGGTGCTCTCACCTTCATCAAGATCTCGACGATCTACAGCAGCAGCAACATTATCCGCTTCATACACAATGTATGCATAATCATCATTTTTTAATTGAGCCGCACTAAGCTCTTTCCCATGATGATACTTTAAACAATGAGTAATACTTTGCTTTAAGCCCATATCGGAAAAATAGGGCTCAATGAAAGCAGCGCCGCGCTTAGAATGTGCATCGGTTCCCTGATTAGCTCGATACACGACTTTGCCGATATCATGAAGCAATGCACCCTTTACCAGTGCATCCCATTTACCCATCACATCGCCTCCAAACTCTACTTAAGAAATAAAAAACCTATTGACTTCATTATATATTCATTTCTGATTAAAACCAATAGAAAAACCATCCGATTTATACAAAAAAGCCAGTATATTCACTAAAAAGAATATACTGGCTATATTTTTGTACTTATATGAGTTTTTAACATAAGAACCGACCCCGTGAGGGGGATTATTTAATTTAACGTATTGGAGAATATACTTATAGAGTACAAATCACATGAATTGTTTCCGTCCCCATTAGGGGATTATTTAATTTAACATGCCTAAAACAATTTTTATTAAAACTATAATCGCAGGCACAAAAGAGTTTCCGTCCCTAATGAGGATCATTTAATTTAACGGTAGTATCCATACAGCGACTACCATAAAACAGAATACCGCCGGTTTCCGTCCCCTAATGGGGATTGTTTAATTTAACGCAACATGATTATAAATATAGCCCATACAAAAGGTGGGATAGCATTTCCGCCCCTTATTAAGGATAAGTTAACTTTATCACTAATATATGAATTTACTGTGTACTAAGCCTCTAAACCCATAAGGAGATTATTTAATTTAACAATCACGTATAGATGAGTAAAAGGAGGAGTTTCATGAACATACGTTTCCGCCCCCTAATGGGGATTATTTAATTTAACACGAAGAGGCTCTATTATCCATGACTGCCTATAGTTGTTTCCGTCCCCATCAGGGGATTATTTAATTTAACAATAGTGCAGAAGAAGCTTTTGAACGATTCGAAGTATTAATTGGTGTTTCCGTCCCCTAATGGGGATCATTTAATTTAACAAAAGTGATTTCGGTCGCCCAAATGGCGACTGTACTCGGAATTA
>NZ_JAWFXN010000005.1:0-107125 GCF_032575955.1 Veillonella parvula
CCTCGATAGCTCAGTCGGTAGAGCAATCGGCTGTTAACCGATCGGTCGTAGGTTCGAGTCCTACTCGAGGAGCCATTTTGGCCCGTTGGTCAAGCGGTTAAGACACCGCCCTTTCACGGCGGTATCCCGGGTTCGATTCCCGGACGGGTCACCACCATGGACGATTAGCTCAGCTGGGAGAGCGCCTGCCTTACAAGCAGGATGTCGGCAGTTCGATCCTGTCATCGTCCACCAGACTAAAGAAGCAAGCTATTAAGCTTGCTTCTTTTTTTTGTATATATGATATAATAATATAAATTGTATAATTTGTAATTTTAAAAGAGTTTTATTAAGAGGAGGAATTATGTTACATAACTTCGGACTCTATAAACGTCCACTACTTACAGTACTTGCTGTACTACTCACAACTGCATTTACAACAGCCAGTGCCGCTATGATCGATTTGAGTCAATTAACACCAAATACAACACAACCTGTAGCTCTTAGCACTATACAAAGTAGCACAAGTAATGAAGCTCCTACATTAGCCCCTGAAACGAATATGGAGCCTGTCATAAAAGTGGCTGCAACACCAACATCTACACCGATTTCTGGAGCTCCGGAAAAAGCCACAATTAATACTTCTAGTACAAGTCATGATGGACACTTAGAAAACTTTCCGAGCCGTAAAGTTACTATTGTTGTACCAGCAAATTTGCGCAATGAAAACACAGCTCAATTTGGTCGCTACATGACAGATCGCTTATCAAATACACTTAAATATCCTTACTATGATACAACCATCGTAAGTACTAACACACCAACTGCAGAAATTAAAGCCGCTGATCTTGCTCAAATTGCAGAGGCCCAAAATTCTGAAATCGTTATTATGCCTGTACCATTACAAGACGTATATGTACAAGTTAATACTATTAATAGCCCAGATCCGTATAATAAGGATAATCATGAAATTTATATCGCCGCAAAGGTTAATGCCCTTTTATACTATTATGATGTAAACGATAAGATAATCCATACTGTTCGTACGGGCTTCAACCAAACTGATGACTCTTTGACTATGCCAACACATAAATCAGTTTGGAACAAAGTTATGACTATATTACTTGATAAATTACCATACAAACGAATTCCAACAGACCGTGACCGTTACCAAGCACCTGGTATCAATTCTGAGGCACCTGTTGTACTAGATTTTCAAGTAGAACAACCTAAGAATACTGCATACTCCTTAAAAGGTGTGAGCGTTTTATAATCAAAATTAGAAAGATAAAAAGGCTAGCCAGCTGGCTAGCCTTTTTCTTATAACATTTTTGTAACATGCAAGCGCAATAAGGCACGTTGCAATGCTGCTTCCGCTCTTTCTACATCAATATCAGGTGTAGGATTTGATAACCGACCTTCAGCACGCTCTTTAGCTCGACGAGCACGTTCCACATCAATGGATGTTGGATCTTGACAGTCAGGGGTTACAATACTCACCTTATTATGTTCAATTTCACAGAAGCCCCCAAATACAGCATATTCACGAGATGTTCCATCTGGTTGATCAATGCGTAAAGGTGCCAAGTCTAATGCGATAATCATAGGTGCATGGTTTGGCAAAATACCAAAAGCACCATCGATAGCTTTACCTACAAAGAATGTAGATTTGCCTTCGAATACAATCGCATCAGGTGTAATTATCTGTAGGGTCATAGGTTCCGCCATGGATTATTCCCCCTTCTCTTGCATTTCCTTTGCTTTTTGAACGGCTTCATCTATGGTACCAACCATGTAGAATGCACCTTCTGGCAATTCATCATGTTTACCATCCAAGATTTCTCTGAAGCCTCTCAATGTTTCGGACAATGGCACATATTTACCAGGAGAACCGGTAAATACTTCTGCTACGAAGAATGGTTGACTCAAGAAACGTTGAATCTTACGAGCGCGAGATACAGTGAGTTTATCTTCGTCAGACAATTCTTCCATACCGAGGATTGCGATAATATCTTGAAGATCGCGATATTTTTGCAATACTTCTTGTACTCCACGAGCTACTGTGTAGTGCTCTTCACCAAGTACATGTGGGTCCAAAATACGGCTTGTAGAGTCCAGAGGATCCACCGCTGGATAGATACCAAGTTCCGCAATGGAACGAGACAATACTGTTGTCGCATCCAAGTGAGCGAATGTCGCTGCTGGAGCCGGGTCAGTCAAGTCATCGGCAGGTACATATACAGCTTGTACGGAGGTAATAGAGCCTTCTTTTGTAGATGTAATACGCTCTTGCAATGCCCCTACGTCATTAGCCAATGTAGGTTGGTAACCTACGGCAGATGGCATACGACCTAAGAGGGCGGATACTTCGGACCCCGCTTGAATAAAGCGGAAGATGTTATCAATGAACAAGAGCACGTCTTGTTTTTTCACATCACGGAAGTATTCAGCCATTGTAAGACCAGTAAGACCTACGCGCATACGAGCCCCTGGTGGCTCATTCATTTGTCCATATACGAGGGCTGTTTTATTGATAACGCCAGACTCTTTCATTTCGTTCCACAAGTCATTACCTTCACGAGTACGTTCCCCTACACCGGAGAATACGGAATAGCCGCCGTGCTCTGTAGCAACATTGTGAATCAATTCCATAATCAATACGGTTTTACCTACACCGGCACCACCGAAAAGACCGATTTTACCACCTTTTACGTATGGAGCGATAAGGTCAACGACCTTAATACCTGTTTCCAAGATTTGTGTATCTGGAGAAAGGTCATCAAATTTAGGTGCTGGACGGTGAATAGGCCATTTTTCATCAGCCACAACTGGAGCTGGATCATGGTCTACAGTTTCACCAAGTACGTTAAAGATACGACCCAATACGCCTTCCCCTACAGGAACGGAAATTGGAGCACCAGTATCTTCTGCTTCCATATTACGTGTCATACCGTCAGTAGAACTCATGGCAACGCAACGAACTGTATCGTCGCCTAAGTGTTGCATAACCTCTACTACGATTTTTTGTCTATCGTGTGCCTTGTGGTCATGGTAGATGTGGATGGCGTTGTAGATAGCTGGTAAATGACCAGCATCAAAGCGCACGTCTACAACTGGGCCGATGACCTGCACAACTTTACCAATATTATTACTCATCGACAGATGTCTCCTTATCTATTGCAAGGCATTAGCGCCACCAACGATTTCAGAAATTTCGTTTGTAATGCTAGATTGACGCAACTTGTTATATTCAAGGCCTAAGGACTCAATGAGTTCCCCTGCATTATCTGTAGCCGATGTCATGGCCGTCATACGAGCACCCAATTCACTAGCTGCAGATTGCAACAATCCATTATAAACTGTAATTTCTAAGTATTTTGGCAGCAACGCCTCCAAGACGGATACGGCGGACGGCATAAAATCATACTCTTCGCCTTTTACCTCATCTTGTGGTTGCTCTATTGGCAACAAGCGCTCAGCCTGTGCAATTTGCGTCATAGAATTTACAAAACGTGTATAGATCATGATGACTTCGTCTACTTCATGACGTTCATATAGTGAAAGTGCTTCATGCATGATGGCACGCGCATGTTCATAGGACGGTTTATCAGAAAAGCCCGCATAGGACTTATCGATGCGAATACCTCTAGATTTCATGCTATCTCTAGGCTTTCTGCCTGCCGTGATAACACGGTATGTATCAGGAGATTTACCATGTAATTGTTCCATAGCAAATTTCAACACATTAGACGAAAATGCCCCTGCAAGACCTTTATCTGCACCTACTACAATATAGCAAGTGCGCTCTACAGGTCGCACATCTAAGAGAGGACTTTCAAAGCCTTCTAAATCACTATTAGACATATGACGCAAGATTTGCCCTATCTTTTCTGCGTAAGGACGAGTAGCTTCCGCTTTTGTTTGTGCCCTACGAAGACGAGCAGAAGCTACCATCTTCATCGCTTTTGTAATTTGTTGCGTATTGGTAACACTTTTTATGCGTTTTCGCAAATCTTGTGCACTAGCCATACATTACGCCTCCTTACGAGACACTAATGTATGTGTAGAGCCAAATGCTTCAACACATTCTGGGATTGCTTGCTTCAATAGATTTTCAGTTTCTTCGTCAATTTTCTTAGACGTTTCAATGTTAGTGATGATTTCAGGGTAATTTGCTTTTACATAACGTAAAAGTTCAGCTTCAAAGGACAATACATCTGCCACTTGAATATCTGCTAAGTACCCTTTAGTACCAGCGTAAAGGTTGATAACCATTTCCGCTACACTCATAGGCTCATATTGACCTTGTTTTAACATTTCAGTTAAGCGTTCACCACGATCAAGTTGAGCGCGTGTAGCCGCATCAAGGTCGGAACCAAACTGAGCGAAAGCAGCCAACTCACGATATTGAGCAAGGTCCAAACGCAATTGGCCCGCCACTTGCTTCATCGCTTTAGTTTGTGCGCTACCACCTACACGGGATACGGACAAACCTACGTCAACAGCTGGACGAATACCAGAATAGAACATATCTGTTCCCAAGAAAATTTGACCATCAGTAATAGAAATTACGTTTGTTGGAATGTATGCAGATACGTCACCTGCTTGTGTTTCAATGATTGGCAACGCTGTAATAGAACCTCCACCAAGTTCAGATGAAAGTTTCGCAGCCCGCTCTAATAGACGACTGTGTAAGTAGAATACGTCACCTGGATATGCTTCACGCCCTGGTGGACGGCGCAATAATAGGGACATAGCACGGTATGCAGCCGCTTGTTTTGTTAAGTCATCATATACGCATAATACGTGTTTACCTTGGTACATAAAGTATTCACCCATGGCAACACCAGCATATGGTGCAATATATTGAAGAGGTGCACCGGTGGAGGCACTCGCAGAAACTACGATTGTATATTCCATAGCGCCTGCTTCTTCAAGTTTTTGTACTACACGAGCAACCGTAGATTCTTTTTGACCAATAGCTACATAAATACAAATAACATCTTTGCCTTTTTGGTTCAAAATAGTATCTAAGGCAATCGCAGTTTTACCTGTACCACGGTCACCGATGATAAGCTCACGTTGACCACGGCCGATTGGTACCATCGCATCAATCGCTTTAAGACCTGTTTGCAATGGTTCGTTTACGGATTGACGATCCGCAATACCAGGTGCTGGATGTTCGATAGGACGACGTTCTGTAGCTTGGATAGCACCCTTGCCATCAAGAGGTTGACCAAGAGGGTTTACTACGCGACCAATCAAGGCATCTCCAGCAGGAACGTCCATAATTTTGCCAGTACGGCGCACTTGGTCCCCTTCTTTAATCAAGAAGTCATCACCTAATAGTACGGCACCCACATTATCTAATTCTAAGTTCAAAACCAAGCCATATACGCCGTGTGGTAATTCTAGCAACTCACCGGCCATGGCTCTTTCAAGACCATAAATATGGGCGATGCCATCCCCTACGTCGAGAACAGTACCCACATCATCGACATTGAGGTCAACATCATAGTCCTGAATCTGCTGTTTGATTATAGCAGTGATTTCTTCAGGCTTCATTTTCATATATACCCATTCACCCCTATCTAATAGAGTTCGTTCTTAATAAAGATTTTTCTAATTCCTCTAAACGACGAGATACAGAGCCATCAATGCGTTTATCCCCTACTTGGATAATAATACCACCCATAATAGATAGATCTTGACGCACAGATAAAATAACATCTTTCCCTGTTACTTCTCGTAATTTAGCTTGTACAGATGCTTCTACATCAGCTGTGATTGGTTCTGCTACAGTTACAGTAGCTTCCAAAATACCACGAGCCTCTCGTGATTTTTGAATAAACGCTGCAATGGCCTGTGCAATATAACGATGGCGCCCGCGTTTAATCATCACATAGATAAAGTGTAAAGCAACTTTGTCGATACTAGATTCAAAGATGGAACCAACTAACTTAATCTTTGCATCTTCTGTAACGATTGGATTTTCAAGGAATAAACGAAGTTCAGGCTGTTCCGCCATAACGGACGCTACATAACCTAATTGCTCCTCCATGAGTTCCAAAATATTTTGTTCTTGAGCTAATTCAAACATAGCCGAACCATATTTATCTGCTACAATTTCTATGCTCATCGTATCACAACCCTATCGTTTTACTATCAAGTTGACGAATAGCGTCTTCGATCAATTTTGTATTAGTTTCGCTGTTCATATCTTTAGCAACAACTTTACCAGCCATAGCTACAGATAAAGATACCACTTCGTTACGCAAGCTGTTCATAGCACGATCGCGTTCGATGGCAATATCTTGACGAGCACGATTTTTTTCTTGTTCAATTTGCTCGCGAGCTGTTGCCAATTGTTCTCGTGTAGTATTTTCTGCTTCTTGAATTGCTTTTTCAACAATTTGTTGTGCTTCTACACGAGCATTAGAAATTTGAGCTGCATAATCAGCTTTAAACTTTTCTGTCTCTGCACGGGCTTGTTCAGCAGCTTCTAAATCTTTAGCAATTCGTTCTTTACGTTCTGTCATCATAGCCAATAATGGTTTATATGCAAAACGCGCCAATAGCCAAACTAATATAAAAAAGTTCAACATTTGAGCAAGAATCGTTCCAAGGCTTAAGTCAACCAAGGTTATTCCTCCTCGTTATTATCTGAATAACAAAATAAACGCAACTACTACACCGATGATAGGCATCGCTTCGATTAAACCAATCGCAACGAACATAGTAGACATCAATTGACCACGCAATTCAGGTTGGCGTGTAATACCTTCGATTACTTTACTAGATACAAGACCGTCACCGATACCTGCACCAATGGCACCACAACCTACTGCGATCGCTGCTGCTAATGCGAATAAACCTTGAGCTTCCATAATATATCCTCCATATATAATAATTAATGTTCCTCACTAAGAGCCATCCCTAAATAGGATGCTGTAAGAACGGTAAAAATAAAGGCTTGAATAATGCCGATAAACAAACTAAAAGCAATCCACACCCATGGTACAGGTACAAACCAAGGCAACTTGTATAATACTTCTAACAAAATTTCACCAGCTACGATATTGCCGAATAGACGGAAAGCAAGCGTAACAGGTCTAGCGATCTCTTCAAAGATATTAAGTACTAGTAAAGCCTTATAAGGTCGTACAAAATGCTTAAAGTAAGATAAGCCTTTAACTTTAATACCCATAACCCATACTACTAATGTACTACATAAAGCCAATGCAACTGTAGTATTGATATCAGATGTTGGTGATGTTAACGCCTTAAGTGTAGGCATTAAGCCTAATTCATTTCCTACAAAAATAAATAAGAAAAACGTAAATAACAAGGAACTCACCATCGGCCAATGACGACCCAAGTTCGGAGCTAATTGCCCCTCTAAGCCTTCTAATATAGATTCCACTATATTTTGCAAGCCTACAGGCACCAATTTACGTCCTCGGGTGGCTAGTATTGTTATTAATATTACAATAGCCATAGTAACCCATGTAGCAATCAAGGTATCTATATTAAATGTCAACCCCAACCACTGCACGACCTCATGGTGTCCCGCATGTAATACCACGTTCTCAACCCCTTTCATAGATATAATAAAACCTAATATATTTACAATTAATATAAATATAACATATATGTATCATCATACATCGTTATAGATATATAATCAACACTTGAAGGGTAAGCAATTCCAATTAATCATAAATATAATGTATACAATGCATAATTGGAATACCTTTGTTGTTCCTATTTTAGGTCATTTTAGAACTAAAACTGGCAACTGAGCCACCAGTACACAGCATATAATGCAGGCTGAATAAGCGCGATACCTATAAACATGCTAACAGCCTCTACACCGGGAATTTTCAGACCTAAGACCACTAGAGAGCCTACTAACATAAGGCGCCAAATCATCTGTCTACGAGATTTACGTACGGCTTTATAAGGATCTCCTGACACAATAGATTGTCCATGCAAAGCTAGGCTAAGTAAGTAGAGAACCATTATAAAGATGCCCCAAAGCCATCCCCATAGATACTGTTCTAAGCCACATAAAACTTGTATTATACTGCCCAAAAAAGCAATAAAAAAACAAGTCAGCAGCACTCGCACTATGAATTTTATATATTGATTCATACATACCTCACTACTTAACTTGTTTATATAACATATAAAACCCTGTTATAGCTCCTATTAGGCCAAATATGACCATGCAGAGTGGTTCCGTTTGAAGCCAAGTATCCAATTTATAACCTAGCCAAATAAAACCTCCTATACAGGAGACCAGTGTGACCCCCGCTGATGTTGCCATGGCGAGGGCTTTCACAAGATCCTTATCCATATTATTTACCAAATCGTTCAGGACGATTAGGATTGCCTAAGAACTCATGGCGCAACGCTTGGATGATGCGTTCAGATGCTTTACCATCACCATATGGGTTAACAGAGTTAGACATCAACTTATACGCTTCAGCATTGCTCAATAATTCATAAGCGGCTTTATGTACCGCATCTTTATCAGTACCTACAAGGCGAACGGTACCTGCTTCTACTGCTTCAGGACGTTCTGTCGTATCACGCAATACGAGAACTGGCTTACCAAGAGCTGGGGCTTCCTCTTGAATCCCACCTGAATCAGTCAAAATCAAGTAAGATTTAGCCATCAAGTTTGCAAATGGTTCATAGTCAAGAGGATCGATTAATGTAACACGATCCACAGAGCCAAGCTCCTCTTGTACAACTTGGCGAACTTTAGGATTTTTATGTACAGGGAAAACAACTTGAATATCTTCAAATTCATTGATTAAATCGCGAATGGCTTGATATACATGGCGCATAGGTTCACCTAAGTTTTCTCGGCGATGTGTGGTAACAAGAACCGTACGTTTTTTAGGATCAAGAGCATTAATAGCTGCATCATCGAATACATAGTTGTCTTGTACCGTCGTATCAAGAGCATCGATAACAGTATTCCCTGTTACATAAAGATGTTCTGTATTAATATTTTCCTTTTTTAAATTGCTTTCAGAACTAGAAGTAGGCGCAAAGTGATACGTCGCAATAGACCCCGTCAATTTGCGATTCATCTCTTCAGGGAACGGAGAGTAAATATCACCTGTCCGTAATCCTGCTTCCACGTGACCTACAGGAATTTCTTGGTAGAAAGAAGCCAAGGCACCAGCAAAGGTAGTTGTAGTATCACCATGAACGAGTACCACATCAGGTTTTGCTTCTTCTAATACATCTTTAAGGCCCATCAAAGCACGATTAGTTACATCATATAGTGTTTGACCTTGGCTCATAATATTTAAATCATAGTCTGGGGTAATATTAAACAAGTTTAGTACTTGATCAAGCATATCTCGATGCTGTGCCGTAACGGTGACGATAGGTTCCATATCTGGTGCTGCTTGTAATGCTTTTACAAGAGGAGCCATCTTGATAGCCTCAGGTCTTGTACCAAAGATTGTCATAACTTTTAACATAGTTGCCTCCAACGTAGTAGGATAGAAAAAATGGGGCGCCAAGCGCCCCACAGATGGTTATTCCTTATGAGAATCATCAGTATTCTCCAAGGCTTTAGCCAATTCATCGCGATCAAAGGATATGGTATCATCCGAGTCGCTACGTTCAATTGTAGGACGTGGTAACGGATGCCCTGCCGCATCACTATGCATGATAACGCCAAGACGTCGTGCAATATAAATACTACACAAGAAAATTACTAATACCAAGGTCGCGCCGACCCAAGCATTAACCTCTGCAACGATAACAGATACACCGCCGAAAAGAGCTGTTACTGCATACATCAACAATACAGCTTGCTTTTGTGTTAATCCTTGTGCCAATAAACGATGGTGAACATGACCTTTATCGGGTTTAAAGATGGGACGTCCACTGATTTTACGGCGCACAATGGCAAATAAGGTGTCCAAAATAGGCAAGCCTAACACAATGGCAGGTACCACTAGAGCAATCATAGCAGCTGTCTTCACAGCGCCCATAACGGAAATAGCCGCTAATGTATAGCCTAATAACATGGATCCCGTATCACCCATGAATATTTTTGCAGGATTGAAATTATACCGCAAGAAACCTACAGTCGCACCTGCTAAGGCAAGAGAGATACAAGCAAGATCAGTTTGACCTAGTTGCAATGTCATTGCACAAACAGCGATACATGCGATAAAAGAAATACCTGCAGCCAAGCCATCAAGGCCATCGATAAGGTTTACAATATTTGTAAAACCAACTATCCAGAAAATAGTCAATGGGATAGCCCAATACTTGAGATATACTACACCACCCCAAGGAAGGTTGATGAAATCTACTCGAATATCATAAGCCACTAGGATAGCGGCGGCTATAATTTGGCCCATTAACTTAGTTTTTGGCTCAATTTGTTTAATGTCGTCCCAAATACCAACTAGCACCAAAATGACTGTACCAAGGACAAACCCAAACAATTTATGATCATGCGGAATGGAATCGTTAAAAAGAACCGATCCCACATAACCGAGAAAGATTGCTAATCCACCAAGTCGTGGAATCGCACCATGATGCACCTTTCGAGCATCAGGCTTATCTATTGCCCCAACAGCAACGGCAAAGCGTTTTACCAATGGGGTAAGTGCAAAGGTTATGATGAGCGCTACTGCAAAGGCCCACACATAATCGAGCACATATTCACTCATAAGACACCTCCAACAAGTAGGTTGTAAAAACGGATTAGTTCGTTAAGCTACGAATAGGAGCAGGAATTCTGCCACCGCGGGCAATGAACTCGGCTGCACTATATGGACTCACTTCGATAATAGGAGCATAACCTAATAATCCACCAAATTCAACAACCTCTCCAACAGTCTTACCAGGTACAGGAATTACACGAACCGCAGTTGTCTTATTATTAATCATACCAATTGCTGATTCATCTGCAATGATAGCAGAAATGGTATCAGCAGTAGTGTCTCCAGGAATAGCAATCATATCAAGCCCTACAGAACAAACACATGTCATGGCCTCTAATTTATCAAGTGTCAAACTGCCACAGGATACAGCATCAATCATGCCTGCATCTTCCGAGACAGGAATGAATGCACCACTAAGACCACCTACGTGAGAGGAAGCCATAAGACCACCTTTTTTCACCGCATCATTAAGTAATGCTAGTGCCGCTGTAGTGCCATGACAACCACAAGAGGACAAGCCCATTTCTTCAAGAACATGAGCTACAGAGTCACCTACAGCTGGCGTTGGCGCCAAAGATAAATCAATAATACCAAATGGTTTACCTAGGCGGCGAGATGCCTCTTGCGCTACCAATTGACCTACGCGCGTGATTTTAAAAGCAGTACGTTTAATCGTTTCTGCTACAACGTCAAAGGATTGACCTCGAACGGATTCAAGCGCATGTTTTACAACGCCCGGGCCAGATACACCTACAGAAATAGCACTATCCCCTTCTGTTACCCCGAAGAAAGCACCCGCCATAAATGGATTATCCTCTACAGGATTACAGAATATTACGAGCTTAGCACAACCAAGAGCATCATTATCCTTTGTAAGCTCTGCAGTTTTCTTAACAATGATTCCCATGTCTCGCACTGCGTCCATGTTAATACCAGTTTTAGTAGAGCCCACAGCAACAGAGCTACAAACGATATCCGTAGTTGCCAGCGCTTCAGGAATAGAGTCAATCAAAATGCGGTCAGCTCGAGTGGCGCCCTTTGTTACAAGCGCAGAAAAGCCGCCAATAAAATTAACACCTACAGTTTTTGCAGCACGATCCATAGCTTCCGCCACAGGAACATAAGATGTTAAATCACTACCCCCTGCAACTAGAGAAATGGGTGTTACAGAAATACGCTTATTGATAATAGGGATGCCGAATTCTCGCTCAATATCTTCCCCTGTAGATACAAGATGTTCTGCCTCTTTTGTAATACGGTCATAAATACGGTCACACAGCTCTTTACCAGAACTAGATGCACATTCTAGCAAGCTAATCCCCATCGTAATAGTACGCACATCAAGCTTGTTATCGTGAATCATCTGATTCGTTTCTAAAATATTGTCGATAGATAACATAAGTGCCTCCTATCCTACGCGGTGCATACTTAAGAAAATATCAGCATGTTGTGCACGGATTTCAACACCTAGTTCTTTACCTTGATTCGTCAAAGCCTCTTGGATAGCTGTAAGATTTTTCATATCTTCAGACTTAGTTTCACACATCATAATCATATTGAAAACGCCATCAAGGATGGTCTGATTTATCGACATAATATTTACACCGTAGTTAGCGAGTACGGTACTAACCCCAGCAATGATACCAACGCGGTCTACGCCGACAACGGTAACAACTAATTTCATAACATCACCTTCTCTAAGCACTACAAGCTATATAGCCAGTATAGGGCATTCAATAAACTATATTAATATATTATAACACATTTATTATTTTTCATGAGTGAAATCTTTATGAGTTTTCTAGTGAAAACAACATGTTACACTTCGTCAGACAAAGCACTTGTTACAATCTCTTCACCAGCAGTTAACAATGCGATAAGACCTTTATCCCCTTTATAGCTTTCACCATAAATTTTATATAAATCTTCAGTGCCAGATGGGCGTGCTACAAACCATCCTGTTTCCGTTTCCACACGAACACCATCGATAGGCATATCTTTATACAGAGAAGTAGTGCGAACATTAGTAATCGCATCACCATCTACTTCGGTAGCCGTAATGGAGCTTGCATTTAATTGTTTCAACTTAACCTTGGCCTCCTTTGTACAAGGCGCATCAATACGACCAAAACGAGGATCGCCACACCCTACAACAAGATTATTATAGAGTCGGTCAACAGTAGCCCCCATAACGGCATACATTTCCATCGCAAGGAGAGCCATTACCATGCCATCTTTATCAGTAGTCCATACGGTACCGTCTTTTTTAAGGAACGATGCACCAGCAGATTCTTCACCGCCAATACCAATCTCACCATCGAATAATAGGGAACTAAAATATTTAAAACCTACTGGAACCTCATAAACAGGAACCTCTTTACTAGCAGCCCATTTATCAATCATAGTGGTACAAACAACGGTTTTACCGACCCCTTTATTTGTCCAACCACGAGTCGTAAACAAATAATCCGCTGCAGTCACAAGAAATGCGTTTGGAGAAGCTAGCCCATGCGGACTAACGATACCATAGCGATCATAATCAGGGTCATTCCCAACAGCGAGATCATAATTACCAATTTGTTTAATTACGTCAGCCATGGCATATTCAGATGAGCAATCCATACGTACCTTACCATCATGGTCATAGGTCATAAAGCTAAAGGTTGGATCATACTCATCATTAATAATATCTAGGTTTAGATTATACCGCTCTTTAATAGCACGCCAATAACCTAGTCCACTACCGCCGAGGGCATTAACGAGGACCTTAGGTTTTGCACTTTGGATTGCCTCCATATTAATGATAGAAGATAGTTCTTCTACATATAGACCTTTATAGTCATATGGAACCTGTTGGTCGGGTTCAATATTGTCGATACTAATACGTTTAAATCCTTCTAATTCACAATATGCGTGAACATATTCATTGGCACGTGTTTCAATCCATTTAGTAATCAACGTATCCGCTGGACCACCATTGGTAGCGTTATACTTAATGCCACCATTATCTGGAGGATTATGAGACGGCGTAATCACGATACCATCCGCCTTATCATCGTGGCTTTCATTATAACGAATAATAGCACGAGATATAGATGGTGTTGGCACGAAATCCATATCGGAATCAACCATTGCCGTTACACCATTGCCAGCAAGGACCTCTAGAACCGTCACAAGGGCTGGCTGAGATAAAGCATGTGTATCTTGACCGACAAAAATCGGACCTGTAGCGCCGAATTGACCACGGCCATCACAAATAGCCTGTGTAATAGCGGCCACATGTAAATCTGTAAACGTACTATTTAAAGATGTACCGCGATGGCCAGATGTGCCAAAGGATACGAGTTGTGTCGGATCTGTAATATCCGAAGTATTATCAAAATATGCATCCACAAGGGTTTGCACATCGATAATATCTTGTTCTTGTACAGGCGTACCTGCTAATTTGTGAGTCATAGAAACCTCTAATCTTATCTTGAGGGCAAGCCCTCTCATTTTACAACCTTGATATTCAATCAATCACATTAAATTATTTTCAAAATGTATGTATCATTCATAAAATATTATATTTACGCATAATTAATATAAGATGACAACAGCCAGAGATTTATCATAATTCTTTATTTTAATTTGTTACAACTATTTTCATCTATTACAACATTATTGTTCGCTTCGGTAGTTATATCTTGTGATTTTAGCTGTTTAGATATTTCCGCAGGAACAATAGGTTGAGTAAAACCTTGACCGATAACCTCTTGGGCATCAGTAATCAAGATAAACACATTTGGGTCCGCTTCTTGAATAACCTCTTTCAATTTATTTACCTGCAGCAAGTTGACTGCAACCATCACAATTTGCTTAGGCGTCCGTGTATAGGCACCAATACCATTAATAATAGTGGCACCACGACCAACCTTATTGATAATACACTCACATACTTCATCGGTGCGATAGGTAATGATAAAAGCAACTTTACGTTGATTAAACCCGATTACCACCTTATTTGTAATAATAGTATACACATACACACTGATAAGAGTTACAGCTACCGCTTCAAGTCCAACAACGCCGACAGCAACTAAGAGGATGGCACAGTTGATAGCGCTATTAATGGACCCCATTTGAAGGCCATAATATTTGCGAACGATAAGTGCAATTGGATCAAGTCCCCCTGTATTACCACCTACACGGTAGACGATACCAAGCCCTAGTCCAGTTGTGATACCTGCCATCATAGAACTGAGTAGTGGATCCTTAATGATCATGTCATATTGCAAGAAACTAAACAGATCAATCATCCACGATAACATGAGCGTACCATACAAGGTATTAAGCACTACGCGTTTACCAAGCCACTTCCAAGCAGCCCAAAATATAGGGACGTTCAAAATAACGTTCCAAGAACCAACGGATAATCCCGTTAGATAATACAAAATCAACCCTACCCCACTAATACCAGTACTAACCAGTTTGTGAGGTAGTACAAAGGCATCTAAACCAGCACCAAAAATTGCACAACCAATAGCAACTATGACACATTGATAGACAACATCTTTATACTTGGCGAACATAGCTCCCTCCAAATTGCCATTTCACTATAAATATTCTATAATGAACTAATTAAAACATACGCTGTTTACAATGCTTTTAATAATCAAACAACAGGTATATACAAAATCATCATAAACCACTTAATGGTTATTTTCAATCACTTTATAACAGTATAAAATAAACATATTAACTGCATATAATTTGTACATTACAAACGAGGCTATTATGAGTAAAAGTTTTGAGCAACTCGGTTGCAGCAAAATTAATATTGGGCTTGCTATTACAGGTAAGCGTGACGATGGATACCACAACATCGATTCCATATTTCAATCGATTCGCCTTAGTGACTCTATTTATTTCGCTAAGCATCATTCCGTAGTATTTTCTGGTGGCGCTCCCGAATTGCCCGATTACATGCAAAAGCTCGTAAGCTATGGAGAAGATAATCTCGCACTCAAAGCTTTACGCGCCATACAGGCCTATACGGGTTGTAAAGCCGGTGCCGCCATCCACCTATTAAAACGCGTTCCTATTCAAGCGGGTCTTGGTGGCGGTAGTGCAGACGCAGCGGCCATGTTATTAGGTCTCAACCGTTTTTGGGACTTACGTCTTACGCAAGAGGAACTTTTAAACATCGGTACCTCACTCGGATCTGATGTGCCATTCCTACTACAAGGTGGTACAGCTCGCGGAACAGGTCGTGGCGAAGTGTTAACCTATAGTCAATCGCCAGAAGCACATTGGCTATTATTAGTAAAGCCAAAAGTATCTATTTCTACAGCGGTTGCTTATGATCGTTTCAACGGTAAATCTAAAGCCACCACAAAAACAATCGATACCGTTCTGAATCATCTTAAGAATAATGATTTACAATCTGCTTTCACTAGTAGCGCTAATACCTTCGAAGAATTATTATTTTTAGATCACAAAGAACTAGTAATATGTAAGGAATTCTTCACTAGCCGTGGATACCCAACTATCATGACAGGAAGCGGTCCTACTATGGTAGTATTACTTAACAAACCCATGGAAGCATTGCAGTTACAAGAAGAGATCAAAGCAGCTGGTCATGATTGGCTGTCACTCATTACTAAAACATGTACACAGGAGGACTTAGTATGACAAAACGGTTACAACCTATACGACTTGATGCGTATAAGCCACTAAGAGAAGTAGTAAGTGAAACATTGCGTCAAGCCATCCAAGATGGGGTGTTAAAACCTGGGGAGCGCCTCATGGAAATTCCCCTTGCTGAAGAGTTAGGCGTAAGTCGCACCCCAATTCGTGAAGCCATACGTAAACTGGAACTAGAAGGCTTTGTCGTTATGGTTCCTCGTCGCGGTACCTACGTTGCCAACATATCTTTAAAGGATATTACGCAAGTATTTGAAATCCGCTCTGCCCTTGAAGAACTTGCAGCAGGCCTTGCAGCAGAACGGATTACGGAAGAGGAAATCGAAACGCTGGAGAGAATGCTTGTAGAAATCGGCGATCATATGGAAAACAAAAATATGGAATCCGTTGTGGCTGCGGACGTAGAATTCCACGAAGTCCTCTACCGCGCATCTCGTAACGAAAGATTAGCAGACATCGTTCACAACTTGCGAGAGCAAACCTATCGCTTCCGTAGTTTTTCTATGAACCAACCAGGTCGTCTTAGAAAAACTTGGGAGGAACATCGTCAATTAGTGGAAGCCATCGCCTCTCACAATGCTGCACAAGCTCGTAAACTAGCTCGAATTCACATGGAACATTCTGAACAAACCTTGTTGCAAGGAATGGAAGAGTCACAAGAATTTACTAAGGCATAAAAAACATCCTACAAAATACTATATAAAGCAAAAATCCTTCCTATTTGTGAAGGATTTTTGTTTTACATAGTCTATAGAAATTGATACAATATCATTGATTATTATGAAATATGGATTTTTTATAAGAAAGGGAGTTTTTATGGAAGCAATGCTCAATGATGCTATATCCACCATAAACGGTTATTTATGGAGTTATTTCATCATTTTTATTCTTATCGGCGCAGGTCTCTTCTTTACGATGACAACGAATTTTGTACAAATTCGCATGATTAAAGAAATGATCCGCCTCGTAATTAACGGCGCAGGTAGCTCTACAGAAAAGAACCATGTATCCTCATTTCAAGCATTCTGTGTTAGTACCGCATCTCGTGTAGGTGTTGGTAACATCGCAGGTATAGCTATTGCCGTTGTACTTGGTGGCCCTGGTGCTATTTTCTGGATGTGGGTTATCGCACTCATCGGTGCTGCCACTGGCTTCATCGAATCTACATTAGCACAAATCTACAAAGAACCTGTTGCTAAGGGCGGTTTCTATGGCGGACCAGCTTACTATATTCGGTATGGTCTAAACAACAAGGCATTATCTGTTCTATTTGCTATTTTAATCAGTATTACCTATGGTTGGATTTACAATTCTGTACAAGCCAATACTTTGGCTGCATCTCTCCAGGTATTCAACCTTGATGTGTCCTATACAGGCGCTGTAGTAGCAGTCCTTCTTGGTATTATCATATTCGGTGGTATCAACCGCGTTGCAAAAGCATCTGAAATCATTGTTCCTATCATGGCGATTCTATACATTGCTACTGCATTATTTGTGGTAATTATGAATATCACCCAATTCCCACATGTAATCTATACTATTTTCTCCTCCGCATTCGAGCCTGTTGCAGCAGGTGGTGGCTTATTAGGTGCTACTGTTATGAATGGTATCAAACGGGGGCTCTTCTCTAACGAAGCCGGTGAAGGTTCTGTTCCAAACGCAGCCGCTACGGCAGCTGTTAACCACCCTGTGGAACAAGGTCTTGTACAAGCATTCGGCGTATTCCTTGATACATTCATCATTTGTACAGCTTCTGCTTTCATCGTACTCATCGTAGGTGATTACAGCACTACAGGTCTAACAGGTATTGCTCTTGTACAACATAACCTAGCTCAACAACTTGGTTCTTGGGCGCCTACAGCCGTAGCCATTTTCATCGTTATGTTCTCCTTTAGTTCCTTAATTGGTAACTATTACTACGGTGAAATCAATATCAGCCACTTAACAAACAAACGATTCTACCTACATTTGTTCCGTATTGGCGTAATTCTTATGACATTTGTTGGCTCTGTTGCCTCTCTAGATCTCGTATGGAATCTAGCCGATTTATTCATGGCTTTCTTAGTATTAACTAATGTAAGTTCCATCGTACGCATGGGCCGCACAGCAGGTCTTGCCCTTGACGACTATATCAAACAACGCAAAGCAGGTATTGAAACGCCTGTATTTAACCGTTCCATCCTAAATCACACATATGGCATCGTATGGTGGGGCGATGGTCAAACTACAGACTCCTCCGTACCTCCTACTCCGATTGAAGATACTGTGGAAAAATAAAATATATTGACCTATGAGGCTGGTGAAAGTATCTTTCACCAGTCTTTTTCGTATAATCTTTAAATTCGTATAATCTTTAAAATAGTTTATTAGTACATACATAAAGGTCTATATTGTTCAGAATATAGATCTTTATTTTTTTGTAAAAGTATCCATTTTCATAGATAAAAACATCGTTCATTAGCAGATTGTACTGTGATAAAGATCATAGTAATTATCTATATTTTTACAACTTTCAAAGGTCAAAAACTATAGAATATATTTATAAAAATATAAAGGGTATTCTGTTTACAATGTCGAATATTTAAGTATGCGATAAAATTAGCACTAATTCAACTATTAATTTACTCTATTATCCAGGAGGTAATTATGAGCGGTTATAACCCATATGAAAACATGTTAAACACGTTAGACGTAGCAGCTGAAAAGCTCGGCTATACTCGTAGCGAATACGAAGTGTTACGTCACCCAGAACGGGAACTAAAAGTAGCAGTTCCTCTTCAACTCGACAATGGTGAAGTTCGCGTATACGAAGGCTATCGTTGCCAACATTCCACATTGCGTGGTAGTGCTAAAGGCGGTCTTCGCTTCCATCCAGATTCTGATGAAAACGAAGTGCGTGCACTTGCGGCTTGGATGACTATTAAAAACGCTATCGCTAACATTCCTTATGGCGGTGGTAAAGGCGGCATCAAAGTCGATCCAAAAACGTTAAATCCTCGTGAATTAGAACGCTTAACTCGTAACTTCGTACGCCGCATTGCACCTATCATCGGTGTTAATACAGATGTTCCTGCACCAGACGTAAATACGAATGCTCAAATCATGAGCTGGATTGCTGACGAATACAGCACATTAAAAGGCGAATGGAGCCCAGGTATCGTTACAGGTAAACCAATCGAAGTGGGTGGTTCCTTAGGTCGTAATGAAGCGACTGGTCGCGGTTGCCTCATCGCATTGCAAAGCTACCTCGCTAAGAAAAACTTGGATATCAAAAACCTTACGGTAGCAGTTCAAGGCTTTGGTAACGTAGGTTCCGTAGGCGCTCGTCTCATTGCACAAGCAGGTGCAAAAGTTGTGGCTATCGGCGACGTAAGCGTTAACATCTACAATCCTAACGGTCTCGATGTTGAAAAAGCATACGAATATGCTAACTCCCATGGTCGTTCCCTCGAAGGTTACAGCGAACCGGGCATGACTACAATTGGACCTCAAGAGTTATTGGCTCAACCAGTTGATGTATTATACATGGCAGCCCTTGAAAACCAATTAAACAAAGACAACATGGAAAATATCCAAGCTAAGATTATCTTGGAAGGCGCTAATGGCCCTACTACTAATGATGCAGATAAATACTTCTATGAAAAAGGCATCGACATCATCCCTGACGTTCTTGCTAACGGCGGCGGCGTAGTTGTATCCTACTATGAATGGGTACAAAACAAAGCAAGTTTCTACTGGACTGAAGAAGAAGTTAATGAAAGATTAACTAAGAATATGCAAAATAGCTTCGAAGCTGTTTGGGAAATGCAACATAAATACAATGTACCTCCTCGTCAAGCAGCGTACATGGTTGCTCTTGAACGCCTCGTAGTTGAAACTAGATGGCGTGGCTATAACTGCTAAACTCCTATACCTCCATACATGTTAGCCATAAAAAAGGCGTAAGCTCGATTTGAGCTTACGCCTTTTTGTTTGCCTATAAACCTTTTTATTTACCTGCAAGTCGCAGTTGAAAGATCTAAAGATGTTCAATTACTTACTTAGTTTTATTAGCAAACTACTTATTATTAGTTTTATTTGAAAGCACCTAACAAAGCTGCCATGCTAGGACGACTGATCAAAGCTTTCACCAATACAGAACCAAGAATAGCCGGAATAGTTTGACCAACGATAAGATTCAACACTAATGGCCAGTATGGAATACCAAGTAATGGACTGAGCCACAATGGCACACATAATGCAGGCACAAAGACGATTGGAAGCATTACCCACCAAGCACTGAGGCCAAGCTTGCGCATTCCTACGATGATGCCAGTCGTTAATACGCCCACACCAAAGCCCCCCATCATATCGAGGATGCCAAGACCACCGAATAGGAAGTTAGAAATGAGGTTGCCAATCCCCATGGGAATCACCAAGAACGGAAAGGCATAAGCAAGTGCATATAATGATGTTGCTATACGAATTTGATAAGCCCCGAAGGAAACGCTTTGCGTTACATACAATACAACGATGTACAATGCCACAACCATAGCAGAAATAGTCAATTTGCGTGTAGAAATCATAACACTCACCTCCTCAAAATAAAAAAAGCATGGCAAAACTACCATGCTTACAATGCTTATGAATTTCCGTAGTTTTATTTAGAGACAGGATGGTTTCAAACTGTCTTATTTAGTTGTCGCCTTTAGGCAGTACTAATATATCATATATCTAATATTTTCGCAATTAATTGGGGTTAAGGCGGACTTGTATGATCATCTACGATTAGTATCAAGATTGTAAGGTGGGGGTGGTGGCAGATACCTTTCCTCATCGCTCCACTGGCGAACCGGTCATCGGCCTAGGGCCTTGACCTGCCAAAGTCGCTCTTTGAAAAGGTATCTGCCACCACTTCAAATTTAGCAACTCTACTTATACCCTAATACTAGTGACGTACAAGTCCGCCTTGAATTACATATACATGCTACTCTATTAGAATATATATAAAGTAGCCACCTAAAAGGCGACTGCTTGTCTAAGCCAGTTTATGGGTATTATAGTGCTGGGTCTTCGACTCCGTTTGCGTGGAAGGCTTTAGCTCTGTCGATGCAGGTACCGCAGTGTCCGCATGGTTTGTCTCCGCCTTCGTAGCAAGACCAGGTTAAGTGGTATGGTACGTTGAGGCGTAGGCCTTCTTTTACGATGTCAGCTTTGTTGGCGTTAATAAAGGGTGCTTCTAAGGAGCATTCTTTACCAGAGCCTTCAAAGATGGCGTCGCCCATAGATTTGTAGAAGTGTTCTGTACAGTCAGGATAGGCATTACCCGCCGCATCATCACTGTGAGCACCGTAATAGATATAACCGCAGTCTAGAGATAGTGCCAAGGATGCTGCCGCAGATAGGAATAGACCATTTCTAAACGGTACATAAGTGCTCACCGTACCCTTCCCTTCTGCATCTTGTTGTTCTTTGTAGGAACCTTGCGGAATGTCTTCACTAGATTGTACTAACAGGGAGCAGTTACTGAAGGCAAATAGCTTGGTAACATCCATCGTTTTACCTTTCATATTATAGTACTCTAAAATAGCTATGGCAGCTTCTAATTCTTTACTATGTTTTTGACCATATTGAATCGATAAGGGCACCACATTATCTTTACCAAATCGTTCAATGGCGAGGGCCAAACAAGTAGTACTGTCTACGCCACCGCTAAATAGAACAACAGCTTTTTGTTTTTGAGCCATAGTATCTCCTTTTCTATCACAACAGCCTCATCCGTAGATGAGGCTGTGCTTTTACATTCACTAAAATTTTATAGATCAATAACCAATTCTACTGGACAGTGATCGGAGCCAAAGATTTGTTGGTGAATCTTAGCTTCTTGGATTTTATCGTCAAGACGTTTAGATGTGATGAAATAGTCAATTCTCCATCCTGTATTTCGTTCACGAGCTTTCCCCATGTAGGACCACCAGCTGTATTCTTCAATCGCATCTGGATAGAGATGGCGGAATGTATCTGTAAAGCCTGCCCCTAAGAGTTCTGTCATCTTTGCACGCTCTTCATCGGAGAAGCCTGCATTTTTACGGTTCGTCTTAGGATTTTTTAGGTCAATTTCTTGGTGTGCTACATTGAGATCACCACATAGAATGACAGGCTTTTTCTTATCTAATTCAAGTAGATAATTGCGGAATGCATCTTCCCAAGTCATACGATAATCAAGGCGTGCCAATTCTCGTTGACTATTAGGTGTGTAGCAGCATACTAAATAGAAATTATCATATTCAGCAGTGATAACACGGCCCTCTTGATCATGCTCTTCAATGCCAATACCGTTAGCTACAGACAAAGGCTTAACGCGCGTGAATACGGCAGTACCACTATAACCCTTTTTCACAGCGCTATTCCAATATTGCTCATACCCTGGCAACTCCAAAGAAATTTGATCGGGTTGCAATTTTGTTTCTTGCAGGCAGAAAATATCTGCATCTAATTCATTAAAGGATTCCATAAATCCCTTTGTTACAGCGGCGCGGAGGCCGTTTACATTCCAAGAAATTAATTTCAATTCTTACTCCTTTATAATACTTCGCATCAATCTAATACTATTCACCGTATTTAACTTGGTGAAAGTCTCTTTCACATAGAATATACGTCAAGTTTTTGCTTAATGTAAGCTAATCTAAAGATTATATGTTAGCAATACTACTGCTTTTTATGTTTCTTAGCATGTCTTGCTTCTGCACGAGCCTTGCGGGCATTTTCATTTGCTTTAAGATCGCTTTCACGTTTCTCACGAAAATAGTTAGCCACCGCCGACAAGACAAGGATTACTAATACAGTTACATTAAACATACCAGGTCCAAAGGTATAGATATGATAACACAAATAACCAAAGGCAACGACTGTTAATAATTGTTTTAATAGATTCATTCGCCCTCCTAAGTTAGTTTAATGTTTCTACACCTGTACTAAGCGGGAAGCTTTCATACGTTACCCAGTCACTAGAACTACCAACATATAAAGCAGATTCAAGCCCTACTTCACTCATGGTTAACAACGCATTGCAGGCAGTCACACCAGACCCACAGTACGTTACAACTGGCCTATTTTGGTAAATTTCGTTGTAATACTCAGCCTCTAAATCTTTCAAGGATTTAGGACCATCTACGGTATAACCGCTTTCATAAAAGTGATTAACAGCGCCAGGGATATGGCCTGTCATGCCATCCATCGTATCTACTTGAGATCCATCATAGCGGAATGGTGCACGAGCATCAATGATAACATGATCTCCGCTTTCAATAGCCTTGAGTACCTCATCACGGCTCATAACCATATGCGTTTGCAACTCGTAGTTAAAGATAGATGGTTCAGCAGGTAATGGAGTAGGCTCTTTAGTTAGGAGATGGCCCTCTCGAACCCAACGTTCAACACCACCAGACAATACACGTACATCAGTTAAGCCCATGTAGCGCAACGTCCACCAAAGACGGCCCGCTAAAAATAGCCAAGAATCATATACTACAACCTTGGAGTTGCGAGTAATGCCATAAGACTCAAAGGTATGAGCCAATCGTTCCATATCTGGCAACGGATGACGACCACCATGCTCGCCCAAAGGACCTGTTAAATCCTTATCTAAATCTACCGCATAAGCCCCCTTAATATGGCCCTTTTTATAATCTTGATACCCTCGAGCATCTAAAATGATGACCTCATCGAAACAAGCTAATAATTCTTTAGGAGTGATAAAATTTGACATGTTGTACTCCTTTCTTTGATTATATCGAAAAATACAAATCTGATAATATTATTATATACGAGTACAACGGGATATACAATTTATTTTGGCACAGTAAAAGTTATTTATTTGCGTAATATTAAAACTAGATAAACATGAAAAAGCCCCTATCTAAGATAGGGACTTATACGTAATTTAATGTTTAACTTACAAGCGTTTGTATATGGCATCTACCGCATCAATATCGGCAGGTAACCAATCCACAGAATATAAACTATCTTTAGATAACCATTTTGCAGCTTCATGTTCTACTAAAGTAATATTAGAATCATTTTCCAACGAACATAAATAACAGTGCATTGTTAAATCAAACTTTTCATAACCTGTATATTCGATCGTAATAATATGCTCTTGAATATTAATATCAGCTTCTAGTTCTTCTTTGATTTCTCTAATAAGAGCTACTTCATGGGGTTCACCAGGTTCAATTTTGCCACCCGGAAATTCCCAACCATCTTTTAAATCACCATATCCACGCTGAGTTGCTAATATGGTATTATCCTTTTTTATAATAGCTGCTACAACTTCAATGTGTTTTCGTTGTTCACTCATAAATATCCTTATCCATTAACAATATAATCATATATATCATCCCGTACAGGTACTTCGAGTACATATTCTAACTCTACCGCCGCAGTACCATTAACCATAAAAATTTCTTTAGCATTTTCCTGACCAGTAGAATGAATCGGTCCCAAATAATAAAACTCTTTAGACTCTTCATCATCCTTGTTTTTTCTCACAAACAAATGCATAGCAACACCTAGTTCATCAGCATTAAACGCGGTTTGTACATCATCAGAAGCAAAGGTTCTCTTATTTTTAGAAATAGCTTTTAGTAATCCTGGATTCTCAAATCTATCCTCGTATTTAATGGTATCTTGAATATTATCTGCTTTATGATAATTAATAAAAACGGGATATGTCTTTGTTTCTTTATGGAATTTATAACCCCCAATGTTGAGAGGAACTTCGTTTTGAGGCCACTCTAATAATTGGCAAACCTGTTCATACGTATATTTTTCATATAATGCAAATGGTGTATTACCATAAATATTATCTTTGTACTTATCATTGAACTGCTTTAATCCATAAGCAATAAGCTCTTGAACTTGTTCCTTAAAATTATTATCCTCTAAAGCCTGTTTAAAGATTCGAGATATACCATATCTACCATTGGAAAATTCAATAAATTCACTATCGGCAAATGTCTTTTGTGCTACTTGAACACCAAATTGATTTGTCATCATATTGATGAGATTAACACGTCCATATTCCGATAGGTCTACATTATAACTATCAAATAGCTCTTCGGAAACATAATTAATCACATCATCACGACCATCTAGTAATGCTTGCAACAATAGAAGCTCTCTTACACGTATACCGGTCGTTAATTTCTGAGATATAAAATGTAGCATTCTCTCCTGAACCGGTGTAAAGGATATATCATAGTCCTTATCCTTAACCTTTATCAAGAAATGATGATATGACTTAAATTTACTGAAAATTCTACTAACATCAATCGAACCATGATCAGCAAAATCAGAAATTTTAGGAATACGACCTAATTTGAAGCGTAAATTAAAATAGGCTTCTTTAATTAATTTCATATCAGAAAATCTTGCCGTATCAATAGATTCATAAATGCGTTGTTTTGCAATTTTATCAAAATGTACAGTTGAGGTACCTGGAATAATACGATTACCAGCTTGTACATAACGACGCAATGTATCTTTGTTATAGCTCCTATCACCTGATAAGGCTAATGGAATCATAAAGTTATTAGTATAATTCCCAATAAAATCCAAGATAACTACATATTCTTTATCTTCAAATTTACGAAGACCACGTCCGAGTTGTTGAATAAAGATTATCGGACTTTCAGTTTGACGTAGCATAATAACTTGATTGATTTCTGGAATATCAACACCTTCATTAAAGATATCTACGGTAAAGATATAATCTAATTGTAGGTCTGAACGTCCCTGATAATCACCAGTTCCCGTTAATCGAGCAATTGCTATTTCCCTAATTTCTTGGCTATCTTCACCAGTTAAACATACAGTGCGATAAACACCACGCTCGTTAAAAGCATCAGACAACGCTTTTGCCTCAACTCGATTGCTACAGAATACTAGCCCCTTTACACGACTACCACTATGTCCAAAATAGCGAATCTTTTCTATAATTTTATCTACCCGCTCTTTTGTAGACAAGTTTGAAAAGGATACCTCCATATCAGAAATATCTTCTTGAATATCCACCCACAAATCACTAATGCCAAAATAATGAAATGGACATAGTAAGTCTTCTTCTAAAGCCTGTTGTAATCGGATTTCGTAAATAATATTATGGTCAAATAATTCATACAAATCATAGCCATCTGTCCGTTCCGGACTAGCCGTCATCCCCAATAAAAACTGAGGCTCAAAATATTCAATAATGCGTTGATAGCTATCTGAACCTGCGCGATGTACTTCGTCAATGATAATACAGTCAAACTCCTTTGGAGCATACTGTTTCATTACATCATTACGGCCCATCATTTGCATTGTAGAGAATACATGAGTCGCATTATAGTATTTAGCATTCCCAGAAACTAAACCAAATGTAATAGATGGATCATTATAAATCCGCTCAAAACTAGCGATCGCTTGTTTTGCAATTTGTTCACGATGTACTAAAAATAATATTCTTTTAGGCCTCATTTCTCTCATAGCAAAAGCTGCCGCATAGGTTTTGCCGGTACCCGTAGCAGAGATCAAAAGACCTCTTTTAGCATTATTAGCTCTTAGTTCATTGAAGTTAGCAATAAACTGTTGTTGCATACTATTAGGTTCCAGTTGAAGCAAATCTATTTTTCTAAATTGCTCTGCTACAGTCCTTTGTGAAGTTCGCTCTGGACGCACCCATCTTGGTTTATACCAAGGAATAAAATCTTCATAAGGAATAGAAAATTTTGAATTCCAATACAAGTCAAATTCTTCCGTGATTTCTCTAGCATAGGTATCACTGCAATGAGCTTCAGATCGAGTATTCCATTCACGATTTTTCTTTAATGCATTAATAGTTAAATTAGAACTACCAACTATAATCTGATAAGATTCATCTTTTCTAAAAATGTAGCCTTTTGTATGAAATCCATGACCACTACCTTGCGTGGTACAATACACTTTTAACTCAATATTATTTAAACTTCCTAAATCTTCCAAAACTTGTGGACTATTAAAACCAAGATAATCTGTCGTTAACACACGACCACGAACACCACGATCCTCTAATTCCTTTAAGATTGGCTTTAACGTCAACAAACCTTCTGATGTAATAAAAGCTACAGATATTAAAAACTCATCACAACTGCGTAATCCGTCCTCAATGGCAGATAGCACATTACGCCCTTCCCCATTAGCAATAAGTTCCGAAGATGTAGCAAAATTGATTAAATGATTCGATTCTGACATAACGAACTCCCCATATAATGAATACTATACTTGCTATTATACCAGCCACAGCTGCAACGTCTAGAGAGTATATAGTTTTACTTTTAAAAGTATATTTTTATAACAGCTTACAGCCTCATTCATCGTTTAATCGTTAATTATAAATATAAATACATGTTCAAATCTAACATTTTCATCTATTCCTTATAATTATCGTATCTATACGTCTTTTTTGCCACGTAAAGTTGTGATATAATGTAAATAATTACTCTTAGGACAGTAGTCTGTCCAAATGGATCCAAAAGAGTTAGTGTGTTTTCAAGGAGCGTGCGCAGTTGAAAAAGGGGTACATCAAGTTAATAGCAGCCATTGTGCTTGGTGCTGCTATTATCGGTGGTGGGATCTATGGGGTGTATACACTCTTATCATCCAATACAACGACAATTTTATATCGATCAACCGTTGACGATAAAATCAACGCCATACGACCTTATATTGTTGCATTAGATGCATATAACTCATACAGTGTAGCCTATGCTAGCCAATTACAGCCAACTCTTGAAGAGTTGCGCAATGGGTCTCATAATACGACGATTACCTTACCTAAATATAAGGAACTTAAAGCTGCATTAGAGGTAGCAAAACAAGATAGTTCTACACCCTACGAAGACGTAAACCAAGCGACAAATGACGTCCTCGTAGTACTTGATCAAATTATTCCTATTGCTGATCAGTTGCAATCTTACTATGTGGAACGTCGTTATGAAAAGGATAATTATAAAGGTAGCGATGAGCTAGCAGCTCAATATGTACCTTTAGCAGAACAGTTCTACGCTACATATAATGCATTAGACTTAGCTTTAGATAATCGTAATAATGAGCTTTATAACGAACGCATGACTGAGTATCAGGGAGAAAAGCGGGAAAATGCGGTTAACTTTATAGAGATAAATCTCATAACAGCACAAACTATTGACCTTATTGATCCAGATGGGAATACAGACACCCAAAAGGTAGAATCAAACTTACAACAAATTACACAACGCCTCAATAAATTACAACCTGGTACTACACCAGAAGTACAAAATGCGGTAAGAGAGTATCAAGACTCAGTAAAAGAATTTGTTGCAGAGGCACGCAACTACATTATTATCAACTCATCTTATGGCGAAGCTTATACGCAATTATTTACCAAGTATAATAAAATGATTGGCAAGGCCAATGCAGTTAACATGGCAGACTTAGATGTAACAGAAAAAAAATAATATTTAGATAACACAAAGGACTAGCCCATGCGAGCTAGTCCTTTTATTTTTATGTAAGCAGCAAACTTTATTTCTTTTTCAAATCTTTTGTAATGATGTAATATTCAGACGGTGTTATCTTGATACCATCAATATGTTTATTACCTACAATATTAATTTTAGGATACCCAAGGAATAATGCTACAGCGTTATCTAACATCAGTTGTTGGGCATTGATAACCGCATTACGACGCACCACTGGATCGCTACTACTTTCACCAAGAGCCAACAATTCATCGAAACGAGGATTAGAGAAGCCAGACCCATTAGTTTCAACGCCTATACCCCAATATTGTTTCAAGAACCATACTGGTTGACCCGTATTAGCGGTTACAACACTGGAGATAATCATATCATAATCACCAGATTGAGATAATGTGTCGATAACCGCATAATCTACGATTTTAATTCGTAAATCTACACCGATTTTTTTGTAGTCCGCTTGCAATGCTTCCGCATATAATGGCAATTCAGGACGAGTTGTGTAGGCATAAAAATCAAGTACGAGGTTTTCACCGTCTTTATCTACAATACCGTCGCCATTTGTATCTTCATAACCTTCACGTTTCAGTAATTCTTTAGCACGTTCTACATTATATTTATTAGGATCACGCAATTGGTTAAAGCCATAGTCTATGGATGGTGGCAATGGAGCCTTACCGGCTACGAACGTATCCTTCATGAGGTTCTTCGCATAAGACTCACGGTCTGCTGCTGCAATGAGGGCTGCACGAAGATTAGGATTCTGTAGTTTCCCTTTTTGCCCCATACGAACAAATACGTCACGCAAGGAAGACATTTCATAGATAGTGAATTTCTTATCATTTTGGAAGATACTATATTCACCAGGTCCAATGTTAACGGCCATATCTACATCGCCCGCTTGTAACGCCATAGCACGAGTATTCGCATCATTAATAGATGGGATTTCAACCTTAGCAAAGCCTGCCTTGCCATCCCAGTAATTATCATTGCGCTTTAGTTCAGCACGCTCTTTTGTGAAAGAGGATACTACATATGGACCAGTACCAATAGGACCTTCCTTTGCAATATCACGACCATTCGCCTCTGCTGTCACATCCATAATCAAAAACAATGGATCTCCTAACAAGTTGGGCAAATTATAATATTCCTTGTCAGTCTTGATGGTCAACTCCTGACCGTTAGCAGTAATTTCTGTATAGTTAAAGAACGTTTTTGCTCGTTTACTTTTAGCAAAAGTTCGTTCTAAAGATGCTTTTACCGCCTCAGCTGTCAAACTATTACCATTTGAGAATTTAACTTTATCATTGATGGTGAAAGTCCATGTTAACTTGTCATCACCTTGCTTCCAAGAGGTGGCAAGCCAAGGCGTTGCTTTCATTTGATCATCAAACTTGATAAGCGTTTCACCTATACCAAATCGTACAACGGCCCAACTAAAATAATTTTCCGTTGGTTCTAATGTGCCAGCAAAACTAATAGCCCCTACCTTTAATACATCATTAGATGAAGCAGAATCTTGATTCATACAACCAATAGTCCCGAGCATAGTCACACCAAGGGTCATACCAATTAGTAAAGACTTGCGTAATCCTTTCATTTATACACCTAACCTTTCTACACACATTAACTATCTATTTATACTCAGATACTCACTATTTTTTGCATTAACATAATCTAGTAAATATAACCTGCTTTTACAATAGTTAATATAAAGAGAATCTATGTACATCACTTCATATGAGCATATCTTATTATACCCATAGGGGTATATTTTATACAGTCAACTATACTATATATTAGGTGTTAACACAATGTATAATTTGAGAAACATTTCAATATATCTATTAAAAAATTTCATATCTTAACTATGCATAAAAATAGCAGTTAGTCTTGAAACTAACTGCTATTTTAAGTTTACCTATCCGATGTAACTCTCTACATTTCAAATTTATACTTTTGAAATTTTGAAAGTAAATTTTCCTATTAAGCTTCTAATGCAGCCTCATCCAAGGTAAGCGGCTTATGATCTTGACCAATTTCAAAGATAGAGCTCAATAAAACCTTTGTATATGGATGTTTTGCATCCGCCAAGTGGAAAGCATCTAGTTCTTCAACGATAGCACCTTTGTACATTACGACCACCTTGTGGCACATAGTACGAATAAAGGCAATATCATGAGCAATAAATAGGTATGTTAAATTTTTCTTTTTTTGTAAACGCGCCAAAAGGTACGCAATGGAGTCTTGTACGGATACATCTAGAGCACTAGTAGCCTCGTCTAATACGAGGATTTCAGGCTCTAAAACGATAGCACGAGCAATGGCAACACGTTGGCGTTGACCACCAGACATTTCATGAGGATAACGATGCATAAACTCACGTGGTAAATCTACCATTTCCAAATAGTCACCTGCGATTTGCTCTTCCTTTCCCTTTTCAAGAAGACCAAAATTATAGAGTGGCTCAAGGATGATATCTTTGACCTTCATACGTGGATTAAAAGCTGCAGATGGATCTTGAAATACCATTTGAATCTTTTTACGATATTCTTTCGTTTGTTCAGAGTTCATATGTTGAATCTCTACACCATCTACATAAATCTCGCCTTCCGTAATAGGAAGCATCTTCATGATCATACGAACCAATGTTGTTTTCCCAGAGCCAGATTCACCTACAATACCAAGGGACTGACCTTTTTCGAGAGTTATATTAATATCCTTACATGCTTCGAGCTCACCACCAGTAGGAAGTGGGAATCGTTTATATACATTCTTAATTTCTACTGCATAATTAGTCAATGTAACGACCTCCTCCCAATGTTGGCACAGCGTCTTTTAATTGTTTTGTATATTCATTAGATGGATTTTCCAAAATATCTTGCGGAGTACCAGCATCTACAACACGGCCCTTTTTCATAACAATGATATAATCGGACATATACGCTGCTACACCAAGGTTATGCGTAACCATTACAATTGCTGAATTATGCTCTTTAGCTAGTTCAAGCATTTGCATAACCACTTGAGATTGTGTTGTTACATCCAGAGCAGATGTAGGTTCATCACCAATGAGTAATGCTGGGTCCAAAGCTAATGCCATGGCAATACCCACACGTTGGCGTTGACCACCAGATAACTCATGAGGATAACGGCGCAAGATATCTGCACAATTAGGTAAGGCTACGGATTCCAATAACTCAATGGCTCGTCGATCACATTCATCATTGGAGATTTCAATATGAGATGTAAACAACTCTCTAAACTGTTTACCAATGCGAACAATAGGATCCAATGCACTACCACTATCTTGGAAAATCATGGCTATGTCTTTGCCACGTATGGATCTCCATTCAGACTTAGATAGGGTACGAAGGTCATGACCATTAAAGAGCATTGTACCCTCTGTTACCTCACCACCTACAGGCAATAAACCCATGAGGGCCCGGATCACGGTAGTTTTACCGGATCCGGACTCACCTACGATGGTTAATACCTTACCGCGTTCCAAGGTAAAGTTCACATCCATAACAGCAGGCACACCTTGGTACGCAATGTTAAGGTTTTCTACAGTTAGTATGTTTTCTGCCATTATAGCTCCTCACTATTTTGTAATTTTGTTAGTAATCCAGTAGTAATCACTTGGGTACATTACAGCACCTTTCAAGTAAGAACCTGTAACGATATTAGTTTTAGGGTAACCTAAGAATAATGCAGCGCCATCATTCATCAACAATTGTTGAATTTGGATTGCATAATCACGACGTTTTGCTGGGTCGAATTCAGTTTCAGCTGCATCTAACAATTGGTCAACTTGTGGATTGGAGTAACCAGAACCATTTTGAGGGTTGGAACCATTGTTATTAGTGTGCCAGTAGTTAGCCAAGAACCAGATTGGATCGCCTGTATTAGCTGTTACGATATTGGAGATAAGCATATCATAGTCGCCTTCTTGACCCATTTTATCGATCAAGTTATAGTCAACTGTTTTGATTTTCATATCGATGCCAACCTTTTTAAGGTCTGCTTGAACAGCCTCTGCATAAAGTGGTAATTCTGCACGAGAGTTATATACTACGAAGTTGAATGTTAATGGTTTGCCATCTTTATCAAGGATGCCATCGCCATCTGTATCTTTCCAGCCATCTTCTGCTAACAATTGTTTAGCGCGTTCAGGATTATATGCATTTGGATCTTTCAAGTCTTTGAAACCATAGTCCATGGATGGTGGAATTGGAGCGGAACCAGGAATGAATGTACCTTTTAACAATACATCAGCATAGTTTTTACGGTCTGTTGCAGAGATAACTGCAGCACGAACTTTGTCATCCCCAAGAATACCTTTTTGATTAATACGGGCCAATACGACACGAAGAGATGCGATTTCATCTACTTTGAATTTATCATTGCCTTGGAATAAACCAATTTCACCAGGACCGATGTTAACAGCCATATCTACGTCGCCAGATTGTAAGCTCAAAGCACGCGTATTAGGGTCATCGATGGAAGGAATTTCTACAGTTTTAAATGGTACTGTACCATCCCAGTAGTTTTCGTTCGCAGCCATTTCAGCACGTTCTTTAGTGAAGGATTTAACTACATATGGGCCTGTACCGATAGGACCTTCCTTCGCAAAGTTACGGCCATCTTTTTCAGCTTGAACGTCAACGATTAGGAACAACGGATCCGCTAAAAGGCCAGGCATATTAGGATATTCTTTTGTTGTATGAATAACTAATTGTTGACCATTAGCTTCCATAGAGTCATATTCGAAGAATGTTTTCGCACGATTAGACTTTGCAAAAGCACGTTCAATAGACGCCTTTACAGCTGCTGCATCAACTTTTTTACCATTGGAGAATTTCACCTTATCATTGATTGTGAAAGTCCACGTTTTATGGTCTGGGGATACTTCCCATTTAGATGCAATCCATGGTTGAGGTTTCATTTGTTCGTCAAACTTAGCCAATGTTTCACCTACACCATAGCGCATTACAACCCATGCGAAGAAGTTTTCTGTAGGTTCTAATGTGGATGCGAAGTTAGTAACGCCTACTTTTAATACATCTTTGTTAGCAGCACCATTATTATCAGACCCACAACCAGCTATGAAGGAACCCATCATTACAATACTAAGACCTGCTAATAGGGCCTTTTTCCAAGATTTTTTCATTTAAAATCTCCTTTTACAACTACATGTAAAACATAAAAACATTTAACATCATCACTATCTAAAATAGTTGTGATGGAAAAACCATAATTTCTTACCAGTCATAATGAAACTTTCACTAGATAAAGATTCAAATTTATGAAGGTAAAAACAATTTTATCCTTGATTTTTTGGATCCACTACATCTCGTAAGGAGTCAGACCAAAGATTAAAAATAGCAACCACGAAAAGGATGGACATACCAGGGAATGCCATGAGCCATGGACTCGTTTGCAAGTACTGGCGACCCTCGTTAAGCATAAGACCCCATTCTGGAGTCGGTGGCTGAGCACCAAAGCCAAGGAAGGATAAACCTGCTACCTCAATCATGATAGCCCCGATATCTAATGCACCTGTTGTAATAACGAGAGGCATAATATTAGGAATGATATGACGTCTGATGATGTCCGTCGTAGATGCGCCCATCATAACAGCAGCCGTTACATATTCCTCACCGCGCACCTTGAGCGTCATAGAACGTACAATACGAGCATATTTTGCCCAACCTACAACAGATAAGGCTAAAATCGTATTTACAATGCTACCACCTAGAATACCAGCAATAGCAATAGCCAATACGATACCAGGGAATGATAACATGATGTCTGCTAAACGCATAAGAACCATTTCAACTTTACCGCCAAAATAGCCTGCTATAGCACCGATGATAGTACCAATGCTCACCATGATAACGACGATGGATACGCCCATGAACAAGGATAATTGAGTACCATAAATGATACGAGATAATACATCACGTCCTAATTTATCTGTACCAAACCAATGTTGGCTGCTTGGTGCTTGCAATGCCTGACTTATATTTGAGGTGAAAGCATCGCCCGGTGCAAGCCAGGGTGCAAAGATAGCGATGAGAACAATGATAATCATCAACCCACTATAGAAAGAGAACAATTTATGTTTTTGAATAAATTCTGCCATTATGCTCTCTCCCTTTTCAATCTAGGGTCTAATAAGATATATGATGCATCAACCAATGCGTTAATACACATATATGCTAAAGCAACCCACAACACAAAACCTTCAATCAATGGATAATCGCGCATAGTAATAGCATAAATTGCCATATTCCCAAGTCCCGGCCAAGAGAATACCATTTCTACGACTGCCACACCACCTAGTAACCAACCAATAACAACACCAAGAATAGTGATGAGTGGTAACACCGCATTAGGTAAAATATGACCGAATAAAATTTTTATCTCACTAACACCGCGAGCACGAGCGCCAATAACATAATCCTTTTGCATTTCCTCAAGGATAACGAGCCGCACTTGACGCATGTATTTAGACCCAACAACAACTGCCAAAGTAATAGCGGGCAAAATAACACCAGACGCAGTCACTCGAGAGGATGCAATCGGTACAAGGCCCAATTTAAGACCGAAGATGTAAATCAGTACAAGACCTAACCAGAACGTAGGCATAGATACGCCTACGAAGGATAGAAATCTCAACACATAATCAACCCATTTGTTACGATTTAAAGCGCTTATAATACCTGCAGGCAATGCATAGAGCAGCGTAAATACTAAAGCCGTACCCGCTAACATTAATGTACCTGGTAAAGCCTCCAACATACGATCTACTACTGGTTTTTTAGCAGAATAACTCATCCCTAAATCACCTTGTGCGGCATTGACGACCCAGTTTGCATACTGTACTACAAATGGTTTATCTAACCCAAGCTGAGCTCGAGTTTCATCGATAAGCTCCTGAGATACGATAGTATCTGCCGTTTCAAGTAACATCGTTACTGGGTCACCTGGTGCTAAATAGGTGAGACAAAATGTCAAAAATGTGATGCCAAACAAGGTAACAATAAATTGCCCCAATTGTTTGACAAAGCGTTTGCCCATAGGCGCCTCCTAAACTCTCTAAACACTAACAACAATTCAAATGACAAACTAATGGTACTAGCTTTTTATATAGCGATGAAGCTTAAAGGCTAGGGAACGAAAAAAGGTTAGTCGCCCGACTAACCCAAATTAAGCACAGCATATGCATACCATGCCTTTAGAGCAGGCTTTCTGACTCTGATTCATTGCAACATTTCGGCCTTCCCAGTTTCCCAGTGACCCTATAATGAAACCTTGCTCCTCATTACAGCTATTTGCATAGTATAGGTTTTTCACCCATTTTCCTCTTTTACGCTCGGTAAACACCGACACTCACTAGTTTATTCATTTTTATCGATTATAATATACTATATTAATACTTTGTTTACAATACATATACCCCTTATGGGTATATGTATATCTTATTATTTCAATATTATTTTTATACTAACAAAAACAATTGATTAGTGATTAAATTCACAATACTGTATAAATTCATATAAATTAACTTATATAAATAATTTTTTATTATATTTACTGTATAAGACGGTATATATATTAATTTTAATAATAATAAAGTAATGTAAAACTTTATCATAAAATCTTTTTATGCACAGCAAAAATTTGATTAATAATAAAAATGCTCTTTAAGTTTTTTCAAATTAGGCACTCATGAATTATAAGTCTAATTTATGATTATCATAAAAAGAGGCTATTACCAAGTAATAGCCTCTATAAGACGAGATGTATTTAGTTAATCAATACTTTGTTGTAAGCGATGCGCTCTGCGTGTATCCCACGCTTTACGCAAAACATAAATCACCAAACCAATGCTTACTGCCACTGCACTACCTACCATAGCATCAAAGCCACATGCGTAGATTGCATATAGGCAGTACAGAACGCCTATACCGAACAAGTAATTAGAGCGTTTAATACGGCTTTCAGCTACGCCAGCCATACGCATCATTGTAGGTACTGCCAAGATGCACAATACATACGGTACTACGTTAGTTACAACCGCTAAGTTTACTAGGATTTCAAACTGCTCACGCAAGGATTCGCTTGCAGTAAATAAAGTAAGTAATGTTTCAACAGCGAGTAAAATCAATACCCCACGAACAGGAGCATCTTTACTATTTACACGAGCGAATATTTTAGGGAAGTAACCATGTTCTGCTGCGCTTTTGAAGACGCGAGACAATGTGAATTGCCAGCAAAGCAAAGCGCCAAAGCAAGAAATAACCATAGCAGCCATAACGATGTTTGCAATTGTATCATTGAACATGTATACGAATGTCAAACCGAATGGTGCGTTAGAATTTAATAAGTCAACGTTAGGCACAATACCTGCCATAACGTTTGTGGACAAGATATAAACCACTGCCACTGCTAATGTACCCGCCACAGTTGCGATAGGTACGTTTTTCTTTGGATTCTCAACAGCATCAGCATTAGCCGCTGCGGACTCAAATCCTAGGAAGCCCCATAAAGTTAGGGAAATAGATTCTTTTACCGCATCATAAAGCGGAAGATTATTTGGGTTCCAAGCCGCCCAATAAATAGATGGATCAAACCAATACCAGCCGATTGTACCGATTAATAAAACCGGAACAATAGAGCCCCAAATAGTCATATTGCTGAGTCGACCTGTGAAGCGATTCCCTCTGAAGTTTAGAATCGCTGCAAACCACAAGAGCACAATTGTTACCTGACTTGTTTGTGTCGCATTGAGGTCAACACCAAAGAAAGCTGCGCCATAACCTACGGCAGATACCGCGATGGCGATATTAGCAATGATGAGAGATATGCTGTAAGCATAGCTCGCCATAAAATGTCCAGTTTTACCGAAGCGATGTTCTGCATAACCGCCCATGCCCCCTTGTTTTTGGGAGAACATACCCGCTTGAGCAAAAATATACGCTAGTAAAAGCGCACCCACAGCTGTCACGAGCCAAGATAAAACTGAAATAGTACCAACTTGAGCCAAATTAGTTGGTAACATAATGATCCCAGCTCCTAGCATATTGGCTGCTACCATTGTGGTTAGCTGGAATACAGACATTTTTTTAGCGGTGGTTTTCATGTATCAATCCCCTTTCACTAAGGTGAATTTTTTCTCGTCCATAATTCACTTAAAATATATATACCGCTAAGTAAATCCAGTTCGTGCTGTGATGGGCTTGAATGTGAATTTACCGTTTTTATTCTTATTACGAGTTAAATAATAACACCTATGAAACCAAAATAAAAGTACTTTATTGGCGGACAAGGCATATTACACGAATTGAATAAATCATAGGTAATTTATCATCAAAATTGAAAAGAACTCATTTTAATTGTGACAAAGTATATTTTTACCCTATTTTATTCTGTGTATAGATGTAATTTTTCCTATCTATCACGGTTATAGTGTCCTAGTACAAGACTATTATTCTCTCGCAGTCCACTATACATGTACATATAAATACATCATTTTAATAGTGGATTATCAATTAGAATTTTGGGATTTATAGGTATCGTCTAGCTGTTAAATAAAAAATCGATATACATATAAGTATAATGGGCAATATTAGACCCTTAATGAAATCCTTATATGTATATCGATCTCAGACTTTCAAATTTATATTGATAATTATTCTTTACTTTTATTGTTGATGTATTCTTACACTACTTTTATGCCTGTACGGATTCAATAATATGTTTCCACTCAGCAATTTGTTTTTCTTCTGTAGCGATAATAGCTTTGCCATTATTACGTTGTCGTTCCACACACTCCGGAGCCGTACCAGAATAGTTGTTACGACCCGCTACACAAGCTTCGATGGAGATAGCGTCAAGAATATCTGCATCAAAATGGTTGGAAATAGCTTTGAAGTCCTCTACGGATAGATCAAGGAGTACACAACCTTTTTCGATGCAATGATGCACCGCATTACCTACGATTTCATGGGCTTCACGGAATGGAACACCTTTCTTCGCAAGATAATCCGCCATATCTGTAGCATTGGAGAAGTCGTCATCCAAGACTGCTTTCATATGAGCCCCATTGACCTTCATACCACGAATCATAGCCGCATTAATGGACAATGCGAAGTGTACTGTATCAATAGCATCGAAGATACCTTCTTTATCCTCTTGCATATCCTTGTTGTATGTAAGAGGCAAGCCTTTCAAAGTTGTTAAAAGGCCTAACAAATGACCATAGGTACGGCCTGTTTTACCACGAACCAGCTCGCAAACGTCAGGATTTTTCTTTTGCGGCATAATACTAGAGCCCGTGCAGTGAGCATCATCAAGTTCAATAAAATTGAACTCATTGGTAGACCACAAGATCAACTCTTCGCTAAGACGACTCAAATGCATCATTACTAGAGATGCAAAGGACAAGAATTCAACTACGTAGTCACGGTCAGATACGGCGTCCATACTATTTTCGTAAATACGAGAAAAGCCCAAAAGCTTTTGCGTATATGTTTGATCAATGCCGTATGTAGAACCAGCTAATGCGCCGGCCCCAAGTGGCATGATGTCAGCATGTTTGAATACCATCAACAAACGATCAAAATCACGTTCCAACATAGAGAAATAGGCCATCATATGATGCCCAAACAATACAGGTTGAGCCCGTTGTAAATGCGTATAGCCAGGCATGATAACATCACTATACTTTTCAGCTGTTTCGATGAGAGCCTTCTGCATATCTACGATGAGTTCACCCATTTCCACAACAGCTTTACGCACGTACATGTGCAAGTCTACTGCACATTGGTCATTACGGCTGCGGCCTGTATGCAAACGACCACCAGCTTCACCGATATCATCAGTAAGGCGTTTTTCAATATTCATATGAATATCTTCAAGAGCCACGGAGAACGGAAACTCTCCTTTATCAATCTGATTTTTAATCTTCGTTAAACCTACTAAAATAGCATCTCGATCTGCGTCGGAGATAATATGTTGTTTTGCCAGCATAGTCGCATGAGCCTTGCTGCCTGCAATATCTTCGGCGTACATCCGCGCATCAAAAGCGATAGAGGATGTAAAATCCTCTACCGCTTTATCAGTGCCTTTTGTGAAACGCCCGCCCCACAATTTAGCCATTATTTACCTGCTTTCTCTTTCATCAATGCATTAATTTTGAGAGGTAAACCGAACAAGTTGATGAAACCTTCTGCATCAGATTGATCGTATACATCATCTTCTTCGAATGTTACGAAATCTTCGCTGTACAAAGAATATGGAGAAGTACTACCTGCAGAAATGATATTTCCTTTGTACAATTTAAGTTTTACTTCACCTGTTACAGTTTTTTGAGTTTCGTCAACAAACGCTTGTAACGCGTTCATCAATGGTGCGAACCACATGCCATCATATACGAGTTCAGCGTATTTGTTAGCAATGAGTTCTTTGTAGTGGTATGTAGCTCTGTCGAGGCATAGGTATTCAAGTTCTCTATGAGCATACATGATGATAGAGCCACCTGGGTTTTCATAAACGCCACGGGATTTCATGCCTACCAATCTATTTTCGACGATATCTACAACGCCTACACCATAGTGTGCACCGATTTCGTTGAGTTTTTCTAATATTTGTAATGGAGTACCTTCTTGACCATCTACAGCTACAGGTACACCTTCTTTGAAGGATACAGTTACATAACCAGCTTCATCTGGAGCTTGTTCAGGTGTATGTGTTACCAAGTACACATCATCTTTAGGTGCATTTGCTGGATTTTCAAGATCGCCGCCTTCATGGGACAAATGCCATACGTTTTGGTCCATAGAATATGGATGAGATTTTGTAGCTACAACTGGAATATCGTGTTTAGCAGCATATTCCATACAGTCTGTTCTAGATTTCAAATCCCATTCTCTCCAAGGAGCGATGATTTTCATGTTAGGAGCTAATGCTTTGATAGTCAACTCAAAACGAACTTGGTCATTACCTTTACCAGTCGCACCATGAGCGATTGCATCAGCGCCTTCTTTTTTTGCAATATCTACAAGAATTTTACCAATTAAAGGTCTCGCGAAGGATGTACCTAATAAATATTTACCTTCATAAATTGCACCAGCTTTTACAGTAGGCCATACATAATCTTTTACAAACTCTTCCTTAGCGTCAACGATGTACGCTTTAGATGCGCCAGATTTGATCGCTTTTTTCTCAACTGCATCATAATCCTCAGGTTGGCCCAAGTCTACACACACTGCAATAACTTCAGCGCCATAATTTTCTTTCAGCCAAGGAATGATAACAGAAGTATCTAAGCCACCAGAATATGCGAGTACTACTTTATTTGCTTTACCCATGATAACACCTCATAAACCACTATCTATTTAGACTCATATAATCAATACAGTATCAGATAATTGTGAAAGTACCGTGGTATCTTCTATTACCGACAAGCATTTTCTCCTTCTGACAAAAAATAGTATACACCTGTATAATTATAAATGCAAGTATTATTTTTATACACTTTAATAATATATTTCGTTTCCGAACTAACAAAAAAGCTATATCTAGTAATCGAACACCAGATATAGCTTATTAAATATATTAACTTATTCCTCCACAAGTTCCAAGTCCTGTTCGTACGCATAGTCTGCTTCGGCTTGTGTAATCATGCCTTGGTCTACCATTTGTTCGAGCACTAGCTTTTGTCGAGCCTTTGCTCCTTCATAGTTCGTATAAGGATCTAAATAGGACGGTGCATTGGGTAATGCTGCAAGCATAGCACTTTGTCCTAATGTCAATCGACTAGGGCTTGTTCCAAAGTAGCCGTGAGCAGCTTCGTAGATACCGTAATAATTATGACCATAATATACGGTATTCAAGTACATGGTAAGGATTTCTTCCTTAGAGTAGTAATGTTCCATTTCACTAGCGAGGATGGCCTCTTCCACCTTACGACTCATGATACGCTTCGAGGAAAGGAACAGATTTTTTACAAGTTGTTGTGTAATAGTACTACCGCCTTCCAAGGTTTCACCTGCTATAGTGTTTGTGTACAAGGCGCGAATAATACCGAGTACATCAATAGCTCCATGTTTATAATACCGCTTATCTTCAATAGCGATTAGTGCATTTTTTGTATACTCAGGAATAACATCCCCTTTCACCCAATGTTCTTTTGAAACACGTTGATTAAGAGCTATCTGTACTTTATCTCTAAATGTAAACAGTCGTATAATTCGATCCGTACGACTGAGCGTGTCTTCACTTTGTTCTATTTGTTTTTCAACAATTGTATGAGCTTTACTCTCACGATTTGTCCCTTGAAAGCTATGGTATCCGTCATATATAAACATAGCCAAAATCATGACCACCACGAACACAACTAGATTTCGAAGGTAGCGAAATACTTTCATTTCTTTCACCTATTTCTTAAAGGTCTGTAATATAAACACATGTAACTATAGGTTTATAATCTAGCTATCTATACAATACCTTATATACATATACAAATATAAAGTATATTAAATGTATTGTATCACATCAATCAATAAGAAGATATGTAAAACACTAGTTTTTACGTCCACTCATACTACAAATATATTTAATATATCTTAATAATGGCATGATACCCTATATCTATATATACCGATTAATGCATATTAGTTATACTTATTAAGTTGTATTAAAAACTTTAAATAGAGTATAATGTATGAGATGATAAAAACATGCCTATGGAGGAGTAAAATGAAACAGTGTATGGATTCAGAAAATCTGCATCGTCGATTGCGTAAAATCTTAGGTCAAGTGCAAGCTATTGATCGAATGATTGAAGAAGACATTCCCTGCGAAGATGTGTTGAGCCAAATTAATGCAGCTAAGTCTGCACTACATAAAGTAGGACAAGTAGTTCTTGAAGGACATATCAACCACTGCGTACGAGATGGTATCGAACATGGTGACGTGGAAAAAACCATTAGCGACTTTACAAAAGCTGTAGAGCGCTTTGCAAATATGGGTAAATAAAAAAGGACTCTACAAATGAATTGCACCCAAAAAATTAGACATAATTTTGGGAGGTGCAGTTCAAAATGTAGGGTCCTTTTTATTACCCTCATATTAATCGTGGTTAGTTGTTAAGAATTCGCTCAATGCAGCGAGTGCCTCGTCTTCGTCAGCACCGTCAGCAGTCAAGGTAACGGATGTGCCTTTTGTAGCACCCAAGGTCAATACAGTTAAAATAGATTTAGCATCTGCTGTTTTGCCATTAGCAGCGATAGTCACTTTGGAAGCGAACTTAGCAGCCAATTGTGTGAAAGCTGTAGCAGGACGAGCATGTAAACCGGATTCGTTAGTAATTTCTACTGTTAATTCTTTCATGATAACCTCTTTCTATCTCGATAGGCGGTGCCTATCCATACGTTCTAATAGATATATTGTATCAATATCAAGCATTTCAATTCAAGTATATTACATCCTATTTGCTATGTAATAATCCTATTTAACAAAAGTAAAATTATAATAAACCTTTTTCAGCTAATACAGATTTAGCGTATTCTGTAATTTCTTCTGCTGTGTCCATAGTAAGTGCTTTATTTGCTACCTCTTCACATTCTGTTTTGGAAACAGAACGCAAAATATTTTTAATAAGAGGAATCGAAGAAGCCGTCATGGAGAATTCGTCGAGGCCAAGGCCCAACAGAATCATGGTCGCCACAGGGTCGCTAGCAAGCTCACCACACATGCCTGTAAATTTACCTTGTTCATGACTAGCATCAATGACGTGCTTAATAAGACGTAACACACCTGGATGCAATGGTTGATACAAGCTACCAATTGCTTCGTTCATACGGTCTACTGCCAATGTGTATTGGCAAAGATCATTCGTACCGATACTAAAGAAGTCTACATATTTAGCAAGAATTGGAGATATAACAGCTGCCGCTGGTACTTCGATCATGATGCCAACCTTGATATCCTTGTTAAAATCCTTACCCTCAGCCGCCAGCTCCTCTTTACATTCATCAAGCATAGCATTCGCTTGCTTCACTTCCTCAACGGAAGCAATCATAGGATACATGATGTGAATATCACCAAACGCACTAGCACGTAACAAAGCCCGCAATTGTACCTTAAAGATATCTGGACGATTTAAGGATATTCGAATAGCACGGTATCCTAGGAATGGGTTCATTTCACTTGGTAAATCAAGGCATTTCAATTCCTTGTCTCCACCGATGTCCATGGTACGGATAATAACAGGCTGTCCCTTCATATCTTGGGCTACCTTTTTATACTCTTCGAATTGTATTTCTTCTGCAGGCAATTCATCATTTTCCATGTAAAGGAATTCTGTACGGTACAAACCAATACCTTGTGCTCCCATAGTGAGCGCATGTTTAGCATCCTTCGCCTTACCAATGTTGCCGAATAGTTCTACATGATGACCATCAGTAGTAGTAGCTTCAAGATTAGCGGATTCGCGCAACCGTTTTAACTCCTCTTGAAACGCCAACGCTTGATTTGTATACTCCGTCCAATCCGCATCAGATGGATTGATTTCCACGATACCATCCGTACCGAGAACGACTGCCTTATCGCCATCTTCGAAGCTTTCAATATCACCAACGCCCATAACTGCAGGAATCTCTAAGGTGCGAGCCATAATAGCCGCATGAGATGTAGGGCCACCTGCTGCCGTAACGATACCTTTTACTACCGCTTTATCAAGGGATGCCGTATCAGATGGTGCCAAATCATGAGCCACCAAGATAACCTCGCCAGAAATATGTGATAAACCGCGAGGGTTCATGCCTAACATATTACGCATCAAACGATCACCGATATCCTTAATATCTGCGCTTCGTTCACGCATATAAGCGTCTTCCATGCCGAGAAAGATATTGGCAAAGGTTTCAATTGTTTGAGCCGTAGCCGCTACCACATTCATATGGCTAGACTCAACAAGGGATTTAATTCCGTCAGATAAGGATGGGTCTTGAGCAATTTGCATATGCGCTTCAAAAATAGCCGCCTCTTCTGGCCCCATTTCATCCAACGCTTTTTTACGAATAGTATCCAATTGTTTTAAGGTAGATGCCATAGCAGTTGCAAACTTGCCAATTTCTTCTTCTACCTTGTCTTCCGTTACATTGTAATCAGGAATGACAATTTCCTCTTGAATATATCTATATACATTGCCTACTGCAACGCCACGAGATCCAGAAATCCCTTGAATTCGCATATGTGTTCCTCTTTCTATTACGATTAACTACATTACTCTTTATTTTATCATTTCTCTGTTAAACAATAAAGTAATCCAAATACCTATACTCCCTTAAATAACCGTCCCATATGGGGCATTTTTTGTTTTACTATAACTCTCAATAAACGTTGTAAGCTTTCCTTATTTTCCCTTTATTTTGCTATAAATTTATACGATTCCATGCCATGCTTAGGACCTATTTATGATATAATATTATAATATAGAATATATAATAATAAACATATGAGACTTTCACGGGCTTCATGGTGAAAGTCTTACTTATTGATAGGAGACTTTATGAAATTAACGAAAATGCATGGTCTCGGCAATGACTTCATCCTCTTTGCCGACCCACAAGGGACGTCTAAAGACTACACAGACCTCGCCATCCGCCTTTGCGATCGTCGCACGGGTATTGGTGCTGATGGTCTTGCTATCCTAGTTCCTTCCGAAACCTGTGATGTGCGCATGCGCATCATCAACTCCGATGGTAGTGAAGCAGAAATGTGCGGTAATGCCATCCGTTGCTTTGCCAAATACGCTTATGAACACGGTGAAACAACGAAGGAGACTTTCACCATTGAAACCTTAGCTGGCGTAATGAAGCCTACATTGACTATCGAAAACGGTATAGTCACACAAGTTACTGTAGACATGGGCAAACCATTTTTTAAGGCCCAAGACATTCCTATGAATGTAAACATGGATAAGGTTATCGACGTAGACCTCAATGTAAACGGTGAAACCGTAACAGTGAGTTCTGTATTGCTCGGTGTGCCTCATACGGAGGTATTCATCGACGACATTACAAAAGCCCCTGTTACAACACAAGGCCCTATCCTTGAAAAGCACGATGCCTTCCCTGCCAACACCAATGTAAACTACATTGAAGTGGTAAACGACAAACACATCAAGGTGCGCACATGGGAACGCGGCGCTGGCGCTACTTTAGCTTGTGGAACAGGATCTTGTGCCTCTGCCGCTATGTCCTTTGAAAAGGGCTTAACAGGCCGCGAAGTAGATGTGGAACTCTATTTAGGAACATTGCATATTTCATACTTGGAGGATGGCACGGTGCTCATGACAGGCCCGGCTGAGGAAGTCTTCGAAACAGAACTTCCTATCGATTAAAATGAAGTGGTTACAACTTATATTAAATGCGTTCCTAAGGTACCAACAGGGTCGCACACTCATACCACGGAATATAGAGCCCCTTTTGGGACTACTTGCATCCATTCTCGTCATCCTCATAGCCGTAGCCAATAGCATCGCTATTGGTTATGCCTTGATTGTCGTATGGAGCATCATGGCCTACGTGTTCTACCGCAAAGGATATGCCCTAAAAGAATTATTAAACCTATCTTGGACAGGTGCGAAAACATCCATCATAGTGATGCAAATCTTCCTTCTCATCGGTTGGCTCATCGCCATGTGGCAAGCAGCAGGCGTTATTCCTATGATTATCGCCACAGGTATCGATTTAATTGATCCATCCATCTTTATCGTCTGTGCCTTTTTAATAACAGCCATAGTGAGTATGCTGTTAGGTACTGCACTGGGCACTGTAGGAACGATAGGCATCGTACTCATCACCATGGCAAGAGCTGGAAGTATTCCAGAAAATATCGTAGTTGGTGCCATTATTGCAGGTGCTTACTTTGGTGATCGAAACGGTCCACTATCCTCTAGTGCATCTCTTGTAGCGGCCTTGACCCATACAAAGGTATCGACGAATATTCCCATTATGTTTAAAGATGGTATTCCAGCACTCATCATCTCTACAGTGTTGTATCTATTACTATCTCAGTGGTACCCACTCAATTACGAAAATAGTTTACTATCCGATACAATTCACTTTATTTTCAATATCGATTGGACATTATGGATTCCAGTCATCATCGTCATTGGCCTATTGCCTTTGAAAGTATCTATCCGTTGGCCTATCGGACTCAGTGCATTAGCGGCGGCCATTCTAGCCTATACCAATCAGGATGCGAGCCTCTCAGAGTTGGGATGGTATACCTTAACAGGCTTTGAACTACCGCACTATAATCCACTAGCTAATATCATTCATGGCGGCGGTCTACAAACGATGTTTATCCCTACCCTTTCAATTTTTATGGCTACTGCCATTTCAGGCATGCTCGAAGGGGTTGGCTTCTGGAACGATATACGACAACTGTTAGAGCGAGCTAAAACACGGAGCGATGTATTTGCTGCCAATGTAGGTCTTGCTTTCTTAACAGGTGCGGTTGGATGCAGCCAAGCTATTGCGGTAGTTATGACGCACTCTATTATGCGTATTACCTACGCACAGCAAGGTATTCAAGACGAAGATGTAATGCTAGACTTTGAAAATAGTGGCATTCTCATCGCTCCATTACAACCATGGAATATCGCTGCCTACGTGCCCATTGTCATGATGGGTACAAGTTCAACAGGTTATGTACCATTTGCCTTCTTCCTATATCTAGTACCACTCATCTATTGGTTACGATTACGGAAGCAAGATCAACCAATCATACGCTAATTAGTATTATCTCAAAAGGGGAAATTGTATGATTTATACCATTACCTTTAATCCAGCTCTCGATTATATCGTGCGCCTTGATCACCTCAAGACGGGTACTATTAATCGCACCATCCAAGAATACGTTCTCGGTGGTGGCAAAGGTATCAACGTATCTATCGTGCTCAACAATCTTGGCATGGATACGACAGCACTCGGCTTCATCGCAGGGTTTACAGGCGAAGAAATCGTAACACAACTCAAGAAATTCGGCGTGAAAGAAGATTTCATCCGGCTTCGCGAAGGATTAACCCGCATCAATGTTAAGGTAAAAGCCTCTGATGAGGAAACAGAGATTAATGGCCGCGGCCCAATCATCGGTACCGACGAATTAGAAGCTCTATACAAACAGCTTGATGCGTTGACCGAAAAGGACACCTTAATCCTTGCTGGCAGCATTCCTTCTAGCCTACCAAGCGATATGTACGAACTCATTATGGAGCGCTTACAACATAAAAATATTCGCATCGTAGTCGATGCTACAAAGGATCTACTCACAAAAGTCTTGCCTTATAAACCATTTTTAATTAAGCCAAATAATCACGAGCTTAGTGAAATCTTTGGGCGCACTTTATCTACAAAAGATCAGCTTGTAGAAGCAGCAAAAACATTGCAAGAGAAAGGCGCACAACACGTGCTCATCTCCATGGCTGGTGATGGTGCTATTTTGGTGTCCGCTGACGGCACTGTATATACCAGTCCTGCCCCTAAAGGAACTCTCGTGAATTCCGTGGGTGCTGGCGACTCCATGGTAGCCGGCTTTATTACGGGCTATGAAAAGACGGGTGACTTACAAGAGGCGCTCTATTGGGGTATCTCCAGTGGCTCTGCCTCCGCTTACTCTGAAAACCTCGCAACCCTTGAAGAAGTAGAAACACTGCTTTCACAAGTACGAGTTAAATAGTTTTATATTTTATGTGCATCAAGGAGTACACATATGAAAATCACTGATCTATTAAAACCTCAATCTATCCTACTGAATGCAGATCCTGTCACAAAAGCTGACGCCATTTACACCTTAAGTGAATTGATGGACAAAGGAGGCTATTTGACAGACAGGGCAGAATATTTAAAAGCTGTCTTCGCTCGTGAAGAGTCTGGTTCTACAGGCCTTGGCGACGGTATTGCCACACCACATGCTAAATCTGCAGGAGTAAAAGAACCAGGCCTCGCCGCTATGGTTGTACCTAATGGGGTAGACTTTGAAGCATTAGATGGTCAACCTTCTCGCCTATTCTTCATGATTGCGGCTCCAGAAGGCGCCGCTGACACTCATGTTGAGGTATTGAGCAAACTAGCAACTATGGTGATTGACCCAGACTTCAAAGAAGCCCTAATTCAAGCGGCTACTGTTGATCGATTCTTAGAGCTCATTACAGCTAAAGAAGAAGGAAACTTTGACCCATCCGTAGAAGGATATATCAAACCAGCAGAGGATCAAAAAGCAACCAGCATTACCGATGCTATCGAAGCAAAGGCTACAGAAGCAATTGAAAAGGTAGCACCTAAGATTTCTGTAGATAACCCGCATTATGATGTACTTGCTGTTACTGGCTGTCCTACAGGCATTGCACATACCTATATGGCGGCTGAATCTTTAGAACGCAAAGCTAAAGAAATGGGTGTTTCTTTAAAAGTAGAAAAGAATGGTGCATCTGGTGTTAAAGACGCTCTTACAGCAGAAGAAATCGAGCACGCTAAATGCATTATCGTAGCTTCTGACCGTCAAGTAGAGATGGCACGCTTTGATGGCAAACCTATGATTCAAACTAAGGTTGCGAACGGCATCAATAAAGCGGAAGAGTTATTGCGTGAAGCTATGGCTGGTACAGCACCTGTATACCATGCTTCCCCATCTGACAAAAATGGTGCAGTGGCTGCATTCGATGCGGCAGATAACTTTGGTCGTCAAATCTACAAACATTTGATGAATGGTGTCTCCCACATGTTGCCATTCGTTATCGGTGGCGGTATCTTAATTGCCCTTGCCTTTTTATTCGATGTATTCGACCCAGCAAATCCTAAAAACTTTGGTTCCGGTACACCTCTTGCAGCTTTCTTAATGCAAATCGGTGGCGCTTCCTTTGGCTTCATGTTACCCGTATTAGCAGGTTACATCGCCATGAGTATTGCAGACCGTCCAGGTCTTGTAGCTGGTTTCGTTGGAGGCTTATTGGCTAACCAAGGTGGCTCTGGTTTCCTAGGTGCATTGATTGCCGGTTTCGCAGCAGGTTATTTGGTATTATTAGTTAAGAAATTAGTATCTGGTTTGCCTCAAGCCTTAGAAGGTACAAAACCGGTTCTCTTCTATCCTGTACTTGGCGTATTATTCATCGGTATCGCTATTACCTTTATCATCAATCCTCCTGTATCCGCACTTAACCACTGGTTGATGGACTCCTTGCAATCCATGGGCACAACGAGCCGCGTATTATTAGGACTTATCTTTGGTGCTATGATGTCAGTTGACATGGGCGGCCCTGTAAACAAAGCGGCTTATGTTATCGGTACTGGTGCTCTTGCAACTGGCGAATACGGTATTATGGCGGCTGTCATGGCAGGCGGTATGGTTCCTCCATTGGCAATCGCTCTTTGTACTACATTCTTCCCTAGCCGCTTCACAGAGGCTGAACGTAAATCTGGTATTACAAACTACATCATGGGGCTTTCCTTCATCACAGAAGGTGCCATCCCATTTGCAGCAGCCGATCCAGTTCGCGTATTACCAGCTTGTATTATCGGTGCTGGTACAGCCGGTGCGTTATCTATGTTCTTCGAATGCACACTACGCGCTCCACACGGCGGCATCTTTGTAGTACCAACAATTGGTAATCCACTTCTATACCTTGCATCCATCGCAATCGGTTCCGTTGTGGCTTGCTTCATCTTAGCACTTGTAAAGCCAAGCTTAAAAAATAGTATCACTAAATAAATCATTAAAATTAACCATCAATTATAGCTTATATATGATTGATTGATGGCTGATAATTGTTGATTGTTTATGATGAGTTTCGACGATTAGCGGTTAGTAACTAATAGTTAACATTTAGCGACTAATTGATTAATGACTCTTATCGATGGTGAAAACTGGTGTCACACCAGTAGATATAGTAAAAGGACTAGAATATACGTATTCTGAACTGACCTAAAATTGGACACAATTTTGGAACAACAGTTCAGAAGTATACGTGATCTAGTCCTTTTCTTATATTCAAAAATAATTAATATTATTTTATATTTTATAATCTAGACCACTTTCAAAAGTCGAAGCAAGTCCTCAAAATTGTACAATTACATCGATTTATGTTAAACTATATAAATATTAATAAACTTTAAAATTATAAATTATTATTAGAAATCTAGTTCGGAGAGCTAATTCATGAAATCATCCAAAAATTGTAAGGTTACTGCTGCATTTCTTGCTGCAGCTGCACTGGGTGGTGTTGCCCATGCAGAGCCTACACTTAACATGAATGATTTAGTAGGTACGAGTACCAGTGCTGAATCAACGACACAGAGTCCTACAAGTGTAGCAACTCCAGTCGTGAAACCAATGGCAACTCAGCCAGTCTTACCAGCTACACCACAACCGGCCACCGTTGTACAACAACAAACACCACCGATGGCACAACCTCAACCATCCTACGTGATGCAACCAGCAACGGTTAGCCCTGTACAAACTCAACAAGTTACACCATTGCAAGCAGTACCGCAACAAGTAGTACCAATGCAATCTCAACAACAGGTTCAAACTCAACCGCAGTATGTTGTCAATAAAGATACAAAAACTGTCATGGAACCTACATTAGCAATGCACAGTTTGATAAATGTACAACGAAAAACTGAACCTGTTACTGTAGAGAAACCAGTGGATGGTAAGCAACAAGTACAAACTACACAAGTACAGCGTACACCTGTTGTTATTCAACAAGAATCCATAGCTCCATTAACTGTATCAAATACTACAGTAACAAAAGCCGTGGTAGCAAAACAGAGACTTACAATTCGAGATATTCAACGAGCTGAGCGTGAGCGTCTAGCTCAACTAGCCGCTGAAGAAGCATCCCAACAAGAAAATTTATCACAAGCTGATCAACAACAACTTGCTCAAAAACAAGCTGAAGCCCAACGGCAATCAACTTTACAAGCGGAACAAGAACGTGTGGTAGCTCAACAAGCCGAGGCTCAACGCCAAGCGGCTTTACGTGCTGAGCAGGAACGTCTTGCGGCCCAACAAGCTGAGCAAGCGCATATTGCAGAAGAACGCCGTCAAGCGGCAGAGCAAGAACGCATTCGTATCCAAGAGGAACAACGCCGTATTGCCGAGCAACAGGCAGAGCAAGAACGTATTGCAACTCAACAAGCTGAGGCTCAACGCCAAGCGGCTATTAAAGCAGAACAAGAACGTATCGCAGCTCAGCAAGCCGAAGCTCAACGCCAAGCGGCTATTAGAGCGGAACAAGAACGTATCGCCGCTCAACAAGCTGAGGCTCAACGCCAAGCGGCTATTAGAGCGGAACAAGAACGTATTGCCGCTCAGCAAGCCGAAGCTCAACGCCAAGCGGCTATTAAAGCAGAACAAGAACGCATCGCTGCTCAACAAGCCGAGGCGCAACGTCAAGCGGCTATTAAAGCAGAGCAAGAACGTATCGCCGCTCAACAAGCAGAGGCTGAACGCCAAGCCGCTATTAGAGCCGAGCAAGAACGTATCACTGCTCAACAAGCCGAGGCGCAACGTCAAGCGGCTATTAAAGCAGAGCAAGAACGTATCGCTGCTCAACAAGCCGAAGCGCAACGTCAAGCGGCTATTAAAGCTGAACAAGATCGTATCGCCGCTCAACAAGCTGAAGCCCAACGCCAAGCGGCTTTAAAAGCAGAACGTGAGCGCATCCTCGCTCAACAGGCTGAAGAAGAACGCTTAGCGGCTGAAGAAGCGGCTCGCCAACGTGCTGAAGCTGCCGCTAAAGCTGAAGCAGAACGGCAAGCGGCTATTAAAGCTGAACAAGAACGTATCGCCGCTCAGCAAGCTGAAGCGCAACGCCAAGCCGCTATTAGAGCAGAACAAGAACGTATCGCGGCCGAAAAAGCTAAAGCTGAACGCGAAGCTGCTATAAAAGCGGAACAAGAGCGTATCGCGGCCGAGAAAGCTAAAGCTGAACGCGAAGCCGCTATAAAAGCGGAGCAAGAACGTATTGCTGCTAAACAAGCGGAACTTGCAAGACAAGCTGTGATCCAAGAAGAACAAGAACGTTTAGCTGCTGAACAACTAGCAAAAGAAGAAGCGGCAGCTGCAGCTAAAGCTCAGGCTGAAGCAGAGGCAAAAGCTAAAGCAGAAGCAGACGCTGCAGCTAAAGCTCGGGCTGAAGCAGAGGCAAAAGCTAAAGCAGAAGCAGACGCTGCTGCTAAAGCGCAAGCTGAAGCAGAGGCAAAAGCTAAAGCAGAAGTAGATGCTGCTGCTAAAGCTCAGGCTGAAGCCGAGGCTAAGGCTAAAGCTCAATCTGAAGCCGAAGCAAAAGCTAAATCTGACGCAGAGACTAAACAGGTTCAAGAAAGTAAATTACCGCAATCTTATGTAAACGCTCGTAATGAAGCTTCCACAAAGGGCTCTACTGTTACAGAAGAGAAAAATATTCTCTCCCAACCAATTGAACCCCCATTGCAAGCTGATGCGTCTGCAAAGATTAGTCTTGCTTTCGACGCGAAAAATTATGAATCCATGTCTACCACAGTAGATAATAAGGAAATTAAATATCGCGCCTTCGAGTATATCCCTTACGTGGCTAATCCAATCGACATAGATCAGCAATACATGAACATTTATGTACCAGAGGAATATTTCAACAACGGTACAATCAATGGTTACAATACCCAAACAGCCCCTATCTTCATGCCAAATGCAGTAGGTGGTTACATGCCGAGCCAAGCTATGACGCCTAAGGTGGAAAATGGAAAACCTAACAGTGTTCTTTACGCATTATCCCGTGGTTATGTAGTAGCTTCCCCATCTACTCGTGGTCGTACCAATAAAGCTTCCGATGGCAACTTCATCGGTAAGGCCCCGGCAGTAATCGTTGACTTACAAGCGGCTACAGCCTACTTACACGCTAACGATTCCGCTATGCCAGGTAATGCAAACCGCATTATCACAAATGGTACAAGTGCAGGCGGTGGTGTATCCTTGTTACAAGGTGCAACTGGTAACAGTTCCGACTTCCAACCATATTTACAAGCATTAGGTGCAGCTACAGCGGCAACTAATGTATACGCAGTATCTGCGTATGCCCCTATCACTAACCTTGATGCGGCTGATATGGCTTACGAATGGAGCTATAATGGTATCACATCCTTTAACAAAGTAACTATGGGCCAAGGCGAATTACCACAAGCTAATGTAGGTGGCAACTCTGCTCCACCACAACGCACGATGCAACGTGTAAACTTGAATGCAGACGATCTATCATACTCTAAAATGCTCAGCGAACACTTCCCTGATTACGTAAATAACTTACAATTACGTGACTCTCTAGGTCGTGTACTAAAACTTGACAAGAACGGTAACGGTACTTTCAAAAATTATGTAAAAGAATTTATTGTTGCTGCCGCTAATAAAGCAGCAGCTAAAGGTACTGATTTATCCAAGCATACATACCTTGTACGAGATAATAAAACAGGAACTATCAAAGACATAAACTGGGAAGCATATAACCACTTTGTAAGTCGCTCAAAAGCGCCTGGTGCCTTTGACTCTCGTGCTAATGATACAGGTGAAAACAATCTATTTGGTACAAGTACTACAGATAATAATCACTTTACCATTACTGCTGCATTACACGATTCAACAGCTAACCAAGATGTATACGTAGAAAATGCTAAGATCGTTACTATGATGAACCCAATGAACTATCTTGGTTCTCCTGCTGCGACAAATGCACGATTCTATCGTATTCGTTATGGCACAGCCGACAGTAATACATCTGTTGCAATTCCTTTAATCGTAGGTACACGTGCTCAAAACCTTGGGTACAGAGTAGATATGGCAACACCATTTAATGTAGATCACTCTGGTGACTACGATTTAGAAGAATTATTCAACTGGATGGATAATATCGTTAAAAACGGTAGATAATCACAATTAAATACATACCAAAATACTAAAGGAGCTACCTAGTAGTTCCTTTTTCATATACAATTATAAATTTTCTTGTGTATTCAATTATAAATGTTATTGTGAAAGTCCCTCTCCGACTATGAATAATCTGCACCATTATTTAATCAGTACATCACCCTATTATAATAATAAAAGAATTCAATCAAAAAAGGATGCCCCCTGTAAAATACAGGGGGCATCTATGTGTTTGAGCCAGGTAAAAGCAATTATTATGCTTTCACCATGATAGGCGATTAAACTTCAGGGAACAATGCTGTAGATAAGTAGCGTTCGCCTGTATCAGGGAGAATTACTACAATATTTTTACCTTTATTTTCAGGGCGTTTTGCCAATTCTTGAGCCGCCCAAAGCGCAGCACCAGAGGAAATACCTACCAATACGCCTTCTGTGTGACCGAAAGCTTGAGATGTAGCAAAAGCATCCTCGTTAGAAACTTGGATTACTTCATCGTAAATGTTAGTATCCAATGTATCTGGAATGAAGCCAGCACCTAAGCCTTGGATTTTATGAGGGCCTGGTTTACCATTAGACAATACAGGAGAATCTGCTGGTTCTACGGCAACCACATGTACATCAGGGTTTTGTTCTTTCAAGTAGCGACCTGCACCTGTCAACGTACCGCCTGTACCAACACCAGACACGTAGATATCTACAGTACCATCAGTATCTTGCCAGATTTCAGGTCCAGTTGTTCTGTAATGAATTGCTGGATTAGCTTGATTTACGAACTGACCTGCTTCAATAGCACCGGCTGTAGCCGTTACGATTTCCTTAGCTTTTGCAATAGCGCCTTTCATGCCAAGAGAACCGTCAGTCAATACGAGTTGCGCGCCATAACCAAGCATTAATTTACGGCGTTCAATGGACATCGTTTCAGGCATTACGATTACAACTTTATAACCAAGCGCAGCACCTACAGCAGACAAGCCAATACCAGTATTACCAGATGTAGCTTCTACGATTGTGCCGCCTGGTTGTAATTCACCAGATTCAACTGCAGCTTGAATGATTGCTGCTGCGATACGGTCTTTTACGGAACCGCCTGGGTTGAAGTATTCCAATTTTGCGAAAATATTAGCGTTTGCACCATATTTTTTACCAAAACGTGTAGCAGCTAATAATGGTGTTTTACCGATTAATTCAACAAAAGATTTTGCAATTTTAGACATAGTGGTCACTCCTTATTAAATAGAACCATCCCAATTATTATATTTTGTATCAAGTTTAGCATAGGTCCCATCGATTACATCTTGAAGGGTTACGTTTTCTAAATAATCATGAATATAGTTTTGTAATCCTGCCCAGAAACCAACAGTCCGTTCGTTGATCACTGTATCAGTACTCACCCCTTCATCAAGGGTAGAGATGATAGCCATAGATTCCTCTGTAGCAAGCAAAATTTCAATAATTGTATATTCTTTAGGACTTTTAGATAAGCGATAGCCGCCATACTTACCGCGGATACTATCCACTAGTTTTGCAGCGCCTAAACGAGCTACGATACCTTCTAGGTATTTTTCAGATATGCCTTGTCGTTCTGCCACAGATCGCAAGGAGACAGGTTTATCTTGACCTTGCTCTGCCAAATCGATGAGGACCATCAATGCATACCGACCTTTTGTGGAAATCCTCATATATTTTGCCTTTCTTTGTAAACGTTAGTGTTAAACACACCCCATATTATAAAGTACTTATATTATATTTATAAAACCTTTCATATTAATAGGAATTAATTTCATTATAGACCACTCACTATAAAAATGCAAGAACTTATTTCCTACTTTTATAAAGGGATATTTACTCATTCTATATTTATTGAGTTTATCCTATATTTTAACTTAATAACTTGCCTCGTAGAAAGCTCAAGTTATAATACTTTTGTTAATTCGCAACACAACGAAGTAAGGATAATCTTATAACACAAAAGGACCAGCCCGAAGGCCAGTCCTTTTGCGTATAGTTTGTAGTTTGTTATATGAGGTTTACCATGATGAATTGGAGAGGGTTCATCTGGTATTGGGACTTACCGTATCGTCAGGAAAACGATGCGCGCCCGTGTTTATGTCATTTGAGGAGTTGTCTAGATTACTCTAGCATTTAAGTATAAGTTTCTTAATTAGATTTTACCTACAAGATCAAGACCTGGTTTCAAAGTATCTTTACCTGGTTTCCAACGTGCAGGGCACACTTGATCACCATGTTTAGCTACAAATTGAGCAGCTTGTACTTTGCGAACTAATTCTTCAGCGGAACGGCCGATACCCATATCATGAATTTCTGCTGTACGCACGAAGCCTTCTGGATCTACTACGAATGTACCACGGTAAGCCATAGCAGATTCTTCTTGGAATACATCGAAGAAATCAGCCAATTCATGTTTTTTGTCAGCCAACATGTAGTACTCGATTTTATTAATGCTTGGAGAAGCATCAGACCATGCTTTGTGAACGAATTCGGAGTCACAAGATACGGAGTAAACTTCGCAACCCAATTCTTTCAACTCTGCATAAGAATTTTGTACGTCTTCCAACTCAGTAGGGCATACGAATGTGAAGTCTGCTGGATAGAATACGAATACAGACCATTTACCCAACACGTCTGCAGTGCTAACTTTTACCAATTCAGGTTTTTTGAAAGCATCAAGTGTAAATTCAGGAAGTTGTTTACCAATAATAGACATGTTATGTCCTCCTTATTTGAGTTCCATATGTAACGAATATATTTACATTGGTGTACTTAACACCATATCTATATCTATCTTTGTCTATATAATAACAAATATCATTCAATATTGCAAGCGTTATTTTTAAATTTATCGATATATTTTTTCAACATTTTCGATGTAGGCAAAAAAAAGAAGAAAAATGCTCATTTCTGAGCATCTTTCTTCTTTTTACGTACTACAACAGACTTACTGTTCACAGTAGCGTGATCAAAAGCTATTAAACCCGCTATATTAGCAAGCCCTCTCCGTGCTATGTGACCAGTTGTAGATTGTTCTTTTCCCGATTTACCATATACAAACTGCTCTAGTTTGAGTGCAGCTAATATAAATAAACCTATAATAGATAAAATAGATTCCATCGCTTTAATCTATTTTTTTAGTTCTAAGATTGCATCTACGAAACCACGGAATAATGGATGTGCATTATTTGGACGAGATTTAAGTTCTGGATGTGCTTGTGTACCAATGAAGAATGGATGATTTTTTACTTCAATACTTTCAACGAGACGGCCATCTGGAGATGTACCAGAAATTACGAGGCCTGCATCAGTCAATTGTTGACGATATTCATTGTTGAACTCATAGCGATGGCGATGACGTTCATAAATCAAATCTTCTCCATAAGCCTCGTGAGTTTTCGTACCGGCTTCCACTTTGCATGGATAGATACCTAAACGCATTGTACCGCCTTTTTTATCTACATCAACTTGATCACTCATCAAGTCAATTACTTTGTACTTAGCATTTTCGTCGAATTCGCTAGAGGTTGCTCCTTCCATGCCACATACGTTACGAGCAAATTCCATAACTGCAGATTGCATGCCAAGGCATAGGCCGAGATATGGAATATTGTTTTCACGAGCATATTGGATTGTACGAATTTTACCTTCTACACCACGAGACCCAAATCCACCAGGTACGATGATACCTTCAACACCTTCAAATACCTCTTTAGGATCTACAGATGTATCATCAAGTTCTTCAGAGTCAATCCAACGAATATTCACTTTAGTACCCGTAGCAATACCAGCATGATCTAGAGCTTCAACTACGGATAAATACGCATCATGCAACGCTACATATTTACCAACGATAGCAACTGTAATATCTTTATTAGGATTCAAGATCTTATGAACCATTTCTTTCCATGCAGTCATATCGCAAGGACGATCTTCAAGGCCTAATTTTTTGATAACAATATCGTCAAGGCCTTGATCTTGCATCATCAATGGCACTTCATAGATGGAGCTACAAGTTTGATTTTCAATAACTGCTTCAGGTTCTACGTCGCAGAATAAAGCAAGTTTTTCTTTCATATCATCAGAGATATGTTTTTCACTACGGCATACCAAAATATCTGGTTGAATACCAATGCTGCGCAATTCTTTTACACTATGTTGTGTAGGTTTTGTTTTCAACTCGCCTGCGGCATTGATGTAAGGCACTAATGTAACGTGAATGTAAAGTACGTCGTTACGACCTACTTCTTTTTTCACTTGGCGAATGGCTTCCATAAATGGCAAGCTTTCAATATCACCTACGGTACCACCAATTTCTGTAATAACTACATCAGCATTATCCTCTTTACCTACACGGTAAACATTTTGTTTAATTTCATTTGTAATATGTGGAATTACTTGTACAGTGCTACCTAGGTAATCACCTTTGCGCTCTTTATTGATTACAGACCAATATACTTTACCAGCTGTAATATTGGAACGTTTACTAAGGTTAATATCGATAAAGCGTTCATAATGACCCAAATCAAGGTCAGTTTCGGCGCCATCATCTGTTACAAATACTTCACCATGTTGGTAAGGGCTCATCGTACCCGGATCGATATTAATGTATGGGTCAAATTTTTGAATCGTTACATTGAAACCACGGTTTTTTAGTAAACGACCCAAAGATGCTGCTGTAATTCCCTTCCCAAGAGAAGAAACAACGCCGCCAGTTACGAAAATATACTTAGTTGCCATGATGCCTCCCACCTATTACATTTTTTCCGGAGCGGAAATACCTAAAATACCCAAGCCTTGACGAAGAACGAGGGCAATCGCTGTAATTAATCCAAGACGAGCTTGTTGTAATGCTGGATCTACACCAATGATACGACCTTGACGGTAGAACGAATGGAACATGCTTGCCAAATCGTATAAGTACCGAGCAATACGATGAGGTGCACGATGTTCAGCAGCTTGAACGACCTCTTCCGGATATTCAGCTAATTTCTTAATTAATTCTAATTCCATTTCACTTGTAAGCGTTGTGAAATCAGTTTCACTATAATCGCCAAATGCAATGCCAGCTTCACGCACTTGGTTGTAAATGCTGTGAATACGAGCATGAGCATATTGGATATAATACACTGGGTTGTCATTACTACGAGATTTTGCCAAGTTAATATCGAAATCAAGTTGGCTATCCAAGGAACGCATCAAGAAGAAATAGCGAGACGCATCTACGCCAACCTCTTCGATCAATTCATCTAATGTAACACTATCGCCACTACGTTTAGACAATTTAACAAGTTGTCCGTCACGGAACAATGCTACCATTTGTAATAACAATACTGTTAATTTATCAGGATCATAACCAAACGCCGCCATAGCCGCTTTTACACGACATACATAGCCATGATGGTCAGCGCCCCAGATATCAATCATTTCTTTGAAACCACGATCATATTTATTGCGATGATATGCAATATCTGCCGCTAAATACGTAGGAACCCCATTATCACGAATAACTACACGGTCTTTATCATCACCGTAGTCAGTGGATTTTAACCACAATGCACCATCTTTTTCATAAACTTTACCAAGGGCCTTCAAAGCCTCTACAGAATGATGAATTTCATCCGATTCATGAACTGTACGTTCAGAGAACCAATTATCAAAAGTAACGCGGAAGTTTCTTAATGTTTCCTCTAAGCGAGCTAATTTTTCTTTTAAGCCCTCTTCCTTAAACAAGGCTATACGATCTGCTTCGTTCATGGCATTTAATTTATCAAAGCCTTCACGTTCAGCAATCGCTTTTGCTGTTTCAATAATATCTGGGCCACGATAGCCATTTTCAGGGAACACTAACGCCCCTTCTGGAATATCGAACTCAGGCATAGAGCCGTCTTCATTGCGTTTAGGTGGGAATACTAATGTAGCACCTTGCAATTCTTGAAAGCGGTACTCAATGGAAATCGCCATGTTGTCGATTTGATTACCTGCATCATTGATATAGTATTCAGATTGTACATTGTAACCCGCTGCACGCAACAAGTTTACAAGAGCACTGCCATACGCAGCACCACGGCCATGACCAACATGCAATGGACCTGTTGGGTTTGCGCTTACGTACTCTACTTGAATCGTATCGCGCGCACGCAATGGTTGAACACCATACTCAGTGCCAGCATTCAAAATGGCTTTCAACGTATCGTACACCATATCGGATTTCAAAAAGAAATTAATAAAACCTGCGCCGGCAACCTCAGCACGTTCAAGCCAATCAAAATTCATATGACTAATCAAAGTTTCAGCAATAGCTCGAGGATTTTGACGAGCTACACGAGCGGATTGCATAGCGATGTTTGTAGAAAAATCACCGAATTCCTTTTGAGGTGGCACTTCGAGAACGATTTCTGGATATTCCCCAGCCGGCAAATCACCACTGTTAATCGTATCTTGTAATGCCTGTTCAATCCCCAATTTCAGGATTTCCTTCATGTCCATGCTCTATATCCTCCCGCACGTCTATATCTAACTGATTATAAAATTGCCATTCACCTTCGACGGAAATATCATATCCTAAATGAACATGACCTACGCCATCGTGAAAGTCTACTGTTAATTCATGAGTATTTACGGCCATATGTAAATCACCATATGGTGTTTCATATACGGCTTCGCGTTCTTCACCACGGACGTATTGATGACGCATATTGACCGCCCCTGTTCGGAGCAATACGATAGAATCATCATGGATTTTAATGGTCGTCTTAACCCCATCCAATCCAGTCACACTAGATTCTTCATAACGCACATATTGAGCATTACCTTTTTCATGTGACGTACCTGGGGAAATCAGTTCCACTACGGTATCCTTGCCATCCATATCTCGTTGTACACTCTTTACGGACACTAGAACCCGCTTCATTTTCAACCTCCGTGGTAGTAATTAATCATCATATTATACCATAATCAAGGACTATTTTGCACCCTTAATGAGTCTCAATTTCTTAGTCTTCGTCATCCGTTTAATAGCATATTCCCTGCGTTGTGCTTCTTGTTTTTGGTGAAAGCTTTCAGCATATACCAAGGTCACAGGGCGACGTCCTCGCGTATACTTTGCACCGCCTAAGATATGTCCATTGTGAGCATCTATTCGACGTTTAAGATCTGTAGTCCATCCACAATACAAAGAATCATCAGAGCAACGCACTAAATAAATATAGTGCATTTTTTTTGATTCATCGCCTTGAACACTTGCATCATTCAAGATTGTATCGCAATCTACAATTATACCTTGTACCTCTTGTGTAGATGCGCATTCAACAGAAAGAGACTCTTGAGAAGTACTTTTCTTATTTCCCATTTTTCGCATCATCAGTGATTGGTTCCAATGTAATGGTATTGATGATTACTGGTTCTACTGGCTTATCATTGCGGCCGGTTTTAACTTTGCCGATTTTTTCAACTACATCCATACCTTGTACTACAGTACCAAAGATGGTGTGTTTATTATCTAACCAATCCGTAGGTCCCAAGGTAATGAAAAATTGAGAACCTCCTGTATTAGGGCCACGGTTAGCCATGGCTAGAACGCCCATTTTATTGAAGTGTAAATCATTGGAGAATTCATCAGGAATTGTATAGCCTGGGCCACCAGCACCTGTGCCATCAGGATCCCCACCTTGAATCATAAAGCCTTCGATAACACGGTGAAATGTCACACCATTATAGAAGCCTTTTTTCACGAGATAATCAAAATTTTTGACCGTAATCGGTGCTTTAGACCCTAACAAACGAACCTTAAATTGACCATAGTTTGTATCAAAGATAGCATATTCATCAGCAATTGGTGCGTTTGTAAAATTGGGCATAGCTACAGTTTCTGCTTTCACGGTATTACCTTGTGGTTGTTCACCACTGTTTGTACCGCATGCAGTTGTACCAAGCACTGTAATCCCCAACATTGCGCATAAAGCCAAGCGTTTCCAGTTCATATGTCCCCCAAAATACTAATATTATATTTAACTAAAATGTAGATTTAAAATTTACATAGAAAAGCCGCTCAACCCATGAGCGGCTCTTTTTTAGTATATCATATTATGGCACTATTGAAATTAAAAATATAAAAAAATAATATAACAACAAAAAACAGAGCTTCAAAGGAGCTCTGTTTTTGTAATCCTCAAATAATCACGTAGTTAATTCGATTATTTAGAGTCAAATTGATCTGGAGTTGTATTGTTATAAGACTCAATATAATTATTGAAATTCTCAATCATGTCGTTAAGGTTGTTTTCATTTGCATCGTTAAGTACTTGACGAACAGAACCAACTACAGAGTTATAAGAGTTAACAAGCACTTCTCCACGATCATTATTTATGCTCTTAAGCAATGTTTGAATTTCATTAAGTTCTTTTTCTACAGCTTGTTTATCTGCATTCTTAGGAGATTTTTCTACATTTTCTACAAGAGTAGTCAAGCGAAGCGTAGATTCCATTGCTGCAGCATAGCCTTTTTTACCGTCTTTTTTCAATTTTTCGATTTGTTTCTTAGTTTGTTCGGTGTTAGCTTTGTTAAGAGCATCATTGAACTTCGCATAAGCTGCATCAAATTTTTCTACTTGTGCTACGTATTTAGCTGCTAGTTCTTTACCTTTAGCACCACCATCGTTCATGTAGGCTTTAGAATCATCATAAGCTTTCAAATCTTTGAATGTTGGTACTAATTCATTAAGAACATTTAATACATTATCGCGTTCTGTATCAACTTCTTTGAACGTAGAACCCTCTTTTTTAGATTGTTCCAAAGCTTCTTTTAAAGTATCATAGTGAGGTTGACGGCCAATAGCACCTTCTTGGAAACCACCTTTTAATTTAGCCAAACTGTCTGCATAGTTTTGACCCCAAGTAGCATTGTCACCATTGAAGCGATTTGTTGCATCAATAAGGGTATTAAGCTTAGCAGCTGCTTTCTCATCGCTACCGCCATCAACTACGGAGGAGACTACGGAGCCAATGCCACCCGCTTTATCACTGCCGCAACCAGAAACAAATAAACCTGCTGTCAATGCTGCTACACAAAGTAAAGTTGAAAATAATCTGCGTTTATTGTTCATATCTTCTCTTCTCCTTTTAACACATGAATATTGAACTAAGCGCATTATACTAACTATACTACACCAATTCTGTAGCCACAGCTACAAAAATAAATCTTCATATAAGCTTCACCTAACTTAGAGGAATTATCAATAATTAATCGATCCATTTAAAATGCTTACACGCATTATAAATGCCATCTTTATCACAGTCTGTAGTAATATAATCAGCCTTTGCTTTTAATTCAGGGCGCGCATTACCCATAGCAATATTTAACCACTCAGGTCTAAACATAGACAAATCATTATACCCATCACCAAATACAACAGCTTGATTTGGCTTCATTCCAAAGTGTTCAAGCATATTACGAATACCCAACGCCTTTTCCATAGGCTCATATAGAACACAGCCATCACCATAACGAATGAGCTTATGTGTCATATGCTCGATATCCTTCTCCTCTTCCTCTCCTTCCTTGAAAAACACATAAATCTTATAAAATTCTTCAACACTATGAAAATCAAAATTAGGGTCTACAGTTGTTTTAAACACATCCCAATTGGGATGCCACTCTAAAATTTCCTTATACGGCGTAATACGACCGAGTTTATTGCGGTCAGTTACGGCCCAAGGAATATTATGTGATTCTAAATACTCTAAATATTTAATACATGCATCACGATCCATACCTATCATAGATACCAATTCATTATTAACAGTGATACTGTGACCACCATCTGCTACAAAATCAGTAAGGCCCGCTTGCTCTGCAAAACGCTTAGCATCCACTTGAATACGACCAGTTGCTAAGGCTACACGGTGACCACGACGCTTTAACTCATCTAAACTGTATTGAGCACTTTCAGGGATTTTACCTTCAGGCCATACAGCTAAAGTATTATCAATATCGAAAAAGAAAAACTTCTGCTCCACGGCCCCTCCTAATCACGTCCACTCATTAACTTAAACCGTTCTTTTTGTTTTACATCTGGATATTTTTCATGGTCCACATCACTCAAAAACATATCTAGTGGTCGTACATATAAGTCACGTTGATCATATAATTTTTGATATACCACGAACTGTTCACTCGTTTCCGAATGAGTTGCAACATCTAACACGTAATAGTACATGCCTTTAAAATGACGATATAAGCCACCCTTTACAATTTCTTGCATTTATAACCTCATCACATAACATACACAAATAGTTACAAACCATATTAATCAAGAGATTCCATATATTGAATAGCCTTAGTCAACATATCTGCTGTAATTTTATATGGAGATACATCAATATCATGAACAGATGTAGCCTTTTCAACAATTCGAGGAATATGCGATGCAGTAAGATCTAATTGTGAAAGTTTAGTAGGCCAACCTAATTCGCGATATACTGGCAACCACCGTTGTAACTCATCCATTTGTTGGTCAACGGTTAACAAAATAAGTAAGCCATAAGCTACTATTTCACCATGCAAATGATTTTCTTCTGTTTCTTTATTAGTAACACAGCCATAACATACAGCATGAGCCATGTTGCTATTATATGCCATAGGAACACAACCTGATACAACACCGGTAGTAAAGATAACAGTCATAGCAATGGTATCAAAGGCATCACTACGTTTATTAGCTTGACTATCTTTATAGGCTTGTATACCATGTGCTAAAATTGGTTCACTACACATAGAAGCTAGAGTAAGGCCTAACTGAGTATTATAGTCTTGCTCGCGACTGCGAGCAGAAAGATGAGTTTCATAGTGTTTTGCAATAGTATCTCCCATTCCTGCCCACAAGTAACGGCTTGGTGCTTCTACGAGAATATCAGCATCAATAAAGCAGTGCACAGGAGGATGATTTACAAAAGCTACGTCATCAAAAGTATGATCTGCCGTGTATACAGCTGCCACTTCTGACGTTGCCGCACAAGTAGACGCAATGGTTGGAATTGTAAAGAATGGTTTATCATCTAACTCTATAGCTACTACTTTTACCGTATCCATGGCCTTACCACCACCAACAGCAAACAAAAAGTCCGCATCTTTTACAGATGCCATTTGTGCAATTTCCTTGCCTCGAGCAAAAGTACACTCTCCACCAAAGTGGATAATATCTAGCACCTTAATCCCCGCTTTATCAAGCACTGGACGAATGTGTGGCAAAGCTTTAGAAAGAGCTGTTTCGCCACCGATGATAGCTACAGACTTGCCATATAATTTTGTAAACTTTGGAATAGCGTCAAATACATCATGACCTCCAAAACTATAACTAGGTAAACAATGAGTACTACGCATAAAATTTCCTTCCTTCTTTTATCATTTATATCCTTATTTATCCTTATTATAGAAACTTCTACACACAAAATCAATTTTATATGACAACAATCAAAACATAAAAAGGCTCTATACTCTCACAAAATGAAAGCATAGAGCCTTTATCTTTATTACTTATTATCGGAAGCAAGACCTTTATGGATAAGACCCACAACAAAGCCTAATACCGCAAAGCTTACCCAGCCCATACCAGCACTTTGGAATGGAATATATTGAGCAAAGAGCTGTTCCAAAGCTATAGGTGCAATACCTGCAGTCTCAAGACCAGTCATAAGAGCAGAGATCATTGTGAACGCTACAGTCCATGCATATACGCAACGACGACCACCGAACACATTATGAAGAAGTGCCAACAAAATGATTACGATAGTCAACGGATACAAGAGCATCAACACAGGGATTGCTGCACTGATGATTGTTTTCAAGCCAAACATACTAAGGCCAAAGGCCGCTAGAGAGAAAATTACTACATATAATTTGTAACTAATCTTTGGAGTCAGCTTGTGGAAATACGTACCGCAAGAAGTGATAAGACCAATACTTGTAGACAAGCAAGCTAGCAGCACGATGATAGCCAAGATGATTTGACCGAACTCACCAAACAAATAGTTAGCACTTACGGACAATACAGGAGCCCCTGTCTCGAACAAACCAAAGCGTTCAACACTTGTAGCACCAATATTAGCGATAAATACATACACGATACCAAGAAGGCCTACCGCAATTGCACCTACCTCCATTACTGTTTTTGTAATCACAGCACGAGATGTAGCACCACTGAGGCGTACAAAATCGATTACAAGAATAGCAAATACTACGGAAGCTAAGGCATCCATTGTATTGTAGCCATCTAAGAAGCCTTGTAACACAGCCGTTGGTGCATCACCATATGCCGGTTGTGGTGCCGCATACCCACCAAGTGGAGTAATAAAAGATTTAACAATCAACAACAGAATTACAAGAAGTAAAGCTGGTGTCAAAATATTACCGATACGGTTAACAAGTTTTTGTGGACTAATAGATAACCACAAAGAAATACCAAAGAATAATGCCAAGAAAATTGGTTCCATATTCATGCTTAAACCTTCAGCAAAAGGTTTAATTGCGATTTCATAAGCTACAGTACCAGTACGCGGCGTCGCAAACATTGGTCCAATACTCAAGTAAAGAGAAATAGTATACAACAAGCCATAAATCGGATGAACACGGCTTGCTAGTTCTTCAACATCTTTACAGGAAGAATAGCCCATTGCTGCAACACCTAAGAGTGGAAGTCCTACACCAGTTAACACAAAGCCAAGCAAAGCCCAACCTACATTATCACCAGCTTGTTGACCTAAGGCCGCTGGGAAGATCAAGTTCCCTGCCCCAAAGAATAGGGCAAATAACATCATGCCTATAGCCAGATAAGCACGGGTCGACAGATTGTCGTTACCATTCATAAATGTAACCCCCTTTAGGTTATATAAAAATAATATTACTATTATAATCTAAAGGGGCTAGAGTATACAAGAAAAATATCCTCACTATTCTATATCCGTATAATGTTATTCCCATAAGTAAAAGAATTTAATTTTTAAATATAGCTGTAAAAGCATGTGACATCACACATCTTATACATATTCGTTCATCATATGGTAATAAACTATTATCTATGAAAAGTTTCTTATATGAACTTGCACATCATAGAAGGTACTACCCCACCCTTGATCTGTGGGACGAGCTGCGGTAAGCGCATTAATTGCCACGTGAGGATCACTCGATTGAGATTGCCACCATACACCTAGTGTTACCAATGTCCCTCTCTGTACTTCATCATCGTGGTATGCTTTAATTTTTACACTGCCACGATCGTTATAAATTTCTACCTCAGACCCATCACTTATATTATAAATTTTTGCATCTTCAGGATGAATGCGAAGTTTCATCAACTCAGGATCATCAAACTCTAATTCACAGAAACTGGAGTCCAATATCCGAATATCATTGCCAATTATGAGCCAAAACGGTGCATTGTCACCATAAGGAGGCATATACCGAATTAATGGTTCTACATCCTGCGGATTATATAATTCAATTTTTCCAGACGGTGTTTTGAAATCCATCTTATAACTTTCAGGTACCGTCATCTCCACAGGCTCACCTGTTAGAATCAAATCTTGGTCACTCTTGGATATACGACTCGAAGTGTGCACAATTTGTTCAATAAGCTCTCTTTCACTAAGGTTAAAGAATGCATCCTCCAACCCCATACGTTTTGCTAACTCGGCGATAACTTGCCAATTGGAACGAGACTCCCCAACTGGATCAATCAATTTGTAACCCGTACCAATTGTGTAATGACCATAAGAATTATAAATATCATCATGCTCTACAGATGTTGTGGCCGGCAAAATAATATCCGCATATTTACAGGTATCCGTAAAAAAACGCTCATGCACAATTGTGAATAAGTCATTACGCATCAAACCTTTACGAACCACATTTTGATTAGGTGCTGTAATAGCAGGATTTGAGGAAAACACATATAAGCTATGAACGCCAACTCCTTCGGAATTTGTAAGCATCTCCCCAAGTTTAATCATAGGCATCAATCGTTTAGCTGGCGCATGAACATGAGCCTGTTGCATCACATCTTTGCCAATAAATTTACTACCACTAGCACTCGACAACAATCCACCCCCAGGATATTGCCATGCTCCAACCACAGCAGGCAAGGCATTAATAGCACGGCATGTCATAGCACCATTACCATATCGAGACAAACCACTGCCGAGACGGATAAACGGCGCTTTTGATGTAGCGTAAGCATGAGCGAACTCAGTCATACGATCCACGGAAACACCACAAATATCAGATGCTTTCTCCGGCGTAAAATTAAGCAACACCTCTTTTACCAGCTCATCGTAGCCTTGGACATGTTCCTTAATAAAATCTGTATCCGCCAAACCGTCACGATGAATGATATGGAGCATACCTAATGCTAGCGCTCCATCACTACCTGGTTTAACGTAAATATGCTCATGAGCTTGGCTAAAAGTATAGGTTTTATGAGTATCGATAATCCAAACGCGGGTACCATTCTTTTTTGCTATGTTCACATCGTGTAAAATATGAACATCTGTAGCTGTCGCATTTATCCCCCACAAGACAATACAATCACTATGTTGCGCCTCTTGTGGTTTAATACCTAATGTTTCACCATAAACGGACCGGAACCCCGCTTGTTTAGCAGGAGAGCAAATACCTCGATCTTGGTCTGTAGCACCAATACGGCGAAAAAAATAATCTGCTGCAGGACTCTGAATAACCCCCATTGTTCCTGCATAAGAGTAACGCAAAATACTTTCACTGCCATAAGTATCAATAGTTTCTTTGAAATTATTGACAATTGCATCAAGGGCTTCATCCCAACTAATACGAGTGTACTGAGCTTCACCAATTCCCTTTTTACCGACACGCTTCATAGGGTACTTCAAGCGCAACGGAGAATGGATTACTTTTTCATAATGTGCCATCTTAGGGCATAGTGTACCTCTTGTGAAAGCATGTGCTCTATCCCCTCGAACAGATATTACTTTATTATTATCGACTGATACAATGAGTCCGCATGCATCAGGACAATCGTAAGGGCATACAGATTTATATTCTTTCATGATAAGCACCTCGCTTATAAATTGTATAAACTATAGGATGTATATTTATATTATATTATAGTATGACTCGTATAAGTATAACCTTTTGCACATATTCTGAATTAAAAAGGTTTTAGAATTGATTATTTTATGTATATCAATGCATTCAATTATCACATTACATTTATGACCTCATCATTTATTTTGATATATATAGTTAAACATTTCAAGTTTTATCGATATCTATCCATTATCATTCTTGTCCAATGCCTAAACAGATATACTAATAAGTTCTATAAAAATACCAAAATTCTTCAAAAAAATCATGTAATCATTACTAAAAGTCATAACCATATAGTTTTAGGTATAATCAGACATTTTAATAGTGTCGTATAGATTATGTGACAAAAATCACCGGTACGTATGCGTATTTAGTAATGTCGTTCAGACTGTAAGACTATTCAATCTCACTTGTTTCTGTGCTATACTGACAGTGTCATTTGAGAGGATATAGAACTCACAAGAAATCATTTTGAATTCATGGTTATCTAATGTGAAGTAGCTATATCAGGTACATATTTTCTGAAAAGAGGTTTTAACGATGGCAGACGCAAAAAACACTGTGTTATTCCCTTATGAAACACTAAAAAAATTGAGCATGGACGCTTTCCAAAAATTTGGTTTCTCCGAAAAAGAAGCTGACATCATCCAAGACGTACTTTTGACTTCTGACTTGTTCGGTATTCAAAGCCATGGTATGCAACGTATGGTTCGTTACCATAAAGGTATCACTAATGGCTTGATTAAAATCGACGCTAAACCTGAAATCGTAAAAGAAACTCCAATTTCTGCAGTTATCGACGGTCATGACGGCATGGGTCAATTATTGGGTCATAAAGCTATGGAAATGGCTATCGAAAAAGCTAAAAAATCCGGTGTTGGTATCGTATCTGTACGTAACTCCAACCACTACGGTATCGCTGGTTACTATGCTAAAATGGCATCCGACCAAGGCTTAATCGGTTTCTCTTGTACAAACTCCGAAGCAATCATGGTTCCTACATATGCTCGTAAAGCTATGCTTGGTTCTAACCCTATCGCTTGGACTGTACCAGCTGATCCAGTTGACTTCTTCTTCGATTGCTCCACTACAGTAGTAACTCGTGGTAAACTTGAAATGTACAACAAAATGGGCAAAGCTACTCCAGATGGCTGGGCTGTTAATAAAGACGGCGTTCCTTCCACTGATGCAGCTGAAGTATTGGGCAACATCTCCCGTCATGAAGGTGGCGGTATCCTTCCTTTAGGTGGTGCTACAGAAGTTCTTGGCGGTCACAAAGGTTATGGTAACGGCATGATTGCTGAGTTGTTCTCCTCTATCTTGTCCCAAGGTGGTACTTCCAACAAATGTATGGTTGGTGGTAAATCCAACATCTGTCATGGCTTCATGGCTATCAACCCTGAATTCTTCGGTGACCCTGCGGAAATCAAAAAACACTTCTCCCAATTCTTACAAGAATTACGTGAAGCACCTAAAGCTCAAGGTCAAGATCGTATCTATACTCATGGCGAAAAAGAACATGAATCCGTTGAAAAAGTTAAAGCTGAAGGCATCCCTGTACTTAACGGTACAATGCTTGAAGTTCAAGACCTTTGCAATGAATTAGGTCTAGACTTCAAATCCTACTTCGGCGATTATGTACCAGAAGCTCCTGCTACAATGTTCAAAGGTAACTACTAATACCTAAACTTAGTAATGGCCCTAACAAGGACTTGTAGTTAGTACAGAAGGGGACATAAACACTGTTTATGTCCCCTCTCTTATGTTTTTAACCTCATAGGCTATGAGGTTAAAAAATTTTATGTACTATATCAATTTTTATGATAAGTATATCTGTTATTTTATTGTAAGCTTTTATTTTAACTGAACTTTTACAAATTAACATCATAGCGATTTATTCATCAATTAAATTGATTAAACTACGTCGTCCTGTTGAGCATATATTTTTGTTTTACTTGAAAGGATGATCTTAGAAATGAGTGCTATCACCGTTCTATTAGCGCTATCTCCAATCATTTGGTTGATTGTAGCGTTATCCATCTTGAAATTACCTGCATGGCAAGCAACAAGTGTTGCTGCGATTGGTTCTTTCATTATCGCTATTACAGCATTCCAAGCTGACCCATTTATTATGGTCACTGGTGCCCTTGAAGGTGCCGCATTGGCAATCTGGCCAATCCTATTAGTTATTACAGCTGCTATCTTCGTTTATAACTTGGTAGTACATACGAAAGCAATGGAAACTATTAAAACCATGCTTTCTTCTGTAACATCTGATACTCGTGTACTTGCATTACTACTTGCATGGGGCTTTGGTGCCTTCATGGAAGGTATGGCTGGCTTCGGTACTGCCGTTGCAATTCCTGCAGCTATGATGGTTGCCGTAGGTTTTGACCCACTTAAATCTATCATCGCATGTCTCGTTGCAAACTCCGTACCAACAACATTTGGTTCTATCGGGATTCCAACAACTACATTGGCATCCTTAACAAACCTTGATCCAAGCCATTTAGGTACATTCATTTCCGTACAATTGTTCTTGCTTAACCTTATCGCTCCATTCTTTGTTGTTATGATTATTGGTGGCGGTATTAAAGCGTTAAAAGGCGTATTCCTTGTAACATTGCTTTCTGGTTTAGCATTAGCAGTTCCTGAAACTGTAATCAACGCTGTAATGGGTCCAGAATTATCCGTAATTTCTGCATCCATCGTTATCATGGCAGTTATCATTGGTTGTGCAAAAATCATGCCTCCTAATGATCCTAAATACGCAGTTAAACAAACTGGCGAAGTCCCTAAAGTTTCTGGTGGCGAAGGCCTTGTAGCTGCAATGCCATTCATCTTAATCTTCGTATTATTGTTATTAACTTCTAAATTGTTCCCTGCAATTAATGGTCCTCTTGCGTCCATTAAAACATCTGTACCTATTTATCAAGGTGCTGGTGCAAAACCTTACACATTCGTATGGATTGCAACTCCTGGTATTATGATTTTTATCGCTGGTATTGTTGGTGGTTTCATCCAAAAAGCAAAAGCTGGCGAAATCTTCGGTACATTGGGTAGCACAGTTAAAAACTTGAAATTCACATACCTTACAATCATCACAGTTGTTATGACAGCTAAATTGATGACTTACTCTGGTATGACTGCAGACATTGCAAAAGCAATGGTTGCTGGTACAGGTACATTGTATCCTCTATTCGCTCCTATCGTGGGTGCGTTGGGTGCATTCTTAACTGGTTCTGGTACAAACTCCAACGTATTGTTTGGTCCACTTCAAATCGCTGCAGCTCAAGGTTTAGATCCTACAAACTTCGAAGACCTTGGCTTCTGGTTGGCAGCAGTTAACTCCGGTGCAGCTGGTATCGGCAAAATGTTGTCCCCACAATCCATCGCGATTTCTATTGGTGCCGTAGGACCTGCTTTAAAAGCATACCTAGAAAACCACAAAGAAATCAGTGCTGAAGAAGCTCATAAACTAGAACATGAAATCGAAGCAAGCGTTATCATGAACAGCGCATTCAAATACTTTATTGTATTCATCGTTATGCATGGTTGTATCTCCTTCTTCGGTCAACATTTCATCCATGAAATTCACCACTTCTTCTTCTAAGAACTGGTAACAATACAAAAAAGAACAGCTTTTCACGAGCTGTTCTTTTTTTGTTGCCACATATGAGAATACTACATATAACATGGCTTAATGATAATACAGTTTAGAGTTCACTAATTTGCTATAAATAATTGTAACAATCTATTAATAAGCCGCTTGCTCTACTTCCCATTTAGTAAAGGTCCCAGTATCTGTATCAATTTCAAAATCATATTCATAACCGTTATAATGTATTTCACCTTCATACTCTAAACGGCCATTCTCATAATCACGATTGAATTCAGTTACATTTGCAACTGTTGCACCCGGCACACGTGCTAAGGCGCTTTGAACAGCCTCATCAGAACTAATTGCTTCTACAGATGAAATCGTAGCTGTCCCGATTACTACTATTGCAGCTAACACAAAACCTTTTAGTAAATATTTCATATAATTCTCCCATCTCCAATAAACACATTGATATTTTTAGATATAATTAATATACTAATTGTAATCTATAAATAGAGATATAGCAAAGTCAATATTTCATATAGATATTTTTTCTCAATCATGGTAAAATACATCGTATCAAATAGAAAAAATTAAATGCAGTCTGCGAAGTGCGATTCGCAGACTTTTATTTTTCTCACTTTAGTATAGGAGGGTTTTATGACTCAAGAAAATTCTGCTAAGGTCTCTTTCATCTTAGTAGTATTCCTTGGTCTGTTGACAGCCATCACACCACTTGCAACAGATTTATATTTACCAGCATTACCAATTATGCCTAGTGAACTAAATACATCTGCATCAAATATTCAAATGACCATTGGTGTGATGACTTTTGGTGTTGCATTAGGTCAATTATTTGGAGGTCCTATTAGTGATACTATGGGCCGCAAGTTGCCTCTTATAACAGGCAACTTACTTTGCGTTATCTCTAGCATAATCTGTGCTTATGCACCAAGCATTGAAATACTTTTACTAGGACGCTTTCTACAAGGTTTAACAGGATCTGTGGGCGTTGTAATTGCTAAGGCCATCGCTCGAGATTTTGCATTTGGTCAAGAATTGACTAAACTCTTTGCATTGCTCATGATGGTTAACGGTTTGGCGCCAGTAATCGCTCCGCTCATCGGAGGTCAATTATTACTATTCACTACATGGCGCGTTATCTTCGTTATTTTAGCAATATTTTCTGCTATTCTATTAGTGGGATCTCTTCTCTTCCGTGAAAGCTTACCTAAAGAAAAACGCGTTACAGGTGGCGTTGCAACTGCTACAAAGAACTACATTACGCTTATTAAAGATAAGCGATTCCTTGGGCAAACACTAATCCAATTCTTTGCTTTTGGTGGATTCTTTGCGTATATCTCAGGTTCATCCTTTGTATACCAAAACATCTTCCAACTATCTGCACAAGAATTTAGCTATCTCTTTGGTATCAATAGCTGTGGTATTATCTTAGCTAGTGCCATAAGCGCTAGATTAAGTAATGTAATCACAGTTCGACAATTACTAACATTTGCCCTCTGGCAACTAACAATCGGCTCCTTGCTATTCTTAATAGCTATGCTTTTCGAATGGCCACTTATTCCTGTAACGGCCATTCTATTCTTTACCGTATGTACAGTATCCCTATTTGGCTCTGCCTCTTTCTCTATGGCAATGGCTAAATACGGTAAAATGGCTGGAAGTGCCTCTGCAGTACTTGGCTTTGCTAGCATGTTCTCTGCAGGAATCGTATCTCCATTAGTTGGTATTGGTGGGGAATATACGGGGATTCCCATGGGGATTACAATGCTAGTATGTGCAGTGCTTTCCTTATTGTGCCTATATGGTTTGGTAGAAAAAGATTAATCTCTTTTACACATTTGTATAAGCCCCACAATGGGGCCCGACTACAACAAAATAATATTAGTATATAAATAAGATACCCCTTTCCTTGCTCAGTACTTCGTAAAATCGCTTCGGAAAGGGGTATCGTATTTATATTAACATTATCTATAGAGGCGTCCCATTGTTGGGCTTTACAAGCATATTTCAAAATAGATTAATTCTTTAACTCTACAAACACCTAGGCATAATAACGAAAACCACCTACACAACTGATTGTAGGAGAAAGGAGATGTGCCATAGGCACATCTCCACATTTCTTCCCCCTCCTCTATCCAGTTATATTTTCAATGGGACATCTTCATAATTAGCGTATATAGAAAAGAATACAGCCCTCTCTGCAGCGATTTTACGGAACGTAGTGACGTACTGAGCCAAGAGAGGGCTGTATTTTTTCTATACTAGTAATATGCAGTTGTATTCGGGCCCCATTATAAAATGTAAGGGACCTTATCGCTTATTCACTAAATTCCATCCCAACTTCTCCCCACTGCACTAGTTATATTTTCAATGGGACCGCTTCATAACAGGTGTATATAGAAAAGAACACAGCCCTCTCTGCAGCGATTTTACGAAGCGTAGCGCCGTACTGAGCCAAGAGAGGGCTGTGTTTTTTCTATACTAGTGTTATGTAGTTGTCACGGGGCCCCATTGAAAATATAACAGAGCACCCTTATTCAAACATTGTCGATAGTAGTAGTTTCAATCGGTTTGCTTGGTTAACCGCACTGGATCCTGGATCGTAGTCGATAGCTGCGATTCGCACGTCTGGGTAGGCAGCGGATAGTGTTTTTACCATGCCTTTACCTGTTACGTGGTTTGGTAAACATCCAAATGGTTGTAAGCATACGATTTGTTTAGCCCCTTTTTCGATGAGGTCAATCATATCGCCTGTGAGGAACCAGCCTTCACCACATTGGTTACCAAGTCCGATGAATTGAGCTGCTTCTTTCGCTACTTCTGTCATACGTTGTAACGGGTCAAAGTGTTTTGACGCTGCTACGGCTTTTGCATATGGCAAGCGGTAGAGTTCAAGGGCTTCACGAGCCAATGTACCGAAGAAGCCAGATAGCCATGTACCATCAAGGTGCTTAGCACGGTATGTGCTATCCATTGCACAATACAAGAAGAAATCTAGCAAGCCAGATGTAACGACTTCGCCGCCTTCCTTTTCAATGAGCTCATTAATATGATTGTTAGCACTTGGATGGAATTTAACGTAAATTTCCCCTACAACGCCAACACGAGGTTTCTGTACATCCTTGTTGACTGGCAAGTTATCAAAGTCATGAATGATTTCTTTAATATACTTGTTGTATTGACGAAGGCTTGCAGATGTAATGTTTTCACGGAGCTTTTTAAGCCAGTAATCACATAATGCATCGGTAGAACCAGGATTTGTCTCGTATGGCCGTGTGGCAAGAACACATTGCATGAGCGCATCACCGTATACAACAGCTTGAATCATGCGATGCAAGAAGCCTTTTGTCAACTTAAAGCCTGGTTGACGTTCCATATCACTCGCATTGAGAGATAGGATTGGTACTTGTTTCATACCCGCATCAATTAATGCTTTACGTAAGTAACCGATGTAGTTTGTAGCACGACACCCACCACCAGTTTGAGAGATGATAACAGCCGTCTTATCTACATCATATTTACCGGATAACAGTGCGGACATGAGCTGTCCTACAACGATAATCGCTGGGTAACATGCATCATTATTGATATATTTCAAGCCCACTTCAATATCGTCACGTGTTGGAGCTGGCAACATTTCAAAATTGTAACCTTCATGTTGAAGAACAGGCTCTAAAAGGCTGAAATGCAATGGTGACATTTGTGGCACCAAGATTTTATAAGTCTTACGCATTTCTTCTGTGAAGACAACGCGATTGTAATCGTAAGTTGGTAATTTCTCTACCACTATTTCTTCCGGCGCCTCAGGATTATGATGACGACGCAAGCTACGTTCCATTACAGATTGCAAGGAACGCAAACGGATTGTCACGGCTCCAAGGTTTGTACCTTCATCGATTTTGAGCAAGGTATGGATTTTGTGATTTGCTGAAAGTATATCTTTTACCTGATCTGCTACGATGGAATCGAGGCCACATCCAAAGGAGTTAAGCTCTACAATTTGGAATCCTTCAGTTCTACTTACGAATTCAGCGGCACGATATAGGCGACTATGGTAGGACCATTGGTCTACAACACGTAAATGCTTGATTTCATTGCCTAATGGTGCAACGCCATCTTCTGTAAGAACAGCCATACCAAGAGATGTGATAAGTTCAGGAATACCGTGGTTAATACCGGAGTCCAAATGATATGGACGGCCAGCCAATACGATTGTAGGAATTTGTTCTGCCACTAGGCGAGACACGGTTTTCTTTGTCGTTTCACGGTAAGACGCTTTACAGTTTTCCTGCTCTTCCCAAGCGAGGTCTACAGCCTTAGCAATATCCTTCTTCTTTAAGCCTAAGAAATCCAATGCTTTCACAAGAGCCGGAACAAGGGATTTTTTATCAGCTAGCGGCAAGAATGGTGCGTGGAACGGAGTATCGCCCAAAACCTCTTGCATATTATTTTTGATAAGTTCTGGATAGGAAATAACCATTGGACAATGGTAATTATTGTCGCGGCTAAATTCCTTAGGGCCATGTTGAATACAAGGGTACCAAATAAAGTCTACCTGTGCATTCGCTAAGTCGCGAATGTGACCATGAACAGCCTTTGCTGGATAGCAAGCCGTATCGGATGGAATCGTATCGATAGCCTTATTGTATTGATCCTTAGTCGTATAATCTGAAAGGATTACTTCATAACCCAAGCTATTGAAGAATGTAAACCAGAATGGGAAGTCCTCATACATGTTGAGAACGCGAGGAATCCCTACACGCATTTTACCTTCAAACTCTGGAATGTTTTTCTTCAAGTAGTAATCAAAGTAACGACGTAATTTTACATCTACCAAGTTAGGAACTGGTTTACGTTTCTCTTGGATCATATCGCCAGCACCGCGATCACAACGGTTGCCCGTTACGTACGTACGACCATCGGAGAAGGCGTTAATAGTAAGCATGCAGTTATTTGGGCAAAGGCCACAATTGCGCATTGTCGTAGATACTTGTAAAGAATTAAGGCCTTCACTATCTAGCAATGTACTTTCACCCTTTTGCAACTCTTCCGCCGTTTCCGCGGCAAGAAGAGCCATACCGTATGCCCCCATCAAACCAGATACATCAGGGCGAATCACCTCTACGCCCATCAATTTCTCAAAGGCACGCAAAACAGATTCGTTATAGAACGTACCACCTTGTACAACGATATGATCGCCTAATTCTTTAGGGTCTTTCACCTTGAGAACCTTATAAAGGGCATTTTTAATTACAGAATAAGCAAGACCTGCCGCGATATCTTGTACCGTAGCACCTTCTTTTTGAGCCTGCTTAACCTTAGAGTTCATAAATACGGTACAACGAGAGCCTAAGTCGATTGGCATAGGTGCCAATAACCCTTCTTTTGCGAATTGATCGATTGGAATTCGTAGACCAGATGCAAATGTATCAATGAAAGAGCCGCAACCAGATGAGCAAGCTTCGTTCAACACGATATCTTCGATATACCCATCACGAACCTTACAGCATTTCATATCTTGACCGCCAATATCCAAAATAAAGGATACATCAGGACAGAAGAATCGAGCCGCACGATAATGAGCCATCGTTTCTACTTCGCCTATATCGATGCCGAGGGCGCGTTTAAGAAAGGCCTCACCGTAGCCGGTTACGCCAGAGTGTGCAATATAAGCACCTTTAGGCAATAATGTATAAATCTGCTCGATAATTTCACGAGATTTTTCTAATGGTTTACCATGATTAGGACCATAGTGGGAGAAGATAATTTCCTTATTACTATTAATGAGTACTACCTTTAGCGTAGTAGAACCAGCATCAATCCCAAGATAACAAGGACCTTGAGCATCCTCAATATTCGCTTTTGGCGTTACCGCCTTAGCGTGACGAGCACGAAATTCTTCTAATTCTTGTTCATTCTTAAATAGCGGATCGACACGGTCTGTAGCTTCCATAGGAATACCGATAAGTGCACCGATTTCCTTTGTCAATTGACCGACAGTGATCTCACGGCACTCATCTTTCATCAATGCCGCCCCTAAAGCAATGAACAACTCACCATTCTCAGGGATAATGCGATGCGCTTCATCCAACTCTAAAGTATCGCAGAAGCATTGGCGCAACTCGGATAAGAATGTCAATGGACCGCCAAGGAATGCTACATTACCTTCGATTTTATGTCCGCATGCAAGGCCAGCAATCGTTTGGTTTACAATTGCTTGGAATACGGATTTTGCAATATTTTCATGAGATGCGCCTTGATTTAACAAAGCTTGTACATCTGTTTTAGCAAATACGCCACAACGTGCCGCAATTGGATAAATCGTATCAGCATTCATGGCTAATTGATTAAGACCAGATGCATCTGTCTGCAATAAGGTCGCCATTTGGTCGATAAAAGCACCCGTACCACCAGCACAGGAACCATTCATACGGTGTTCCGCAGTTTGACCTAAATACGTAACCTTCGCATCTTCACCACCAAGTTCGATGATAACGTCTGTTTCTGGATAGAGGGCTTTTACAGCTCGCGTTTCAGCAATCACCTCTTGTACGAATGGGATGCGCACCTTTTCGGCCATAGCCATCCCACCAGAACCAGTAATACATACATGAACAAGAGCGTCTTCATGACCAACTTGAGCCTCTTGTAGCAAGGTATATACTGTGTCCAATATGTTTGCATAATGGCGTATGTACTTTTTATACAAATAATTATCGTGTTCGTCTAATAGTACAACTTTAACAGTTGTAGAGCCCACGTCAATACCCATGCGTAGCATGTGTTGCATAAATACCTCTCTTTTCAAAAAACGTATGACCACACAAGATCATACTCATATTGTGAAAGTAGTACATTGAGCATGAATCTAAAATATAATGCACCAAACATCTAATTAAACTTAGATAAGGATAGACTTTCACAAAAACATCTAATTTTTTAAATATCCTATACATATTATACAACAAATGTAGATAAAATCTATGTTTTTCTATATTCCAATGAGTTATATGGAATATGACTAAACTTGAATAACACCTCTACATCAAGATAGGATGTAAAATTGATTATATCATTCTAAGATGAAAAAAGGTGTACCTAATAGCACATAACTTAAGCAATAAATAGGTAAATATTATTTCTATTTCAATTAACAAGAATAAGGGGATACAAAAAGAGGCTTCTATGAAATCATGGAAGCCTCTTGTATTTGTATTGTTCATTATATACTTTTGAGTTTTATTATTCACTCTATATAGGTTACAAAACCTTTTTATATAATCCGATAAGATCATCATGGTTAGCTGGGTATGGATTAAATCTATAACACATATCCTCTAGTGCTCTATCTGCCATGAGGTTAAGTTTTGGTTCAGATGTAGCCTTATCTACACCAAATTCACTCAGTGTCATTGGACATTCTAAAGTTCGTTGTAGTTTTACAATCGCCTCTAGTAATGCACCTATTTTATCTCCATCGGATGCTTTATGCGATGCAAAGCCCAACTTAGCAGATAGATGGGCATATTTCTTGGCCACCTCTTGGTTACGAGAGCAATTAAATCCAATCACATAAAGCAAAAGCATACTGTTAGCTAGTCCATGAGGTACATGAAATTGCCCACCCAACTGATGTGCCATGGCATGAACGAGACCCACGCCAGCCTTGTTAAAGGAAAGTCCTGCAAGGCATGATGCTTCGTGCATTGACATGCGATCTTGGTCTGTGGCTGTTGGCTTATAACATTTTGGTAGGTATTCAAAGACAAGCTCTATCGCTTGTTGTGCCAATGCGTCAGTAAAATTATTTGCCGCCGTTGCTACATAGGCTTCAAGCGCATGAACAAGAACATCCATACCGCTAAAAGCAGTAACATTTGGAGGCGATGTTTTTACAAATAATGGCGTTAATAATGCTTCATCTGGTGATACCGCATCATCCATAAGAGGATATTTAATTTGTGTTTCGCTATCTGTAAGAACAGCAAAAGAGGTCACTTCTGATCCAGTTCCACTAGTAGTAGGAACAGCAATAAAGGATTTGATATCCATATGCTTTAACTTACGACCAAAGTAAGCAATGCCCTTACTCATATCGATACAGGAGCCCCCACCTATGGCAATGATTACAGTTGGTTTAATGCCTTCCATAAACTCAATACCCTTTACTACATGCGTAATTGGTGGATCAGGTACCACATCAGTGTAGATGGTTACCTTATTTTTACTGTCCATTAACCCCATCACATACGTAAGGCTTGGAGAATCTTTTAAAAATGGATCGCATATGATAAGGATAGATTCATTAGAAAATGCTGTAAGACGATTTAACGAATCTGTCCCTGCATAAATCTGGGTTGGAAAAGTCCATTTATTCATATGCTCACCACCTATCGAATATTAAATCCTGTTGTTAAGCAACATCTACGACGTCGTGCAAAGCAACGAGCCGATGTAGTAGATTCCCCAGTAGGTGTAGCAATTGTAAAGGTTGTCGTACCCTCACCACTAAATCCAAGCCCTGCATAGGACGGACCATTCTTAACAAAAATGGAAGTTTTCATTTTACGAGCCATCCGGTTGAGGCGTTCCATATTCAAGGAATGCATTGTGGCCGTATGATGTAAGCCTGCTTCTAACATCAAGCATACATCAAGACCTTCGTCAAAGCTATCTACTGTAACAACAGGTAAAATAGGCATTAACATCTCAATTACTGCAAAGGGATGATTTTTTGGAGCCCGCATGATAATTAACCGTGGATCACCATTGTACGGAATATGTGCTGCATCAAGAATAACGCTTGCATTTTTACCGACAAATTTTTTATTTGGTGTCCCATTCGGCAACACTGTTAAATCGACTAGGCGTTGAATATCCTGTTGATTTTCAACGAGAATACAACCTGCTTTTACCATTTCTTGAACTAGCTGTGGCTCAATTTGACGCATGGCTACAACGCTCTTTTCAGCGATACATAGAATATTATTATCTAGACTAGCGCCGAGAACAATATCTTGAGCGGCCTTTTTAATATCTGCCGTTTCATCTACAAAGGCCGGTGGATTGCCTGCACCAGCACCGATAACCTTTTTACCACTTTGAAGCGCTTGTTTTACTACGCCAGGACCTCCAGTAACAACTAATAGGCTCACATCTGGATGTAGCATCATCTCTTGAGCAGACTCAATAGATGGCTCTCGAAGTGTAACAATAAGGTTTTCAATGCCAATCGATTTAGCAATAACTTGATTGAGCTCACTAACAAGCTCTCGACTCAAATTCTTGGCGCCTGGATGAACGCTAAAGAATATAGCATTTCCGGCCGCCAGCATACCGATGGAATTACATATTAATGTTTCTGCCGGATTCGTACTTGGCGTTATAGCACCGATGACACCATAGGCTGATAATTCATATAATGTCATACCATTATCACCAGTTTCACACTCTGTAACAAGGTCTTCTACGCCCGGTGTTTTATTTAGTGTAAGGTTTAATTTTAGTACTTTATCCGCAACGCGACCCATCCCCGTTTCGTCAACGGTTTTCTGAGCCAACTCTTGCACTCGTGGACGCATAGCAGCACGGATGTCTGCTATTACCTTTTCACGGGTTGCCAAGGTACAATCTTCAAAGCGTGCTTGCGCTGCTTTTGCAGCTTGAATTGCTTCATCAACCGTATCAAACACACCTGGCTCAACTTGACCTCTAGGCGCTTGTTTAATAGGTTGTGATGAGGCCATTTCTTGCTTTTGCCCCTGTAATATATCTATAACCATGGAGCGGATCATTTCTTTCAACTGTGTATTGTTTTCCATCATGAACCTCCATATAGGTTGCATTGCTGATGCAATGACCATGTCAACTAACGGTGTCCACAATCAAGGATACATTCATGATGTGACACAATAACTAGGTTTAACTCTGGCACCAGCTATTTCCTATACAATTATTTTTCAAAACTATCAATAATACCCACAATAGCGCAATCTACTGCGGTGCCTTTATCATCTTCGAAAATATGCCGTGCCGATGAGCCTCGAGTTAGAAGCACATATTCACCTTCACCAGCACATACTGTATCGACGGCGATTTCTATGCGCCCCGTCAACTCTTGTTCTCCATCGAGAATATCTACCATCATCAGTTTCATTCCCTTTAGAGATTCATGCTTTTGAGTAGATACGATACTACCCACAACTTTACCGACTTGCATACTTCTCGTTCCCTTCAATTATTGTGATACCTAAGCGCTCGATTTCATCTCGAGCAGCCATGGTGAACCGTTGTCCCCTATATATGACGATAATAGACTGACTTTCACAAGATCTAACAAAAGAGGTCGTTATCCACGCTTGATGACTGGCATATATAGGACGACCAAATTTATCTAGAAATTTGATAGGCCAATCTAGAATGACTGATGGATTCATCAACGAGGTTACAGGAACTGCTAGGTGTATCGTCACCTCACAGTCATACGCTAATGCACGATGTAAATAGGCAACCCAAGGCACCAATGTATCGCACATTAACTCTCGTAAATGACCATAATCTATACCAGCGAAAGAAATGAGTTGGTTCTGCAACAATATATGCTCATCATAGCTATTGCACTCTGTGACCATAAAAGTAGCAGTGGATGTCATGCGCTTTTCTAGGCGTTCTAGCACCAGTTTAACTAATGCATCCATATTAATGCTCACTTCCCATGGCAATCCCTAAGGGCGTTACAAACTCTGGGTATAATGGCTTATCTACGGATAATCCTATATATTGACTGAAAGTTTTTGTAAACTCCTCAAAATTAGAAGCACCACCTACAACAACAATAGGAGTCCCCTTTTCATAGCCACCCTCTTGTAACGCACGCTTAGAAATAGCTGCCATTTTTTCAACCACAGGCCGTATGGTTGCATATACATCGCGTTTATTCGCTTCATTGCGCTTATAAGCTTCCGCTTCAGGAATAGAGATGCCATAGGCCCCGCTAATAACAAGATTCATATGGGTGCCTCCTGTAGGCTCATCTACGGTATATACAACTCGGCCATCTTTTAAAATGCTTATGCCCGTAGTACCACCTCCGACGTCGATAACAGCGCCATCGGTGATTCCGAGCACATTAGCAGCAGCGGTAGGCTCGTCTAAAATGCAGGTTACTTCAAAACCGGCACTTTCAAGAACATGACCTACTACCTCTTTATTCTTGCCTATCGTTCCAGGTGGAACAGCTGCTGCGGCATATACAAGCTCTGTGCATAAGGCGGCTTCCGCCTTAGCCTTTAAAGCTCTCGTAATTGTAACAGCTCCCACATAGTCAACTACAAGGCCATCTCGAATAGATTCGTTGTATTCAAAAGCACCATATATAGGTTTACCTTTATCGTTTACTACGGATAGGACAATAGATGATGTACCAAGGTCAATGCCTACGCGTAAATTCTTTTGATTATGAGAGCTCACTTGTTTGGACTCTACAAGATCAGAGAACTCTTGCAAGGTATTATTTGCCTTTTTCAAACCTTTCATCATATCACCTACTTTACTGTACAATTCTCGCCATCACTGTACCTTGTACATTGGCAGCGTTTGCCTCATCTGTATCAATATGGAGTTCTAGGACAAAACCGGGTACGGCTCGAACGATGACATCACCAAATACAGTGGTGCGCTCTGGCGTTTGAAGTTCAACATTAACGCTATCGCCATCGTTTACATTAAGCCGTTTTGCATCATCAGGTGACATATGAATATGTCGTTTTGCAACGATGCAAATAGGTTTTGTAATTTCCCCATTTTCAGTACATAGAGTAATCTCTACGGCTGATTCTAAATGACCAGATAGCACAATAGGAGGTTTTATACCCAATGTACGAGCATCGGTCAAAGATACCTCTACTTGTGACTGTTTTCTAAGAGGACCTAATACGCGGACGTTTTGAATGACCCCTTTAGGCCCCACTAAAGTAACCGTTTGTTCTGAAGCAAATTCTCCAGTTTGTTTTAAGTCACTTTTTTTAGTAATAGCCCGGTCAGGGAATAATATATCCCAGTCCTCCTGACATAGATGGACATGTCTATTGCTCACACCTACGGGAATGGACGATTCGAACATGGCTTCGATCACTTCTCGTACGATAGCACGAATCTGTTCCCGATCCATAAGCTATTATCCTTTCTTAGGTAAGATCAATTCTACATCGCTATGAGGGCGTGGAATTACATGAGTAGATACTACTTCACCTACTTTTTGTGCTGCTGCACAGCCTGCATCAACAGCTGCTTTTACAGCGCCTACATCACCGCGAACCATTACTGTTACAAGACCGGAACCGATTTTTTCAGTACCTTCTAATGTAACGTTAGCTGCTTTTACCATTGCGTCAGCCGCTTCAATTGCGCCTACTAAACCTTTTGTTTCTACCATGCCTAATGCGTTATTCATGATAATCTCCTTTATTATTTACTACTTTATTTCTTTTTAGTGTTTTTCTTTGGTGTTATTTTCTTTGTACCTGTTGATTTAGAACTTTTCGGTTCTATGATCTTAGATACTATCTCATCTAATACCTCAACAACCTTTTCATCTAATTGGGGTTTCTCTGTTTCATCAGCTACCTTAGCCGGCTTATCTGTAAAATCATCATTAAAGGATTCTACTAAGCCTTCTGCAGGTCGAGGAATTACTTTGTGAGCTACATACAAGTTCATACCTTTTGTAATCGCCACACCTGTTTGAACAGCTGCTTCAACAGCTGCCACATCACCAGTTACCTTTACGGTCATCCAGCCAAGACCTCTCGCCTTTTCTATTCCCATGAGCCGTACATTTGCAGCTTTAACCATTGCATCTGATGCGGTGATAGCCCCCAGCAAACCAGCTACTTCTAGTAACCCTAGTGAATCTTTCACCATGCCACCTCCCGACGTTTATTCCTTTGCTAATTCGCACCTAGAATTCATGCATTCCTATAATGTTAGCTACGTTGCATATCTACTAACATTTGACGAATCAAATATTTTAACTCTGGTTCTTGAGTCAAAATATCATTCATTAGATGATGTAAGCATTACCTTTGTTTTTAGGTCTTTCTCCCATAGTTTCTAGTAACGCTAACCCCACATCACGTGCTGCTTTTACAGCTTGTTTAACAGCGCCAGAGTCACCAGAAATTAGTAAAACAACTTCATTTGACATATCTGAGCTCGATGGAGACTGATAATCTACTACATCTACATTAGCTGATTTAACTGCTGTATCTGCCATAACTACACCTATTGCTGCTGGGGCACCTACTAATAACCCAAAGGCTTTACCTTCTGGTGTCCCAAAAGCAGTGACTAAGGCTTCTCCTGCACGCGCTGTATATTGCACCTCCACATGGCCTGCGTCATTCATATATACTTCGCCAAAGGTGCGTTCTAATTCACGTAATGCTACTTCCACAGAACGTCTTACATCGGATACGTCATCGCCACCAAATATGATAAGGGAACCAGAACCAGCGCCACCTTTCATATCACGGGCCAGTTCAATGCTAACAATCTCTGTATTCGTTGCTTTTACAGCTTCATCAGCGGCCATAATTTGCGGCCCTGCACCTGTACGTGAACCTAAGATACCGATGGATCGATATGACTTAGTGAGCTTCATAGCTTCCAATACTTGACTGTCTACATTAGCAATTACGAGACCAATTGTATCGCCTGTTGTAGTGCTACCTACGTGTTCAGTAATCATAGAAGTTTGTAGTTGACTTACAGCAGGTGAACTTACAGGTGCCGAAGCACATGATGCATTACTAGTCGCGCCTGAAGTTGTGCTTAAATCAGCACTATCGATACGCATCAATACGCGCTTTAAAATCTCATCTACCATACTTTTAGTATCGGCCATAATTATTCACCCTTTGTTGGTAAAATACCTTCTACATCTTTATGTGGTCTTGGAATTACATGAGTAGAGATAACAACACCTACCCGTTCTGCAGCAGCTGCACCTGCGTCTACAGCAGCTTTTACAGCACCTACATCACCACGAACCATAACAGTAACGAGACCAGAGCCAATTTTTTCATTGCCTACGAGTTCCACATTAGCTGCTTTAAGCATTGCATCAGCTGCTTCAATAGCGCCTACTAGACCCTTAGTTTCCACCATACCTAATGCTTCTTGTGTCATCTGTTTTCTCTCCTTTTACAAAACATAGAATAAAGATTACAAATTTATTTTTCTAATAGTTCCACCATAGTACCTATATTCATAAAGGCAAAGTGCGCTGTTTTAAGTAGTTGTACCATGAGTACAGCACCAGTACCTTCACCTAACGCCATTTGTCCATGGATTGGAACTTCATCAAGACGAATATTTGCATAAGCCAATGCTGCGGCCATCCCTACCTCGCGAGAATAATGAGATGGAATACCGTATAATGGAGCGTCTCCATTCATTTGAGTAGCACAAGCCATGGCAACGGCTGTAATATATCCATCGATTACAAATGGGATATGTAAGTCTGTACAAGCTACCATAGCACCTGTAATAGCGGCTATATCAAAGCCTCCTACGCGGCTAATTACCTCTTTAGGACTATTTAAGTGTCCCTTATGATGAGATAGTGCAGTACGTACAAACTCTCTTTTTTGATTCATGTACGCCTCTTCATCAGGGCCAGATCCAGGACCTACAGTTATCCGTGGGTCTAGTTTTGTAAGACCACTCAGAACAGCTGCTGAAGTAGTTGTATTACCAACACCCATTTCGCCAAAGGAAAATAGATTGATACCCGATTCTGCATAGTAAACAACTCGGTTATATCCAGCTTGGTATGCTAGGTCAAACTCTTCATCACTCATAGCAGCACCATCTAATATATTCTTTGTGCCTTGAGCTACCTTTCGATTGACTCCAATACCTTGTGGATAAGCAATGCCTACATCTACCACTTCATAAGGAATATGGTTAAAGATACAGTAATTAGCAACTGCACTTTTACCATCAATCATATTCTGAGACTGTTTACGAGTAATCTCATAGTTATAACCGATTAGACCATCTACGGAAATACCATTATCTGCAGAAAAGATAATATGCTGAGCCTGAATCTCAGGTTTCATATCTTGCCAAGCGAGACACATTTTTTTGAAATATCGTTCCCATAGACCCAAGCTTTTTGGAATGATCGCCTTATTTAAAATAAATTGATTAAGTTGTTCTTCAAACACTTTGTCCATGGAAAAACCTTCTTTCAACTAACCGTATATGTAGTTACATAATTGTTTTAACGACTCTTCGTCGTGAACTGATATTTCAAAAATATTAGTGGCTCCCGCTAGTTTAAGATTGCGCCGAGGCGCCTCAACATCTTTACCCGTGTCCACCTTTGATACAACCCCTATAACCTCGCGATTTAAGGAGTTTCCAAAGTTTGGTGGGAATATGGTTGTTTCATCACCTGCAGGAATCATGAAAATCACTACGTCCGCATCATAGGCGTGCAAGATAATGCCTCGATAGTAATTAGGATTCTCCATATATTCTCCAGGGGTATCGATGAAGTTTCCCACTCTCGTTATGGCTTGTGTCTTATGATACGTAGCCGAGCCATGAGTAATCGTATCTGCTAATGTGGTCTTACCACAACCGCTACGACCTACTAGAAGGATGCGTTTTTCTTTCTTTTCGGTGCTCATAATTACCCTTTCATTAGGATCTTGTTAAATCCGTTGGAAAGAATCCTAATATGCGTTGCAGACCTTCAATTACGCTGCGCAAAGCAGATTCAACAGCAGATACATCACCAGTTATGAGAAGTGCCCCCGAAAATCTATCGATGAAACCGATTTCGATATCACCAGATTTACTTGCAATATCGGCTGCAATAATGGTCCCTTCGCCAGGTGTTATGGTAAGAATTCCAATAGCATTGCGTCCTTTTTCCTCAAGCCCCATTTTTCTAAATAGATCTGGCTTAGGATTGGCAATAACATGAGCTATCGTAACCTGCTTTCCGGGTACAAACTCTTGAATGATGCGCTGTTTTGCATCAATTACCTCTTGAAAGGCCATATAATCTCCTCCTAATGTAATATGTATTCTTTAAACTATACTGACATGTTATAGTTTGTCGTTGTTTTATATACTCTAGCTATAGTTAAGGTGCCACTAATTGGAAGAACAACACAGCTAAACCTGCCCCAATCAATGGGCCAATAAATGGTACCCATGCATATTGCCAGTCCGCAGTTCCCTTATTAGGAATCGGTAATAAGAAATATGCTAACCGTGGACCAAAGTCACGGGCTGGATTTAATGCATATCCAGTAGTTGCACCAAAGGACATACCAATGGATGCTACCAAAATACCGATGACCATAGGTGCCAAACCATCCGCCATTTTGCCTAAGCAGAGAATTGCTAGCATAAACATAAATGTTGCTATAATTTCAGATAATAAATTGAAAGGTTTATTATCGATTGCTGGACCTGTTGCAAAAATCCCTACACAGTTTCCTTCGTCAGGACCGGTTACTTTAAAGTGTGGATAATAGAACAATGCAGCAATAGCAGCACCTGTAAAACCACCTGCAATTTGAGCTATAGACATTGGAATGACTTGATCCCAAGGGAATATACCTGCCACGGCAAGGGCAAAAGTAACGGCTGGATTCAAATGACCCGGGCCACCAAGTGTAATCCCTACATATACACCAAAGGCTACGGCAAATGCCCATCCGAAGATAATGTGTAGCCAGTTAGTACCAAAAATACTAACAATGGTTTTCTTTAACAAGATAGATGCATTGGTAGTATTACCAAATGCAATTAAAACGGCAGTACCAACAAACTCACTAATATACATTTGCGTTACGTCCATTGTTTTCACCTCATTGAGTTAACAGAGATTGTAATGCATGAGATGCAATGTCCATATCCTGTGCCACGGTACCACCGCTAATGCCGAGTCCACCAATTATCTTTCCATTCATGATGATTGGATAGCCTCCACCAAAGGTGCAAATTTTACGGTTTACCATGGATTCTATGTTGAATAGATCGCCATCAGGCTGTGCGTTTAAATGTATTTCATGAGTTGCTGATTTAAGCGCCACTGCGGTGTACGCCTTTGCCTGTGCGATGTCGTTACTGATGAGCAATGCATCTGACATACGTTGGAAATACATTAATACACCGTTTGCATCTACTATAGATACAACGATAGGTACGCCTATGGACTGAGCGTAGTCCATTGCCGCTTGTGAAAGCTTCGTCATAATATGCTCTAACTCTGATCCAGTTGTCATATCATTAACTCCATTTTCAGCAGTCTGCTCTATATTACCTACGCATTGATTGCTTCCTGTTAGTATTTCCTCGCAACTAGTTGTTACACGTTCTGAAACGCGTTCTACAATTGTTTCCACAAATTGTACATAGTCTTCCATGCGAGCCATGATATATAGAGCATCAGATAGTCGATTAATAAATTTACGAACCTCATCGCGAATAGGTTCTACAGAACCTAAGCTTATAAGCAATCGTTCACCGCGACGACAAATGGTGCGCGCCACGTGTAGCTCTGCAGCAGATAGATAATTTCCGCTTAATATAAAGCTATGTTGCTGTGGCAATCGCTTTGTATAGTCATCAATCATGTGTTCCAATTCGCTTATATCTTGTTGTGAAATTAGATTACTACTTTCACTAAGATTTTCCACATGAGGCGTGGCTACCTCCGCACATAAGCGGAATAGCTGATGTTGTAATGTGTGAAGCACATGTTTATTGTCTGGTGAGACGACTAATTTCTCACATACACTAACCTGTGCATTTAATTCATCAAAGGTTCCATATGTGTCCACACGAAGTGAATTTTTTGGTACTCTAGTGCCATCAAAGAGGGCTGTTGTACCTGTATCACCGGTTTTCGTATAAATAGCCATATGCACCACCTCTAAAGTTAGTTAGATTTAAAAAGCTACTTCCAATCGTTCATCAGAAACGAAAGGATTACCTTTTACAAGGCGGGCTGCATTGACACCTAAGGTGCGTAAGCTATCTGGATATTGAGCATAGCCCGTAAGTCGATAAATAAATTGATGCATTGGTATGTTTTTATAGGTCAACACAATCGCCTCATCATCAACGCCTATCCCAACAGATAAAGCTGAATTACGAGATGCTAGGTCGGCCAATGTCATATGCGTACCACTATGGGACTCAATGACAACAGGTAGACCTTCCTCTTCAATTCCATATAGAACGGGTTTTAGTATATCCTCACTGATATGCTCTGTAGCATACAGCAATATGGTTGGCTTACTGACGATACTTTGATCCATCATAGGCCTCCCTTCTGTGCATAGGATAATACCAATCCTGTTGCTACCGCATTTCTTGCCCCTTCAACGCCTCGAATATTACCTCGCCCCGCTACTAATGCATATTGTGAAAGTGCATCAGTTACGAGTTGAGGAATTTCAAAGTCTAATGCAGAACCACCTACGATAACTACGAATGGTATATCTCGCACATTATGAGTAGGACTAACAGATGCCAAAGCGCGGAGTGAGTTTGTGACAAATACCCGTTTCTTTGCAGTTTGACGAACACGCTTAATCTTTTCTAGAGGGATATCTCGCTCTACAGGAACGAGCCCATCTGGCGTTACGATAACAACGCGTCCAAACAATGCTGCCGAAAGTGGTTCATTAAAGAACTGCACCGTTCCATCTTCGTGACGAATGTGATATACACTGAGTACTTGAGCCAATGGATCTCGTTTGATGGCTTCTGCAATATGCATATCCTCTAAACCAAGTTCAGAATTGATGAGCATAGTTACCATATTTCCTGCTCCTGCAAGATGAATGGCTTTAATTTTTCCTTCTTGGTTAATGATGGATGCATCAGTTGAGCCTGCCCCTAGATCGAGTATGGCCATTGGTTTTGCTGTCCCCGGTGTAGTCAAAGCACCTAAGATAGCTGATTCAGCCTCTTCACCACCGATTTCAACTGGTACGCCTAACTCTTTTTCTACCTGCTTTGCAATGATTTCCATTTGTAGATGATCTGACTTAACCATGGAGGCAATGCCTACGGCTTGTTCCATAGAGAACTCACCTGCAAGGCCACCCTTTACATTGATAGGGACAGCTACATCTACGGCTAGCAAGTCTTGGATGAATACATCTTGCGGGGATTTATTTGTCAATTGAGCCATTGTAAGGCGAACCTTTTCAAGCATGCCACCTACGTTCGTACCTGCTTCACCACTGATATCATCGATAGGATGAACAGATTCGAGGGTTTCCATAATTCTCTCTGCCCCAGCAGATACATCGACGGATACAGTTCGATCATTCCCCATAACAATGATGGATCCTGCCGGTATTACCCGCTCCTTAACGTCCCCTGCCGGTGTTTTGATGACTACAGCTGAGCGATTTCCGATAAGAGCTCTAGCGATAGGTACAATATTCTTTGTTTCCTCTGGTGAAAGCTCAAATACAGTGGCAATCCCATAAGGATTCGATAATTGTGATACCACTTGCCCCAGTTCTACAACCTCTACCGCAGAAAGCATGCCCATTGGAATTTTATCGATATACGCAACCTCATCTACGATAGGAATTTTATGATCCAATCGATTGTTAACGAGTACGCCGTCATCGGCTTGAAGGATAGCAGCTCGAATATCATAACCGCGCTTACAGTACGCATTAATTAGCTGTGCTACCAATTCGAAATCGATAATCTTTGGAGCTACCACGATGTATGGCTGACCTTGTGGCTTATCAATCAGTTGCTCAATGGGAACCGTATAGCCTACGCCAAGACCTAAGCCACCGGGTGTTTTAGGATTATGACCGATCATGGTGGATTCTGTAATTATGGTTTCTGTAATCGTTTCCATAGCCACATCACCGATAACGGGTGTAGCCTCATTAATACGAACTAAGTCAATGTCCCGTAGTGTAAGATTAGCAGATCTGATTAGCGACTTGAGGGAATCCATGAGACCTACGATATTTTCGCGTGTTCCTTTAATACCTGTAGTACTAGCAATGGCAGAAGATAAGAACTTTACCTCTCCATTGCTATGAATTTCGGCCAAGGCCGCTTCTGTTGTAGAGTTTCCAATATCGATGCCAACAATTCGTTTCATAATGACATCTCCTATAGATTAATTATCACCTTTGAGCTTTTTACGACGTTCGTAGTTTTCTGCAGCTTCTCGTACAAAGTTTGCACAAATCGGAGCCCCTAAACCATCAAGTTCGCTAGCAATATCTAATAATTCTTGTTTGGAAGAACGATATGGACGAAGTGCATTGTACATTTCAAGTAAGCGTTTATCACTTACCTTTGTCATTTCTGCAGCACGAGAGAAGTTGAGTTCAATTTGATCTCGGCCCCCAGCCTTAGCAATTTGACCTTGAGCTTTCAAAATGGATGGAGAAATTTTTAAATCGTCCATTGTGATATGACCGGCCATTACGTTATCCATCGTAATGTGGCTCAAGTCTCGACCCTGACCAAGATCAATCCATTCTGGGTGTTTTTTAGAAATTGGATAATCTTCGATGGTAACCACTCTATCTACAACTGCTGTATTAGGTGTAGAAGATGTATGAGGCGCAGAGTATTGTGTAGCACTTCCCTTTGCCCCTTCTATTTCAGATACGATCTGCTGAATTAAGGCTTCTAATTCGTTAGCCATAGTAAACCTCCTTATACAGTGACACGAACTTCATCAGCTGGCTTACCTTTTACTACATGCTTAGTTTCCTTGATATGAAGCAATGCAGATAATGCTTGGTATTTTGGACGAGCCATTTGATCGTTCAATGTTGGTACTGGTGTTGGGGATTCGCCCTTAGCGTATTTAGCAGCGTTTTTACCGATAGCACGATATGTTTCAGCTGTTAATAGCGGTGCTTGAGGGAATAATTCCAAATTTGAAAGTGGTTGTAAATCGCGTTGGTGAATCAAAGTAGTACCTTTAGATTGAATACCGATACATACACCAGATCCAGAAATAGAATCGCCTTCAACTGCTACAGCAGCTACGTCAGAGGAACGATATACGCGAATTACACGAGCTTTTAAACCTTCTTCTTCGATTCCAGCTACTAATTGGCGAATTACTTCTTGATGTGGTACACCAACAATAGTTTGTCGTTGACTACGGCCAAAGGCAGGACCAACAGCAATAACTACTTCATCTGCGCTTGTACCAGGTTGTGCAGGGCCACCAGTTTGGAGCCAGCTATCGTCACCAGTTGGATCTTCATGTCTAGGAGCCGCACTTGATGTTGTGCTTTCACCAACACTAGCCTTGAATTGTGGTGCCTCATGAACACCACCCATTTCTTGTAAAACGTCTAGGATAATAGAACGTAATACATCTTTGTTAATTTCAGCCATCATGACACCTCCTTATATATCCCGTGGATCAATGGCGTTTGGAATATTTTTAATGCGTTCCCAATCTTCACCTTCCACACGATAACCTGTGCCAGCACCTTGATAGTCATTTTTATTGTTAATCGCGGAGATAACGTTGAAGTCACGGTCAAAGATAGCCGATGTTTGTAAGTAATCACCGGAGATTTTTTGTTTTAATAGATTCAAAATACTTTGTGCTACATCTTGATGACCTTCTTTAGCTAAGCCTTTTACGAAGTCAACGCCTGTAACACCGCGGTTTAACAAGTCTTGAGCCGCTTTAATATCTGCAACCTTATCGCGAGGAGGCATGTCTTTAGAGCCATTCGCATAGGTAGCAGCCTCTACCTCTTGATCTGTAATCGGAGGCAAACCTAAAGCTTTGAACAAAGCTTGTAGTGCACGAGCCGCTTTATTACGAACCGCTACTACTTCTTCTTCGCGAACAGGGATAAGACCGCCATTTACCTTGAGGTCACGTTGGATAACTGTCCAGTCATCATAGTCCTCTGCATCCCAGTTGGAGCCAGCAAACATGTTGTCATAGTTTGGTGTAGAACTATAACCAGAGCAAATGAAGTCAGTACCTGGTGCAAATTGCATCAATGTACGAGCTGTTCTACGCAAATCAGAATGACTGAATGTTTGGTCATTACTAGATGCACATTCTAGGTCGAGCATAGCTGCTACAAGGTTTTCTGCTAATACAGCGCGGATACCAGAAGGTACAGCTGCTGGAATACCGATACAGCTTACAGAACCATTTTGGATACCTTGTACGCCAGCGCCTTTTGTGATATATAGGCAACGGATTTCAAGGTACAACATAGATTTACCTTCTGCTTGGCCCATTTGTACTTCAGAACCTGTACCAGAGGTGAAGCGCATTTTAAGACCACGAGAGGCATAAGCAGATGCGAGGAATCCTTTAGACCAAGGTGTATCATCACCATCGGTAAATACGTCTTCTGTACCATATACGGAAATTGTTTCTGCATATGCTGTGAAGCCACGCATGCCAAGTTCCAATTCTGTCGCTTCTTCCAAGGAGCATTGTGTCAATACACCTGGACGACCACATTGAGAGCCTACGAGTAAGCTAATCGCATTGAGTGGTGCGTAACGAGCAACGGCTACTGTTGTTTCTTCTTCTGCGAACCCACGAAGTGCACCTTCCGCAGCATCGGCTGCGATTTGCACTGGATTGTCGTTTACGTTCGTTACATGGGCTTGGTTAGCCATTGTACGACGAGCACGCATTTTTTGCATACATTGCATCATCTCAACAACGTTCATAGAAGAAACAACTTCCAACATTTTCGCTGGAGTAATAGATTTACAAATCTTAACGATTTCTTCACGAGGTACTGATGGTGTAAGCATCATATTAGCAATCTCTTTTGAATCCTTTGCCATTGCTTGTTCAGCACCATCGAGAACGATACCGTAATTTGCAATAAATGTATCGATAAGATCAAAATCTTCGCGGCGTTTACCATCGAGTTCAACGATGCGACCACCTTCGATTTTGAGGCTAGGCTTTGGATCTTGAGGAGATTCCATGGCTATAAAACCTTCCTCTACCCATTCCTTTACATAACCATCCTGATTGACAGGACGTTGACTTAAGACTTCGAAACGTTTTGATTTCATAGGGCATACCATCCTTTCAGATTAGATATAGGAAGGGGCTCCGTTCACTGGTTCGTCACCCATAGTACCGAGCAATTGTTTACCTACTTCACGAGCAGAAATAACCGCTTGTCGTACAGCCCCAGAATCGCCAGAAATCTGTAAAATTACTTCGTTAGAATTACTTGTACCTGCAGAAGGAGATGCATAACCGATTACATCAACGTTTGCAGATTTGACAGCTACATCGGCCATAACTACGCCAATAGCTGCTGGAGCACCTACGATAAGACCAAAAGCTTTACCTTCGGGAGCGCCAAATGCTGCATTTACTGCATGACTAGCGCGTGCTGTATATTGAAGTTCAATATGACCAGCATCGTTTGCGTATACATCGCCAAAAGTACGTTCCACTTCAGCTAATGCTACTTCAATAGCTCGTTTTACATCGGATACATCATCACCACCAAAAATGATTAACGACCCATGGCCTGCGCCACCTTTAGTATCACGAGGTAATTCAATGCTAACAATTTCAGTATTAGTTGCTTTTACTGCTTCATCAGCAGCCATAATGTGTGGGCCTGCACCAGTACGAGCACCTAAAATACCGATGGAACGATATTTTTTCTTTAGTTTCATCGCATCTAATACTTGTTGATCTACGTTAGCAATTACGAGACCAATAGTATCACCAGTTTTACTAGTCCCTACAAATTCAGTTAATCCACATGTTGTCGCCATAATACCCTCCATACGTATAATGAAAGTATCAAAGTATCTATGTACAGAAAACTATGTTGCGGTATACCATTTTATATTTTTTATCATTTCTTTAACCATTCATATGTATGCAACCCTAGATTCTGTACACCATATATTGCTATAGAGCATGCCTTGCTATTCAGTCACAACCCATCGGACTCAATCCTTTCTAAATACATGTACTATAAGGCTTTTATCTACCTTTATTATAAAAATTATTAAATGTAACTTTTTTATGTATATTCGAAAAATGCGATTTTTCTATTACTAAAATACGACAATCCTGTTATACTTATACATATAAAAGCAAGAAATAACTTAATTTTATAGGTATATGAATTTTAGGTGGTATGTCACTTTTCTCTTTTCTCAGGTTTAGAGACGACCCTTTAGCTAGAGAGCAAGTAGAGCTATTTTAGCGGGGTGCTTACTAGACCTCTTAACACATTTGTGATTGGAGGTTTCACTATGATTTGTACGAAAGAAGATACTAAGCTTATCAATGAAATCATGCGTGATTTCACAAACATAACAAAAATCGCTGCTATTTTTGTTAATAATCGTGGAAAAGTGTTATCTCAAGAATATAACTTTTCTCCATTTTGTAAGGTCGTAAGGCGCAATCCAGCCTACGCCAAACGCTGCAATCAATGCGACCTATATGGTGGACTAGATGCCACAAAAGAACTATCCTCTTGTCCGTACCGCTGTCATATGGGCCTTATAGATTTCTCCGTGCCCATCATGAAAGATGGCGCCATCTTAGGCTTCATCATGGCAGGCCAGACAAAAACAGAAGATACAACAATCAAACCTATTTTGCCTACCCAAACCGATTGGCATGATGACACTAAACTTCGCGCCTTATATCGGACCTTACCAGTTTTGACTGCGGAACAAATTTACAGTGCTACAAAGGTGTTGAGGATCTTGGTAGAACATTACTTCCCATTTAACGATGCCATAGCTGAAGAAATGCCCTATGAGCAATTACCGGACTTTGTAGAATCGGAACGCCCTATTAATCGTCCAGAAATCCGAAAAGCCATGCTATACATAGAAAAAAACCTGAGCAAACGCGTGTCGCTCAGGAGGATTTCGGAACATATTCATTTAAGCGAGTCCTACTTCTCTAAGATTTTTAAAGATGATACAGGACTTTCAGTAGTGCAATATATAACACTATTACGCATACAAGAAGCAAAAAAACTATTAGTATATTCCCAACTAACAGTTAATCAGATCAGTAAAACATTAGGTTATAACAGAACTAGTTATTTCTGTAAAATTTTCAAAATGGCTACCACTGAAACACCACATTCATATCGGAAAAAATATGCTAAGCCAATAGATATGTAATATACTTAATATTAGCTGTTTCACTATGTAATAAAAAATAGAGTGATGAGATCCTAAATATAGGATTTCACCACTCTATTTTATTTAGAAATACTAAATTTGAGAGGAGGAGTGCAGACAACTAAAAAAATACAAATGCTACATAATAGACTTATAAATATTAATTATATCTTCTAGTGTTGGATCTTTTGGATTACCTGGTGTACAAGCATCCGCCATTGCTGACTTAGCTAAAAATTCTAAATCTTCTTCTTTTACACCAACATCCTTAAGATGTTTAGGAATATTAACATCATCAGCTAATTGTTGAATTGCCGCAATAGCAGCACTATCAGCTTCCGCTTTACTCATTTGCTCTAGATTTTGAACACCAAAAGCTCTAGCAATTTCTTTATACTTATTACCGGTAGCACTAGCATTATACTTTAATACAGCAGTCAACATCATTGCGCAAGCTTTGCCATGTGGAACATCATAAAGTGCACTAAGTGGATGAGCCATTGAATGCACAATACCTAATCCAACATTAGAGAACCCCATACCTGCAATATACTGTGCCAAAGACATTTCTTCCCTAGCGTCATAATCACCAGCTACAGATTTACGTAAAGACTTTGCAATTAATTCGATAGCTTTGATGTGTAGCATATCGGTTAATTCCCATGCACCTTTAGTAATATACCCTTCTATTGCATGAACTAAGGCATCCATACCTGTTGATGCACAAAGACCTTTCGGCATAGAAGCAGACATATCTGGATCAACAATCGCAACTACAGGAATATCATGTGGATCAACACAAACAAATTTACGCTTATTCTCAACATCAGTAATAACGTAGTTAATAGTAACTTCAGCAGCCGTACCCGATGTAGTACTAACTGCAATAATAGGTAGTGACTTATTTTTAGTTTCAGCTAAACCCTCTAGACTTCTAACATCAGAGAATTCTGAGTTTGTCATTATAATACCAATAGCTTTACTAGCATCAATGATACTACCTCCGCCAATAGCTACAATAGCTTGAGCACCGAATCTTTTACATACATCAACACCATTTTTAATATTTTCAATAGTTGGGTTTGGCTTAATATTTGTATATATTTCGAAATTAACGCCCGCATCACGAAGCAAATCTGTAACCTTCGTAGCAACACCGAATTCAAGAAGATCTTTATCAGTCGTGACTAAAATCTTTTGAAAATGTCGTGCTTGAAGTTCATTTATAATCTCTTTAATAGCACCTTTTCCAAAATATGAAGTTTCATTGAGAATTATACGTTTGCTCATATTATCATCTCCTAGGAATCATTTTCTCCAAAGTCTTTTGGCAACCATATCTAGATCAGATTTTACAGAATCTGTTAGTTTTGAAATAGGAACTCTACAATTTTCTTTGATTGAGCATCCCATCTCACTCAAAGCCCATTTCATAAGTGGGTTAAACGGAGTATACGCTTCATAGAATAAAGCATATGTGTCAATCTTACGCTGAATTTCTACAATTTGACTAAAATTACCTTCATTCAAGGCAATAACTAAATCATGACACAATTTAGGATATACATTAGATAATGCACCAATACATCCGGCACCACCGGAGATAACTACAGGAACACAGTTAGTATCATAACCAGTATATACTGCAAAGCTTGGATATAGAGTTAAAATTTCATTAATATATTTCTGACTATGACGAGAAACTGGATGTGTATCTTTAATACCAATTAAATTTTTATGTTTTTCCAATAATCGCAATACAGTATTAACAGATATATCATATCCTGTGCGATCTTGATAATTATAGAGATAAACATTACCAGAAATATGGCCTAAGATATCATCAAAATAATTGTATACATCCTCTTGGCTGCATGCACTATAATATGGTCCAACAATAATAACTGCATCAGCGCCTTTTTTTAGAGCAAAATTAGATAGATTTATAGTTTCTAATCTATTCATACGGCCTGTACCAGCTATTACAATTCCGCGATGATTAATATATTGAACTGCATCTGATATTAATTGTTCAGCTTCATTATAATCTAAGGCATAAAATTCGCCTGCACTTCCACCTACTAAAATTCCATCAATACCATTTTCAAGTACATGATCATACAATGAATGCATATCATCATAATTAATAGTACTATCATCATTAAAAGATGTTAATATTGGACAAAAATATTTGCTATTCATATATAATACTCCCCTCTATTTATTTAAATCATAAACTAAATCCATATCTGCCCACCATTCACTTTTTAATGCACCATCAATACGTTTTTGGCATGGGTCTGTTTCTTTCCACCAACGATTTGTTTCAGGATCTTGTGCCATTTTTGCCATATCATACTTAAAATCATCACCACAATATTCCATTACAGAAAATAGTAAGTCATCACGATTCCAAATCTTATATTTAGTAATACCACATTCTCTAATCATTTTATTAACACTCGAGAATGGATTCGCATGTAACTTTTTATAATATTCTGCTTTTTCTGGACGTAGTTTAATAACCGATGCAAAAAGTTGTGGACGATTAATTTTATATAATTTTTTAGCATTTTTACTAAAGATATCTAGATCATCATTAAAATACTCACGCACACAATTTAAATGATCCTCAAAAGATGAATATAAATTAACTACAGGATAGTTAGATGCATACATTAGTTTTGAGTGATCAAAGGTTCCAGAAATAAAGTCTAAAAGATTTTTTACAAATAACTTATTATCCGTAGGGAAGCCTGAAATCTTACAGTATACATTAGGCAGTGATGCTAATTTTGTCATTGCCTTTTTATAACTTTCATCTAATGTGCTCACATTACCACAATGATTAATTACTACTTTAGCCTCTGGGACTTGCTTAATCGAATTATATAAGTCTTCTAATTCATCTACTCGATTACAACTTTCAAATAATAAATCTTGTTTAGCTAGTACTTCCAAACCTTGAATAAAACTTCGTTCTAAACATCTCCCTCGAGGAGAGCTATCTATATGAAGTGGTTCTCTTACACCAACAATACCGATTGGTAATCGCATATGCTCACATAAATGTCTAGCTCTCATTACACGAGCTAAAATATATGGGCTTTTCAATTTAAAGATATAATCATCTTCTTGAATTGCGTTATCACAATCTACCTCTACATACACACCACCTTTAAAATTGAAATCATACTGCCCATAATCCTTTGCAATATCATCTATTGAAAAGCTTCGTTTTATAATCCCTGCGCAAGAATTTAGCCAAGGAAGATTTAATATATTTAAATCCCAAATGTGAAAATGACTATCTACAATTTCAAGCATCATGTGTCTCCTTTAACGTGACTATCCGTCGAATAGGATAAACATTTAATTATCCAATAAAGTAATTTAGTCTCGTTTCATTACTTTTGGGCAACTCCCAAAAAATCCATACCAAGCAACAAATAAGAAACATGGTATTAATAATAAAAACGAAGTTTCAATATTATGAAGATCTGCAACTAAGCCCATAAAATATGGCATGATTGCACCACCAACAATAGTCATGATTAGTACACTAGAGGCTGTCTTAACCAATGCATCTGGTATGTCTGTAATAGAAAGTGCAAAAATAGTTGGAAAACTAATTGACATAAAGAAGAAAGATGCAATAAGCGTGAATACAGAAACGCTACCAGTCAAGATATTTAGTAATATCATAATGCATACATTAATAAGAGAATAAATACCTAAGATACAACCTGGTCTAAACTTCTTTAATAAAGGAGTAGTAACAACACGACCAACCATAAATGCAACTAAAGCGATACTAAAGAAGAATGCTGCTTGAGAATCAGTTACTTCTGACCACTTATCTACACTATAATTAATGAAAAAGGCACCTGCACCAACCTGTGCGGCAACGTATAAAAATTGAGATAATGCACCTAATCTAAAATGACGGTAACTAAAAAGTTTCGCATAACTTACTTCATTATCTACTGATGACTCTGTAGAACCAGAAACCTCAGAACCTTCTGGTAATTTGTTAAAAACAAAAAGTAATAACATAATAATAATAATCGCTGCAATTCCAACATATACCATTTGTACGCTACGCATATTATCAGCTACATCACCCCCATGAGTAACTGATAAAAATAATGCACCACCAATAATTGGTCCTAAAAATTGACCTACACCATTAAAAATCTGTGCAATATTAATACGGAATGCAGCATCCTTGTCACTACCTAATTTTGTGATATAAGGATTAGCATTTGTTTCTAAGCTACCTAGTCCACAAGCAAGAATGAAAAATGCGCCAAGGAACATATGGAAACTATGGGCATTACTAGCCGGAATTATTAATAGTGCCCCAATAGCATAGAGTGCCAACCCCATGATAATACCACCCTTAAAGCCAAATTTTCTTGCTACTAAAGCAGCTGGTGTAGCTATTACAAAGTATCCTCCAAAATATGCAGCTTGTAATAAACCAGAAGTTGCTTTTGTAATGCCTAATTGATTTTGAAAGTTTTTATTCATTACATCAATTAATCCATAACTAACCCCCCACATGAAGAATAAAATTGTAACTAACCAAAACGCTAATTTAATATTACTAGCACTTACTTTTATAGTTTTATCGGTATCCATAATACACCTCCTGTAGCCGAGTCATTTAACTCAATGCTCGATCCAAATGCACATAACCACCATCAACATAAATCCATTGACCTGTAGTATGTGAAGATAGGGAGGAAATTACAAAAACTGCAGTATTTGCAATCTCTTCAATTGTAGTAAAACGTCTTTCAAATGGAATTTTATCAGTAATAACTTTTTTTCTTTCTTCTGGATTATCAAAAGTCTTAATCCAGTTTGCATATAATGGTGTCCAACATTCACTTACAACAATCGCATTACTACGAACACCATAAGGTAAAAAGGCTGCAGCCCATTCACGTGTCAAACCTAAAATAGCACCTTTTGCTGCAGCGTAAGCACTAGTTTTACCTTGTCCAGTCAACGCTGTTTTAGAGCCTATATTCAAAACACAACCTTTTGCTTCTTTTAAATATGGTAAAGCACAACGGACTAATTCATAGTAATGTGTCAGATTTCCATGTAAACTCTTTTCAAAGTCTTGCCAAGTCGTATCTTCGATGGATTTATTGTCATTGGCACCAGCATTATTAACTACAGCATAAATACCACCATATTTTTCTGCTACGGAGTCAACAATTGATTTAATCTTATCTGCTTCATTTAAATCAATTTGAATGAAATCATATTTATCTGTAATCTTCTCCATCTCAGTTATAAATTCATTTGTCAAAGGAGATCTTGCTAAAATAACAGGTATTGCTCCCTCTGCAGCTAAACTAAGAGAGATTCCACTACCAATACCACTGCCACCACCTGTAACTAAAACAACTTTACCTTTTAATTGCAAATCCATGATACTTACCTCCTAAAGATAATTAATGTAATAAATTTATACTGTAGTTGCTAATCGCCAAATAGAAAAATCATTTTGTTCATTTATTTCTGCTTTTGTTTCTCTTCCATTTCCTACCTCTACAATAAAATCTATTATTTCTTCGCCCATTTCTTGTATTGTTTTTTGTCCACTAACAACAACGCCGGCATCCAAGTCAATTGAATCATTCATATTTATATAAGTATCGGTATTAGAAGATACTTTTATTGTCGGAACTATTGGACTTCCTGTTGGTGTTCCTCTACCTGTAGTAAAAACGACTATATTACAACCACCAGCTGCCATACCACTTAATTGTTCTATATCGTTTCCCGGTGTATTCATGAAAGTCAAGCCTGTAGCAGTAATTGGTTTTGCATAGTCAATTACTGAATTTACAGATGTATTCCCAGCCTTATAAATACAACCTAGAGATTTTTCTTCTATACTACTTAATCCACCTTCGATATTTCCTGGGCTAGGATTGGCGCCCCTAATATCCGCATGTGAATCAATAACAGTTTGTTCGAATCCTTTTATAGTATCTAAAATTTGTTTTTTTACTTCAGCATTAATAGCTCGTTCTGCTAATATATGTTCAGCTCCAATTAATTCAGTAGTTTCTGCCAAGACAACCTTTCCACCATGGCCAACAACGATATCGGAGGCAGCACCTAAACTTGGATTAGCACTCAGTCCGGAAAAACTATCACTACCTCCACACTCTGTGCCTAATACAATATCTGCAAGACAGCCTTCACTCCTTTTCACGAGCAAAGCTTCATCTAACATTTTTTTTACAATTGTTACACCTTTTTTTACACTCTCATTAACACCACCACATTCTTGTATATTAAAGTATTCAACCTTTTTATAAGGAGTATACTTTTTTATTTGTTCTGCTATAGATTTAGCTTGAACAACTTCACAACCTAATCCGACTACTAATACACTATAAACATTCGGATTTGTACCTGAACCAACTAATACATCTTGAGTTTGGCTCGCATCATAACTTAATTCACTACAACCATGTTGATGATTAAAAAAAACTACTTTTGAATCAGGTTTCATTGCAACAGAACCATATTTAATCTCATTTGCAATGCGTTCAACCACTTTATTGGCACAATGTACGCTTGGAATAATCAAAACATGATTTCTTAAACCAAAACTACCATCAGGTCGTCTAAATCCCGATAAAGTATAATTTTTTTTATTATTTAGTATTACATGATCTCTAATCCCATTTTGGCTAATTTCTTTTGTTTTTGAGTCTAAATCACCTCTACCTCTTTCTCCATCTATATTGTGAATATGTACCCATTCTCCAGATTTAATATTTCGATTTGCAACGCCTATATGCGCACCATATTTTATAATTGGCTGCCCTTTTAAAATATCTTCGGTTGCAAATTTATGCCCTTTAGAAACATTTTCTTTTATAACTACACCTAAAGCTTTATCACCTTTATTCAGTGTAGTTAGTGCTGTTCCTACATTATCAGAGTTATTCACATGAATTGCATTCATATTAACGTCTCCTTAAAATAATTAAACTTACATAACTTATTAAGAATTTATCATCTTTATTAATCTCATAGTATCTCTATTGTTCGCAAATGTCAATATTATTCGTATATGCGAACAGATAATTATGAATAAAAAAAATAACACTTCAAAACTAACTATATTTGAAATGCTATCTAGTCTAATAGACCCCCTACTATTTAATTTTATTCTGTACTCAGATAATGTTATCTATTCAAATTTTAAGAAAAAAAAGATATTATAAATATTAGAAAGCAGATCATTTATCAAAAGGAATACTCAATAATATGAATATGAAATTACATAATCCAACGCTACGAGTTATAGAAGTAATTGAAACTGTTGCTGAAAATCAGTCTGGCCTTAGTTTATCTCAAATATCAAGCAAAATAAATTGTCCAAAAAGCACATTAATGCCAATATTAAAAACATTATGTGAAAAAAATTATCTCTTATTTTCTGAAGAAACATTACTTTATACTATGGGAAAAGAGATTTTATTTATTAGTAGTATGTATGAATCAACTAATACTAGTTTAGATCTAATACAAGAACAGATGAAACGATTATCTACAGAATGTAATGAAACTTGTCATTTAGGCATTCTAACTGGTAATGAAATTATGTATTTACTAAAAATCTCTACTACCAATCCAATCCAATTAATCTCTTCTGTCGGTAAAAGATTACCAGCTTATGCTACAGCACTCGGTAAAGCTTTATTATTAGATAAAAGTATAAATGAGCTAGAAGAACTATTTCCTAATCCATTTAAAGCATTTACAGCACAAACTATAAGATCTCCTATAGATCTATATAATGATATTCATAATAATAATAGCTTTACTTATGAAAACGAAGAAATTACTAATCATGCATGCTGTATAGCACTACCAATCCGAGAAGATGGAAAAATAGTCGCAGCCCTTAGCGTTAGCTTTTTAACATTCACAACATCATCTGAAAAAGTACTAAAAATAAAAAAGGAACTATTAAAATCAGCATCAATTATAGAAAGAATAATTAAAAACAAAGGTTTTTCATATTAATCATAACCACCACCCGTAGAACGGGTGGTTTGCTCTGACCCTATAAGGGTCTTTCTCTAGTGGTGGCCCTCTAAAGAGGGCATTGAATGATTTGACAACCACTCTATTACCACTGGCTGCCCCCTACTCGGGGGCTTTTAATTTGCCTACTTTACCGGCTCACCCGTAAACGGGTCGGTATATTCTTTAAAGTTTAATGTATCTTGTGCTATATCTTCTTGTAACTGAT
>NZ_JAWFXN010000006.1:0-102003 GCF_032575955.1 Veillonella parvula
ATTTAATTTAACAAAAGTGATTTCGGTCGCCCAAATGGCGACTGTACTCGGAATTAGGTTTCCGTCCCCTAATGGGGATTATTTAATTTAACCAGAATATGCAAACAAATGGAAAGACAATCCTGATATGCGATTGTTTCCGTCCCCATCAGGGGGTTATTTAATTTAACAAAATCACCAAATTCACGTCAATAAGCAACTTTCATATCGTAAGTTTCCGTCCCCTAGTGAGGATCATTTAATTTAACGATATAACATATTAACAAATCAACCATGGGGAGTAATTACGATGGTTTCCGTCCCCTAATGGGGATCATTTAATTTAACAAACCGTAAATACTGGAAGGAATACACTTTCAAAAATGATTTTGTTTCCGTCCCCTAATGGGGATCATTTAATTTAACATGATAGTGAAAAAGCTTTGCTTCGTGAAAATCTTGATGAAATGGTTTCCGTCCCCATCAGGGGATTATTTAATTTAACCCGAATTTGACAGTAATATCTCCTTCAACAACACGACCAGTTAGTAGTTTCCGTCCCCATCAGGGGATTATTTAATTTAACTATACGTCGCATGTGCACTCAAAAAAGATGTGATCCATAATTTGTTTCCGTCCCCATCAAGGGATCATTTAATTTAACGTCTTTAAGTAGACGATTGAATCAATTCTTTTTGACGGCTAAGTCTCCGTCTCCATCAGGGGATTATTTAATTTAACATGGGAAACGGTTAATAAGACATTATTGGTTCTTCCGACTGGGTTTCCGTCCCCTAATGGGGATCATTTAATTTAACAAGCAAAAACGAGAAAGCGTTGAACTCAATAGAAGCATCCAAGTTTCCGTCCCCATCAGGGGATTATTTAATTTAACGTAAATTCAGTCATTGGTACTGCAAGCATGACGGTTCTTTGTTTCCGTCCCCTAATGGGGATTATTTAATTTAACTTACAGGCATTCGTCATAGTTATATGTACAATGATAATCAACAAAGTTTCCGTCCCCTAATGGGGATCATTTAATTTAACGTGTGGCGGCTGACATTACCTATGACGGCATAGACGTTGATTAGTTTCCGTCCCCTAATGGGGATTATTTAATTTAACAAGATGCCGGAGACCGCATTTAATGAAATGGATAACAAAGGGGTTTCCGTCCCCATCAGGGGATCATTTAATTTAACGTCATATGTATGTAGACTATTATAACAATCATGCAGAATGTTACGGTTTCCGTCCCATTAGGGGATCATTTAATTTAACTATTGGCGTAATTTTTTAGGATTGGAGGCATAATTATGAGAATTTCCGTCCCCATTAGGGGATTATTTAATTTAACAATAATGAAGAAATTTAAGAATGATTATTTCAAAGAAGTGCTATTTCCGTCCCCATTAGGGGATTATTTAATTTAACTTGGTACTGACTTACGTAGTATTGGTTATTACGGTGAAGGATTATTTCCGTCCCCATTAGGGGATTATTTAATTTAACTCGGTACTTCGGTATTTGGTGCATCGTTTCGCCATAAAAAAGATTTCCGTCCCCATTAGGGGATTATTTAATTTAACAAGATATTCCAGAATTAATCTATGCATACATTGAATTAGAAATTTCCGTCCCCATTAGGGGATTATTTAATTTAACCCACAGAGTTTGAAGTGCTAACACCTGCACAATATAAGGAGATTTCCGTCCCCATTAGGGGATTATTTAATTTAACTTTTGGACTAATTGGGAGGAATTTAAAGAATTATCTATGAAAGATTTCCGTCCCCATTAGGGGATTATTTAATTTAACTCTGTCTTTGAAACAACAGATATTTACTGGTTCTAAAATACCAAAAACGGCGGAGATTGTAAATCCACCCCGAAAGGCACTTTAGCGAGCTAAAATAATACCGTTTAACCGCGCCACTATCACAACGGCGCAGATTCGATTCTCAAAAGATTAAATCTAGGTCTATTATAGCACATCACTAGCATTAATGAAAAACATATGAAAATAGAGCCACCTTATATAAGGTAGCTCTATTGAGGTGCCATATGTAACTCGTTTTTAATAATTCATCTGCTCCCGCAGTTTCGTTTATTTTCTTATACGCCTATCCTCCTTTTCCAGATTTCTCTCCACCCTCCTATTTCTACTTTCACCGTCCAACGAATTATCTCGTTAGGTCTCTCCAGGCGATAAATAGTTCGGCCACGACTTGAGGGTTTTGGCTGAGTTTGATGCGGGCTAGCATTTTTCGCACGTAGTTGCAGTGTTCTAGCATCGCTTCGTTCAGTTTGTGTTTGACATGACGCGGGGATTGGTACACCAAGATGGGTGCAAAGTCCGCCACATGAATATAGCTCGTATCGGGTTCCGGACCTTCTGTAACGATATATTCATAAGGTATAGCCACGTTAAAAAGGCCATACACCACGTCCTTGCCGATAGGGCGGCGACATTTAATATGAGCAAAGGTTAGATGCGGACCATAGGTCTTAGGTGCGGTATAGCTGCTGCGTCGACCGTCGCTGGTCATGATGTAATTGGGTCTCAGCCCTTCCTGCATCGCCAGCTCTCGCGTAATCGTGCGCATCGGCAGATGAACCATTTCTTCCCGTCCATCCACAAAATAACACTTCGTACTGTCCCCACCACTAGGTTAATAGGTAGGAATAAAACAAACAATATGATTCTTTGGATTCGTATAGATCAAATCCAAATCTTCTCCCTTAGATAGCCGAGCGGCCATCAAATCTGTTAGTTTATCATCTATTGCCATGGAATCCTCTCCAATCTAATCAGGAACATTCCTTTCAACAATACAATGAACACGTGTTCTGTGAAAGCAGATTAGCATGCTTTAATCTGCTGCTAACTTAATTGTATATCAGCCTGTATAATTTGTAAATATATATACAAAACTATAGAAATTTACGTATATTTAAAGACTTTATGATCTTGTAAAAGTTATATATACCTTGATGTGTCATTATTTTCTCATTTAAATTGAGAATTGCATATTTTATGTATATTTGTTAATCGAGATTAAAAGAAATATGCAATATATAGGATATAAATAAGAAATTAAATTATAATAACTAATGCACACACAAGTGTTCAAAGTCCGTACTCAAATACCTGCGCAGCTTCCGAATGGCTCGTTCGTGGCGCCGTTGGATGGCTTGGCGACTACAGTTCAGTTCTTCACTAACCGATACCAAGCTTTGGCACTCACCGTAGACACGGCGCAATAGGTCTCGTTGATCAGAAGATAGTCTGCCCAAGGCCCACACGAGGCGCGCTCGCAGTCTATGCTCTTCATCGGCACTCATCACCATATCCGCTACATTCTCGCCAGATGCGAAGATATCCATACCAAAAGCGACTTCTCCATCATCGGTGGTGCGATCTGGGATGTGTATTTCACGGCGATAACGCAATCTCTCACGCTTCCAGTACCGCATGTAACCATACATAATGCCAGCTTTCACAAAGCCTGGGAACGGTACGGTCCCATTCAAATCAAAGCTATAAATCGATTCTATGAGGATGGCCCAAAGATAGCTCTCTACGTCCTCGCGGAACTCACGGTTTCCCATGCGATTCGTATAGTGCAAGATGAGCGGTCGATACCTGCGACAAAGCTCGATTTGTGCCGCATCATGACGAAGCTCATCAGCGGACCACGGCTGATATCCTACCGTCTGAATCCGCATATTCGGCTTTTGACAGATGGACACGAGGCTCTTGTCCGACAAGGACGATAAAACTTGATGACCACAGACGAGAGTCTGTAATTTCAACTCCTCTGGAATACTTTCCCTAGACTCATTAGCTTTCGATAGTAAAGAATGAGATGGTAATGCTTGTGTTTCTAGCTTTTCTGACTGATAATTGTCACCTTGTAAGTTTGCAGTTTTAATACATATTCTTTGTACTAAAGGTTCTTCGTTTGTGTATAACATAAATCCCCTTTCCTGCCATGGCATAGCGCTTATGTACACAATACCGCGGAAAGAGTGTTTTGACAAATCAGCAATTCCTTGGAATTTCCCTATATTCTGTTATATTTGAACCTTAATTTCTATCCAAAGTACAACATAAGTATGTAATCCAAAGGATAATTACTGAAAATATATAATTACTAAAAATGACACCACATATGTAATGTGGTGTCATTTTTTAGAGGAAATATATACTATCATTGGGTAATAGTATTCCATCTTTAGGTAGTAGTATTCAATCTGAAATTGTCTGATTAAATCGCAATACACGCGGCTTGGACAAAGTCCTTTAGCTGCGGTTTTACATGATTATAATATACATCAGCGCCATAGCCGCGCACGATGTCTCCCCAGTATTTATATACATAGCGATACCAGAAATGGAACATACTGTTCGTAAAATGGTAATCCGCATACTTTGCGTTCCCACGGTTACTTGCTTGAATGCGACCCACGAGTCCCATAGACATGAGATCGTTCAAACGAGATGTAAAGGTACCACTTTTAATTTGGCTTTCTTGTAAAAGCTCCACGTAATACGGTCTTTCCAAGCTAGCAAGGCCCGTTAAAATGGCATTGGCACCGGTTATATTCTTCATATCTCGATGCAAGATATATTGTGTTTCTTCAAAGAGAGCTCCCGTTACTGAAAAGAACAAGTTAATAATATTCGTATCGATGCTTTCACCATTATCAAAGTATTGCACATAGGCAGGCAACCCACCGGTTACGGCAAAGACGGTGCGCAAATCATCCTTTGCATAGTGAAGGCCCAAGGATTTCATATCAACCAAGGAAAATGGTTTCACCTCAAGATATTCGGACACGAAAGGAGCAATGAGGCTACGATCGCCAATGATGCGGCCATCGAGCTGTTCCATACCATTCGCCATCAAAATGATGTTCAAACGGCTCGTATCTTTATAGGTATCTAATAAATCGCGCAAGTGAATGGGAAACTGAGGAACTGCTTCCACCAAGGATGGATAATCGTCAATCACCACAGTCTGAGGTGTTTTCACACTGCTTTCAAAAAGTCTCACAAAAGCCTGCTGCAAACTCTCTACAGGCTCGAATGTGTCCTGAGCATTAGCAGGAACAAAACGTGCCTCAAGAGCTCTATTTATATCAGCCACATGGACGGATTCATTAGCCATACGCCCCGCCAAATATATCGCCTTATGACGGCGTACAAGTTGCGAAGCCACATAGGATTTACCACTGCGATGAGGACCATATACAACACATAAACTCATTTGGCCCATTGCAATTCGGGACTGGATACGCTCTATAATTTCAGCACGTCCCACAAAATTCATATACTCACCTCCAACTATTTACGGAAATTATTATATCATAATTTTAAATCATTATTAAACTTTTTTTCATATAGTTAACATAGCTTTTTATTATGTTAATTTTTTTACGCATCAAATCAGAGCTTTTATGCGATACATGTTGTCTTATCATCATAAAAGGCCTTATGATTACTTTATTCCCAGATACGTTTGATATCAATATATCCTATAAGGCATGGTTATATAAGTTATACATTATAAGATAGGCTATATAGATTAAACTATAGATTTTAATCTATATAGTTTAATCCATATATTTTAAAAATGACGTGCTACCTAAAAGGTATAGCACGTCATTTGCATGTTAAGTATATTAAATTGTTACTGAATTTTCTTATACTAAGTTTCTTAATAGTAAATATCTAACTTGTAAATATCTAATTCGTAAATTCCTAATTACAAAATCTAATATTCCTAAATATCTTATGGATCAATTTGTGTTTGCATTTTCATCAATAAGATGCGCTTAACCGATTCGTTAAGGCGCTCGGTCGTAATCGTTCCATCCACCACCGCTTGCGCCAGCGCACGATGGACTTCATCGATATGAATCGTATCCGCATCAACAAGAATGAGGTCACTGCCCGCCAAAATGGAAGCCACAGCGTAATCGCCTATCTTTTGATTGGATTGCAACGCACCCACATCGATGCGATCCGTCATAACGATACCCTTATAGCCGAGCTCCTTGCGAAGCCAACCGTCTATAATCGGCTTAGAGGAACTCGCCAAGTGTTCATTATCGATAGCGGGAATCTGAATGTGGCTCATCACAAGCATATAGCTATTCGCCGTTGTCTGCGCGATAAGACGTTTAAAGACGGCTACATCATTATTGCTGAGATATGCTTTTGCCTCATTAGCTGAGCCAAAGGACGCATCCCCTAAGGTCACTGCCGGAAAGTAGTTATAAGCGGACCACATATGATTAATTTGGTAACGCTCCACCATGGCAAGATTTATATGGCCTGCCCACGTGGGGTCCGATGTATAGGACATATTCGGTACGCCAAGGTTAGCATTAGGCCCAATAACCAAGTTAAAGCCCATATCCCGCATTTCAATAGCAGATCGCGTGGCCAAATTAATGATACGATCCATAGGCAATTGCCCCCACCGATTGGGCTTCGGCAACCGCAAGAAACTTTCATTCCCATGCAATATGCGATCACGATGCACCGCAATATAGGGTGTCACCATGCTAGAGGTTATCGCCGTTTGCATAATATCGCTGGTGAAAGTTTTCACTTGGTTCTTATTAATAAGATTTTCATTCGTTAGCATCACGCCACTGACACGGTATTTTCGAATCACATCCTTTTGGGATTGTCCTATCGTACTACCATGAAGGCTGATCATCATCAGCTGCCCCACCTTATCCTCTTGAGACATGGCCGCAATCCAAGTGTCCACCTTTTCAGACACGGGTTTATTGGACTCCAGGACGGCACGGTACGATACGGTTCGTACCGTTTCTTGTTCTGCCTGACTCTCATGTTGGCATCCAGTTGTACCAACGACAGCAACTAGTAAGGCAAGGCCACTCAGGACCCGCCGAAAAAACTGGTTCATCTCTCCTAAAAGCTCCTTAATGCTTACGCAATATTATGAATATTATGGGCTTTCTATGTTGCTCTCCCAATGCAACACCCATAAGTCCCCTCTTGATCCGTACAGTATATTTTTATATTATACACTAAATGATTCATCTTTTCCTCATAATAAAATAATTTTTTTATACTGAATTATTATAATAAAGTTATACAGTAAAAATATGTGAATTTTGAATAATTATATAAAAAAATCCTACGAATCGTTTAAAAAGTGACCGCACTGTAACAAAAGGCTACGTGAGTATCAAGTCACTCATGACCCGTAGGATTTTCTATTTTATATTGTTGTACCCTAAATAGCAAACATTACTAAATGTTTATAAACATTTAGTTGCTGTAACAGCCTACTATTTAAGTAATCGACTATTATTAATCTTTAAATTTTTTCTTTGTTTACTGGCACATAGTCAACACCAACTTGCACCATATTCAAGCAATCGGCTATCATTAGCCTTTAAATTTAGGGGATGTTGGGCATGTTTCAGGTGTCACGTCCTTACGTGTACCAAGAACCGCACTACGATTTGTGTAATGTGTATGTAAAAGTTCGTGTGCTTTATGACCCAATGGTTCACCCAAGAAGTCTTTGTACAACGCTTGGATTTCAGGATTTTCATAGGACGCAACCCATTTGTAGTTTTCGTCAGCTTCGTAAAGACCGCCGATACGCGCTTCCTTAGTTTTCACAGCTTGCGGCAATTTAGTGCGCGGTTGACCACCGCCACCGATACAGCCACCTGGGCAAGCCATAACTTCGATGAAATCGTAATGTTTACCGCTATCTTTTAATGCATTCAAGAAGTCCCGTGTGTTTTTACCACCGTGAACAACGGCAACGGACAATGTTACGTCATCACCCAATTGAACAGTTGCCTCTTTTACGCCTTCCATACCGCGAACGTCTTCAAGGTGAGTCAACGCGTATGGAGGTGGCTCTTTATCAGTGATGAGCTTGTAAGCCGTACGCATCGCTGCTTCCATAACACCACCTGTGTTACCGAAGATGATGGATGCGCCAGTTTCCATGCCGATTAAGTCGTCGAATTGAGATTCTTCCACTGTGTTGAAGTCGATATGTTCCTCTTGAATCCAACGAATAAACTCACGAGTTGTGATGGAAATATCTGTGTCCATGCCAAGAGATTCGTCATTGTGGTAACGAGCCGCTGCATTTTCTTCTTCCCGTTTCGTTTCTGCTTTTTTAGCCGTACAAGGGTTTACAGATACGGATACGATCTTACGAGGATCAATGCCTTTTTTCTCTGCAAAGTACGTTTTAATCATAGCCGCTTCCATAGCGATACAAGAACGTGTGGAAGACAAGTTAGGAATCAATTCAGGGAAATAAATTTCCGCAAAGCGTACCCACGCTGGGCAACAGCTTGTAAACTGAGGAATTTGACCGCCATTTTTAAGGCGTTCCACAAGCTCGGATGCTTCCTCCATAATGGTTAAGTCCGCACCAAAGTTAGTATCTACTACATAGTCTGCACCAAGTTTACGCAAGGCACCAACCATTTTGCCTTCCAAGAATGTACCTGGTTCATAACCAAAGCCTTCACCGATGGATACACGAACTGCTGGCGCTGTCTGGATTACGACGATTTTTTCAGGATCAGCAAGGGCTGCTTTTACCTTTTCAAGCTCGGATTTAGCATGCATGGAGTCGAATGGGCATGCTGCCGCACATTGGCCACAATGGATACATACAGGCACATCGCCGTTTGCATCAAGGTCGTAGTAATCAAGTACGCTCATTACATCCGCACAAGCGCGACGGCATAACGTACAGTTTTTGCACTTGGAAATGTCGTGATAAATGGATGGATTGTCGAGTGCAATCGGCACGCGTTTATCGATAAATTCGTATTGAGACATGAGGACCTCCTCTAACAAACTATAACTACCAAACCTATTGGGGCGAAATATGCTAAACTACGGAGCACTGCGCCCAAGCCATACTTCTGCATCTTACCTATAGTATACGCTATGGTGAAAGTTTATACTATGTAGAATTGTTACACTTTTGCACAAAACCTCCGAAAAAGTGTAATATAAATCACATTTTACCATAGAAAGATGAATAATTCATCTTTCTTAAGGGCGTTAACTAATGTGCCTTAATAAGTGACTTACTTATAGCGCTATAAAAACTAATGGCTTAATTGTTAATACTATAAGAGCTAAAACAAAATTATATTGTACATAAAAAACGCACGCTCTTTAAAAGAACGTGCGCAAGTGAAGCTTTCACAAAATCATTCAATCCAGACAAACCTGTACTGATCAACAGTGTACTCGTCTGTAGGATTCAATTATTTACCGCCCCAAATAAGTTGGAATACAGCGTACGCAGGCGTACCTGGCTCAACTTTACGGCTATTTTTATTAACTTGTTCCTCTTTCACAACATAACCTTGTGGGTTATATAGAGTCACCTTAAGATCCTTAACTTCCCGTTTTTTATGATTGAACTCTTCAGTCACGATGTAGTGGTAACCTTCATAGTCCATAGCTTTAATGTCCATTACCGCTTTTTTATCATCTTTTTTAACGGAATCATTGTCGATAGACCAAGTAACACCATTACTATCAGTGCCTACTGTATACCAATTAGCCGCATCAACACTACCAATACCGCCGATTAATAATGCACCTGCTGCCAAAACAGCTGCCAATGTTTTTTTCATATTAATACCTCTCAAAGAAAATACAAAAATATACAAACTAGTATATAAGGGAAAACTAAATATTTTATGAAAGACAAACTTATGAACTCGAATCTTAAAGCTTCACATAATAGGTCGAACGGCCGCCACCCTTACGCTGAATACGACCAGCCTTCACAAGAGAACGTATTGCACCTTCAATAGTACTATCACTGATATTTGGGCACCATTCTCTAATATCTTGCTTTGTGAAAGCCCCTAAATGCCTATCAATGGCAGCTTGCACCTGATTCATCGCAGAACCGCTATTTACTAGCAAAGCACTGTGGTCCTCAAAGTCATGATAAGCGGCCAATAACATTTGTAACCAATACCGAATGAAAGCCGTAGGGCAGGAGCTTTCACCATACCACGCATCACTAGACTCGCGTAAAGCCGCATAATACATGTCCTTATTTGCTGCAATTTTAGCCTCTAAGGACACATATTTACCAACCATAAAGCCACTGCGATACAACAATAACGTCGTCAACAATCGACTCATGCGACCATTTCCATCATTAAATGGGTGAATACATAAGAAGTCATGAATAAAAATGGGAATTGCTAGAAGTGGTTCCACCTCGCCATTACCTACAACCCGATTATATTCCGCGCAAATCTGATCAAGAGCCCCCGCCGTTTCATAAGGTGCTAGCGGAGTAAATAATATTTCTGTTCGACCATCTGGATATGTAGCACTAATATAATTCTGTACGCTCTTTAACTGCCCACCACGAGCATTAAACTGGTAATTATACAAAATCTTGTGCAACTGCAAAATATGGTTCCGCGACAACGATATGGAATCATAACTCTCATGGATAACATTTAATGCATCACGATATCCCATGATTTCCTGCTCATCCCGATTTCGCGGTATCGTCTTGTCAGCCACTAACTGCCGGAGACGTGTACTCGTCGTCACAATCCCTTCAATCGCATTTGAAGCCTCTGTACTCTGTACCTTTGCCAACTCCACAAGCGAGTCTAATATGGCAGGACTCTGTGAAAGCAAAACCTCCTCCTTGCCATTTGCCCGATAAATCCCCCCAATAAGACTCAAAATATCCATATTCCACGACAAAGATTGAATCTGGCCATACTCAAAACGACGCATACACACACCTCCATTCCGCTCTAATCCCTTATAAATAAAACTATTCCCTTAAATTATACCATAAAATAAGGGAATAAATAACTCTCTACTTCTCTACCATGTATGATCCAACGAATTTGAAAACTGATATTCACCCTGTAAGAGTACTAATAATATAGAAAGCCCCGAACTATTCTGAAAACGACTTAGATCACTTTTTCTCCCTAGGAAGTCTAGCAAGGCCCCTAATGGGATTAAATAATCCAACGGATTTGAAAGCGGATATTCGCCCTGTAAGAGTACTAATAATATAGAAAGCCCCGAACTATTCTGAAACCGACTTAGGTCACTATGGAGGCTTTCAGGATAGTTCGGGGCTACTTATACGTTCTGAGTATCTAAATAGACAAAGCGAATATCAGCTTCTATTAAATTGTTGGATTATTTACCCCATAGGGCCTGCATAACTTCCGCCCCCATGGTATCTGGTTCAATTTTCGTAGGTTTTTGTGCTTCTTTACTGGATAGCAATGCTATACCAGCATTGCTATATACTGTTGTATCAAGTTCTGTCCATGTTTTTTCTTTGCGATCGATCCGTACTGTGTAGATATATGTAAAGCCTTCTACATTGTTAATTTTAACAAGTACTGTAGCCGCATCATCTGTTTTATATACAGAAGAGTTGTCAATAAACCATGCCGCATCGTCAGCATCAGCATCGATATAGTACCAGTCAGCAGCACTAGCTTGACCAAAGCCACCTACAAAGAAAACTCCTGCTGCAAACATAGCAGCTAGCCATTTTTTCATTTTTAAACTCCCCCAACACTAGAGGCGACCATCTTAGATGGTCGCCCATAATTACTCAATAGTTAATATAGTGTTTTATATTATTCTACTTCTTCTTCGATTTCAGCGCCTGGAATAACAGCAATACTAGCTACCTTATCACCTTCGTCGAGATTTTGTGTTTTCACACCAGAGATAGCTTTGCCCTTCTTCACAGCGATATCATTCATATTGAAGCGGATGATTTTGCCTTGCTCAGAAATAAGCATGACTTCGTCATCGTTATGAACAACTTCTACGGCTACTACATCACCGGTTTTGTTCGTAATCTTGAAGTTCTTAGAGCCTTTACCACCGCGTTTTTGCAATGTGTAAGCTTCCGCATCATTGCGTTTACCAAAACCTTCTTCAGAGATAGTAAACACTTGTGCTTCACTTTCATCAGTATTAAGAACACCAGCACCTACAACCACGTCGCCTGCATTCAATTTAATGCCGCGCACGCCATGAGCCGCCCGTTTCATGAGGCGCACATCATGTTCGCTAAAGCGAATAGCAATGCCTAATTTAGTGCCAATCAAGATGTCTTGGTTGCCAGTCGTTACGTTAACGGAAATCAAACGATCACCTTCGTCGAGGTTAATTGCATTGAGGCCAGAACGACGGATATTGCGGTATTCTTCAATAGCTGTACGTTTTACAACGCCGAACTCAGTGACCATGAATAAATTTACATCTTCATGGACCCGTTCAAGGTCGATCATAGTCGTAACGGATTCACCTACCGCGAGTGGCAATACGTTAACCATAGCGGTGCCACGAGAGTTACGGGAGCCTGCTTCTGGCACTTCATACGCCTTGAGGCGATATGCACGACCTGCAGATGTGAAGAATAACAATGTATTATGGGTACGCACATGCATAATTTGCGTTACATAATCATCTTCCTTCGTCTTCATGCCGATAACGCCAGCGCCGCCTTTATGTTGGTTGCGATATACGTTCGCATTCATCCGTTTGATATAGCCTTGTTTAGTCAAGGTAATAACCATCTCTTCGTCAGCGATGAGGTCTTCTACATCAAGGTCGGACGTATCGATGGTGATTTCAGAACGACGAGGGTCGCCGTATTTCTTCTTCATATCATCGAGTTCGTCTTTGATGATTTGACGTTGACGCGCTTCGCTAGCCAAGATAGCTTTCAAATCTTCAATCAATGCCAACAATTCCTTGTATTCCTCTTCGATTTTCTCGCGTTCCAAGCCTGTTAAACGGCGTAAACGCATGTCGAGGATGGCTACCGCTTGTTTTTCTGAAAGCCCGAATTTTTGCATTAATGCATTGCGTGCAATTTCGTCAGTTTGGGAACTGCGGATTGTAGCAATTACTTCATCGATGTGGTCGAGGGCAATCAACAAGCCTTCCAAGATGTGAGCACGCGCTTCTGCTTTGTTAAGCTCGAATTGAGTACGGCGTACGATAACATCTAGACGATGATCTAAGTAGTAACCCAATACTTCTTTCAAATTCAATACGCGAGGATGACCATCTACGAGAGCGAGCATAATCACGCCGAATGTTTCTTGAAGTTGAGTGTGTTTATATAATTTGTTAAGTACGATGTCTGGTTGCACGTCAGCCCGTAATTCGATAACGATGCGCAGACCTTGGCGGTCAGATTCATCGCGAAGTGCTGTAATGCCATCGATGACCTTATTACGGCTCAAGTTCGCAATGGTTTCAATTACGCGAGCCTTGTTCACTTGGTACGGAATCTCAGTCACTACGATCTTATGCTTACCCTTGGACATCTCTTCGATGGTCGCACGAGCACGCATTTTAACGCTACCACGACCTGTAGAATACGCTTTTTTGATGCCTTCTCGACCCAAAATGAGTGCTCCAGTCGGGAAGTCTGGACCTTTAATAGCGGTCATCAATTCATCTACAGTCACATCCGGATTGTCGATTAGCATCGCTAGACCATTACATACCTCGTTGAGATTATGTGGTGGAATATTTGTCGCCATCCCTACAGCGATACCGCTGGAACCATTGATGAGAAGATTTGGAATCTTCGCTGGCAATACAGTTGGTTCTTGCAAGCTTTCATCATAGTTCGGCATGAAATCAACAGTTTCCTTGTCGATATCGGCAAGCATTTCCGTTGTAATCTTCGCCATACGTACTTCGGTATAACGCATCGCAGCGGCACTATCGCCGTCGATGGAGCCGAAGTTACCGTGACCGTCTACCAAGAGGTAGCGCGTATTAAAATCCTGTGCCAAACGAACTGTCGCATCGTAAACGGAGCTATCACCATGTGGATGATACTTACCGAGTACATCACCGACGATACGAGCGGATTTCTTGTACGGTTTATTTGGCGTCATACCTGTTTCGTGCATCGCATACAAAATACGACGATGTACTGGTTTCAAACCATCGCGCACATCTGGAAGCGCACGCATAACGATTACGGACATTGCATAATCGATGTACGCATTCTTCATTTCTTTATCAATCTGAACGGGATGAATATTCCCGTGGGACCATTGTTGGTCTGCCACAATCTCACCTCATTTTACTAACACTGATACTAATTCATCATATAATTATAGCATTTTTAGACAATGAAAACCATATTTATAGAAAATACATGAATCCCTTATATTGAATATTGAAATTAAAAAACGGTATTAATCATTCTATATAAAGATTACTTTATAGATATTAATGATTATATACCGCTTTCAATATTTCCTATTAATACTTAAAACTTTTAGATTAAATATTACTAATTATTGATTTTTGTAATAATTATCTAAGACTTTTTTACATGATTGAGCAAGAGCTCTTGCGAGTGGTGGTGGTACAGCATTCCCAACATGTTCACATCTTTTAGAATGATTTCCAAAAAACTTATACTTCAAAGGAAAGCCAGTAATTGTTGCAGCTTCCCTCACAGTTATACTTCTATGTTCTTTAGGATGAACTGGAAAATTGCTATGCCCAGGTACTAAAGTTGGACTTGGTTGAGTGCCATCCAATCGCATCGTAGCACCACGTGAATAAAACTTACTGATTTTCAACTCTTCAGGTAATAAATCCATATGATTTGCTATATTATCACCTTCAGGAATATATTTAAATCTTCTAATAGTCTTTTCGCTATGATTCATAGGCAAATTATCTATATCATCCTCATCTTCATAATCTACTAATTTAAGTGCATCATTAACAGTTTTAGGTGAAGGCAAATTTAATAAATCTCTATCAAGCCCAGATTTATATATCGACTGATCCATGTATTGGGGTTGAGGATACTCAAATATATCCTCAACATCATTTCTTATTGCCACAATAATCAATCTTTCACGTTTAGTTGCAGCACCATACCATGCAGAATTTAGGATATCCATATGAACAGTATATCCCATCTCCTCATACAATCTTTTAATATCCTCTACTACAGATATATAATTCGGTGAATTTTGTAAACGCCTTAAAAGCAATTCTTTACGTTTTTTTAATGCTTTGCCTTCAGCCTCAAAAGCCTCATCAATTTTATTGATTTTGCGTAATGCAGCTTTTTTCCCCTTGTAATTCTCTAATGCTTGCCATAGATTTTCTATCTCACTACGAAGATCCTCGTCATCTCCAACTAAAACTTTAGCGTTACGCATTCCTGGTACATTTTCAATAATAGAAATCTTAGGTCTAAATACATTAACTAGATTTAGCTGTGCATGGTATAAATAATTACGCTCATCTATTGGATTTCTCTCTCCAGCTAAACTAAACCCCTTACAAACAACCCCCCCAAAAAAAACATCGATTTCACCAATAGTAACACCTAGTTTATTTCTTAATGCTACAGCATCAATTTTATCAATTGAGGTATTATCTATATAAGCCCCCTCTTCAATTAAATTTGGATTATTATATACTAATGTCTTTAGGCAATCGTCAATAAAATCATTAACATAAACCGTTCTGAAATTTTCCTGCATAAACCCTATATGAGAGCCACCTGCACCAACGAAGGTTTCGAATATAGTATATCCTGTATTTGCTGACATCTACTCACCACCTAACTAAAATGTATTCTATTTTGAGCCAATATATCAACAATGATATCATTAATTTTTGATTCAAAATTATCTATATATTGTTTGGCATTTGAATATTCTTTAATTTTTCTAGTCAAATCTGGTTGCCGTAGCTCACTAGGTTTATAAATTATCTTACGTTCAGAGCTCCTTGCTGCAAATTGGATACAACCAAAATCATCTCGCATAATATTAAGCCAACTAGAAATATATCGTCCATTACTTTCTGTTAAGAAAAGAACATCTCTACCATCATATCGATTTCTTATTAAATTACTAATTTGTTGATTATTAAGATTACACATACCATCTGTACTATTCTCTATCAAAATATCCATTAGTATATCAATATATGGATACAAATAGTCTTTATACATAGATGATATAAAACTATATACTTCTGCTGGTATCAATTGAGCTTCAGTATTACTAAGCCCAGCTCTTTTACTCATAAAACCTAAACTAGATAAAGTTATGAAAGCATTTCTCCAGTTACGATTATTTATAACCTCAATCTTCCTTAGAATTTTATTTTCAATATCAACTCTATTAAGACTTATATGTAAATGCTTTAATATTCCAATAACACGTAATGCTATATAACATTCAAATAAACGATTATCACGAACATAATATTGAGAAATTGTTTTAAGACTATCTACTGTTGCATCTGCTAATTTTGTAATTTCATCTTTAGATATTTCTCTAACTCTATTATTATTAACATGAATCTCAAGTATCTTAGCAGTTTCAGGGTAGCAGAAAAGCCCTATATTAAGATTTGTATTAGCAATAAAACTTGAGGGTATAACTAATACATTTCTATTTTCTTCATTATCATAAATAATATGTGATAAATTTCTAGGTCGAATACCTTTTCGTTGAAAATGTTCATACTGAAATAACTGACCAACGCCACGAACATATTCTGTAACACCAATATCTGCACGCTTACATTCTATAATTGCTTGCATTTGATTCGTTTCTGTATTAGATATAATAAAATCTGAAGTTATCCCATTAACAAATTCAATTTCTCGATTAAACAAAAAATTATTTGGGTCTATTTCAAGTGCATTAATTATGTTCTCTTGAATTTCTCGATTATTATAAATTTTTTCTTGAAACTCTCGTTCAAGCATTCTTTCATCTGGCATCTTAATAACACCTCACCTTAAAATAATCCTACGTACTCCCCACATAAAATTAAAATACTTAAAAACGGTCCGACAAATTTGTCAGACCGCTAATTATTTAATTAAATCTTATAAAATAATACACTATCTCTTTCTATTGTATTATACCATAACTATGAATATTATCCTATGTCAGTCATCATCTTAAATCCTTTAGCAAATGAATTACTTTAGCCTACCTACATCTTGCTGTTACTACTATAAACTTCATATTTAATGCACCGCATGTTGTATCATATCATCTAAAATGCTAACAAAGTCTCGTTCTACAGCCGAAGTGTCGTTACCAGTACTGCCAATACCTGTTAGCATGGTTTCTTTCCAATCTTTTTTTGCCATAAATCGAAAGGCGATCAAATACTTAGCTTTTGTTTTGTCCGCTTCTCCTTTTGGTAGATAATAAAAGCCTACGCTTCTATCAGAACGAGGGTGCAATAACGCTGGGTTGTCTTGCGGTTTATACAGGCTATATATAGATTTCATAAAGGTTAGAATATCTCCACCCTTTACAGATTCGTCTACAAAGATAATCTCATCATATGTGAATAGAGATATCTTATTAGTACCTGCCACACGTGTCGCTTTAGACTTAGCTAACTCCAAGACTTCCTCGTGCGTCGCCATCCGCATGCCATACTGCTTAGCACGTTCCACTAACGAACCATTCAAATGAACTAAATACGCTTGTGAATACGCAAAATCCGCATCATTTTTTCGCTCCCCACCAGGGGCCGGCAATGTTGGCCACTTGACTACAGAATTTGTAGTAAAGGAAATACCATTACTTTCATCATAAAACACATACACATTTCGCTGGAATGGCTTCTCCTTCTCCACCACAGATGACTGAAGAACAAGATTCGGATGCACAACCGAGAACTCCTTCTCCACGCTAGACTTGATATCCTCTGGTGTCGCAGGATCACCATTCTCCGTCGTCCAAATGAAAGAACAACCACTCAACACTACACTACAAACACCAACGATACCTAACAACACATACCTAAACAACCTCATACACAAAACCTCCCCTCTCTCTATGTAGAAACTATAGAATGAATATGCTGGGATAACTATGGATAGGACTATATTATTATTGATGGGACACCTTTATAACTAGCGTATTAAAAAGGGCTATTACCTATTGATGAGCGACTTAGGTCACTATGGAGCGAAGAGATAGGTAATAGCACTTTTTAATTAATTACGTATATAGTTCTCAGGCCCCATCAATAATAATTACCTATTAACTAGTTCATCTAGCATATTCATCCTGTAATTTTCTATTACGTTTATAAAGAATTGATTGTGTATCGGGTTTTCGCTCATTCCGAATAGATGGCTATTGCAGTCACAGTCGCTACATCCAAAGTTCGGTACATTCCATTCCGCAATAGCTCGCACTGCATCAGCGAGAGCACATTCTACGTCAATTTTGGTTAGTTCTATATCTGCGCTTTCACGAGCAGCTGGAGCATCGTCAGAGAGTTTACCTTTACGCCGTTCTTGAGCAGAAGTTGTCATAGCCTGCGGCCTCCCACTAGTACGAATCGGCAAGCCCGCTATCATTTCACAGTGACCGCGGAAGTAATCTAAGTGCCAATGCATTTTCTTCCGTTTTCGTTTATGCCGTTCAATGCGTTTCGTTAAATTTGCCTTTGCAGAGCCTACGTACATATAGTAACCAGGTTTGAAATGCATCATCCCTTTAGAACCGATTTCGAGATCTAGATCGTGATTGAGGTGCATGACCATCACATACACGCCACTATCATGAGCCTCTGTGTCGAGGATATAACTAGGATAGGAACATTCATGTGTCACCGTAGGCATGGTGAAAGTCTCATCCCACGCCACAGCCACAGCTTTCCAATCTAATGAAGGTGCCACCTCTTTAAAGGTTTTGGCAAATTCCAAATCCGTATGATAATCTGGCAAGAACCACTGCGCTTGATCCCATTGTACGAGGAATAGAACACCCGTGTGGTAGCCTTCATTTTGTAATTCTTTCAGATGCAATAAATGCTTGCGGCCTCGCTCTGTAATAGCATCAGGGAACATGGCTCCCATCTTAGAGAACAAGGTACAGGATTTAACCTCTAGTAAAAACTCATCCCCCTTATCATTGGTGAGGAGCAAGTCAAATCGAGATGATGTGCCATGTAGTTTAACCGTATATTCCCGTCTCACTACGCGCCACTCCTCCCAACCAGGGATACATTTATTTTCAATCAAATGTTGCGCCACATCGTTGCTGTAGTTTGTATCGAGCATGATAACAACGCCATCGCGCTCGATGCCTACCACGCGATATTTCGTCTTCGCATCCGGTTTATCATGAGGCACGATGTACATCGTTACCCCCGTAAACAAGAGCTCCCACATGCGACCAGGATTTGGCAAATGAGCGAGTACACTTTCACCATTCAAATCTAAAGTCACCACAAAACGGTTTGGGCGACCTATATATGTTGCTTTTAAAATAGTATCGTAAAGGACTTTCATCGTTTCTCCTACATCAAGAACATTCTATATGTCTATTATACGATATATAACCCATGGGTTTCATCTGTAAACAGTATCGTATATAATGATAGTTAGTAAACAATCAATAATTAATATTAAAAAAGTTCTATTTTTGTAGCTTGAGTTACATTATTGTTTGTTAAAATGGTTTATACTAAGAGCGTCGGGTCAGTATTCTAAATACCCATACTGATCATTACGCCGGGTTTTGATGAGGCATCGCCTAGTTGATCTCATCCCACTTGTCCGTATATATGTGCGAAGCTTTCACAAAACCCTAGGGCGTAAATAATTAATATATAAAGAGTTTTATAGATTAACTAAGTAGTTTTAGCCACTATTCTCCGCAGAGAGGGCTCGAGAAAGGATTTAATATGGCACAAATTGCAGCAAATTTACAACGCATAAAAAACGGTCAACGCCGTTATGCAATTACACCTCGCGTTCCTGCAGGTTTCATTCAACCAGATCAATTACAAAAATATATCGACGTAGCGAATGAGTTCGGCGCTGTTCTCAAATTAACTGGCAGCCAACGCATTATGATTACGAATTTGAAAGCAGAAGACGTAGATAAAGCATGGGAAATGCTTGGCATGGAGCCAGCATACACTGTGTCCAACCGCGTGCGCAGCGTAAAAATCTGCCCAGGTACTACCTTCTGTAAACGCGCTAAACAAGACAGCGTACACCTTGGCATGCAAATCGAACGCAAATATTTATCTCTTGAAATGCCAAGTAAAATGAAAATCGGTGTGTCCGGTTGTCCAAACTCTTGTACTGAAAGCCGCATGAAAGATGTGGGCGTTATCGGTACTGTAGATGGTTGGAATGTATACGCTGGCGGTAGCGGCGGCGCGCATCCTCGCATCGGCGACCTCATCGCAGAAGTTAAAACAGAAAAAGAAGCTCTTGCATTAGTTGATCGAATCATCGCATACTATAAAGAAAACGCACAAATCGAACGCATGGGCGAATTCATCGACCGCATTGGTTTAGAGGCTTTCAAAGTAGCTGTATTGGGCGACCTTGAAGGGGCTCCAGCTGAAAGCAAATCCGAAGAACCAGCTGTGTTCTTGCCTGGTCAAGGTAACGATCCTGAAGTAGAAGCACCACGTCTCGAAGCAGGTTCCCCTATCACTCCAGACACAATTATTCGCGACATCGTTGAAACCTACCCACATGTTGTACCTGTATTACAAGGTATTGGTATGGGCTGCTTAGGTTGCCCATCTGCAACAGCTGAGCCATTATGGCAAGCCGCAGAAATCCACGGTTTTAATGTATACGATTTAGTAGAGAAATTAGAAACAGCACGAAAAGGAGCTTAATATGTCCGCATTCTTAGGTCACATCCATTACTGGTTATATCGCAAAATTCAATTGCTCGTTGAGCGTGAAAATTTGATTTTAGAAAAAACTTCTAAAGTTGTTGATGATTTGGCGGAGGAACTACACTCCATCTCCGTAGATACATACGGCGAGCCAATTAATCCAAGCATTCCCTTGGAAAATATCATCGACCATGGCAATATTCACGGCTGGTTAGCTAACCAAATCAACATTGCTTCCGTTCGTGAAGCAGCTTTCATCAAAGATATGCTCGACACAAATTCCGGCGATGAAGCAGTACACGTAGTAACCGCTATTCTAGATGCCTTTGCAGTACAAGGCCAAGCATGTGGCGTTGTGGCTCAAGATAACCTTGAAGAACACACTGCACCAGCGATTTACAATGCGTTACAAAACTTCTACGTAAATGGCATGCCTTGCGATGGTGGTGACCAAGTGGTTTCTGAAAGCCCAGATGAATTTACCTGGGTTGGCGACCACAGATTACAAGCAGGCTACTGGCGTACAGCGGGCGTTGACCCTAAATTCATGGCATTAGCCTACCAAACATGGTTCGAAGCTTTTGTAAAAGCTATCGATCCAGCCTTTGAACTTGTAACGACTGAAGAAAACGGCATACGTTTATATACAATTAAGAAAAAATAAATCCATAACAGTTCGTTTGATTAAGAAAATATAAACGGATGAAAATGGACGAAAAAACGAACGTAACATGTTACGTTCGTTTTTTATATAGTAAATATATCGTTGTATATTTAATTAATCTTTATATATCCAATCTACCAACATTTACTCCACCCTATTTTACTCAATATAGGTAAAAAAAGCATACAATGTTGAATGTAACATATTTTTTCAAAACTGTAGCTATAGGCACAGCATTGATAAGCAATATCATTTATAATATAATCATAAGGTAATTACACAATGTAAAATTAAGTGTTAGCGTAAGCTTTCAGAACATAAAAAGCTAGAATTAGGAGGTCTATTATGGCAGGCACAGTTAATCAAGAATTAGGTTTATTATTCCAAGGTCCTAACTATGTAATCGTAAAAAAAGGCGGCAAAGCTGGTGAAAAGGTGGAAAAACACAACCACCCAGAAGCTAATGTCATTTTTACAGTAGTAAAAGGTAAAGTACAAGTACTTCTTAACGAAACTGAAGAACATGTACTCGTACCAGGTCAAGTATTGGAATTCAACGGCGATAACTACATCCAAGCAACACTTGTAGAAGACAGCGAATTCGTTGTAAACCTCATTCACAAACCTGAATAAAATACCAAAGGACAGTTGATACAAGCAACTGTCCTTTTTATATGGTGAAGGAGTTATAAGTTGTAAATTCCCCCACATCAAAGCGTTTCGTATGACCTGGTGCAGGAACACAGTCTGAATGAGGGTAACCAATTGGGAAGATGGCTACAGGAATGATATTATCAGGCAAAGCATAAGCTTCCCGCACTTTAGCAGGATCAAAGTGAGCAATCCACGTTGTGCCTAAACCGATATCGGCTACGGTAAATATAATGTGAGAGCCTACAATGCTGGCATCTACAACGCCTAAGTCTTCATCGTCGTATTCCCGCTTCCAGCTCACCGTATTATCGTAACAAACAATGATTGCCAACGGTGCATTAAAGTGACCATTTGTGCAGCCTTTTAATTTGTTTAAGCTCTCTTCAGTATTTAATACAAGCAGTCTTTGCGGCTGGTAGTTATGAGCCGTAGGTGCTAATCTAGCTACTTCTAACAAAATATCAACCTTCTCTTGCTCCACTGGTCGAGTATCGAATTTTCGAACCGAATACCGCTCTGTGGCTAATGCTTTAAATTCTTTCATTAGATCTCACTCCTTTATCGGATTTATCAAAATATATTTTAAACAGTAAGTATCTTATATAATAAATAACCCCCTATCTGATTACTCAGTTAGGGGGTTTTGTGCTTATTATTTTTTAAGACGGCTAATTACTTCGTTAGTAATGTTTTCGATTTTGCTGTTTGCGTCAGCAGCACGAATTGTGTATGGATCATCCAATACTACGTCCATTTGTTTTTCAACACGGATAGCTTCAACAGTGTTATGAATTGCTTGCATCATAGGTTGAGCAATTTTATTGATTTCTTCGTTTTCTTTTTGAAGCAATGGAGCTACAGTTTTGTTGAATTCTGCTTCTGCTTGTGCAGAGTCTTTAATCTTTTCAATTTCTTGTACTTTTTTTTCAATTTGTGGACGGTATTGAGCGTCTACTTGTTGCATTTTCATATCTAATGCACCATAGCCAGGGTAGCTATTTACTACTTGGCTCATATTTACTAAGCCAATGTTAGCAGCACTTGCTACTGCAGCAGTAGCAGACATAGCACCAACGATAGCTAAGGTAGTCAATTTTTTAGATAATTTCATCTGAAATCCTCCTCGATTAAAAGTGTCACTATACAATCCAATAGTGTACTATTTTTACTATAGCAAATCTTGCTAAATTTCACAAGACTATGATAAATAGCATAATAAAGCCCTATGAACCACTTATGAAAGTTATTAGAACTTAAAATAATACCCACAAGCATACTCTGAGACCCTTAAAGCAGTCGATACAAACATATTCAGAACACACATGTGGGCATTTCAACTTTCACCAATTATTTATAATTTGTCATCAAATTATGGTTTATTATTCACCGAATTATTGTTCATCATTTAAATAGATGTATTTATCGGATTTCAATTTGGACACGAGATCAGGTACCAAACCGATAAGACGATCAAAGCTGCTGCTGTAAGGGTTGCCCTTAATGTTGAACAATTCGATGCGGTCACCTTTAATAACAAGGATTGCGCTTGGTTCCATTTTGGCACCACCGCCACCGCCGCCAGATTCTTGGCTCTTATTGGCTGTGCAGTGGTTTGTACCAGTACCGAAGCCAAAGGTTACATCAACAAATGGAACGAGTGTAGTATCGCCAATTTGCACAGCTTCACCAACTACAGTTTCCACTTTGATCATATTTTTAAACTTCTCGAATAGGACTTCCAAATTCTCTTTTACATTACTGTTCTCCATCACAGTACCTCCGCTTTTTGTGAAAGTATTATAGCTATAATAATACAGCTCATATACTCAATTGACTTTATATATCCTTACGCTGTTTGACCCTGTTCGGCTTTTAGCTTTTCTAGTTGCTTGGCTTCCTTCCGTTTAACCCAGAAGACACGAGCACTTTCACCCAATAGGGAACGCATAGGTTTAGATACCAAGAATCTAGTACCATACCACGCCAATACGGCAAGAATCATACGACCTTTAATATGGCCGCTGCCTTCAGCTACCCAGTTCACATAATCTATCTCAATAGACTCTGCTTGCTCAGGCCAAATGCTATACAACATAGATGCAATAAGCCCCATCCGATACGGATCACCAATACCAAATCGGCCCTCTATAGCCATATCACGTGGTTTAGAGTGGTTATAGCATCGTTTCGACACAAGGAATATCTGACGCCACAACTCTATATTTCCCAAGTGTTTCATGAACCAGAATGTAGGAATTTCAGACTTGAATGATGCTACCGGATCATTGGGATCAGGCTTTCCAAAACGTTGTTTCACAGTCGTTTTAATATCATTTACCTTTGTAAATACCTTTTCCTTGATAGATCCGTCACTATTGAAAGTAACATGACTTATTACTTCATCATCATCTTGAATATGAGCCGTTGGATCCTGTTGTATCGAATCATACCGCTCAGCACGAGCTTGTGCATCCATATCCTTAGAAACCGCATCAGGTCGCTCAATACGCTCCTTTGCCCTAGGTGCGCTCCCCGCCCCTGGTGATTCGTCATCATCAAAGATTGTATTGGAGCCTTGGGCGCTCTTCAAGTCATCAAAGCTTGTGCCGCTAGAGCTTGCAGTTGGACCTTGTCCGCCTCCTTGCATAGCCTTTGCAAAAGCTTCTGCCTGTGATATGTCGCCGTCATCATCCATTACCTTTTGATATTCTTCATCTACACGATTTTCAAGCCATTGTTCATAGTCTTTCACAGGACCGATCTTAAGTACACCTAAAACGTATAATTCCTTAAAAAATGGTTTATTTTGAATGTACGCTAAGTGGAGTGAAAATACGCGCGACAGCCATTTGATGCGCAGCTCGCCACGATATGGTGTCCGCCCATCAATTTCGATGCTATATGTGATTGGTGCCAGTAGGATAGTCAAGATGAGTGCTACAATGATGGCCACAATAACGAGGGCCACAATAGCCACTGTACTCAACCACATCACCTCCTTAGGTGTTCCTATGATTAGTTTTCAATGCCTTTTCGAGCCATTACGCCTTGTAGGTAGTAATGTTTAATCTCTTTCATCTCCGTTACGAGATCGGCCTCATCAATTAATTCTTGAGGAGCCCCACGTCCCGTAAATACGAGTTCCGTTTCTGGATGACGAGCATCGAGTAAAGCTTTAGTTTTATCCCATGTAATGAGTTCAAAGAAGAGAGCCATATTGTACTCATCAAGTACAACGAGGTCGTACTCACCACTGCTGATAGCAGCGAGTGCACGTTCATAGCCTTTTTCGATGAGCGCTACATAATCCTTCGGAGGATTACCAGACTCAAAGACAACGACTTCATCGCCCCATTTAGCAAGTTCATCCTTACTCTTCATCCCTTCTTTGATGATAAAGAATGGCTTGCCCACAGTTTCTAAGGTTAAATTTGTTAAGGTAGGTAAAATAGTATGCTCACTATATACTTTAGATTTCATAAATTGTAAGAAGAGGACTTTCTTGCCAGCGCCGATGGCACGAATGGCTAGGCCGATTGCGGCAGTTGTTTTGCCCTTGCCTTCGCCGGTATAAACTTGTACATAGGCCTTCATAGATATACCTCCGTTCATATACTTTTATTTTACAATATATATATACAAAAGGAAAGAAAAAGAACTTGCTATAAGCGCATATGCACGCATAACAAGTTCTTTTTAGGTCTTATATAAGCTTTTATATTTCTAATTGCTAATTGGTAAGAAGATCATAGGGTCTACAGGCGTATTGTTAAGGCGTACCTCGTAGTGAACGTGGGCACCCGTACTTTTACCAGTACTACCCATCAAAGCTATGGTTTGACCTTGTTTCACGCTCATCCCTACCGTTACCAATACGGCACTATTATGGCCATAACGGGTAACAAAGCCATTGCCATGATCGATTTCAACGAGATTACCATAACCGCCGCTTGTATACCCCGCAAAGGTTACCACCCCTGCCGCAGTAGCCACGATTTGGGAACCATAGTCATCGGCAATATCGATACCTTCATGGAATGCACCAATAGCACCCGTAACAGGGTCAACACGGCTACCAAATGGAGATGTAATAACGCCCTTACTTGGCCAAATACTAGGTGTCGTACTATTCACAGCACCACCAGAACCAGCGGAGAAATTGATGGATTGTAATGCCATCAAATCTTGTGCGCCACCATCGCGAAGGATATTGCGCATCGTATAGAAACTAACAAGCAATTTTTGTGCTTCCTTATCCATTTTGGATAGTCGAGCCGATAATTGTGCCGCTGTTAACGTCTGTGCTTCACTATTATCAGCGGCTTCCTGCTTTGGGTCGCTACCATCCCCGCCACCTTGAGCTGGTGTGCCAGATTCAGCGCCCTTCAGCATTTGCTTATTCTCTTCACTAATTTGATTTAAGTTTTGAATTTTCTTATCCAGAACTTCTGTTTTTTGTTGTAACAATTTCAACTGTTCCGATTGCAATTGCGTTTGTTGACGTAATTGCACAATCTCAGCTTGGCGCACGATGCCCCAAATACCGAGTACCAATCCCAAGACCAATACTACGGAACCAATAATGGCAACGAGTTTCGCTTGCTTGGTAGTTAATGTCAATATGCAGTTGTCACCATTTCTTTCAACTTTGTTTGAAATGAATGCCGGTATTTTCAACATAAAACTTCCTTATTTCGAGACGATAGCGCTCGTTAACGCTTCCTCATTGGTACGCTCACCCAATGCTTCGTTCAAACTTTCTAATTCTTCTTGTGAAAGACTTACTAAACTTTTACCTTTCACAATAGGTTTACTAAAAATACGAGATTCGCTACGACCGTAAATACTGGAGATACAGATGCCATTATTGTTGCCATCTAGCAAGGTAAGCGCAAAGGACAGATCATTTCCGATATTTTCAAAGGCATTATACTTAATAAAGCCAATTTTTTGTATCGTATTACTCTGAATATTGCGGATTGCCACTTGCTCAGATAACAAGGACTCAAGGCCCTTCGCAGCATCGCGAATTTCACTAACCTCTACAGATAATTTACGCTCTAGGCTCGCACCATGCTCCCCTTGCATAAAGAAATCGTATTTCTTTTTCAAGCTACCTAAACGAATGTGTAAGATTACACAATATACGAATAACACTATAACAAGAACGATGGTAACCATGCCTATCCACGGTTGAATCGATTCGAACATGTATTTTCCTTCCTATACAATCATCAAAACTCCAACAGTTAATTATACCACTCCTATTGTGAAAGTTAAATGACTGCATGCAATTTAATTTAATATATCTAATATTTAATATATCTAATATAGATAAATGATACCTATATAATAATGTATATAACAAGCATGTAATGTATATCTAAATGTATGTATTACATACATATTACAATGCTATTTATTAGGCTATTTATCAGCCCTCTAGTTCGTCAACAAATGGGCTTATTGCTCGTTCTAGTATACCATGTAGAGCTGCTATGAGTACACCGTAATTTACAATGGGTGTACCTTGTACAACAGCGCATTCTATACGACGTAACACCTCACGGCGTGTTAACATACAAGCACCACAGTGGATGATCAAATCATACTGTGATACATCCTTAGGGAATGCTCCCCCACTAGTGAATTCTAACTGTAAATCTGTATAGCCTTGCTTCTTTAAAAGATTAGGTATTTTTACAGTCCCAATATCATCGCATTGACGGCGATGTGTACAACCTTCACTGATGAGAACCTTGGAACCAGCTTTCAAATTCTTAATAGCCTTAACACCAGCTACTAAATCCTGTAATTTTCCCTTGAACCGCGCCATCAAAATAGAAAAAGACGTCAACGGAATCGAATCAGGTGTTAACTCATCAACCCGATCAAACGCTTGGGAGTCACAGATTACCATTTTAGGGGGATTCTTAAGCGAGTGAATCATAGCCGGTAATTCTTCTGTTTGGCAGACTAAAGCTAGGCCTTTATGATCGAGAATTTCTCGGATAGTCTGTACCTGTGGCAAGATGAGTCGCCCCTTTGGTGCGGCACTGTCGATAGGACATACAAGAATGATTGTATCCCCCTCTTCAACTAAACCTTGTAAAAGAGTTTGCTCCCCTTCTACATCAAGTGGTGTTAGCCCACCGAGTAGATCAAGCAACTCTAATCGTTTCGCATCAGATGTGAAGTCAGCAGAGCCAATGACAGTAACCAAATCAGATAAACCCGTATGCTCTGCTATATAACGCTCTCCCAGTATATCTCTACCTACACTAGCTTTAGACTCCGTTAAATTGTTTGGCACCGCATTAATCTCATTAATGAAAAGTGCAACAGGTATATTATTTTGTTTCAAAAGACCTAACCAGTGCATATCGTCGGAGGTTGGCTCTTCATCGGTACGAAGCACATAAACAGCCAAGTTAATCTTTTTCACGACCTCTTCTGTTTTCTCCATGCGCAATGCACCTAATTCAGTTGTATCATCTATACCAGCAGTATCAGTAATCACCACAGGGCCAAGTGGTAAGATTTCCATAGCTTTGCTTACAGGATCTGTTGTAGTCCCTGCCACATCGGATACTAACGATACAGGCTGATCAGTTAACATATTGATCAATGTAGACTTACCGGCATTACAACGGCCAAAAAAGCCAATATGTATGCGGTTTGCCTTAGGTGTTTGTTCCATAACCTATCCTTGTTACTTAACCTTCACATATATTACAAATATATTATAAAGCTTCTGATAAATTATCTAATAACTTATCCTATTATTTATTATAATCTCTTAAAATACAGTAAAAGCGCAGCCCGTAGACTACACTTTTACTGCAGATTGTTATTATTACTATTACGACTATTGCAATTGCTATAGCTGTTATTATTGTTATTGTTGTTACTATTATCGTTACTATTATTGTTGGTGTTACGGCTATTGCTATTGCTATTGCTTTTGCTATTGCTTTTGCTAGCCAATTATACTCTAAACTCTATTGTTTCCGTATCTTCTGTTTGATCTTGCCCATCCATATATGCAATAAGTCTTTCTAATTCAGCTTCAGAGGAGAAAGCAATTTCAATTTTTCCTTGTACTTTTTTGCCTGCACGGAATTTAATATTCACAGGGGACCCTAAGCTTAGTTTTAAACGGTCCATTAGGGCACGAACCTCTGCCGTATTTTGAGGTTTACCAGTCTTTGCTTTAGACGATTTATTTTGCATAGACTTAACAAGGGCCTCTGCTTGTCTAGCACTTAGCTCACCCTCTTTAATACGTTCAGCTGCTTCTATTTGTTGAGCTGCACTTCTTAACGCTAATAATGGACGAGCTTGACCAACCGTTAAATCACCTTCGATAAGATCCTTTTGTACAGAATCACATAATTTTAAAAGACGAACCATATTAGCAATATATGAACGGCTACGGCCAAGACGAGCAGAAATCATTTCTTGCGTTTGCTTATAAGTATCCATCAATCCTTGATAAGCCAATGCTTCTTCAATGGGATCTAATCCTTCACGTTGTAGGTTCTCTACAAGAGCAACCTCTGTCATTTCTTCGGTATTATATTTTTTAACAATAACTGGTACTGTTTTCAATCCAGCAATCATAGCAGCACGATAACGGCGCTCACCAGCTACAATTTGATATTTATTCTTTTGTTTACGAACTACAATCGGTTGGAAAATACCAAGATTCTTGATTGATTCAGCCAATGTAGCTAGACTATCTTCATCAAAACTTTTACGCGGTTGATCTACATTTGGAACTAACTCAGAAATTGGCAGTTCATGTATCTCCTTTTCAGGCAATACAGACTCTACAGAGTCAACCTTCATTAAATTCTCAAGGCCCTTCCCCAATCCAGACGCTTTGCTTTTTTTGCTTTTAATTTCTCTTGGCATACAACTAACCTCTCTCGGCCTTACAAATATTTACAAATTTAAAATATGTAAATCACGCAAACCACCAAAAACTAATATTCTTAGCATTAGATACATACATATAACAGATACTTATTACCTTTAGGTACTTACTTCGCTTTTGTGTTTATTGAGCTTTAATACTTATTTATCTCTAGTGCTTATTTAGTTTTAGATGCTTTAATTACCTCTTTAGCTAATTTCGTATATACATCAGCACCTTTGGATTTTGGATCATATACAATGATTGGCTCCCCATAACTAGGTGCCTCACTTAAACGTACATTACGAGGAATAATTGTTTTATATACTTTATTGCCAAAGAATTTTTTTACTTCATCGGCTACTTGAATCGATAAATTTGTGCGGCCATCAAACATAGTCAATAGCACGCCTTCAATTTCAAGATCCTTATTTGATGTTTGTTGTACAATTGTTATCGTTTTAACTAATTGACTAACCCCTTCCAATGCGTAAAATTCACTTTGAATCGGAATCAATACACTATCAGCAGCAGTGAAGGCATTTAATGTTAATAACCCGAGAGATGGTGGACAGTCAATAACGATAAAATCATATGTATCTCTTACTGACGCTAATGCTTTTTTCAACATTGTTTCACGTGAAACAACGGAAACTAGTTCTACTTCAGCACCAGCTAGTTGAATTGTTGCAGGCGCCACAAATAGGTTTTCAAGCATTGTAGGTTGTACAATATCAGCAATTGGTTCTCCATCAATTAGAACATCATGCACACAGAGCTCTAAATCATCCTTTTCAATACCTAACCCAGAACTAGCATTACCTTGTGGATCCAAATCAACCAGTAATACTTTTTTACCTGCATCAGCTAAACAAGCACTCAAATTTACTGATGTTGTAGTTTTACCAACACCGCCTTTTTGATTAGTAATAGCTATAACTTTGCCCACTTAATTCACCTCACATCTTCGTTCAAAATATTTCTTTTCCATTATAACATAAAACAATGCTAATTACGGTATTTATAAATCAAATTCTCATTAATTTTTTATCTACTATATTATTTTATTTATCTACTACATTTTTCCCACTTACATTTATATTACGCACATAAACTTATAGGTAAATAACTTCATTAATATAATTACAACACTTATTTTTTATTGTTTCACGTGAAACATAGCAATTTATTCCTTTACTATATAGTACAACACAAAATAAGAAAAATTACATCAAATGTTTTATAAGTTTTACGATTAAATGTTTCACGTGAAACATCTAAGGATTAAAATCTAACGCAAAAATTAAGTTATAAAATTAATAAAAAATTTTACAGTAAAAAATTATCATATTAATATAAATCTATACCAATAGACAAATATACACAAAATTATTTTATATCATTTTTTTTATTTATAGAACAACACCATTAGCGAAAGGTATAAAGTAATCAACTTTTGATCGGTAACATTATATATAACAATAATATACGAAATGTAATGAACTAATATTAATATACTTATATACTCATAACAAATTATTAGATTATATTTAATAAATTGTTTCACGTGAAACATTATGGTTAACATTAAACATATAAAACCTTCATCATCAATAACTTTTATGAACAAAAATCATTTTGATATAACTTTAAACTATACCTATATACTACTAAATTATATGAGAATACAGGCCCCATATACTTTGACAGGTATTATTCATATCTATATACTATTAGTTAGATAGTAATTAGATTGATAATCTTAAGAGTCTAGAAAAATCACTTTATAAGATCTATATATACAATTGATAACAGTAAGCACACGCTCTACGGATACGCAGAGCTTTTTATTTTGAAGAGGAGGCGTTTCTATGCCCATCTATAACGGAATGCTTCCTGCCATCGACAAAGCAGAAGTAAAACGATACGCAGGACTTCGTCACGCTGAGGATTTCCCACAAAACTATGTTGACGAAGCATGTAAGGAAATCCAATTATTGGCTACACCTAGGGGTGTATATCAAGAATATGATTACGATGCAGAAACAAAAACAATTTTAAGCAATCCACCACTTAAAATTGAAGGGTCTATCATCGAAAAGCATCTAGAAAAATCTACTAAAGTATACGTATTAGGCGTAACAGTTGGAGAAGATGTAGAAATTCGTAGTGAACAGTTATTTAAACAAGGTAACTATACGGTGGGTTTATTACTTGATGCAGCAGCCACAACTGCTGTAGAACAGGTAGCTGATCAGGTAAACGAAGTAATCAATACAATTGCTAAAAAACAAGGCTATAAGCCAACTTGGCGTTTTAGCCCTGGTTATGGCAACTGGCCACTAGAAATCCAACCACAATTAGCTAAAATCATCAAAACAGAGATGATTGGCTTACAAGTAACAGAGAACTATTTATTATTCCCACGTAAGTCTGTAACGGCTATCATCGGTTTAATGCCAGCAAACGAAGATATTAAAACTAAACGAGGCTGTACATCTTGTTCACAACAAAACTGTGCATCTCGAAAATTACCAGAGAAAGCAACAGTCAACACCCAAGATGGGGGAGAAGAGGAAGGTAGTAAAACTACTGCCGACATTTCTGGTATTGCCATGAAGGGGCAACCAATACAATAGTGTTTCACGTGAAACATTGTAATTTAGGATGTTAAAGGAAGATGTTTATGTATATATTTGACGGTGCTATGGGCACAATGCTTCAAGCGGCAGGCTTAGAAGAAGGCTATTGTCCAGAGCTATTTAATATTGAAAGACCAGAAGTAGTAAAGGATATTCATGCTCAATACTTACAACATGGCAGTGATGTAATCACTACCAATACATTCGGTGCTTGTGGTCTTAAATTAGAAGATTATGATTTACAGGATCGCGTAAGAGAAATCAATATTGCAGCTGTGAAGGTAGCAAAAGAAGCCATTGCAGAGACTAAACCAACTGCTCGTGTAGCAGGTTCTATGGGACCTACAGGTCGTTTTTTACAACCATTAGGCAATATGAGCTTTGATGCTATTTACGACACATACCGCGAGCAAGCCGAGGCTTTAATCGAAGCTGGTGTTGATTTCATCATCATTGAAACTATTATTGACGTACAAGAAATGCGTGCCGCTTTATTAGCATCTTTAGATGCGCGCGAAGCAGCAGGCAAAACGAAAGAAGATGTACAAATCATTTGCCAATTTTCTTTCAGTGAAGATGGTCGTACTATTACTGGTACACCGCCAGCTGTAGCAACTTCAATTGTTGAAGCTATGGGTGCTGATATCATCGGTATTAACTGTTCTCTTGGACCTGAGCAAATCACACCGCTAATCGAAGAGATTGCCAGCGTTACAAACTTACCAATCAGCTGTCAACCAAATGCCGGTATGCCACAACTGATTAATAAACAAACTGTATTCCCACTTACAGCAGAAGAAATGGGACCATTGATGCTCGATATCGTTGATGCAGGCGCTAGTTATGTTGGTGGTTGCTGCGGTACGACACCAGCTCATATTCAATCTATTTCCGATGCGGTGAAAGCTCATACGCCAAAAGAACGTACCCACATTACACCTAAAACAATTATTACAAGTCGTACTAAACTTTTAGAGTTGGGCCATCATACAAAACCGCTTATCATTGGTGAACGTATTAACCCAACAGGTCGTAAAGTACTCGCTCAAGAATTGCGCGATGGCTCTTTCATTCGTGTAAAGCGCGATGCCTTAGATCAAGTAGAGGCAGGCGCAGATATCCTCGATGTAAACATGGGCGTAGCTGGCATGGATCAAACTCCATTGATGGAACGAGCAATCTTTGAATTATCCATGCTCGTTGAAACTCCATTGTCTATCGATACATTGGACCCAGCAGCTATGGAAGTAGCTCTTAAAAACTACCCAGGCCGCGCTCTTATTAACTCCGTAAATGGGGAGGAGGAGTCCATCACTCAAGTTATGCCTTTAGCTAAACGATACGGTGCAGCATTGCTTTGCTTGCCATTATCCAGTGGTGACCTTCCTGAAAAAGCAGAGGACCGCGTTACTTTAGCTGAAAGTATCGTAAATCGCGCGTATGGTTATGGTCTTCAACCACATGACTTATTACTCGATCCATTGGTATTAACACTTGCCAGCGGTGAAGATAGTGCACGCCAAACATTGCGTACACTACAATTATATAAAGAAAAATTTGGCTTCCCAACAGTAATGGGCTTGTCCAATATTTCCTTCGGTATGCCTCAGCGTCCATATTTGAACGGCCAATTTTTAACAATGGCTCTCGCATGTGGCTTAACAACACCGATTATGAATCCACTCAATTATCCAGCAAAAAAAGCATTTGTATCTAGTACTACCTTACTAGGCTGGGACCCAGGTTCTGCTGAATTTATTAAAGAATACGGCTATGAAGACGAAACTACCGCTCCTGGTAACACTGCTCCTAAAGGGCCAGATAAAAAATCCTTCGATAGTAATGATCCTTTAGCCAATATTCGCGCATGTGTAGAACAAGGCGAAAAAGAAGCTATCATTGATCTTGTAAAAAAAGCCTTAGCAGATGGTATCGATCCATTAGATCTTACGAAAAAAGGCTTATCTGAAGCGATGAACGTAGTGGGGGATAAGTTTGGTTCTGGTAAGTTATTCTTACCACAAGTAATGCTTGCTGCTGAAACAATGCAGGCTGCTTTCAACACCATTAAAGAAATTATTCCTGCTAGTGAAAGCTTAGATAAAGGCACCGTTGTCGTAGCTACAGTTAAAGGCGACATTCATGATTTAGGTAAAAATATCGTAGCAGCATTGCTCGAAAACAATGGTTACAAAATCGTCGACCTTGGTAAGGACGTTGACCCAGAAGTTATCGTACAAGCTATTAAAGATAACAAAGCTGCCCTCGTTGGCATCTGTTCCTTGATGACGACAACCATGCCACAAATCGACAATACTATCGCTGCTATCCGTGCAGCAGGCCTTAAAACTAAGGTCATGGTTGGTGGCGCCGTAGTATCTCAAGACTACGCAGACCAAGCAGGCGCGGATATCTACGCTAAGGACGGCATCGCTGCTGTTAACCATGCTAACGATTTCTTTGAAACACTAGAAAAATAATGTATAGTAACGAGGTACATGATGACATTAAGAGAAAAACATCAACAAGGGCAGTTCACCATTACTGTTGAATTGGATCCTCCTAAAAGCAGTTCTGCAGAAAAGACCTTCGAACAAGCAGCCCGTTTGAAAGGGAAGGTGGATGCTATCAACATCGCTGATAGCCCTATGTCCAAAATGCGCATGAGCCCAATTTCTCTTTCTTATTTATTACAACATAACAAAGAAATTGAAACTATTTTCCACCTTACATGCCGCGACCGTAATATTATCGGATTGCAATCTGAATTACTCGGTGCAGCAGCTTTGGGCGTGCATAATATTTTAACACTCACTGGTGATAAACCAGATAATGGGGACCATCCATTTGCACAATCCGTATTTGAAGTCGACTGTATGGGACTACTCAACATCGCTAAGACATTAAATGCAGGCAAAGACCTTGCAGGTAATGACCTAGACGCACCTACAAACTTCTACATCGGTGCCACTGGTAATCCTGGTGCTCCAGATTTAGAGATTGAACGCCAAAAATTAGCTGCTAAAATTCAAAATGGCGCTCACTTTGTACAAACACAACCAATTTACGATTTAGAACAGGCAAAACGCTACATTGACAAGATGTCTGAATTCGATGTACCTATCATGCTAGGCTTGATTCCACTTAAAAGCTTTAAAATGGCTACATACCTCCATGAAAAAGTGCCTGGAATTAACCTTACTCAAGAAATCTTGGACCGCATGGAAAAAGGTGGTAAAGAAGCGGGTACAGAAATTGCGATTGAAACACTTGAACAAATCAAGAAAATTGCAGCAGGCGTACATATTATGCCTTTAAATGATATCGATACAACGTTACATATTATTGACCACGTATAAGTCATTTTAATGTTTGCATAGAATACCTTTCCCACGGACTCCAAAGCGAGCTAAGTCATTCCTAATGAAAAGGAAAGAGGATGCAAATATAAGATTTGCATCCTCTTTTTGTACTTGTTTTGTATTGTATTGCTAGTTTTATTAAGTTTCACACGGTATGTACTAGTGAAAATCATACTAATGGTTTATCTTTGATTTCTTTTGGTTTCCGTGGGTATTGTTTTGGCGTTTTTCCCGTTTTCTTTATATATATGATTGCTCGTTTATCATCTAGGGTTGGCAGAGTAATGGTTCTTACTTCTTCGATAGTGGCTTTTAGTATGCTAAGAGCTTTATTAGATTCTTTAACTTCTTCTTCGTAGATAGCTCCTTTTAAAGCAACTACATATCCACCTTCTTTTACATAGGGCACAGTCCATTCTAAAAGAATCGGCAAACGTGCCACGGCACGGCTCGTAGCAATATCAAAGCTTTCACGGTAATCTTGATGACTCAAATCCTCCGCACGTCCGTGTAAGGTAGTACAGTTCGTCAGTTTTAGTTCATCTATAACCGATTCCAAAAAGTTAAGCCGCTTTTTTAAAGAATCAAACAGGGTAACCTTGAGGCTACGGTCATAGATAGCCAATGGAATACCAGGAAAACCTGCACCGGTACCAACATCGATAATCGTCATGCCAGATTTGATAATTTCAGAATCATAACATGAGAGGGAGTCAATCATATGCTTAATCACGACCTCTTTCATGTCTGTAATACCCGTTAGATTGAGATATTTATTTGTTTCAATCATATGCACATAATACAAGTAAAAGTCTTTTACCTGTTCTTCTGTACAGGGCAAACCAAAATGACTCATTTGCTCCATCATATACGAAACAAATTCAGACTGAGGTGCTATAGGCACATCGTATTTTTCTTTCATAAGTACTCCTAATGAATTGTCTAATATGTATAGGACAATAAGATTTGTAGGAAATATCTTTTAAAAAGTTCATATAAATTGCATGTTATTACATGAATTCATATTATTACATGCTATTTTTATTTACTTCTGTTGTATTGCTCTAATTGGATCAATAGAACAGATACGTCTGCAGGGGAGACGCCAGAGATACGGCTTGCTTGGCCGATGGAGTGAGGACGAATCTTGTTGAGCTTTTGTTGAGCTTCAAGAGAAATGCCCTTAATTTCTGTGTAGTCCCATTCTTTTGGAAGAATTTTTTCTTCTAGTTTGCGAACTTTATCGACTTGGTCCATTTGCTTTTTAATGTACCCTTCGTAGGTAATGGAAATATCGACAGCCTCTTCTACATCAGGTGTATAGCGTTTCAAACCAAATGCATCAGCTACATTGGCGTAAGAGAGTTCATTACGTTTTACTAAATCATAAGCGTGAATACCTGTTCTAATAGGTGCTGTACCTAAACCTTCAAGCAAAACTTGTGTTTCTTTGGATGGATTGACAGGTGTATTTCGTAACATATCCATTGCTTCTTCGATAGCAGCTTTCTTTGCTGTAAATTTGGCCCAACGATCGTCTTTTACAAGACCGATTTCACGGCCTTTTTCTGTAAGACGCAGGTCTGCATTATCTTGACGAAGCAATAGACGGTATTCACTGCGGCTTGTCATCATGCGGTACGGTTCATTTGTACCTTTTGTTACAAGATCATCGATAAGAACACCGATGTACGCTTCGGAGCGAGCAAGGATGAACGGTTCCTTTCCTTGAATCCACAATGCTGCGTTGATACCAGCCATGAGGCCTTGAGCAGCCGCTTCTTCATAGCCGGATGTACCGTTGGCTTGACCTGCAGAGTAGAGACCTTCAATATGTTTCACTTGAAGTGCTGGTGTCAATTGCGTTGGATTCAAGCAATCGTATTCGATAGCATAGGCAGGACGCATAATTTCAACATTCTCAAGACCTGGGATGGTACGCAAGAAAGCATATTGTACATCCATTGGAAGAGACGTACTCATACCTTGTACATACATTTCATTTGTACCCGTGCCTTCTGGTTCTACGAATAATTGATGGCGTTCTTTATCGGCAAAGCGCACTACTTTATCTTCGATGGAAGGACAGTAACGAGGGCCTACGCCTTCGATTTTGCCACTATACATAGGAGCCCGGTGAATATTGCTATGAATGATTTCGTGCGTTTCTTTATTAGTATAGGTCAACCAACATACATCTTCATTACGATTAATCCATTCATCCATGAAGGAAAATGCGTGATGATGTGCATCGCCTTCTTGAACTACCATATTTTCGAGGTTTAAAGTACGTTTATCTACACGTGCTGGTGTACCCGTCTTAAAGCGCATCAATTCAATACCATTATCGAGTAAGGATTGAGAGAAATGTTCCGCTACGCGTTGACCATTTGGACCGCCCACATAATCGATATCACCGATGAGGATTTTACCTTTCAAATAGGTACCTGTACAAAGAATAATAGCCTTAGCACCATAAAATTCACCAAGCTCTGTAACGATACCTATTACCTTATCATCCTCAACCTTAAGTTCTGTCACCATGATTTGCTTAACATTAAGATTATCTGTATTCTCCAATGTTTGTTTCATCAAATGTTGGTATTTAATCTTGTCGGATTGGCAGCGCAAAGAATGAACGGCAGGCCCTTTGCCCATATTGAGCATACGCATTTGGATAGCCGTAGCATCCGCATTGATACCCATTTGACCGCCTAATGCGTCAACTTCGTAAACAAGATGGCTTTTACCAGGGCCACCCACGGCAGGGTTGCACGGCATAAGCGCAATATTATCTAAACTGATAGTCGCCATCAACGTGCGATGACCCATGCGGGCAGTAGCGAGAGCCGCCTCACAACCAGCATGACCGCCACCGATGACGATGACATCATAATTATCTACTGTGTACATATCAATTAAATTCCTTATATTTGTTACTTATCTTACTGTGAAAGTTTAAATCACTTACCAAGGCAAAAACGACTAAACAATTCATCTATCATGCTTTCTCGGATGGTATCGCCCGTGATGTCGCCTAGTAGTTCCCAAGCGCTACGCAAGTCGGTGGCCACAAAGTCTACAGGCATGCCCATGTCGATAGAGGAGAGGGCTTGTTCTACTTGAGCCTTCGCTTGTTCCATGAGGCTGATGTGGCGCACATTACTGATCATGGCGCTATTGTCTTGTTTTACGCGACCGCCGTAGACGAGTTCTTGCACCCATTTGGCAAGAACCGCAGAGCCTTCGCCTTCTTTAGCACTGATTCGTTCGATAGCCGTGAAGGTTCCGTGTTCTTTAATATTTTCATCTGTAACGACTTGTGCCACATCGGACTTATTAAGGAGTACGATAGTATTCAAACCGCTCACAGAGGTCAAAATTTCGATTTCTTCAGGGGTTAAAGGAGTAGACCCGTCTATAACACAAAGCACGATGTCTGCTTTGTTAATATAATCACGAGCACGCTCAACACCGAGGGCTTCCACCGTATCTTGTGTGTCGCGAATACCTGCTGTATCGATGAGGCGCAAGGAAATGCCTTCTACGGTCATATATTCTTCAATACTATCGCGTGTCGTCCCCGGAATATCCGTTACGATAGCGCGATTTTCGCGCAAGAGAGCATTCATAAGGCTCGATTTACCTGCATTTGGACGGCCTACGATAACCGTTGTAATACCGTCCCGAATAAGGCGACCTGTGTTTGCTGTGGACAAGAGTTCATCCATAGCTTTCAAAATAGGCTGCAACTGTTCGCGAACCTCTTGGCTCGTTACGTCTTCTATATCCTCCTCAGGATAGTCGATGGTTACCTCTAAATGAGCAATCATGGCGATGAGCTGTTCACGCACATCTTTTACAAAGGATGAAACAGTTCCATCTAGCTGAGCCACAGCGAGGGAGAGGGAGTCCTCTGTTTTTGCTTCAATAATATCAATGATCGCCTCCGCTTGCGTGAGGTCGATACGTCCGTTCATAAAGGCACGCTTCGTAAATTCACCGGCATCAGCCATGCGCACATCGTGATTGACGAGCAATTTTAGAATTTGTCGAACTGGCACAATACCGCCGTGACACTGAATTTCTACCACATCTTCCGCCGTGTAAGAATGAGGGCCTTTCATTAATAATACAAGAACCTCGTCGATGGTCTTGTTCATTGTAGGATCCACAATGGTCCCATATTGTATCGTTCTATTTTGGCGATCCATCAAAGGAACGGTGCCAGTGCTCTTGAACAGGCTATTTACAATAGGAAAACTATCCTTGCCGCTAACACGAATAATACCAACCCCACCGATGCCGGGCGGTGTCGCAATGGCCGCTATTGTATCATCTATATACATACATATCTCCGTATTTCGATTATTATCTTTTATATGTTCTTCGCCTGTGAAAGTTAAACTAAACCAATCTTACCCGCGCGAAGATTAACTTAGGTTAGCTTTCACCATAACCTAAAGAATAAAGGGAACAGCCCTCAAGTAACGGAGAATACCAGTTACCTGAAAGCTGCACCATTATATTTTATTTTTTGTACGAAATCACAACGTGACGGAATGGTTCATCCCCTTCACTGTTGGTAATAACATTTTTATCCCCTTGAAGGGCGGTATGAATGATTTTACGTTCAAAAGCATTCATCGGTTCTAAAGAAACCTTTTGACGATTGCGTTTCACCTTAGAAGCCAAGCGTTTCGCGAGATTCACCAATGTTTCTTCTCGGCGAGAGCGATAATTTTCCACATCTACCACGATATGGCAATGGCCAGATACATCCTTGTGAGCCACAAGATTTGTTAAGTATTGAATAGCATCTAATGTTTGACCATGTTTACCAATCAAAATACCTAGCTCTTCGCCGTGTACTTGGAATGTAATTTTATCTTTCGTCATCATTTTTTCGATAACAACAGTGAGGCCCATTTGTGTAAACATATCATCGAGGAATTGTTTACCTTTTTCAGCAATTTCTTGTTGATCCTCTTTTGAAAGTTCCTTTTTAGAAGGTTTTTCTTCTACAGTACTTTCAGAAGTTTCAGCTGCCGTATCTTGTACTTCTGTTTCGCTTGTTGCCACTGGTTCGGAAGCAATAGCTATAGATTGTTCTTTAACATTAGCTGCTTCTTCTGCAGTAGCAGATTTAGCTAAAGCGGTGAAGAATAAACGAACAACTGCTGGTTTACGACCAATGCCTAAAAATCCACTAGAAGGTTGTTCTAAGACCTTAGTTTCTACCAATTCTTGACCTTCAGAGGCCAATTGAGCTACACCTTTAGCAATGGCATCTTCAATGGTTTTAGCAGATACATCGATAAATTCCATAGTGCCTCCTATTATTTAGCTTCTAAGCCTTTGTAAATGAAATGTTGTTGTACAAATTGGAACACATTGGATACGATCCAGTAAATAACTAAGCCAGAAGGGAAGTTAAGAGAAATGTAACCAATGAATAGAGGCATAAAGATTGTCATAATCTTTTGTTGTTGCGCAGCAGCACCAGTTGCACCACTACTAGTTTGACGAGACATAACCCATGTGGATAATGCACTCAAAACTGGCAAGATGTACATTGGATCTGGTTCGCCAAGACTAGGAAGCCATAAGAACTGTACATAGTTTTGATCGTATGGATAGCTTTGTAAAGCATAGAAGATAGCGATCAAGAATGGCATTTGCACCAATAGAGGCAAGCAGCCCGCTAATGGGTTAACACCCATTTCTTTGTACAATGCACCCATTTCCGCTTGCAGTTTTGCAGGATCATTTTTGTATTTATCTTGCAATTCTTTCATGCGAGGCTGCAACTCTTGCATAGCCTTCATGGATTTGATTTGTTTAACAGTAAGTGGCGCCAAAATCGCTTTAATAACGATTGTTAAAAGGATAATAGCCACACCGTAGCTTGGATAACCTATCATTTGAGTCAATTGGAACGCATAGGTTACCAATGTGCTCATCAATTCAACGATAGGGTGGAATATACTACTTAAAAATTCCATTGTTTCTCCTTTTTCTTACAGTCCGAAACCGTCCTTTGCGCATCTATATATCGTTATGGTATGGTCTAAATTTCATCCATACAGATGCTCAGGTATTTCCAAAATTGTGCTAGATGGTTATTGTAAAAGTTGCTTTCACAGACCACAAAACTAGCCTAATCTAAAATAGATTATGGCACTGGATCGTAGCCACCCTTATGGAAAGGATGGCAGCGAAGAATGCGTTTTAAACCCATCCAGCTACCTTTCAAAGGACCATATTTTTCGATGGCCTGCAGAGTATATGTGGAACATGTCGGATAATAACGGCAACATCCAGGTTTTAAGGGAGATATGGCGAGCTGATAAAACCTAATTAAAAGTCGTAAAAGCATGGTTATACAGCGTTTCATGGAAACCTCCATATACACAAAAAGGACCAAAGCCTCTAACTTGTGGTCCTATTTATCATTTTGTATCAATAATTTGCTTTTCCGCAAGAGATACAAAATCTCCTTTTCCGCTTTTTCGTAGGTAGCGTTTTTCAGAGGGCCACGTCCAACAATTACGATATGATACCCTTCGCGAATGGCGTGCTGATTGAGGCGATATACCTCTTTCATAAGGCGTCTAGCTCGGTTGCGCTCCACTGCACAACCAACCTTTTTACCTGTTACAAAACCAATGCGCGTAGGTTGCTTTGCCACGGGCATACGATACAGTACACACATACGGCCTACTTCGTATTTTCCGTGCTTATACACAAGGCGATATTCATTATTGTGCGTCAGTCGTCTTGCTTTATCAAGGCAATAATCCATATGCATTGTCCTTAAGTCCTAAGAATAGAAAAACTTGGCAGCAGCGCCAAGTTTTTTCTCCTGCCTAACAGCTATTATATTATGCAGATAAGCGTTTTCTGCCTTTTGCACGTCTTCTTTTCAAAACGAGACGGCCACCAATAGTTTTCATGCGTTCACGGAAACCATGGGTACGTTTTCTCCAAAGAGTATTTGGTTGGTAAGTACGTTTCATTAGTAAAACACCTCCTCGTCATTCTGTATTGTTTTACTTATACCATAACAGGGTAATTATAGAGGTAAAACGTAAATTTGTCAATATAATAAAGGGGTTCTGCTGTGAGTTCTTGTATTTTTGAAAATAATTCTACTACACATTTTATCCTGTAATTGATGTTACGTTTCCAGGGGGAGGAATATAGGGCTCCTTCATCGCTCCATACTCATCGTAAAGTCGCTCAAAAGGACCCTATATTCCCTCCCTAAGGCAACCCTAATGTCACCTTCAACACCACTACACGATGTAAACGTAACATCAATTTATCAACATACAAGAACTCACAATTCAAATCTTTTTATACTTTGGCAAATTTATGTTTTGATCTCCAGTTGAAGAGAGGGGAGGAATAGATGTGGTTTTCTCCCTCCATACTCATCGTAAGTCGGTCAAAAATCCACATCTATTCCTGCTCCTAAGACTCCCTTTTAGAAAAATCACTAGTTTGTCATTTTTATCTATCATTTATTTTTGATTATCTGAAGGTTGATGTTGTTATGTTCATCAATTACTTTTCCATCTATGTGTATAATAATCATAAAAATTATCTTATTGGAGGAGGGGAATGAAAACTACTTTTTGAGCGACTTGCGTTAGAATGGAGCGATAAAAGTAGTTTTCATTCCTCCCCCAAAAGTAATTGATGAACAAATGATAAGATAATTATTGATTTATTAACACATTTCCTTCAGATAATCAAAAGTTATCCACAGATTGAATGACAAATTACTTATTTTTTGGTACAATCATACTTGAAATTAGGAAAAATTATATATTTTTATAGGTTTTTGATGGATAACTTTCGAAGTTATCCACATTTTTTCTCTTTTAGTTTATAAAAACTGAAAAGTCAGTAATTATCTATATAAAATAGACTTTTATTTTTACTTATTCACAGGTTATACACAAGTTATTCACAGGAATAATAGTTTTTTCCACAGCTTTTACAATGGTTATGCACATTATTCCTAAAGTTATACACATTTATTGCAATAGTTATTCACAAGAGGCACGTCATGCAATCATTTGATTTAAATAATATATGGGAGCATATATTGCAAGAGGCGAAAAAGAATATGCAACATTTACCTGATGCATTGTATTTGCGCGTCACGTCATCGTTGATTCCCATGTCTCTCGAAAGTCATTCGATCCATATTGGGGTCATGCAAACATTTGTAAAAAACTTAATCGACCAGCAGCCGCAAATTAGCAAGGCTTTACAAGATGCGATTACCACGGTCATCGGCTCTCCTCGAGATATGGTTTTATTCGATTTTAATCAAGAAAGTATAGATACAAATTTTGTTGATGAAAGTCTCATCGATAAACCAGTTGTAGCACCGCCGATGCCTTTACCACCTATAGTAGAGGAAAAGGCTCATCAAGAGGAGTTTTACACACCAGTCTATCAAGATCCGATCTATATTGACCGCACACCAGCGCCTGTGGAGATTCCAGACGAACCAATGATAGCGACACCAAAGAAATCTACAGAAACAACGCCAACATTGCAGTCTGATAATGTACCTGTAGATTTATCGTTATCTAATCTCAATCCGGCGTACCGTTTTGATAACTACGTAACGGGTAATGCCAACCGTATACCATTTGGGGCTGCACAAAATGTAGCTGAATTTCCTGGTGGAGACTATAATCCGCTCTTTATATACGGTCCATCTGGCCTCGGCAAAACACACTTGATGCACGCCATCGGTAATGCTATCAAGGAAAATCATCCACATATGAAGGTCATGTCTATTACGAGCGAAAACTTTATGAATATTTTCGTTGAAACGTTACAGCGCAATCAAGGTAAATTATTCCGCAACACATTCCGCAATATCGATGTTCTCATGATTGACGATATTCAGTTTCTTGAAAGCCGAGAAAGTACGAAAACTGAGCTATTTAATACGTTCAATGAATTACTAAATAATAACAAGCAGATCGTACTTACCTCTGATACGATGCCAAACGATATGGAACAGTTCGAAGATCGTCTTCGCTCTCGTTTCCAAGCTGGTTACATTGCCACAATGGAAAATCCAGATTTAGAAACGCGCATCGCCATCTTCAGATCACTGCTCGAACGAGAATATAAAAAGAATCGCATTATTCGTATCGATAATGATTCAATCAACTATGTAGCGCTGCAATTTAGCGAAAACGTCCGCGTATTGCAAGGTGCTTTCACCAAGCTCATCGGTACAGCATCCATCGATCAACGTCTCGAATCTATCGACCTAGAATACACAAAACACGCCTTGGCGGGCCTCGTTCATACCGAAGAGGTGAATATGGTTAATATTGAAAGCATCCAGAATTTTGTAAGTTCTTATTTCAATATTAAAAAGCAAGACCTACTCGGCAAGAAACGAAAAGCCCAATTCGCATTTCCACGGCAAATCGCCATGTATCTATGCCGCGATATGATCAATGAAAGCTATCCTCAAATTGCAGCAGCTTTTTCTCGTGATCATACGACAATTCTCCATGCGTACGATAAAATAACGAAGGAAATTGAAAAAAACGAAGAAACTAAACGAATGGTTACAGAAATTAAACAGAAATTAACAACCTGTGGATAACTCTGTGGATATACGGTGAATAACTTTGTGGATATCCTAAAACTCATACTTTGATGTTAATATGTGGATAAGTAGGTACAAACTATCAACATAGTTATACACAATTCATAATTCACACAGTTAGTGGCGCCAAATCACTTTTACACATATAAACAGGCCCCTACTATTACTACTACTAAAACTAACAAACAATCAAAAAATCAGTAGAAATAGATCTACCGCAGAATATCTATAGAGAATCTACGATAGTAAACATTGAATATTACAAACAAAGCAAGTAATTATTAGTGCTTTTACAATATATAAAAATTATAAAGGAGTAACATATGCATATTACATTCCCAAAAGCAAATCTCCAAAAAGCAATTAACGTATTGCAAAAGGTATCTCAAAATAAAACAAGTTCCAACTTACCAGGCGCTATTTACATGACTACAAAAAATGGTCAAGTAGAATTGCAAGGTAACGACTTTGAACTAGGTATCCGTTTAACAATTGACGGAGACATCAAAGAACCTGGTACTTTAGTAGTAGGTTCCCGTTATTTCCAAGAATTAATTCGTAAATTACCTGGCGATACTATCGAACTTTACAAACCAGAAGACGGAAATTCTTTGACAATCACATCTGGATCTTCCGAATTTAATCTTGTTACATTACACCCAGATGATTTCTCATTGGTTGAACAAATTCACGACCAAGATCATGTAAACATCGATAGCTTTGCTATGAAAGAACTTATCGATTTAACAAACTACGCAGCAGCTACTGATGAAGATCGTCCTGTATTTACGGGTGCTCTTCTTGAAATCAATGAAAACGAAGTCACTATGGTTGCTACCGATACACACCGTATGGCTGTTAAAAAAATCACTATCGATGAGCCAGCAACTACTCCAATGCGCGCTATCATTCCTACAAAAACGTTAGCTGAAGTATCTCGTTTATTACCAACAGATAATCCAGCCATGATCAATATCATTTGGAATCGCACACAAATCGTATTTAATTTTGAATCTATTTATATTATTTCTCGCTTAATCGAAGGCACGTATCCTGAATATGAAAAGGTAATTCCTTCCCAATTCGATTCTAGCGCTGTAATCGACCGCCGCGAATTCGCTGGTGCTGTTGATCGCGTATCCTTATTGGCTAAAGACATCAGCTATAACGTAATTCGTTATGATTGGTCTGAAAGCAATGTCACATTGTCTACTCAAAATACTGAAATCGGTATGGCTAAAGAAGACGTAGCTGTTGAATTTAAAGGTACACCTTTTACAATCTCCTTCAATGGTCGTTACATCTCTGACATCTTGCGTCACAGCACAGGAGATAATATTCACTTGTTCTTAAAACAAAATGGTCCTGTTGTCATTCGCCAAGATAATAATCCGAACTATACATACGTAGTAACACCAGTTCGCACGAATGCATAAAAGTAAAAGCAGGGCAGTAGTCAATGGAGGAGCTTGCGACGACAGAGACACTGCATCGCTTTGTTCTGAACGTAAGATTTTCTAGATAACAAAGTTATCTAAGAAAATCCACAGTGAAGAACTGTGCTTTGGGCTCCAACCAAATATCACTTTGGTCGGAGCGTGCAATTTTTCAAAGAAAAATGCTCAGCGAGCGACCTGGACTCAGTATGATATATATGCTTATGTTAATTGTCTACTTTAGGAGGACGTTATGAAAGAGCAACAGCAGGTACCCATTCATACGGAGTACATTCAAATTGATCAGTTGTTGAAGTTAGAAGGCATCATTGAAACAGGTGGTCAAATTAAATCTTTCATCGATGAAGGCATCCTTACCTTGAATGGTCAGGTCGTAACGGAAAAACGCAAGAAATGCCGCGTTGGTGATGTGATTTCTTGTGAAGGTCTCGATGTAGACCTCGTGATTAAACAAGAGGAGGCATAATCGGTGAGAATTGACTCACTGCAGTTATTTCAGTTTCGTAATTATAAGGATGTACAGATACAGTTTAATCCTGAGATTATTGTTCTATATGGCACTAATGGGGCTGGTAAGACGAATATCCTCGAATCTATCTATGTTGGTACGATTGGTAAAAGCCATCGTACGAACGATACGTCAGATATGCTCATGTTCAATGCCGAAGAAGCAGGCATAGTTGTAAAATTCGAGAAAAAAGATACGCCTCAAAAGGTAAATATTAAATTATTCCGTCAGGGCCCTAAGGATATTCGATTAAACGACACAAAAATATCTCAAAAAGAACTGATTGGTACATTAAATACAGTTATCTTCTGTCCTGAAGATTTACAGCTCATCAAGGGGACTCCGTCTGGACGTAGGCGTTTCCTCGATATGGAAATCTCTCAGACCAGTGCTATATACTATCATCAATTGATGCAGTACAATCGGCTGTTACAGCAACGAAATGCAGTCCTAAAAGAATATAGAGGAAAGAATACTATTCCTCTTGAAGAATGGGATTTGCAGCTAGCAGATATGGCGAGCTTTATCGTAAAGAAACGATTAGAAAGCTTAAAGAAAATTAATCTGCTCATCGATTTGATGAACCGTAAATTGACGGGTGGACTCGAGAATTTGACCATCGGTTATGAACAGCCGTATATGGACATTGGTTCACTAGAATATACAAAGGAAGGCTTTTACGAACGCATCAAAGCAGCGTTGCCGCAAGATCGTCATCGTTTGAGCACTAGTGTAGGTCCTCATCGCGATGATTTAAGATTCTTTTCCGATGCTATGGATTTAAAGAAATTTGGATCGCAAGGTCAGCAACGAACCGCTGTATTGTCCTTAAAGTTGAGTGAGCTTGAGTTTATCAAGTCAGAGGTAGGAGAATATCCAGTTCTTCTCTTGGATGATGTATTGAGCGAACTTGATGAGTCGAGACGAACGAATTTATTGCAGTTTATTCATAAACGAATTCAAACATTTATTACCACTACAGATATTCACGATTTTAAAGATTTGAAATCCGTTCAATTTATTTCTTGTGAAGGGGGACAAGTTCAGTATGGACAGCCTTGATCTTTGTTTACCAAAGGCCTTAGCAGAACTGAATTTACTGGAACAATATAAATTAAATACCCTTGTTCACAAGTGGCGTGATGTAGTAGGTGATGTCATTGCGGATCATACAAAAATTGTGTCCATCAAGCCTCCAAATATGGTTATTAGTGCAGATAATTCCATGTGGATGCAGGAATTACAGATGCAAAAACGACGTATTATCGAGGCTATCAACAAGTATTATCGCCAAGATGTAATCACTGATATTCGCTTCATCATGAAACGTCAAAGCTATGTGAAAGTAGAAACTAACACATCTCTCACGATTCCTGATGAACAAATTATTACAAAACGTATTAATTTTGCAGATATCGTGCTTTCAAAAGAGGATGTAGACGCCATCGATACATCGTTGAAACAAACGGATAACGAAGCATTAAAAGCTGCTTTCCGAAAAGTACAGATTACGGCTCGAAAGCGAGAAATTTATTTAGAGCAGCATGGATACCATCGTTGTAAACGATGTGGCATGCATATGAAATCTAAAAAGGAAATTTGTCCAACCTGTGAATATGAATTGCATCGGGCTCATATCAAGGAGATTAAGGCGGTTATTAGAAAGTATCCGTACTTTAAATATAGCGACTGCCAGCAATTTATACAGTGTAGTTTTTCAGACTTTGCAGAAGCGATGCGAGAATCCATATACTTTTACCTTGATAAGATTTATAAAGGATCTATCAATCGCCGTCATATGTTTATGGTGGCCATGCTCATCACTCACAAAAAGCCTGATGAGTTGACGGATCAGCACGTTATTAATTTGTGTAATAAATATCGATCAAAGTTCCTTGCTGAAGAGGAACAGCGCAAAATCGATGCCTTTAATGGGACATTAGATAAGTAGAGGGGGCATTCTTATGTACGTTCATATTGGAGATACCATTTCCGTGCCCATAGAATCCATTATTACGATGGTGCATGCTAAGGGTGGAAAGTCCCATAAAAGTCCTATTCATTACTATGAAACACTAGAATATATCGCCATGGTGCCAGAGGAGCAAATCAAGACTTATGTGGTCACAGATGATTGTGTGTATGGATCTGGTATCAGTATTAAGACTTTAATGAGACGGATTGATGAGTTTTATAGTATAATAAAGAGATAAAGTTTAATCCTGTACATGTTTTGTTACTTTATTTCAATCAAGTGCAGTATGATAGATTGTTAGGAGGAGTTTGTTTCATGCCTGAACAAAATTATGGCGCTCAGAATATTCAGGTTCTTGAGGGTCTAGACGCGGTGCGTAAACGCCCAGGGATGTATATTGGTAGTACGTCTGCGCGTGGTTTGCATCACCTCGTATACGAAGTTGTAGATAATTCTGTAGACGAAGCGCTTGCTGGTTATGCTACACATATCGAAGTATCCATCAATCCAGATAATAGTGTTACCGTTGTCGATGATGGTCGTGGTATCCCAACAGGGATGCATGAATCTGGTATGTCTGCGGTAGAGCTAGTATTAACGAAATTGCATGCCGGTGGTAAATTCGGTGGTGGCGGCTACAAGGTATCTGGTGGTCTTCACGGCGTAGGTATTTCCGTAGTTAATGCATTGAGTGAATGGACTAAGGTTCAAGTATCTCAAAATGGTATTGTTCAAGAGATTTCCTTTGCTCGTGGTCATAAAACTTCCGAGTTGCACGAAATTGGCAAGGCCGAAGGCACTGGTACTACAGTTATTTTCAAGCCAGATGCAGAAATCTTTGAAACTACCGTATTTAGCTTTGATACATTGAAAATGCGTTTACAAGAATTGGCATTCCTTAACAAAGGCCTTCGCATTACATTGAGCGATTTGCGCTTAGAGGAACCTCGTGTTGAAAGCTTCCACTATGAAGGTGGTTTGGTTTCTTTCATTACCTTCTTGAACGAAAATAAAGAAGCAATTAATCCAACTGTTATCAACATTGAAAATACAAAAGACGATGTTGTGGTAGATGTAGCATTGCAATATAACGATAGCTATAGCGAAAACTTGTTGTCCTTCGTAAATAACATCAATACGATTGACGGTGGTACACATCTATCTGGTTTCCGTGCTGCCTTGACTCGTACCCTCAATGATTATGGCCGTAAATCTGGTTTGATCAAGGAAAGTGAGTCTAATCTTTCCGGTGAAGACGTACGTGAAGGTTTGACAGCTGTCGTATCTGTAAAAGTGTTGGAACCTCAATTTGAGGGCCAAACAAAAACTAAACTTGGCAATAGCGAAGTTAAAGGTATTACAGACGTTATCGTTACAGAAGGTCTTAAAACATTCTTCGAAGAACATCCTCAAGATGCGAAGAAAATCATCGAAAAAGCAACGATGGCGAGCCGTGCTCGTGAGGCTGCTCGTAAAGCCCGCGACTTAACACGCCGTAAAAATGCGTTGGAAGTATCTAGCCTTCCTGGTAAATTGGCGGACTGCTCCGAAAAAGATACATCTATGACTGAAATTTATCTTGTGGAAGGTGATTCTGCAGGTGGTTCTGCAAAACAAGGTCGCGATCGTCGTTACCAAGCGATTTTGCCATTGCGTGGTAAAATCCTCAACGTGGAAAAAGCACGTCTAGATAAGATTTTGGCTAATAACGAAATTCGCTCCATGATTACCGCTTTTGGTACAGGTATTGGCGATGAATTCGATATTACAAAATCCCGTTATAACAAGATTATCATCATGACAGATGCGGACGTTGACGGCGCTCACATTCGTACCTTGTTATTAACATTCTTCTACCGCTATATGAAACCATTGGTAGAGGAAGGCCATATCTATATTGCTCAACCACCTTTGTATCAAATCAAGAAGGGTAAATCTCACTGGTATGTATACTCTGATGCAGAGTTGACTGCTAAACTTGATGAAGTAGGTCGCGATGGTACTACAATTCAACGTTATAAAGGTTTAGGTGAAATGAATCCTGAACAATTATGGGAAACTACAATGAACCCTGATAATCGTACGATTTTACAAGTTAGCTTAGAAGATTCTATCGAAGCTGACAAAATCTTTACAGTCCTCATGGGTGATAAGGTAGAGCCTCGTCGTAAATTTATTGAAGATAACGCGAAATACGTGCGTAATCTAGATTTGTAAGAGGTGACCCATGTCTGAAAATCATAATAGTAACGTAGAGTTTACGTCTAACAAAGATCAACACCTAAAACGGTCCTTAAAAGCGCGTCATATGAATATGATTGCTTTAGGTGGTGCTATCGGTACAGGTTTATTCGTTGCTGGTGGTGAAGTGGTAAGTACAGCTGGCCCTGGTGGTGCTCTTGTAGCTTATGGCCTCATTGGTATCATGGTGTATTTTCTCATGACATCTCTTGGGGAAATGGCTACATACTTGCCAATTCCAGGTTCCTTCGGGACTTACGCAAAACGCTATGTAGATCCTGCCTTTGGTTTTGCCTTAGGTTGGAATTACTGGTTTAATTGGGCTATTACTTTGGCTGCTGAAGTATTAGCAGGGGCGCTCATCATGAAATATTGGTTCCCTGATGTACCTGCCATCGTATGGTCTGCTCTGTTCTTGCTCATTTTATTCGGCTTGAACTATTTATCTACTCGTTCCTTTGGTGAAAGTGAATATGTGTTCTCTAGCATCAAGGTGATTACCGTATTTGTATTCCTATTCTGTGGCTTTATGCTCATCTTTGGCATTGGTGGCACATCTCCAGGATTTGCAAACTGGACTGTAGGTGAAGCTCCATTTGTAGGTGGCTGGGAATCTATTCTTGCTATCTTTATGGTGGCAGGATTCTCCTTCCAAGGTACTGAACTGATCGGTGTAGCCGCTGGTGAAGCGGAAGACCCTGAAAAGAATGTGCCAAAAGCGATTAATACAATCTTCTGGCGTATTCTATTATTCTATATCGGTGCTTTCACGGTTATCGGTTTCTTGATTCCGTACACAGATCCAAATTTGTTGAACTCTAGTGTAGAGAACGTATCTATTTCTCCATTTACACTCGTATTTGACCGCTTTGGTTTTGCCTTTGCTGCTAGCTTTATCAATGCTATCATCTTAACAGCTGTATTGAGTGCTGGTAACTCTGGTCTGTACTCTTCTACGCGTATGTTGTACGCACTCGCTAAGGAAGGTCAAGCACCTCAAATTTTTGCTAAGTTAAATAAACGCGGTGTTCCAGTGCCTGCGTTAATCTTAACGACAGCAATCGGTTTATTTGCGTTCCTAACAAGCTTTATCGGTGAAGGTACAGCTTATACATGGATTGTTAATATCTCTGGTTTATGTGGTTTCATCGCATGGGTTGGTATCGCAGTATCTCACTATCGTTTCCGCCGTGCTTTCATCGCACAAGGCAGAGATCTTAGTGAATTGCCATACAAAGCGTGGTTATTCCCAGTTGGCCCAATCTTGGCGTTCATTCTTTGCGTCATCATCATCTGTGGTCAAAACTACTCCGCTTTCACAGGTGATACCATCGACTGGTACGGCGTATCCGTTGCCTACATTGGCTTACCAATCTTCTTCGCAGTGTACCTTGGTTACAAATACATCAACAAAACTAAAGTTGTGCCGTTGAAAGAAGTTAACCTTGATCGTGACTTCGATAGATAACATAAAATTAGACCTGTTCATTATGAAAGTAGTGAACAGGTCTTTTTTTGATGTATAATATGTAAATTTTTGATATATAGTATGTAATTTTTGGAGATATACTATGTAATTGTTTTATGTGAAAGCTATATTTGTTTTTATCTAAAAGTCTTGTTATAATAAATTAAAATATATTGTAATCAATTAGAAAGGATACAATTATGATTATTACTACAACTATGCATATTGAAAACAAACCTGTACAAGAGTACAAAGGTATTGTATTTGGTGAAGTCGTAGAAGGCCGTAACTTTGTGAAAGATTTCATGTCTGGCATTCGCGATATCGTTGGTGGTCGTAGTGGCAGCTATGAAGATTCTTTGATGAATGCGCGCAAAGCAGCTCTCGATGAAATGTCTCAACGAGCTTCTAAATTGGGTGCTAATGCTATTATTGGCGTATCCTTCCAATACAGCACAGTAGGTGCACAAAATGGCATGCTTATGATTACATGCAATGGTACAGCCGTTGTAGTTTAATAAATAATAGACTAAGTCAGATATAATTATTAATATAATCCTAAGGGAAATAAGTAAGTCGTAATGTATTATTGTGACTAAAAAAACAGCAGGGGAAAGCCCTGCTGTTTTTTTATATGATATTTATTAAAAACCCCCTATAAAAGTTTCTAATACTTTTTTAAGGGGGTTTTTGTATTGTGTTTTATCTTATCTTGTCTTATGGTATCCTATTTTACCTTATACCAGCTTGCATACATGACAGGTAATACGATGAGTGTTAGAACCGTTGCCACTAGTAAGCCGCCGCTGAAGGCGATGGCCAATGGGCTCCAGAATACAGATCCCATGAGCGGAATCATGCCTAAAATCGCTGCGATAGCCGTAAGCATGATAGGGCGGAAACGAAGTGTAGCGGAGTTGATAATCGCTTCACGAGGTTCTTGACCTTCTGCCTTGTGAATTTCGATTTGGTCTAACAAGATAATGGAGTTACGGATGATCATACCCGAGAGGGCGATAATCCCTAGAATAGCCATAAAGCCTAATGGCGTTCTCGTAATATTGAGTGCTAATACAACACCGATTAGTCCCAATGGAGCAGTGAGTAGAGCCATTATCATGAGGGCGATACGCTTTAATTGGAACATGAGGATTGTCATGATTACAAAGAGCATAATTGGCATTGGTGTTAATAGCTTTTGAACGGCTGTTTCACTCTTTTCAGCGGCGCCGTCTAGGTCAATAGAATAGCCTGTAGGCAAGGAATCGCGAATGTCTTGTAAGGATTTGTAAACCTCTTTCGTTTTCGCATTACCCAATACACCTGCTTTTACATTGGCATGCACACTAATGGTTGGCATCATATTGCGATGCCAGATAATACCATCCTCTTGTGTCATGGTAATGGTTGCAATTTGGCTAAGTGGTACATAGGAGCCATTTCCTGTTTGAATTGGCAAGGATGAAAGAGCACTTAAGTTATGTTGCTCATTGTCACCTAAACGGAAGGTAATAGGAATGGTTTGGTTCCCTTCATAGTATTCACCAGATTTAGTACCAGACAATAGACTTTGCAAGTGCAAGGATACAGCATAGCTATCGATGCCGAGTAAACGTGCCTTGTTTGGATCGATGTGAATATTGGCTACAGGTTCTGTATCTGGCCAGTCAAAGGCGATATTTTGTAAGTCTTTATCGTCTTGCATTTTAGCTTTTACTTGATTTGCAATTTCTTTTACCACCTTTTGATCAGGGCCAGTAACGCGAAGCATGACCGGAAATTTGGATGGTGGACCGATTTGTAAGAATTGCGTATTTACAAGGGCCGATGGGAATTGCTCGTTTAAATACGGAGTCAATTCAGCATAGAGTTTATCGCGATCCTCTAAGGATTTTGTAACAATTACATATTGCAAGAAGTTGTTCCGTTGCAATTCCGGTTCCAAGGTGAGGACGAAACGTGGAGAACCTTGTCCAATGTAGGAGGTGAAGGTTGCAATGCGCTCGTCGTCTTTCAAATGTTCATCGATGAGTTTTGCTTGGTTAGCAGTATATTCGATAGATGAGCTTTGAGGAAATTGCATGGATATAATGATTTCATTACGCGTTGATGATGGGAAAAATTCCTGTTTGATCAATGGTAGTGAAAGCAAGGATAAAACGAAAGCTCCTAATGTGGCCAGTAGGACTATCTTGTGATGTCCTAGAGCCCAATGTAATAGTTTTTCAAACTTATCATAGAAGGTCACATTGAGCTTGTGCATGATACGGTCTCGTTTAGTCCATTCCGATTCCGGCTTGGGAGCCTTGTTTTCGATGATTTTATAACCCAATACAGGGCTGACGAGAACAGAGGCAAACCAAGATAGAATAAGTGCCATAAATACAACGATGGATAGGGATTTTGTAAACTCTGCTACCATGCCTTGTGCTAGTGCTAACGGCAAGAAGCCTGCACAAGTAATGAGTGTACCAGATAGCATAGGGAATGCTGTCGATTCGTAAGCAAAGGTAGCCGATTTAAAGTGACCCCATCCTTCTTCGAGCTTAACGCTCATCATTTCTACAACGATGATGGCATCGTCTACGAGGAGGCCTAAAGCTAGGATTAAGGCACCTAAGCTAACCTTATGTAGATAGATGCCGCTTTCATACATCAAGATGAACGTTGTAGACACAACGACTGGAATGGTGAGGGCTACAACGATACCGGTTCGTAAGCCGAGAGATGCAAAGCTTACGAGCAATACGATGGCGATGGCTTCAAATAAGGATTGAGAGAAATCGCCGATGGATTCCTTAACGATATGCGGTTGATTCGATACTTGATTGAGTTCGAGGCCGGCAGGAATCGTTTTCTGTAATTCCCCGAGTTTTTTGTCGATGGCTTCGCCGAATTCGATATTATTGCCCCCTGCATCCATGGAGATAGCGATGCCAATGGCTGGCTTACCTTTGTAATAGAACTGTGGATCGCTAGGGTCTTGGTAGGTCATGGTTACATCAGCCATGTCACCGAGGCGCAACGTTTGATTATTGATGCGGATCGGCATATCTCGCACCGCTTGAGGACTATCGAATAGGCCGTTGACGCGGAGATATACATTGTTTGTATCTGTTGTAATCACACCAGCTGGAACCATCATACTTTGCTGTTTAAGCGCTGTTAACAGCTGTTGTGTACTGACTTTATAGGATGCGAGTTTATCCTTGTTTATGGTTACATTGAGGGTTTGCTGTTGAACTCCAATGAGGCTGATTTTCTTAACATTAGGCACAGATAAAAGCTGACGTTTTAGGTCTTCTGCTTGTTGTCGTTTTTCTTCGTACGAATACTCATCACCGCTGATGGCATAGATAATGCCATATACGTCGTCGAACCTGTCGTTGATGGTCGGTCCTTGAACGCCTGCAGGCAATGATTTCCATTCGTCGTTGATCATATTCCGCGCTTCTTCCCAAGCGGGACGAATCTTATCGGATGGCAAATCCTCTCTTAAATTGATATAAATAACGGATTTACTGCCATCTGTGAAAGATTTTGTATAATCTACACCAGGAAGGTCGCGTAGTTTTTCTTCGAGTTTGTCCGTTACCTGATCCGACATTTCTTGTGGAGAAGCCCCCGGCCAAGCAACACCGACCACCATGGTGCGCATCGTAAAATCAGGATCTTCCATGCGTCCCATATGGGTGAATGAGAAGATACCGAAGGTGAGGAGCACAGCCATGAAGTAGTAGATAATGGACTTGTGTTTAAGAGCCCATTCGGCTAAGTTAAATTGTTTCATTGACTAACCGCCGTCCCTTCTTGTAATTGTTGGGTACCTGCGGTGATGACAATGTCACCTTTAGCTAAACCAGATGTGACGATGACGGAGTTCTTACCGAACTCACCAGTTTTGATAGGCACGAGATGAGCCTTCTTATCGCGGATGATATAGACCGCATTATTGCCGTTAGAGTCTTTTACAAGAGCCGTTAACGGAATAGAAATATTGGTACTATCTGTAGTAGATAGATTAGCATTGACCGTCATACCTAGTTGTACCTCTTTAGGTGCATTTTGCAAGGTAATTTTTACGGTATACGTTCTGGCTACAGGGTCAGGAACTGGTGAAATTTCACGTATTACGCCTTGTACTGTTACATCTGGTAAGGCCCAGAAGGTAATAGTAGCAGGGCTACCTACATGAATTTTACTCAATTCTTGTTCAGGAAGGGCAATGACTGCTTCTGGATCGTGACCGGCCGCTAAGGTACCAACGCTTTGACCGGCTGCTACGACTTGTCCTGCTTCAATATTGAAAGCTGTAATAATACCTGTATCAGGAGCCGTCAAATTAGTATAGCTATTTTGATTGCTGCTCAAATTAAGGCTTGCTTGTGCTTGTTGTAATTGAGCAGATGTGGCATTCAATTGGTTTTCAGCTTGGTCTAATTGCAATTTACTAATTGCTTGTTGTGCATAGAGCTCGCGGTATCGTTTAGCATTGGTTTCTGCCAATTCGTAGGCCGATTGAGCAGCTTTTACAGCACCTTCAGCATTTTGCACCTGAGCTGATGTATCTGAACCATTGACTTGAGCAATCACTTGGCCTGCTTGTACTACATCACCAACATTTACAAATTTGTTGATGACACGCCCTCCAATTTGAAAGGCTAAATTTGTTTCTGTTTTATTATGAATGGTGCCTGCATAGCCAGCATCAGTAGTTCCAGACTCTTCACCTATAGTGATGGTGCGCACCTTGAGACTTGTATCTTCAGGGGGCTTTTCTGATCCACAACCACTTATGATGGCGGTCCCTATTAATAGGGCGCCTATGGTTGCTATGATTCGTTGATTCATAGAATCTCTCCTTTTACTACCATATATAAGTCCTATGAAATACACTATACAAAATGATCATAGGACTTTATATTTTATTGAACTTATTTTAGGATAGCAATTATTTCTAAATTAGCTATTATTTCTATATTAGGTTTAATTATATATTTTATACAATTTAATAATACTATATTTATGTTGAAAGTTCTAGCCTTTATGCAGAAAATAAAAGAATTATATACTTAATGTATATAATTGGTGATAATTTTTTAAAGTAATCTATATATTTTGATAGTATATGTATTACTTATTTTATGGATACAAAAATGTATCAAAAAAGTGAGTCCTCTATTGATTGAGCTGTATCCAAAAATATGTATAATTTCTGGGGTACAGTTCATAGGAAGAGAACTCACTTCTTTAGCTTTTGTCAGCTTTTGTCTATGTATAGTTTGAACTTTATTTTTCTTCTTCTTGTTCTACAATAGGTTCTTCATAGGTTACAAGAATTTTATCAATACGAGTATGATCCATATCGATGACTTCAAAGGTGTAGCCATCCCATTTTGCCTTGTCTAATTCTTTTGGAATGCGACCGAAGAGGACGTTTAAGAGACCGCCCATAGTTTTGTATAAATCGTCTTCTTCACCTGGTAATTCTTGATCGATGTGAAAGAATTCTTTAAATTCATCTACGTTGAGAAGGCCATCTACGAGCCATGCACCATCACGTTCGATGATTTTGTTTTCTTCTTCCTTGAGTTCTTCCTCACCGGAAGGCATAAGGCCTACGATTTCCTCCATGATATCATGCAAGGTGACAAGGCCAGTAAAACCACCATATTCGTCGAGGATAATTGCTTCATGAACGCCTTCTGTACGTAGAACGTTCAATAATTTCATGAGTGAAATGGATTCAGGAACGAGAACAGGTTCTTTCAAACAAGCTTTGATGATATCGTGAATAGAACTTTCACTAGGACGTTGCATAATTTGAACTAATACGTCGGATACGGTAATGAGACCCTTTAATTCATCCAAGGAATCGGTACCTACAGGAATGCGGTAATGGTTGGCATTCTTGAGAACCTCCATGATTTCGTCTTCCGTACCGTTAAGATCAATCCATTTGAGCTGTGTACGAGGCGTCATTATATCACCTGCGTTCATATCTGCAAGATGGAAGATATTTTCTACGAGGATAGGTTCTTCCTCTTCGTAAGCACCCATGGCAACGCCTTCGGTAAGCATTTTATTAATTTCAGATTCTGTAACAGGGGCTTCTTCTTTTACAGTAACGCCTAATATTTTTAAGAGGAATTCTGTGGAAATGCCGAGGAAGCTAACGATTGGTTTTAGGGCTACAGAGAGCCAATAAATCGGTTTTGCTACCACCACAGCGATGCCCTCAGGGCTATTTAAGGCTAATCGTTTTGGCACGAGCTCCCCTATAACGAGGGATAAATAAGTGATGATCGCAACGATGAGGAAGGAGCTCACTGAGGCTGCGTACGGTTCAATGCTTGGAATATTAGCAGTTAATATTTCTTCTAAAGGACCAGAGAAGGTGGCACCAGAATATAAACCAGTTAAAATACCAACGAGGGTAATGCCAATTTGAATCGTGGAGAACATATCATTTGGGTGCTCTGCCAACTCAAAGGCCTTTTTAGCACGTTCATTGCCTGCTTCAGCTAATTCTTCAAGCTTACGTTTTTTAGCGTTTACGATAGCTAACTCCGTCATAGAGAATAAACCATTCGCGATGATTAATACGATGATAATTATAAAATCTAAGGTCAGATCACTGTCCATGTAAGTAGATACTCCTTTTTAATGACATATAATTCTGCACATGAGAATAATAGAAATATTACTCCTAGTATACCATATCGGCATTAATAAGTGTTTCATATAACAAAAGCACCCGATGTGGATGCTTTTGTTATATACTATAGGTGTTACTGGACTAGTAAATAGTACCCTAATAAGGGTATAGTATGTATAGAAATTAAGATTAATATCAGTATTAGGTCATATAATTTAGGCTTCATAATAGGATTATATAGATGGCAACAGAGCAAGAGTGGGAAAGTGTATTACAAATTAAAACCTCTGGTCGCGATGATAGTCGATCTGATACGGAGCATCATCCGTATGAGCCGACGGATTATTGCGTGCTGGAGCGTTTGGCAAATAGTGGTCATATTCGCAAGAAAAATACGCTCATCGATTATGGTAGTGGCAAGGGCCGAGTGAGTATTTTCATGGCTTACCAAACGGGCTGCCATTCTATAGGCATCGAATATGATGAACGGCTATATGAAAAGGCTTTGATTAATGGTGAAAGTCCAGCAGCGCGCCATCGCGTGTCTTTTGTACACGGTGATGCGGCTCTCTACGAGTTACCTGAGCAGGCTGATCGATGCTTTTTCTTTAATCCTTTTGCACTCCATACGATTAAGCGGGTACTAGGAAATATCTTTGATTCGCTATATCATAATCCTCGGGAGATTAAGTTATTTTTCTACTATGTTAATGAAGAGGTGGAGAACTTTTTAAATAACCATGTGCGCTTGGAACAAGAGGAACCTATTGATTGTAGTGACCTCTTTGAAGGAAGCGATGCAAAGGAACGAATTCTCGTCTATTCAGTTAACTTGTTTTAGTGCAGTAATGTAAGACTTTTATGTAACAATTAGATATATTTTGATGTATTTGATGTAACAGTTAATTAAATAACCTCGGTTTGAATAGTGTTTTAGTAGTATGAAATGCATACTATTAGGGACGTATTTAAATTGAGGTTTTATTCTATTTTTAAGGAACTTTTACACATATTATTAAGGAAAAAGCAGATAAATTCTGCTATAATAATATATTAGAGATTATAAAATCAATTCATTTTTATGGTTCTATACATTGATTCGTATACGCTAATGTAGCGGGTAGGACTGAGTGTATTGAATACAGGAGGTGCATATGGAACTCATCGATACAATGTTGATTGAACGCATTCGTAAAGCGTTAATTAAACGATATGACCGAGATCAACAGATTCAACAAATGATTGAAGAAATTGGTGCAGAGGAAGGTCTTAATGAGACCGAATTATCTATCGTTTACCAAGCTTATTTAGAGGTAAAAGAACGGGTGTACTATACATCTTCTCTCGTTGATTTGTGGAATCAAATTGAAGATGTTCAAAAACGTATGGCCTTATTGCATTCTTACGAATCTTTAGAAGAAGATTTATTTGGTGATGTGTTAGGTGACGATAAGGAAGATATCGTTATTTCTAATACATCTGAACTTGGCAAGGGCGCTAGTTATAATGATGATGCATATGCTATGGAACAGGTACAATTATCTGACATTCCTGTGCATCATGATTCTACGGTGGGCATGAATCATATTAAATTGAATGAATTAAAATCTATAGGTGGTCTTTTTACTGGTTTTGGTGAAAGCTCCGGTAAGAAAATGGCAGATTTTGAAGATACTGCGATTGAGCACCTTGATGTAAAACCATTAGAAGGCGTTGAAAGCTTAGCAATTCATCATTTAGATGAAGATGAAGCGTTAAATGTAGATGGTTTTGATGAATTATCGAAAGATAAGAAATCAGAGGCGGCTAAAGTAGATGATGAGGATATGTCGTCTATCGATCCATACACGGCGGTGAATGCTTTGTTATTTGGTAAAGCCGGTTTAGAGTCCGATAAAACAAATAAGAAGATGGAAAAGCTTCTTAAAAAGAAATTAAAACGCGTTGACGATGAATGGGCGCGTATCAACGGTTCTGAAGATAAGAAATCTAAGGACGATAAAAAATCCAAGGAAGATAAAACATCTAAAGAGGATAAGAAATCCAAAGAAGACAAAAAGTCTAAGGATGATAAAAAATCTAAGAAAGATAAAAAGTCTAAAGAAGATAAAAAAGAGAAAAAACACAAGAAGTCTAAGGAAGAAAAACGCTCTAAAGACGAAGAAAAGTTAAAGAAAAAGAAAGACAAGGCTGAAAAGAAGCTTAAAGTCTTAAATGATAAGTTAAAAACAGTCTTCTTAACTGATACTTTCAAGAAAAAAGATAAGAAGAAAGACAAGAAAAAGGATAAAAAATCTAAAAAGGATGAATCCGTAAAAAAGTAGAATCGATAGTTTCCGTATGGAATAGTAAGGCCTCTGAAAAGATGGTCATGGAGAGTGCTAGTGCAAAGAAATCAGCAGGTGCTGAGACTATCGACCGTGGATGCGGTAAATGCAAACGATGTAAAGGTCCTAAATGTAAGAAATATCCGAAATAATTGATAGTTATGTAATTAGTAGAATATGATGTAACATATTACGTAGAATATATATGTAGTATATTATGTAGAATATATATATAGCATATATATGTAGTTTATGAATTTTATTACTTATTTAGGCAGTATAGTTATGTAGTTTTGTTACGTTTGTAACAATATAGTTGGATTATGTGATATACCAATTAGGTTATAAGATTCAACAGTTAGGGGTTAATGATGAACCGATGGCAGCGATTATTTGAAGGCATACGAACAGAGATTAAGGTATTTATCTTTTTCTCTGCTTTGTTGACTGCATTTAGAATCGTGTTTCTTGCAGTATTTCAATCACAACTAGCTTCTGTGACGATGGAGAATATCCTCACGTCCTTATGGCTAGGCTTTAGATTGAGTCTCAAGACCGTCGGTTCTTTGTGTTTATTGGGCTTTTTAGGGGGCACTTTGGTGCATACCTTTGTACCTAAATGGCCGTCCTTACGGATCAAACAGGTTGTCTACTCTATTGCAACGGTGTTGTTAACTTTCTTATTCCTGGGACGTATTCCATTCTATAAAATCTTCAATTCTTCCTATAATGCGATGCTCATCAATGGTAAAAACGATGATATCGGTGCCATTATCAATACAGCCATCAATGAATATAATGCATTGATGTACATCGTTGGAGCTGTTGTATTGAGTGCAGCTCTTTGTTGGTTCCTAGTTCGTTTTTTAGCGTGGAACACGAAGAAATATAGTGACTACGCTGTTGACCTAAGGAATGGTGATGATGCAGATACTCTAAGAAATAGTGATTCTGCAGATCATCAACGACTTTGTACTACTTGGTATCCTAAGACAAAGAAAACACAATGGATGACGGGCATTGGGTTGACTATTGTTATCGGCGTATTAGGTCTATTCTTTAGATTTGGCGGTGCTTTCAGCTATACGAACTCCATCAACTGGGAAAGTGCGGCTCGCCTCAGCTCCAATCTGTTGAATGAAAATATCCTCGACGATGTGCAGGCTCTCTATCGTGTTAAAAGCATTGCTAAACGGACGGCTGAGCTTGAGGTTATTAACTTAACGCCTCAAGAGTTAAATGAAAAAATCACTGCCGTTGGTGGTAAGTTTAACGGTACAAATTTTGACGGTTCTTTCACGAGAACCATTACGACACAACGATTAGCGGATCAACCGCAGTCTATAAACCTCGTTCTTGGAGAATCCTATGGCTTGTGGCCGTTCCTCGCTGAATATAACGGGCCTGGTGCGTACCTCGTTGAGCAAGGTCGTAAATACGCTGCCAGCCCTCAAGCGATGAGCACGCAGCTAGCCCTTGCCCAAGGCACCGGTACGATGCCGGCCATCAATGGTTTGTTGACGGGGATGCCTGATACAGGGCTATATCCTAATTATGAAGGTGAAAGTTTCAAAGAACCTTACGGTTTAGGCATTGGTCCTGTTATGAAAAAGCTAGGCTACAAGACTGTATTCTGGTATGGTGGCTTTAGCACATGGCAAAATGTTAAAAACTTTGTTTTATCTCAAGGTTTCGATGAATTCCACGATGCCTCTGAAATGCCAAGCGAAGACGGCAATGCTTGGGGCGTAGGCGATAAAGACTTGTTTAAAGCTATTTCTGCCTACATGGATCAGCATAGAGGGGAAAAAATCCTCAATGTGATTATGACCACCTCTAATCATCCACCGTATAGCATCAATGTGGCTAAGGAAGGCTACGATGTGAATAAGGTAAAAGGGCATTTGCCAGATTCTATCGAAGAAAACGATAAGCAATTGAACGAAATGGGCCATATTTGGTACGCAGACCACGTAATGGGTGATTTTATCGCTCGCGAAGAAACAGCAGATCCGTCTGCACTGTTCGTCATTACAGGTGACCATAGCGAACGCTTTAACTTTGCTCGTGAAGTAGGTCCTAATGTGGCATCTACTATTCCTATTATTTTTTATGGTCGTGGTATTCATAAAGATTGGCTTGCACCTAATGCGTTCGGCATGAGCATTCAAATCATTCCAACCTTGGCGGAATTGGTAGGCCGACCTGGTCAAACCTATGAAGCGATGGTACCAAGCTTGTTTACACAAGAGGAATTTGTATTTAATCATAGACTATATCTTGATAAAAGTGGCAAAGTGTTAGAACAAAGTGCGAGCATGCCTCAATCCTATGGGGATATGATTAAAAACATGCGTGAACTTGCGGCATGGCGCATTAAACATGGGGATGTCATCAAATAAAGAAATATACATTTTTATCCATTAAATTTAATTGATTTGTAAGTTAAAGGATTATCTATGAGTACTGTGACGGCTATTATCTTAGCGCGCAATGAAGAACAACATATTGTAGATTGTATTAAGAGTATTCAATTTGCTGATGAAATTTTAGTCATCGATGATGGCAGTACAGATCAGACAGTATCACTTGCTACGGGATTGGGTGCAAAGGTTATACCACATCCCTTAAATGGAGATTGGTCACAACAACGACGGTTTGGTATTTCACAAGCCCAGAGTGAATGGATTCTATTTGTCGATTCTGATGAACGTGTATCACTAGAGTTAGCAAAGTCTATTCAACGAGCTATTCAAGGTGAACCGAAGGCGTATTGGTTACGCAGATATAATCTATTCCATTATAATCAGGCAACCCATGGTGTGGTGAGGCCTGATAAGGTATTACGATTGATGCCTCGAGAGGGAGCAACTGTGGAAGGGGCTGTTCACGAAGCTTTTATCAGTCCGTATCCACAAGATACATTAGAGGGAAAATTGTATCATTATACGTATGATAATTGGCATCAATTTTTTGAGAAGTTCAATAAGTATACGACGGTAGCAGCTAATAAATACAAGGCACAAGGGAAGTCTTGTAATTTTTTAGGGGATATTATATTGCGCCCTACATGGGCATTTTTCAAGATATATATTTTGCAAGGTGGCATATTAGACGGAAAAATAGGTTTTCTATTATCGATCTATCATATGATGTACACCATGACAAAGTATGTAAAATTGTATTATTTGAATAAATCTAATGGACAATTATAATCAGTAATGTAGTATAAGTAGGTTGCTATGGGGAAGTATTGTTCTTTAAGTAGATATGGAAGTATAAATGAGTGAACAATTTTTTCTATCCCTACAACAAAATATAAAATTAATGATTTGGGCACCCATATTGAGTAGTATCTTTCGAATCATTTTTATGATTATTTATAATCCGTATCCAACATGGAAAGGTCGTTGGAAATCAGCTCTAGGTTCATTGCGTTACGGCTTTTGGTGGGGCATGGATTTTGATGCCTATGTATTCTTATTACCTTTAGTCTTGGTGACACTCCCTGCACTATGGTTTGAAGGGTACCATCAAATAGAAGATTCCATACGATTAGTAGGTCTAACGATGTATTCCTGTGTACTGTACGCAGCCTTTGCAGGAAAAATGATCTTCTACAAGCATTTCCATGATACGTACAACTATATGGTTCATTATGGAAATCATGCAGAGAAACGGAATTTGATTGATGTATTCTTTAATCAAGACCGAGGAATTCTTGTCATTCTAGGATTGATTCCTATTGCAGTTATATCCTGGTTCATGGGAGGTTTCTTCTTATCCTTGCCATCTATACCATATCCAAACATTGAAGGAACCTGGCCTACTGTAGCTTGGAATATAGGACTTGTGGCGGCATCTGTTCTAGGATTCTATTGGTTCCGCTACGGTGGTACCTTATCTCATGATGATAAACCAGAATGGGATACGATTCCTACAGTGGTAAAAGAAGATATATTCTTTGCTCGTGCTACAGTGCCAGATTTATGTGCCTTAGAAACGGTGTTTAAACATCCGCTACGTGATGAATATACCGCATCTCCTGAAGATATTGATGACGCCATTTATCGTATTGTTCCTAACGAATACAAAGATTCATGGCAGGATCTACACACACCGCTTCATGCATTTAAACGTGTTGCATCAGGTCCTCGTATTGATAAACCGCAGCATATTTTCTTTATTGTTGGTGAAAGTATCCCTCAATGGTCTCTTGATGAACCTTATAAGGATCTCAATATATGTCCTGGTTTATGGGATTTTAAAGATAATCCTCATACGGTGCAAGTACCTAATTTCTTGCCTGCTGGTAATGTGTCTCGTCCATCCATTGTAAGTCTATTATCCGGCGTCTATGATGCGGGTATGGAAATCAATGAACGGGAAGCTTTTTGGCATGAACCGTTGCCGACCTCTTTGGCAGCTCAAATGAAGCGATTAGGCTATGATACGATTTATTGGTATGGTGGTAATGCGTCGTACGGCAACTTTAATCACTTCGGTAAGGCTCAAGGCTTTGACCGTGTGGAAAGCGCTTCTGTTTTCTGTGGTCCTGATGCACCTAAAACTTGGGTGGGCGTATACGATCACGTATTTTTAGAGAATATAACGGAACAAATTAAAGGATTAGATCATCCGACATTCCATTTTATTTACACTACATCCAATCATGGTCCTTATAAAATGGAGGATTCCTTATTAGATTATGATCCTGAAAAGGTCATGCCGAATCTTGGGGATGATCTAAAATCTAATAAGAAACGCAATAAAGAATTGGCTACCTATCGCTATAGTGATAAGGCAATATTTAACTTTGTAAATGCTATGAAAGAGGCCTTTCCAGATAGTTTATTTGTTGTTACAGGTGATCACTCTAATCTATTTGGCTCATTGAATAATACATCTTTAATTCAACGGGACTATACCTTGCGCGATACATTCTGTACCGTAGGGTTGTTACAACATCCTGCTTTCACTAAGGATGTGATTACGGTGCCCATTGGCACGCATATGAGCCTCATGCCTACCATTATTGAAACCATTGCACCAAAGGGTTTTGAATATTATTCCATTGTGCCGTCCTTGTTTGATGAGCAGCCAGAAACTTTAGTTACGCCGTACCAGTGGATTACGCCGCATATGATGGGCGATGTTCGCATGGATTATGGTGAAAGCAACATACCGTCCTATAAACCGGTTGAGCCAATTCGGCCTATTGATAATCATGGGGATGATGCTCGTGATTGGACATTGTTGACCATGTGGCTCATTAATCATGAGGACAGTATGAATAAGTCGTAGTATAATTAGACGATGATATCTATTGATGTATATGTAAACATTATTTCGAATACATCAATGGATGCCACTATATGTGTATTGATCTGTATATGATAGGAGGAACCTATGTCTATAATCAATATTGTAGGCGCCAAAATTTGGGGCGGTGGTGAACAATATGTATATGATATTTGTAAACAATTACAACAACGACATAGGGCTGCTTATACCTTAGTAGACCAATCAAATGAAGAGATGCAATCTCGCTATGCTCAAGTCGGCCATGTGATGACTGCCAATCTCTATACTTTGAAGGGTTTTCTATCTGTTAATGCAGTAGCCAAACAGATGAAAGCACAAGGAATTAATACAATTGTATGCCACTCTGGTAAATATATCTTATTCTGTATTGCTCTTAAGCAGTTAACGGGTGCTAAATTGATGTTTATTAAACATAATCTTGTACCTGGTAAAATAGATATGTATCATAAATGGATCAATTCACAAGTAGATGCCTTTGTATGTGTATCTAAACTCGTTTATGATGACCTTATGACACCTATTATTAAGAATACTAGTAAATATTATATTGTTTATAATGGTATTGATCCAAATAGATTTCTTTCATTTGCAGATAATGTGCCAATGAAATCTAAAGTTACTACATTTGGATATAGTGCGCGTATTACAGAACGTAAGGGTTTATATCTGATTTTAAGTGCTCTTGAACAGATTCATCAAAACAATCCAGATATTCGGTTGATTATATCGGGGGCTGGTACAGAGGATCAAATCAAAAAACTTAAAGACTATATAGATGCGCATTACATGCATTCTTATGCTGAATTTATAGGTTTTACACCTGATATTGAAGGTTTATATAGATCAATTGATTGTTTGTTATTGCCAACTGTAACGCGTGAAGCCTTTGGTCTTGTTATTTGTGAGGCTATGTATTGCGGTGTACCAGTCATTACGAGTGGATCTGGGGCTCAGAGAGAAATTATAGACGATGGTATATCTGGATTTATTGTTGATCCTTTGAATGAACATACATTACAACAAGCGATGGAGCATGTGATGAGTGATGCGGTAGATTTATCAAGTATTATCACAAATGCACGACGTGTTGTTGAGGAACGATTCATCATTAATCGTGTAGCTGATGAATTAGTTGCGATTATAGATAATTTACACTCCACTAATCATTAATGATAAAGTTTGTTAGTTGTATTAGTGGATAGGAGTAAGAGATGGGATATTTACAAACACAATGGCAACGAGGTCGTAAGATTTACGGAAAGCGTAGTTGGAGGGAAACACGTCGTACTTTTTTACATACAATGCGCTCCATACGAAATAAACGAGAAATAGAGGCGCTAGAGAACTACTTTGCAAATTACACGCCTGATTTAACACTATTAGATCGTCAAGTTGGTTTATTTGAGTTGATGACAAGATTTTTCTTGTTTAAAAGTTCTACACCTCAGGAACGATTAGAGGCCATTGTTAATCATTTTGATTATTTGAAAGATATATTTACAGATGAGGCGATTCGTGAAATGTACTCTGTAGATCCAGAGAATATTTATGATGATGTAAGTCGTATGAATCGTGGCTTTATCGTATGGGAATCAGAAGACCTTGATATGGTGGCCCGTTTATATTATGGACCTGGTCAGCGTAAAGAAGGTTTTTTGACCTTGTTACTCACCTTGGGTAAGCAGGGCGTATACCATGCTAATTTTCGCTTTGGCAAAGGCTTTAATGGGGAATCTGCTATGTGGATTGGTACAATTCAAGGTTATAAAGATGGTCTTGATAATGCTAAAACAGTTACGAAAAAGATGTTTGGCTATCGTCCAAAAAACTTTATTATGTTCCTATTACGTCATATTGCAGTCATTTGTAAAGTAGAATCTATTTACGCTGTATCTGATGAAGGCTTTTACGCGAATACTCATTTAGTTCGCGGTCATCGTGCAAAGGTAGCTGAGCTAGATTCATTGTGGGAGGAATCTGGCGGTGTACTATGTAGTGATGAACGTTTTTTCAAAATTCCTTTAGAGGAATATCGTAAGCCTATTGAGGAGATTAAATCACAAAAACGTAGCCAATATCGTAAACGCTATGAATTACTCGATCAATATGAACAAGAAATTCAAGAACATATGAAAAATTTAATAAAATAAGTATACATTTATACGTTATATGTAAGTCGTAACTATACTTAATTATTAGATAATAACAATAAGGGGATAAGGGTGTTAGTATGAAATCTTGGATACTTAAGAATTATGAAATGATACTTACTGTACTCATTTCAATTATGATATGTACGACGCGGTCATCTATGGCTTTTGGTAATTTTATTTATGGACTTATAGTACTCGTTACACTTTTAACATGGTGGTATAAAAGAGATGAAGTTTCTATACCAAATTCGATACGCCAATATGGATGGGCGTACTTAGGTATGCTGTTATGTATATTACCGTCTGCATTTATTAGTGATAATATACGAGTGACGACTAAGTACTTCTTTAATATTTGGATTTGGAAGATTTTAATTATCGTACCAATCTTGCTATTTATCAAGAGTTCTCGCAAATTATATACTATTTTATCAATATTTTTTGTGTATATAGGCATCGATGCTCTATCTGCCTTTGTACAATATTTACTGGGGTATAATGTAGGAACAGAGGGTCGTGCAGGTGGTGTCATTAATGGCTCTATGATGGGGCTAGCTATGTTGTTAACGCTCGCTTTTCCATTAGCTTTAATTACTGTTTATGATAAAACATTTCCTTCTTATGTAAAAAAATCAGCTGTATTCTCTTTATTTAGTATAGTGTTGGGAATGTTAGGCAATCAAAGCCGTGGTTCTTGGCTATTTAATGGTATTAATGGTGTACTTATTACATTGCGCTATTCCTTTGTTAACATTCGTTATTTATTGGTACTTCTTGTGGCTGTTATAGGAATCAGTTTTATATTTACTAGTAATCAAGCTTATATGGCTCGTTTTGAAAGCACCTTTAATGTAACTACTGATGGCTCAAATTTAGGCCGTATCTATGTATGGGAGTCGGATAGAAAAATGATTATGGATCATCCTGTAATTGGTGTTGGTCCAGGTTTGTGGCAGAAAACATATCGAGAGCAGTATAAATCAGAAAAAGAAACCCAAGACTTAGGTCATTCTCATAATAATATGTTACAAATAGCCTCTGAATCTGGCATACTAGGTCTAATTGGGTTTTTAGGATTCTCAATTTTCACAATCTATAAATCAGTAAAAAGCTATATTATATCTACAAATCCTTATGATTTATCAATCATTGTAGGTTTTATTAGTTATTTATTTTTATTTGGATCTATTGATTATACTTGGGGTAATTCATCGGGTATTCGCATTTTTTGGGTTGTTATGGGGATTATGCTTCAATTGCGGGATAATTGAGAATTATATAGCTGTATTGGAAGGCATCTAACTACTATTTAATAGACAATTAAGTAGGATTTAAATAGACTTAAAGAATAAATAACTACATAAAAGATAGGTGAAATCTATGTTTTTTATAGTTTTATATATTTAAATATGATACAATATATGTAAATATTGGTACATTGTATTCGTATGATAGAGAGGTTGTTTTCTTAATATTTTGAGATTGAGAAAACAACCCTTTTTTATAACTTGGGGTATTAGTATGAATCGTTCTATCTGTAATAACAATAATAAAAAGTTATTTATAAGTAAGCTCATAGTACTTATAGCAGATTATATTGCTATTGTTTTGGGGACATTAGCAGCCTATTATTTGCGTTTAAACTTATCAATTTTACCAGTAAGTTCAAATTTTAAGGTAGAAGAAATTTACGTATATGGTATTGTGCCTATCGTATTTTTAACTATCTTGTTGCTTAATAATGTCTATTCTGTGGTAACACCTTATTGGGATACGATGAAAAATTTGTTTCGCAGCATTACCATAGGGGTTGTCGTATCGATTGTTCTCATGTACACAGGACATGTTATTAATGATGTGTCTCGTTTATTTGTTGCCTTTGCTTATATATGTATGCTCGTATTTATCTTTAGCGAGCGTTTTATTGTAGGAAAATTACTTTCAAAAGCAGGATATTTAACAATTCCGATTCTTCTCGTTGGGGCGGGAAAGACAGCAGAACTTGTACAGAGATCATTAGAGCGTATGCCGATTACTACCTATAAGATTATTGGTTATGTAGATGATAATCCTAAATCATCATCCATCGCTAAAGAATATCCATGCCTTGGAGCCTTTAAAGATGTAGAAAGCGTTATTAAAGATACAGGCGTTCAAACTGTACTGATTTGTGCTCCGGGACTTGAGTCTAAAAAATTAGTATACTTGATTAATCGATTACAAGTATTAGTAAAAAGGGTGGCCTTTGTTCCTGAATTATTCGGTTTACCAACAAGTAATATTACAGCTCATGGCATGATGGAAGAGCAGGCGGTTATATTACGTGTGCAGAATAATTTAGCTCGTAAGTCTAACCGTATTACAAAGCGTATCTTTGATATTGTAGCTACCGTATGTGGCGGCATTTTGATTTTACCGATTCTCGCTATTATTGCTATATTGATTTACTTGGACTCTCCAGGACCTATCGTATTTGGTCATAAACGTGTTGGACAGGGTGGGAAAACATTTTTTTGTTACAAATTTCGATCTATGGTGCCAAATGCGCAAAAGGCTTTGGAGCAATATTTAAAGGATAATCCTGCTGCTCGTGAAGAATGGGAACGAGATTTTAAATTAAAGGATGATCCTCGGGTTACAAAAATCGGAAAATTCCTTCGAAAGACAAGTCTTGATGAATTGCCGCAGTTGTGGAACGTTCTCGTTGGGGACATGAGCCTCGTAGGTCCACGACCTATTGTTCGAGATGAAATTGTAAAATACGGCGATTATATTAATGACTTTTACCTTGTACCACCAGGGATTACTGGTGTTTGGCAGGTAAGTGGTCGCAGTGATACCACCTATGAAGAACGGGTGTTAATGGATTCTTGGTATGTGCATAACTGGTCCGTATGGATCGATATTGTATATCTCTTGAAAACAGTACTAGTTGTATGTAAAGCAAAGGGAGCCTATTAATGAAATACGATTATTTGGTAGTTGGGGCAGGCCCATTTGGTGCTGTATTTGCTCATGAGGTGCACAAGCGTGGTAAATCTGTACTTGTCATCGACCGTCGCAATTACATAGCAGGGAATCTTTATTGTGAAAGTAAAGAGGATATCAATATTCACGTTTATGGTGCTCATATTTTCCATACATCCTTGAAACATGTGTGGGATTATGTCAATCAATTTGCCGAGTTTAATCACTATGTAAATAGTCCTGTAGCAAACTATAAAGGCGAGATGTACAATTTGCCCTTCAATATGAATACATTCTCTAAAATGTGGAATATTCGAACTCCAAAAGAGGCACAAGATATCATTACTAAACAACGAGCTGCCATATCAGGGGAGCCAAAGAACTTAGAAGAGCAAGCTATTAGTTTTGTAGGTACGGATATTTACGAAAAGCTCATCAAAGGGTATACGGAAAAACAATGGGGCCGTAAATGTACAGAGTTACCAGCTTTCATTATTAAACGATTACCTGTGCGTTATACATACGATAATAACTATTTTAATGATCGCTTCCAAGGGATTCCTATGGGTGGTTATACCAAGATGATTGAACGCATGTTAGAAGGCATTGAAGTCCGTTTAGGTGTAGACTTTCTCAAACATCGGAACGAATACGAATCTTTGGTAGATAAGATTATCTACACAGGCCCTATAGATGAATACTTTGGTTATTCTGAAGGGGTATTAGAATATCGCGGTCTTCACTTTGAAACAGAACGTCTCGAAGAGGAAAACCATCAAGGCGTTGCGGTGGTGAATTATACGGAAGGAGAGATTCCGTATACTCGTATCATTGAACATAAGCATTTTGAGTTTGGTACACAGCCTGTTACGTATGTAACAAAAGAATATCCAAAGGACTGGGAAATCGGTGAAGAAGCGTATTATCCAGTAAATGACGTAAAGAATTTGGATCTATATGCAAAATATGTTAAAAAGGCTGAAACAATTTCCAATGTTATCTTTGGTGGTCGTTTAGGGGAATATAAATATTACGATATGGATAAGGTCATTGCTAGTGCTTTAACTTTGGTAGAAAAAGAGTTAGCATAGATAATTTCTCATATTGTACTAGAAGAGTGTTAATAATATACAACTCATGTAGGAGAGTACTAGTGAATATAAAGATTTTAGTAGCAACACATAAACAATATTGGATGCCTGAAGATTCTGTTTATATGCCGATTCATGTAGGACGAGAAGGTAAGGCAGATATTGGTTATACAGGGGATCATACAGGAGATAATATATCTTCAAAGAATGCTAATTACTGTGAATTGACGGGCCTCTATTGGGCATGGAAAAACCTTGATGCAGACTATATTGGTCTCGTTCATTACAGACGTTACTTTACACGTAAAGAGGTGTACTCCGTAGAAGCAAAAAAGGAACAAATCCTTACAGGTGCAGAGTGGGAACAACTTCTTTCTGAATATCCTGTAGTAGTTGCAGACAAGCGTAAATACTATATTGAATCTAATCGCTCTCACTATAATCACGCCCATCATGCAGAAGGACTAGATGTGGCAGAGCAAATCATTGCAGAAAAATATCCAGAATATAGTGGAGCTTTTACAAAGGTTTGTAACCGTAATTGGGCGCATATGTTTAATATGTTTGTCATGCGCCGCGATTTGTTTAATCAATACTGCGAGTGGATGTTCTCCATCTTGGAGGAATTAGAGAAACGCGTTGATATTTCCGATTATGATGCGTATGAAGCGCGTATTTTTGGCTTTGTCAGTGAAATCTTGCTCGACGTATGGCTTGAAGCGAATAACATTAATTATAAAGAGCAAAATGTATCCTTTATGGAGCCACAAAATTGGTTGAAAAAGGGTAGTTCTTTTGTATTGCGTAAATTTGGTTTACATAGTAAAGGCTAGGTATCGTTGTGAATCCAGTACTATCTATTATTGTTGCAGCGTATAATGCGGAAATGACAATTAAACAAGTTATAGACAGTGTATATTCACAGGATGTTGATAAAGCTTTATACGAATTGATCATCGTAAACGATGGTTCAAAGGATAAAACGGGGAAATTGCTCGACTCCTTAGCGAGTACCTATCCTGATATGTGTCTCATTATTCAGCACATTCCTAATGGTGGCGTATGTAATGCTCGCAATTATGGTATATCCATTGCAAGCGGTGAATATATTACCTTTATGGACTCCGATGATTACTATGGCGTAAATATCTTTTCCGCTTTTTTCGAGAAACATAATCAGCACCCAAATGTAGACTTTTGGAAATACGGTGCTGTAGAGCATTATATCGAGCATGGTGAAAGCCTTCGAGACAAGATAAACGACGTTGGAAATTTCGTATCTGACTATGCTATAGATATCTTGCGGATGGTCCTTAAAATGGAGTATATCCCACTCTTTGGTTATGTGTGGAATGGGTTTTACAAGCGGTCTACCATCGAAAAATACCATATTAAATTTTCCTCAGAATACATCATGGAGGACTTTATGTTCTCTTTTGAATACTTAACCTATGCAAAGTCCATGGGGACTATTCCTCATGTGTATTATCACTATATGCTCGACTTAGATAAGACTAGTCTTTCTAAGAAATGGGAGCCTAAGTACTACGAAATGTATCGTTTGAAGATACAAACTATTCATCAATATATGCTTGATGAAGGCATTGATGATGCGTACTGCTACCAATTGTTGAGCGTATTATATGTTAAGTATATATATTCTGCACTAGAGCGCATGGGCACTGTTTCTTCGCTATATGGCAAATATAAATGGCTACAAGAGCTGTGGCATGACGATATATATAAGTATATGCAGCCTCACATGAAGGACGGAGCCTCTCTTATTGGTGTATTATCTGGACTATTAAAATATAAATGCAATTTAGGAATTATTGCCTGCACAGAGTGTATTTCTTTTGTTCGCCATCGTTTAAAAGGTCTATTTGCGAAGATCAAATCTAATTAGAAAGAAGCACGATTATGATAAACCGAGAATCCCGTGGATTACGTGTGTTACAAGTGGGGATGACACGTAATCTAGGTGGCATAGAAACATATTTGATAGAACAATTTAGACATCTTGATAAAAGTAAAATCGATTATGATTTTGTGAACATCACGGGGGAGTACTCCATTTGTTATGAAGATGAAATCTTAGCTTCTGGTAGCAAGATTTTTAAGGTTGTTTCTAGACATAAAAATCCACTGCTCCATTATTGGCAGTGGTTTATTATACTATTACAAAATAAAGGCGTTTATGATGTAATCGTCTTGAATACTAATAGTTTGGAATACGTGTTTCCTCTCGTATTGGGGAAGGTTTTTGGCATACCTGTTCGGGTTATCCATAGCCATAATTCAGGCTTTGAAAACAAACAAGGCTTGGCACGTCGTCTTTTGGTAGGGATGAACAAGAAATTACTTGCTTGGAGTGCGAACTTGCGCTTTGCATGTAGTAAATTTGCAGGTCAATGGATGTTTAAAGACAATCCATATCACGTTATTTACAATGCTATCGATATTAGAAAATATGATGCAAATCCAGTGGTTCGCAATGAAACTCGTCAATCCTTAGAATTACATTCGGAATTAACCTTGTTACATGTAGGGCGTTTTTCGTATCAAAAGAACCACAGTTTTTTGCTAGATATATTTAAGGAAGTACATCAAAATCAGCCTGATTCTGTGTTGTTACTCGTAGGGGACACCAGCGAAGAGAGTGTATTTTTAACGGAAGTTAAACAAAAAATCAAAGAATACGGGTTAGAGGATTCCATTCGTTTACTAGGCAGACGAGATGATGTAAATAAAATCATGCAAGCTGCAGATATACTGGTGATGCCATCTTTCTTTGAAGGCCTTACCGTTGTGGGCATAGAGGCACAAGCATCGGATTTGCCACTGCTTTTATCTGCCACTGTGACTAGGGAATTGGGACTTTTACCATCTACTCAATTCATTTCATTAGAAGCAGGTGCTAAGGCCTGGGGTGAGATAATTGTAAATAGTAAACAACATAGCAGACAAAGCCGTTATGAAGAATTAAAAGCAGCAGGTTATGATATTACAAACGAAACAGAACGTGTAGAGAAGTTATTACTAGAAGCTTATCATGAGCTAGCATAATAATTGGGGAGAAGGAATGGAGTTAGCATTACAACAAGCCATCGATGTACATCCGGTCATTACATTTGATGTATATGATACGCTAGTATTTCGTGTTATCTATAAAGATAGAGATCTATGGCATTTAGTAGATCGGGAATACCAAAAGAGAAATCATGCAAAGCCTATTGGTTTTTATAAGAAACGGGAAGCAGCTGACCACAAGGCGCGTAAAACCTATTCGTACCGAGAGGTAACGCTAGATGAAATATACGAAGTCTTCGCTGATTTATACGGTCAGGAATTAGCCGATGCATGTAAGGCTTTAGAAATCGAATTAGAAATTAATTTAACCTTTCCTAATGATGAGGTCATAGAGGCCTATCAATACGCATTGCAGCAAAACAAGAAAGTATATATTATTTCTGATATGTATTTGACGGATACTATCATAGGACAGGTGTTAGAGCATAATAAGATTACAGGCTACGACAAATTATTTGTGTCCTGTATATATCACAAAACTAAACATGAAGGGGGAGCCTTGTTTAGTGCTGTATTAGAGGAAATCCAAGCAGAAGCTAAGGATGTGTTACACATCGGGAATGATGTTAAGGCAGATATTCAACAGTCTAAAGCTATTGGTTTAGATGCGTACTTAATTAAGCCTCCTAGCCATAAATCGTATGTGAATGAAAGCAAGGCTAAGGGCGATTTAGATTATTCTTTATTATATGGTTTTATCAAAAAACATAATTTTTCTCAAACGCCTGAGTCTTTGGCGTACCGCTTAGGTTTTGATGTGTTTGGCCCTATCGTTAAGGGCTTTATGGAATGGATTAAGGTGCATAAGGATAGCTATAATCTTGATGCGATTCTGTTCTTGGCGCGAGATGGGTATGTGTTGCAAGAGATTAGCGATCAAGAGGGGGAACTTACTAGCTTCTACTCCTATTTGTCCCGTCGTTCCGTGGTCATTCCTATGATTCAGTATCGTCAGTCCTTAGAGGACATCTTGCGGTTATATAAATCTTGGCAGCCAAATATAAGGCTGAATACTTTATTTAATCGATTGGGCATTCCTTATGATGCGGAGGTTGTTCGTTCCGTTGGTTTAAGTGAAAGTTCTACCTTTACGCGCGATGAATTGTCTCAAGATGAGCGTATTCAAGCTCTTTATAGTCAAGTGCATCCGAAGATATATTATAATTCACAAGAGCAAGGTCAGTTATTGTCTGATTACCTCAAACAGTATAAGGATTACGGTAGAGTTGGTGTTGTAGATCTCGGTGCAGGTACTATCGTATCGGCACTCCAACAATATAGTACAATCAAAAACTATGACATCGAGTGGATTCCTTTGTACTTACAAAATAGTCATGAACCTAAGGATTCGTATATTGATGTTTCTCAAAACTATGAATTGCAAACAGCCTTGCGTTTAGGTTATATGTTCTTGGAGGTATTCTTCACGGCACCGCATGGTACAACCTTGGGTTATAAGTATAGTGAAAAAGGTGAGGCAGTACCTCTATTAGAGGAGTACGAATATAGCGATATACCTGAGGAATATAAAAAGCGCTTAACTGAGCTTCATCAAGGGGCAAAGGACTTCTGCGAGTTCTATCCTTTAGATATGATGCAATACGGTTCTGTGGAGGCGGGTATGGTGATGACGAACTTTAGCCGATTCGTCTTGCATCCTGATGATGAAGACGTAGCTTATTGGGGGCCGTATCCAGTATATATAGATTTCTTTGAGCCGATGGTTAAGAATAAGTCTTTGTACTTTTATTTTGGCAATCCAAAACAATTGGCTAAGGATTTTAAGAATAGTATCTGGCCTTCGGGTTTCTTGCATGCTTTAGGTAATTCTAATCTGTTCTTAGACGTATTAAATCATAGTAATCAGCTACGATTACTTTTGAAATATAAGTCGGAGAAAATTTGAAAATATATTATTGAATACTGGACAGATATATTAGACAGGATATATTTTTATTACTTATACAATTTATTATAGAGTCATTAAGGGGGCAATAATAGTGTATCTAGATATAGTTAAGTATAGAAACTTAATATCTGAGTTAGTAATGCGTGATATTAAAAAGAAATATAGGCGAAGTATATTAGGTTATTTGTGGAGTATGTTAAACCCACTCCTTACTATGCTGATTACAGCAATGGTATTTTCTAACTTATTTCGGTTTCAAATTGATAATTTTGCTCTGTATTTATTGACAGGTCAATTAATTTTTACATTTTATTCCGAAGCTACTAGTTTTGCAATGGGATCTATATTAGAAAATGGATCACTTATAAAAAAAGTATATGTGCCAAAATATTTATTTCCGATATCTAGAGTATCCTCAAGTGCAGTGAACCTATTGTTTTCACTGCCAGCTATGTTAGTAATTATGCTATATACTGGTCATGAAATTACAGTAACATTAATAGCTTGTATATTACCCCTTGTGCTACTGTATTTTTTCTGTATTGGTGTAGGTCTATTTATATCAGCATTAGCAGTATATTTTAGAGATATATTCCATCTATATGGTGTACTTATTACTGTTTTAAATTATGCGACACCAATCTTTTACCCTGTTAATATTATTCCTGAGGAATATAAGTTTGTAGTGGAATATAATCCATTATATTATTTTTTAAGCGCTTTTAGAGAGGTAGCGTATAATAATACATTACCAAGTATAGAGTTGCTTAGTATTTGTATTTTGTTTTCAGTTGGTGCGCTCTTAGTCGGGACTTATTATTTTAATAAAAAGCAAAACACCTTTGTTATGTATTTATAATAGGGAGGAGGATATATGGTGCCAGTCATAGAGGTTAAAAATATTCGTATGGTTTTTAATCTAATGGAGGAACGCGTTGATACATTAAAAGAGTATGTAATGAGATTCATAAAAGGACAATTATTTTATAATGAATTTGTAAGTCTTGATGATGTATCATTTACTGTTGATAAAGGAGATATTCTTGGTATTGTTGGGTTTAACGGAGCTGGTAAAAGTACTATGCTTAAGATTTTAGCTGGTGTATTAAAGCCAACAGCGGGGAGTGTATCAGTAAAAGGTTCTATTGCTCCTCTTATTGAAGTTGGAGCAGGATTTGATCCAGAGCTAACGGCTCGTGAAAATATCTATTTAAATGGGGCTATTTTAGGATATAGTAGAAAATTTTTAGATGCACATTTTGATCAAATTATTGCATTTGCTGAGTTAGAGAGTTTTGTTAATGTTCCTATTAAGAATTTTTCTAGTGGTATGTATGCACGACTTGGATTTGCTATTGCAACTGTTGTCGATCCTGATATTTTAATTGTCGATGAGGTACTATCAGTAGGGGATTACAGATTTAAAGAAAAATGTATTAAACGTATTAAGAAAATGATTGATCAGGGTACAACAATTATTATCGTATCTCATGAAATAGATTTAATAGAAGAGGTTTGTAATAAAGTTTTGTGGTTAGATCATGGAAAAGTTAAAGGAATAGGCAATACTGATGAAATCTGTGAAGCATATAAAGTAAGTTAAGGGGAATTATAATATGAAAGAACCATTATTATCTGTAATAGTATCTTTACAAGAAAAAGAAGAGAAACAAATAGAAAAAGTAATTGATAGTATTATTAATTCAACATATAAAAATATTGAATTAATTGTAGTCGCATCAACTGAATCAGAAGTTTTAGATACATATGTTGATTTATATGATAATGTATCAGTTACTATTAGTGATAAAAGTGATTCTATTTTAGAATTGGCACGTATAGCATTAAAACAGGCAAATGGACATTATATTTCATTCTTAACATCTAATGAATATGTATCTTGCGATTTTTATCGTACTATGGTACAGCGAGGTATATCTACTAAATCTAATCTTGTAATGGGGGAGCATCTTTTTATAAATGATGAAAATATTCAGTACCCATTATATGCTCACAATAGATTACTTGATTTAAATCTAGAAGGAGATGCATGTAAAGAGTTTCTATTAAAGCAAAGTGGATCTGATTTTTCTTTATTCTATACTTTTAATAAGCTTTTATCTAAGTCCTTATTATCAATTGTTGTAGGGAAACTTGAGAATATTTCTATTACCACTAATTTTGCGTTGTGGTATATATTTAATGTATTAGCATTTTATCATACAAATAAAATTGTCAATATTAAGAATAATTTTGTGTATCATGAAATAGGTAGCTATTCTAAATCTTTGAAGGAATATAAGAAGAATATAGATAGTATTGAGTCTATTATTACTGTTATTAATAAGATTTTCAGTCAATCTCATTTAGATGTTTCTTATGATTTAAAACAGTGGACATTACATACTATTCAATCAGTTTTAAAAGGATGTGACAGTAAATTATCACAAATAGAAAAAGTGTCCTTATATAAACATATTAAGACAAAATTTGGTATTTCTGAAAAAGAATTGCATAAAATAGATTTCTTTACTATGCATACTCCAAATACAAAATTAATGGGGGAACAGTTAAAACTTAATATTATCGATGAAAATATTAAGGTTGTTAGCTTTGATATTTTTGATACATTGGTATTTAGGCCTTTCTGTGAACCTACAGATTTATTTTCACTCTTATCAGAACGAATTGCATTTAAGTTACAAAGTAAAGATCATTTAGAATTAAAACAGTTACGTATTGATGCGGAACAAAGGGCTAGAGAATTACAGCATATCAAGAATCCATCATTAGAAGATATAACAATCGATGATGTTTATGATGCATTTAAAGAGATATCTAATTATGATGATAAAACAATAGATATTATTAAAAATGAAGAAATTAATTTAGAATTAAAGTATTGTTATCAGCGTAAATTTACAAAAGATCTATTTGACCTTGCTCTATATATGGGAAAAAAGGTTATTATTACTTCTGATATGTATTTACATCAAGATACATTAGAATTGTTGCTTGAAAAACAAAATTTTAAAGGATATTCAAATATATATGTATCTAGCGAATTAAATCTAACGAAGGCATCTGGAAATTTGTATTCTTATATACAAAAAGAATTAGGATATAAACCAGAAGAATTTATTCATATTGGTGATACAATGCATTCTGATGTTAATAGAGCTAGAGAGCGTGGTTGGAATGCCTTCTTTTTGCCGAAGGCTATTGATTTACTTAAGGGTCGAATTCCTGAAAACTATACAGGGAATGCATTTAATGTTATTTTCGAACAATCTTATATGCAACGAAATACTCATTATTTTGAACGGTTCTTAGGTATGAAGGCAGTTTTAGGCCTTGTAGCTAATACATTATTCGATAATCCATATACAGAATTTATGGGAGGATCAGATTTTAATGCAGATCCTAAGATAATAGGATACTATGCATTAGGACCATATATTTTCTCTTTAATGCATTGGCTAATTAAAGATGTTCAGACTTTAAAATATGATACATTAAATTTCTTAGCTAGAGATGGGTTCTTACCACTAAAAGCTTTTAATATCTTACGACAAGTTTATCCAATAGATACTGAAGTTAACTATGTTCGTTTTTCTCGTGATGCGGTCTTGCCTTTACAACTTTCTAACCGAAGTGATCTTGATAAAATTTATAATTCTAATATTAATATACGTAACTTAACACCTAATAAGGTATTAGTTATATTTAAAGATTTCTTGAAGGTTAGCATGGAAGAAGCAAAAACTATCTTATCAAATGCTAACATTATATTAGAGCGACCTTTTGGTACTTATGAAAGCTGGTATAAATTTATTACTGTTTTTGGTAATGATATATGGAGTGAAGATGCTACTAAAATATATCAACAAAAAATGTTTAATAGTTTTAGAAAAATATTTGGTGGAAAATCGGCTACTTTTGATGTAGGGTACAGTTGTCGTGTTGAAAGTGCTTTAAATCGTTGTTATGGGTTTGATATAACTCCTTATTATATTCATATTAATAATGATATAGCTTTATCTAGAGGAAAGCTAAATCAAATGGATGTTAAAACATTCTTTGCTCATACTCCTGGTGTAACAGGTTTATTACGTGAACTATTGGTTAGTGGAATGGAACCATCATTAAAACAATTGAGTGTAGATGAAAATGATGAGTTTATTTATGAATATAAAGAATATTCTATTGATTATGATGAATATTATATTGTTGATTTAATTCAAAAGAATGCTCTTGCATTTGTAAATGATTTTGTAAGGATTTTTGATACGGATATCGAGTTTTTACATTATCAGCGTGAAGATTTAGCATTAGTTCATGAGTATTTTAATCATAGTCCTAAAGAGTTAGACAAGTCTTTATTCTCTAGTATTTCATTTGAAGATAATTTAGGTATTGGCGAAGATGTGAATTTTAATCATTTTTGGACTGGTCAGATTGCTGCTGTTAATAGCAATAATATGGGCGCTGGGCAAGGTTATGCGTATTGGATTAACCCATTATGGAAACGCGCTATTTGTTTATATTTCTTAGATAGAGAGTTCTTAAAGGACAGAGTTCGCTACCGATTAAAACATAAGAAATTATTATTAAGATCTATTGAATCTATCTATCGTGGTGTACGAAAAGTATATCGATTAATATGTAGATAGGATACTGTGATTATGATAAATATTGTAAAGCGTGATTCTAGTATTGATACATTACGAGTCTTGGCATGTTTGTTAGTAGTTCTATCTCACTATTCATATACATATGAAGGTTCAGTACATTTGAATGTTTCAGGTTTATTTGGTGGATTCACTGGAAGATTAGGTGTTTCACTTTTCTTTGCTATTTCTGGATATTTGGCAGCTATTAGCTTACAACGTTTAGAGAGCCTGATACAGTTCTATGTTACAAAATTCTTACGTATTGTTGTTCCGTGGTTTGTATCCTATTGGGTATTGACATTTATTATTATGTGTATAGGATTTATAAATCCTGTTTATATGGTTGATGTTCCTTTTTATAAAGTAATATTTCAAAATGGAAGTTTATTAGATGCTATTCTATTTATGGTTCCTTATGAGACCTATGTAGCAACTAAGTTCTATAATTTTGAGTATCTATTTATTGGTGAGTGGTTCTTAGGAACACTTGTTGTTATGTATATAATTGCACCATTTATAAAAAAGGGGTTAAGTAAATCTGCAGTTGCTACATCTATAGGAGTAATAGCCATTTCAATTGGATCATATATGCTCTTACATCATCTAGCTGATTATGTTTGGTGGTTATGGGTTACACGTTTGCCAGAATTTGTATTGGGGATGATTCTATATCAATATAAAGAATTTTTAATACAGAAAAAGATTATATACGGCTGCTTAGTTATAGGTTTAGTTGGTTTTATAGTAAATTACCAATTTAATCAAGATACACATATTTTATGGCGTATTATTTCTTTAAATCCTTTATCCTTTTTAGTAACTATGCCTAGTATATATTTTTTATTTATTTTAATACGTAGGGTTCAAAGAATTCCTGGTATTGAATATATTAATAAATTAGCAGTAATAGGGTATGCTATTATGTTAATTCAGCATGTTGTTATCTATCTTGTAATGCATCATGTTCCTATTAATCAGGTTAGTCGATATGGTATAGTGTTCTTATTTTACTTTATAATTATTTTAATTATATTAATATCACACATTATACAAAAATTGTATAAGCCACTTGAAGATTATTTAGTAGATATAGTTAATAAAAGATATAAGATATATAAATAGTATAATTAATATCATAAGAAATAAGGTTGCTTGGTAGCATAAGTCCTTGATAGGAATATTTTGTACTTTGATATAATGTTTATATAATACAAAAGGAAGGTCTACTAATTATTGCAATAGTGTGATTAATAAATTAATCAAATGTAGACCTTCCTATTATTCTTTATTGTACGATATAATTATATATTTTGTGTAAAATTTTTAAAAACTAAGTATCAGCTTATATTATGAAATATAAAGCTATGTTAGCGGAGCTTGTATGTCTAAATTAAAAGTTATCTATAAGTATATGTGTAAAGCTCTTATGAGAATAAAATTATGTACTAAATGTAATAATCAATTAGGTTATTGGGATAAACTATATGATAAATATTATGAAGAGTATAAGTTCTTAAGTATAAAAGAGTTGAGAAGATTACAAAGTATTAAGTCTGTTGATTATAATGTAAATATGTCATATACTTGGGTGAATATATTTATAGGAGCAATATTAGCCACATTTGTATCTAATATAATTAATGTGACTAATTTTATATCATCTGATATACCAATAGATTTAGATCAAGCTATAGTTGACTTTATAGGTTGTGTAGTGATAGGTATAGTTATATTAGCTCCATTAGTTGGATACTTTTATTTTTCAATTAAAAGAATATCTACTTTAAAAACACGTATATTTTATTTCTTATTCATAGCAGTTTTTATAATAGGACAGTTTGCAAAAAAGAAATCATTAGAAGCATTTGTTAACAATGCTATTGTAGTTTTATTATTTTTAAATATACTTATGGTAATAGTGGCTTTTTTAGATAAACAAAAACAAAGGCTAGGGATTGAATGTGCTGTTATTAAGGATCTACTTTTAGAGAGAGAAGAAAATAATAAAAATAGAATATAGTAAATTACACCTTTAAATTTAGAAATAATTTTGAAGGTGTATTTTTTATCTTTCTAAATATATTGAAATTGATCAGATCTTAATAGTTTTGAATATTCTTATGCGTAAAATCTGTCACAACATTCTCATATATGTACTGTATTTTATGGTTTACATAACCGTTATATCTAATAGTTTGGAGAGATGTTTGAGTTTTATAGAATGAGAGGTATAGCGTATGAGACAGAGCAATATTGAATTGTTGCGTATCATTTCGATGATACTAATTATTATGCATCATTTTAGCGTGCACGGTTGTTTCCCCTTTACACCAGATTTAACGTTTAATAAGGTGTTTCTCCAAGTATTTGGACTTGGAGGCAAGGCTGGTGTAGTTGCTTTTGTTATGATAACAGGCTATTTTATGATTTCTAGTAGCTTCAAGTTGCACAAGTTTGCGAAGTTAGTAGGGCAAATATGGTTTTACAGCATTGCCATGTTGGGCGTGGCTATGGGTTTAGGACTCGATACGGTGACGTCACGAAATATGATGCTCGCTTTATTGCCTATTGGTGCCATGAGTTGGTTTGGTCAGAACTTTTTGGTACTCTATTTATTAACGCCTATTATTAATCGAGTGCTTCATTGGCTACAGCATAAATACTACGTTATGCTTCTAGTGGCTTCCACGGTAATTTGGTTCTTAATACCGACGGCATTGAATTTGTGGCCTAATGTACCGCATACCACCTTTGGATTCAAACATATCTTTTCCTTTGTCGTATTCTATTCGATGGGGGCGTACATCAAGCTGTACGGCTCATATATAACAAAGAAAATAGGTATTATATTTAGCGCCATAGGCCTTGTAGGGGCTTTTCTAGGGGATATCCTCGTCGATGTACTGGCCATGATGGATCCAGCGTATATGAAACAAATTTTCTACTTTACGCAAAATGATTATGGTTTCTTTCAATTGCTATTAGGTATTGGCTTATTTATTATTTTTTTGAAAGCAAAGATCACTTATCGCCCTTGGATTAATGTGGTAGCATCTACTACCTTTGGCATATACCTATTGCATGACAATAGGTTATTCCTTCATCATATGTGGGACAATGTATTGGCAACGTATCAGTACTATGATTCAATACTATTACCTCTGTATGCAATCTTTGTAGTGGCGCTCATTTTTGTCGTCGGTATGACCGTAGACTATGTGCGGTTAGCTTTCATAGAAAAACCTGTGATGAAAGCAATCACGCCAAGCCTCGACCGGATTCAGTCAAGGGTTGAGAAAGTACTGCCATTATAATGCGATTATCGGTGTTTTTTGGTATAATATATAAGTATTCTTACCATAAAACGGGAGGTAATTATAATGCGTAAATTCTTATATATGATAGCGGCATTGCTTGTATTAATTGGCATTAGCACAAATGATGTAGAAGCTCGTCAAGATGTGTATGCTACGACATATCTCGGTAATAGCTGGTATGTAGATCAAGACTCTGTAAAGCGCGTGGGGGATATACTCAACTTTACAGTGTACACAACAGCAGGTCTTAGCTACAAAGTGACATCTAGTGATGATAACTATTACAATGCAGACGTATTTTACGATAATAATAAATTCGTATCGGATAATGGCCAATCCGTCTGGAAATCTCCAGGCATGATGGCAGCCATGCGCGTGGCTCGTAGATAAACAAAAAAGGCAGAAATTATTGATATATCCTCCATTACTGAACATCTAGTAATGGAGGACATGTTATATAATCTCTGCCTTTTCTTTTGCTTTGGAAAAAGCAAATAGCCCTTCGTTACCAGTGACTGGATAACTGAAAGGCCATTTCATCATATTCTTTATTCTTTTGAGATGAGCCCGACGGTTCTACTCGCTTGGCTATCTACTTATATTATAGGGATAAAAATATATATCGTCAAATTCGAATGAACGATAATATAGCTTTCAATAGATTTTTTATAATTATGGGCAGCACTTAGGTTCCGCCTTTTTCTTTTGTTATTTATTATTTTTTTGATGATGAAACAGTTTTCTTATGTTTACAATAATAGCCCCTATAAATTATAATTAAAAAGATTTAATGGTAATTTATAGTATGAATGAGAGAGGGTTCTTATGAAACGTGTGTGTAAAGCAAACTTATCATTAGCGATTGCCCTGACGATTGCTAGCTCTGTAATGCCTAATGTAATGGCAGAAGATACTGTTATTAGTGCCGTTAAGGGTGAGACCTTAAACTTGGGAAAGGTACAAGGGACACTGTATGGTATTGATGCAGATAATAAGAGTACTATTAATGCAGATTATGTATCTGGTAGACTAATGGATGGACGAAAGACTATCATTACTAGTCAAAATGGAAGTACTGTGAATATTAAAAATGGCGATCTTCAAGTTGGTCGTGGCAGTAATCCACTTGTTATTGCTAAAGGCGGTACTGTAAATCTCGGCGTAGATGGTAATAAGGGTAATTTTACTGGCCATGATATGTCCATTGAAGGCGATGTGCGTATCGATGGTAGCGATACACATCCATCTGAAATTAATATCGGTGTAGATAGTGATGAAGTACTATGGACTGGCTTTGCTCTCAACTTAGCAGATAAGAATGCAAAACAGCCAAACCATATCAATGTATTTCTTGGTGATCGTGGTTATTGGGACCATATGTATCAAGGTGGTTTAAATGGCACTAGATATAGCACAATGACAACTCCAAGCCGTGTACATCGTTTGGTAGGTTCAAAAAATCGTAATTTTGAATCCATAGTAACTCAAAGTGAGCATAATGAAATTCACATTGATAAGTTAGAAGGTCATGTAAACTTTATTTATGATCCAAATGGTGAGTATGATGACAAAGAAGATCCAGATTACAAAGAGCGTAAAAATCTTGTAAATGGGTTGACTCCAGAATCCTTCTGGGGTGGTGATATCCATATTACAAGTGCGGCACCTAATTCCGGTGCTCATATGTATACGAGTCGTAAGGGATTAGACTTGTCTAGTGAAGATAATGTAAATAAAGTTTTAGATAACTTGGCACATAAGGTGTACTATCACAATTATGTAAATGGTGAAAGAAACCTTCAAGGTACAGTTGCTATTGCCTCTACAGGTGCTGAATCTGCACGCTTTAAAGTATTAACCGAAGGTCATGCTAAGGAAGGTGCTGTTACGTGGCAGGCTGATAAAAATGGTCAGGGTAAATATGAGTATGGTGAGGTAAAACCGGCTCCAGTTCCAATGCCTAAGCCGGAAGTGAAACCAGCACCGCAACCGACTCCGAAGCCTGAGGTAAAACCGGCTCCGGCGCCAACGCCTAAACCGGAAGTGAAACCAGCACCGCAACCGACTCCGAAGCCTGAGGTAAAACCGGCTCCGGTTCCAACACCTAAGCCGGAAGTGAAACCAGCACCGCAACCGACTCCAAAGCCTGAGGTAAAACCGGCTCCGGTTCCAACACCTAAGCCGGAAGTGAAACCAACACCGCAACCGACTCCAAAGCCAGAGGTAAAACCAGCGCCAACACCAACACCTAAGCCAGAGGTGAAACCAACACCGCAACCGACTCCGAAATCTGAAGAAAATCAAACACCAGCTCTTGCGCAGAATCCTCAGATGCATGTGAATATGGGTGCCTTTGATACACCACATATGCGCGGCGTTCGTTCCGCCATTATGAGTAATATTAATGGTTGGAGAACGTTGACAGATAATATGTATCGTTCACGCGTATTACAACAAGGGGAACCGACAGGTATTTGGGCTCGTGTTGGTGGCGGTAAATACAGCTTTAGTGGAAACGGTGTCGACACAGATACAACTTATACACGTATTCAAGGTGGTTACGATGCTAAAACTGGCAGCGGATGGACTATAGGTGGTCAAGTTTCCTATCTTCGTGGTAACGATGATTACATTTTCAACGGCTCTGGTAAGGAAAAAGCTTTCGCTGTCGGTACGTATGGTTTGAAAGATCTTGGTAACAACCAATATATCCATATTGAGTCCCAAGTAGGTCGTGCATCTAACGATTTCACTGTTCGTAATGAGATTGGTGAAAAACTTTCTGGTGAGACTAAAACTAATGCGTATACAATTGGTGCACGCTATGGTAAAACCGTGAAACTTTCAAATGGTACATATATCGAGCCACAAGCACAATTGAGCTATACTCACTTTGGTGGTGATAGCTTCAATGCTGGCAGTATGCATGTAGATCAGTCTGGTGTGAGCAGTACAGTAGGCGGTCTTGGCCTTGAAATCGGTAAACATTTCGGCGCAGGTAATCTATATACTCGTCTTGGTGTTAACCATGTATTCTCCGGTACAGTAAAAACTACGTATACAAGTGGTGCTACTACTAAATACACTTCCGAGGACATTAAAGGCACTTGGACAGATTTAGCCTTTGGTGGTCGCTATGGTTTTAATGCAAATAACAGCATCTTTGCTGATATTAGTACAGGTCTATCTGGTGATTATAAGGCCGGTTGGTCTGTAAATGCAGGATTTACACATAAATTTTAAGCGAATTATTAATAGATAGGAGCGATTTTAGTACATCGATAATTGCATGACAGGTAAAGTCGTCTATTGATTCATTCATATATTTCTTTAAAACGTTTCTTATTGTATCGAGCATTAGTTCGACTTATAATAGGATTAGGATAGTCAACGAGGTTGGGCCTCTCTTTGTTAATGAAGGGAGGGGTGTCTATGAGTGATTATGAGTTAATCATGCTAATTCTAGAGGTAATAACTGTAGTTATTGCCTTTGGAGCACTTGTGGCTCTTATTTGTCTTGGAAAAGACAAATAGCCCTTCGTTACCCGTAACTGGATAACTGAAAGGCCATTTCATCAATTATTTATAGTTCTGAGATGAGCCTAACGGAACCACTCGCTTGGCTATCTACCTATATTATAGGGATAAAAATATATATCGTCAAATTGAGATGAAATACATTATTATAATAACTACATATAAATAATCATAAAAGCTGTACATACATAGATTAGATTGAACGGCTTTGATGTCAAAACCAATGTGACATCAAAGGTAGTTCAAAAATCGATTGTGTGTACAGCTTTTTTGTGTTTTGGTTTTAGTGTGTTTGTGTGAAAATAGTCATTGGAAGAATAGACAGAAAAGGCTGTAATTGAATGCGATATAACTGCATTTCAATTACAGCCCCTTTTAGGCTCTGTAAGAGGTTTTAGTTATCTTTCTTGATAAATTTCACGATAATACCGCCTACGGTCGATGCAATGCCGAGGCCGAGACAGAACATACCGATGGTGTGGATAAGAATGGATGTCTGGTTATTCTTGGAAATGGCCTGTGCCGCTTGTTGTGCATTGGTTGCATGTCTTGCGATTTCTACGTTGTTCGCTGATGGATCTGGAATAATCAGCAAGATGATTACGGCGATGATTAAAGCTATAATACCCATTGGTAATAATTTGTTCTTCATTGTAATTCTCCTTTTAAGAATTCATTAAACGTTGTTTATATATTTTGATTATACACTTATTATAAATATTTAAGAAGAGCTTATATATAAATAAAATGAAATTTATTTATGTATATAAAATAATATTATGGATTGTAACGATTATATTGTATGGATATTTTGTATGAATGTAGCATATTGTATTGTATTTGCATTGACAATCCTCTATATATCTATATAAAATAGAAATAATTTCATGTGTTGTTCATGATAAAATCATGAATCATCGGCATATTTAATCGTGTGTAATTAAGTATTATGTACGTAATTAAGTACGTACATAATTACGTAATGAGAAGTGTGTTTGTACGTAAGAGTGTGTAATGAAATATATAATCGTGTTGATGAGTGCCTTATGTATGTTTGTCATGCCTGTGTCGGGAAAACAGGTGGACAGAACAGCGCAACCTATGCAGGGGACTACGGTAAAACAAGTTCATAGTGAAAGTAAGCCCGTATTATCTGACGACTTAGATACATTCCATGTTAATTCATCTCATACTCCAGATCATGTCATCGGTCAGGGCGGATTGGAGATGCCGGACTCCACAGATAAAAAGACGACTCGTTATTCCGATACGGATGCGGTCAACTCTGCGTTGCAGGCGGTGGTCATGACTGGTGTTCATTCCGCAATGCACGGATCGAAGGCGAAACCGTGGATGCAGCGAACCGTCTTGTCATTGCGCTTTCAGAAAAACTGGAAGCCTTTGTACGGTGTGGAAACATTGCAGCCGTTAGGTCATTATGATGAGACATCTCGTCATGTGTGGTTTACACAGGAGCGGTTGGCGAATGCAGCGGATACAGGAACGACGGCGAATGTGGGTATCGGCTATCGCCGAATTGCTGAGAACGATGACCATTATTACGGTGGCAATCTGTTTTATGACCATCGGTTCAGAGGCAATCATGGTCGTATGAGCGTCGGGCTAGAGTATGTATCGGGTATCGGTGCGTTTCGCATGAACTGGTATCGCGGTGTGTCCGGCGAGCGTTCCCTTGACGGTGTGATGCGCTTGGAGAGTGTGTCTAACGGATATACTGCGGAATACGGGACAAGCTTCAAGAATGCCCGTTGGGCGCGCGTGTATATGGAAGCCTATCGTTGGCAGTTGCGCCGTAGTGAGGATAAGCATGGCTTGCGCATCGGTACGGAGTTGCAGCTCACGCCGAGGATTTCCGTGGACATGGGCTACAACAAGCCGGAGCATGAGCATGGTAGTCCGTACGGTAAAGTCATGTTCCGTCTAGCCGGTGTCGATACGGCTTGGTTTGGTGGTAACCATCGATCGGATACAAAAACATCGGTTCGTGCTAATATGTTGGAAAATGTGCGTCGTCAACATACGGTGTATGTTGATTAACAGTGTTGTCGTTGATGATCGACTCATATCTGAATTTGGACCTGAAATGGTATTATTCCGTGTGGATACCATTGCCAAGAATCATGAAGAACAACCAACTATTGAACGTATAAGGATCAATAAAAAATAGAATATCTATATAAATATTTATATATAATCTATATTTATATTGTAAGAGCCGAGGCTCTAGGGCCTCGGCTTTTTCGTGTACCTGTAGATGATAATCCTTCTGTATATAAAATTATCTTATCTATGAAAGTATTAAACTGAAAAGTTTAAAAATATGAAATTGATTACGTAATTACAATAATCGTTATATCCCGATATGTGGATTTATCGTAATAATTGATAGGAAAGATGAAGATTCTATTTCTTAAAATTAAAAAGTATTAAATATAAAATAAATAAACGATAAAAATGAAGAGAAGATGAAAAAGTTGTTTACAAGATAGAAATTTTTTGATATTGTATAGCCGTGGGTGAGTATATGATGATACATCATAAATATTTATAGTATTCGAATCGTAATTTGGAATACTATTATTCTGTGCAAGAAGTGTAGATGATAACTAATCGTTATGTTTCTTCTTTTTATTTTGTTTGCAATATGAGGAAACACAAGTGCTGTGTTTTACTAAGTTTTTGGTAAGGAAGGATAATTATGAATCGAATTTATAATGTCATTTGGAGTAAGACAAAAAAATGCTATGTAGTAGTATCTGAAATCGTAAAAACAGGTGGCGGCAAGGTGAAATCCATACAAAGCGGTACAACCTGGGCACGCATGAGTGCGATTATGGCGGTGGCTGCATTATTGATGGGTGGTAATATTTCTACTGTTTATGCGGCCGGCGATCATACTGCTATGATTATTGATGGTGTAAATGGTGCTGGGTATGTTACTGGCAAACCACAGTCTAGTGATGGTAGTTATTTATACAACTATCAAAATCCAGGGAATTTAAAACCATTTGATAATAGTAATGATAGCAGCAATTATACAACAAATATGTTCTCCGGTATTTCTATCGGTAGCAATACAAATATACGAGAAGGTAGTACAAACTATTACTCTGGTTTAGCGATTGGTAACTATGCTCAAGCTACAGGTGGTATTTCCTTTGCTTTAGGACATTATGCACAAGCCTTATCTCCATCTGCTATGGCTCTTGGTACAGCTACAAAGGCGAGCGGATTTAACTCCTTGGCTATGATGCGTCAATCCGCTGCAGAAGGTGAGTTCTCTGCAGCATTAGGTACTGCATCTTGGGCAAAGGGCAACGGTAGTTTTGCCATGGGTTATTCTGCTACAGCAAAAGCAGATCAATCCATTGCAATCGGTGCAGCAGAAACTATAAAATTGCCTGGTCAACAACATGGTACTCCTAGTGCACAATATAATGCTAATGGTAATACTGTAACAGAAGGTGTTCGTTCCCTTGCATTCGGTACAAAGGCGAGAACATCTACTGCTGCATCTGACTCCATGGCATTCGGTTCTTCATCCAGCACTGGTGGCGCCAATGCGGTAGCTATGGGTTATAGTGCTAATGCTAGTGCAGAGAATGCGTTTGCCATCGGTAATACAGCGCAATCATCCGCACAAAATGCGGTAGCGATGGGTAAAAGTGCAACTGCAAGTGGTGCAAACAGTTTTGCTATGGGTAATCAGGCTAAAACAACAGGTGCTGATGCTATCGCTATGGGTAGTACTGCTGAAGCAACTAAATCCAATTCTATCGCATTAGGGGGTAATGCGAAATCTCTAGGTGCAGATGCGCTTGCGCTTGGCGGTGCATCTAATGCTTCCAAAGATGGTGCGATTGCAATTGGTAAAGAAGCAAAAGCAAACAATACTAATACGACAGCTATCGGTCTTGGTGCTACTGTTACAGGCACTAACTCCATGGCTATCGGTACAAATGCTAAGGCTGAGTCCAATAACTCTTTGGCATTGGGTGCTGGTACGGAAGTAAGAGGTGCCTTGGTTAATGGTTACTCTGCTTTCACTAACGAACAAAATAACAATGTTGCAAACGGTGTAGTTGCGGTAGGTAACGTAGGTTCTGAACGCCGTATCATCAATGTAGCAGGCGGTGAAAATGATACTGACGCAACAAATGTAAAACAATTAAAATTTGTAAACAGTAACTTGGCAAAATCCATCGCTGGTCCTACCTATACGGGCTATGAAGCGAATGGTTCTACATATAAAGCGCCTGATTTTAATATCAAGAACAGCACATACCATACGGTAAAAGAGGCTGTTGAAGCGGCGCAAACGAATTTCTTCAGCGCTAAAGGCACATCTGCCGATGCGAACTACGATAACACAGGTGCTACAGGCAATAATGCGACAGCAGCCGGTGTACGTACTTCTGCAGCAGGTAACTTCGCGACAGCTGTCGGTGCTGATGCGACTGCAGCTAATGCAAACAGCACTGCAATCGGTTATAAAGCTAAATCCAGCGTAGATGATGGCGTTGCATTGGGTGCGAATTCTGTTGCTTCTGTTGTATCAGGTAAAGCGGGTTATAATGTTAAAACTGCAGACAGCCGTACAAATGGCTATAGCGGATTGACAGGCGCTGCGTTGACATCCACTATGGGTGCGGTGTCCGTAGGTGACGGCGGTACAAAAACTCGTCAAATCACAAACGTGGCTGCAGGTACTGCGGATACTGATGCTGTTAACGTGGCACAATTGCGCAATATTAATTTGAAAGTAGCTGGTAACACTGGCAAAAATGACGTTTTATTAGATAACCAAACATTGACTGTAAAAGGCGATGGTTCTTATGTTACGACATCTGTTAACAACCAAACAATCGATGTAGCGTTGACTGATGCTACTAAGAATAAAATCGACAATGCAGCTAACCAAGATTTATCCAATATTACCAATGCTGGTAAAAAGAATATTACTGCATTAGGTACTATTGTACAGGCAGGTAATAATGTGACGGTTGGGGCTCCTGCAGTGGATTCTACTACAGGTCAAAAAACATATACTGTAAATGGCATGGATACAAAGGTATCCTTGGGCACTAGCGGTTTAATGACGCTTTCAGGTGGACAACCTGACGCAAGCGGTGTACGTAATTACACTGTAGATGTAGATCCAACTAAAGTGGCAAAAACTGACTTGTCCAACATTACAGACGGCGGTAAATCCGTTATTCGTGATGAAGCACAAAAAGCAGTAAAAGTTGTTGCTGGTAAAAACACAACGATTACAGAAGGTACTGATGGTACATATAAAACATATAAAGTTGACGTAGACGCTCCTGACTATCAATTAGTTGAAAACAGTAGTGCTGCTGATAAAGCTTACACTGTATCTGGCAATAAAGTTGACTTGACTGTACAAGATGCTAAAAATCCTGCGAATAAGAAAACTGTAACTATCAAGGATATCGCATCTAAAACAGAACTTGATAATACAAAAACAGAGCTTATTAATAAAGGCTTGAAATTCGATGCTGATAATGGCGGCGAAAAAACAAATAAACTAGGCTCCAAGGTAACAGTAGCTGGTGATGGTACTAACATCGATACTACAATTACACAAACTGGCGACGATACAACAATTAAGGTTGCATTGGGTCAAGACATCAGCGTTAATACGGTAACTGCTACAAAAACTGTAAAAGCTGGTACTGCTACTATGGGCAACCAATCTGTAACAGATAACAAAAGTGCTGCTCAGAACGGTAACTTTGTATCCGGTTTGGACAATAAAAATTGGACATTAACTGATCCCGCCTTTGTATCCGGACGTGCGGCAACAGAAGATCAACTTAAAATTGTCAGCGATGCTGTGAAAGCGGCTAACTCAAGTGCTACGGACTACCGTTTAATCGCTAATCCGAATAACGCGGCAGATGGTTCTTATAAAGTTGATAACAATAAAGTTGATCTACAAGTGAAGGACGATAAATCCGGTACAGTTAATACTGTGACAATTAAGGATATTGCGTCTAAAACTGAACTTGATAAAGTAAAAGATCGTTCTGTGAAATATGATGGTAATACAGGTCATGACACAGTAACATTAGAAGGTGCTAACGGTACAAAGATTACCAACTTGAAAGATGGTAACGTAGCGGCTGGTTCTAAAGATGCTGTAAACGGCGGTCAATTACATCAAGTTAAGCAGGATCTTGGTGACCAAATCACAAATACTAAAAATGATTTAAACAATAAGATTGATACAACTAAACAAGATCTTATTGATAAGGGTCTTAAATTCGACGCTAATACAGGCGGTGAAAAAACAAATAAATTGGGCTCCAAAGTAGCAGTTAAAGGGGATAATTCCAACATCATTACGGAAATCTCTCAAAACGGTAACGGCGATAGCACAATTGATGTAAAACTTGGTAAAAACCTTAATGTAGAAACAATTACTGCTACTGGTGCAAACGGCAAAGACGGTAAAATCGGCATCAACGGTAAAGATGGTGTAACAACTAACATTTCCGTTACTCGTGACGGTCAATCCGGTGTAGATGGCGCTCCTGGCGCGACTACAACTCGTATTACGTACCAAAAACCTGATGGCACGAGCGAAGAAGTGGCAACTTTGAACGACGGCCTTAAATTCAAAGGCGACATGGGTGCTACATCTAATGTTAAACTTAACAAACAAGTGGACATCACAGGTGGCGTAACAAGTGCTTCTGATCTTGCTACAGGTAATAATATCGGTGTTACTTCTGCGGCTGTCGGTGCAGACGGCAATGCAAAATTACAATTGCAATTGGCGAAAAACTTGACCGGTTTGCAATCTGTAACGGCATCTGACACTGTGAAAGCAGGCACTGCCACTGTAGGTAATCATACGGTAGCGGATAAAAAAGGTGGCAATCAAACTGGTAACTTTGTAACAGGTTTAGATAATAGAACTTGGGACATTTCAGATCCTACGTATGTAGAGGGACGCGCAGCGACAGAAGACCAACTTAAGAAGGTTAGCGATGCTTTGAAAGCGTCTAATGCAAATGCTACAGATTATCGCTTAATTGCTAATCCGAACAACGCCGCAGACGGCTCTTACAAAGTTGATAACAATCAAGTTGACTTGAAGGTAAAAGACGAAAAATCCGGTGATGTTAAAACTGTAACGATTAAGGATATTGCATCAAAAACTGAACTTGATAAGGTAAAAGATCGTTCCGTAAAATATGACGGTAACACAGGCCATGACACAGTAACATTGGAAGGTCCGGACGGCACTAAGATTACCAACCTGAAAGACGGTAACGTAGCGGCCGGTTCCAAAGATGCTGTAAATGGCGGTCAATTACACGATGCTAAAAATGAACTTATCAATACAGGTCTTAAATTCGATGCTAATGTAGGCGGCGTAAAAACTAACAAATTAGGATCTACTGTTACAATTCAAGGTGAAGGTACTGCTGCTGACGCTGATTATAGCGGTGAGAACCTTAAAACTTTCATCAAACAAGATGCGGCGACAGGCAATACGACTATCGACGTGAAGATGAATAAAAACCTTAAGGCTGAATCTGTGAAGGTTGTCAAAAATGGTAAGGACGGCGTATCTATTACAGGTCCTGACACAGCGAACGGTACAGATGGCAAGGTAGCTGTTACTGACAAAAACGGTAAAGAAGCAGTTTCTATTTCCGGTAAGGACGGCGTAGGTCACATCGGCTTGACTGGCCCTGCTGGAACGAACGGCGTGAATGGTACTAATGGTATCGACTTGTCCGTGAAACCTGGTTACGACGATCCTGCTACAGGCGTTAAAGGTGAAAAAGGTGTAGACGGTACAAACGGTCTTACTCGTATCGTTTACAAAGACGGCAACGGCGAGCATCAAGTTGCGACTATGGAGGACGGTTTACAATTCACCGGCAACAATACTGGTACTGTGAATAAACAAAAATTGAATTCCTTGGTGAAAGTACAAGGTGAAGGCGTAACTGAAGCTGAATCTGCAGCGTTCAAGAGCGCAGCCGGCAATATTAACGTAAAAGCTGATGGCACTAACAAATTGGAACTTCAATTGGCGAAAGACCTTAAAAATCTTGATTCCGTAACGGCTGCTAAGACTGTGAAAGCAGGCGACGCTATTATGGGTGGTCAAACTGTTAACAACGCAGCTGGCGACAGCGAAACAGGCAACTATGTAACAGGCCTTGATAATAAAGATTGGGATGCAAGTAAGATTGTATCCGGTCGTGCGGCAACAGAAGATCAATTGAAAAAAGCATTGGATGCTCAAAGTGCTAACTCCACTGATTATCGTTTGATCAAAAATCAGGCGGCAGGCTCCAATGGAGACTATACTGTGGATGCGAACGGCGATGTAGCGTTGACTGTACAGGATAAGAACCATCCGGATCAAACAGAAACTGTTACAATTAAAGACGTTGCTTCTAAATCCAAACTTGATAAATTGAATGACCGTGCTGTTAAGTATGATTTGGACCCTACTGGTAATCCTGATAAATCCAAGGTAACTTACGAAGGTCCTGCATATAACAACAAACAAGGCGGTACTCACGTAACGAATGTGGCATATGCTACAGGCAACGATGGTAGCGAAGCGGTTAATGTGGACTACTTGAATGACAAAATCAAAGATAGTGCGGACGCATTGACTAATAAAGGTTTGAAATTCAATGCTAATGTAGGCGGTGAACAAACTAATAAACTTGGTTCTACTATCACTGTTCAAGGTGAAGGTAAAGCTGATGATGCTGACTACAGCGGTGAAAATATTAAAACTTTCATCAACCAAGACAATAAAGGTAACACGACTATCGACGTGAAGATGAATAAAAACCTTAAAGCTGAATCCGTGAAAGTTGGCAAAGACGGTAAGGACGGTGTGTCCATTACAGGTCCTGACACTGCGAACGGTACAGATGGCAAGGTAGCTGTGACTGGTAAGGATGGCAAAGAAGCTGTATCCATCTCAGGTAAAGACGGCGTAGGTCACATCGGTCTTAACGGTAAAGATGGCCGTAGCGCTGACATTTCTGTTGAAAAAGGTGATCCGGACCTCAACGGTAACGAAATCACTCGTATTAAATACACTGATGAAAAGGGTAAGACACATCAAGTGGCAACCAAAGATGATGGTATGGCATACGGTGGTGATTCCGGTAATGTTATCAAGAAAAAACTTAATGAACAATTGGACATTAAGGGCGGCCTAACAAACGAAGATGATTTGACTGAAAACAATATTGGTGTTATCAGCAAAGATAATATTCTCAATGTTCGTTTGGCAAAAGACCTTAAAGACTTGAACTCCATTACTTTCAACAACGGAGCTAACGGTGCAAACGGTAAAACCGTTGTGAACGGTGAAGGCATGACTATTAAAGATGCAGCCGGTAATCCGTTGACAGCTGTTACAAAAGACGGCGTGAAGATTACCGATGGTCCATCTATGACGAAGGACGGCATCGATGCAGCAGGCAAGAAGGTTACTAATGTTCAAGACGGTACGGTTGCCAAAGATAGCAAAGACGCTGTTAACGGCGGTCAATTGCATAGTGCTGTTGAAAGCCTTAAAACCAATGGTTTCGGTCTTGAAGCGGAAGACGGTCAATCCGTGAAGAAACCTCTTGGTGAAACTGTTAAAGTTAAAGGTGATGACACGAATATCAAAACATCCGTAGACGGCGGTGCTGTTAAGGTAGAATTGAAAAAAGACATCACTGTAGATACTGTAACAGCTAAGACTGTAACAACAGGCGACACTAAGATGGATACAAATGGCGTTACGATTAAAGACGGCGCTAATGAAGCGACTAAGTTGACGAAAGACGGCTTGCAAATCAATGATGGTGGCAACAAAGCTGTTACTGTTAATAAAGATGGTTTGATTATCGAAAACGGTCCTAAGGTAACAAAAGACGGCATTGATGCGGCAGGCAAGAAGGTTACGAACGTAGCTGACGGTAATGTTGCTAAAGGTAGCAAGGACGCTGTAAACGGTGGTCAATTGCATACAGCTATTGAAGACATCAAAACTACAGGCTTTGGTCTTAAAGCGGAAGATGGTCAATCCGTGAAGAAACCTCTTGGCGAAACAATCGACGTAAAAGGTGATGGCAATATCAAAACTTCCGTGGACAACGGCGCTATCAAAATGGCCTTGAACGATAAGATCACTCTTGGTCAAGACCCAGCAAAACAAGTTAACATCGACGGTTCTGCAGGTACAATTACAGCTGGCAATGGCGGAAATCAAGTTAAGATTGACGGCAATGACGGTTCCGTAACGGCAAATACTGTGAAAGCTGGCGATGTAGTCGTAGGGAAACAAACTTCCAACGGTAAAGAAGGTAACTTCGTAACAGGTTTGGATAACAAAACTTGGGATCCTGAAAATCCTGTAGCAGTTCCTGGTCGTGCCGCAACAGAAGATCAATTGAAAGCTGTTAATGACGACTTCAATAACAAAGCAAGAACAGGTCGTGTATTCCAAGGTGACCAACCTGGTGATAGCGGTAAAGTGGTTCGTGGATTGGGAGATACTATGAACCTTAAAGGCGGTGCGGATGTGAACCGTTTGGCAGACAACAATATCGGTGTTGTGAAAAACGCTGCTGGTGATGGTTACAATATCAAGTTGGCGAAAGACTTGAAAGGTCTTGAGTCCGTAATTACTACAGATGCTGCTGGTAATACAACTGTTATGAACGGTGGCGGCGTGACAATTACACCTGCTCAAGGTAATGCTGTAAGCCTTACTAAAGACGGCCTTAACAACGGTGGTAATAGAATTACTAATGTTGGCCCTGGTGTAGATGGCACTGATGCGGTTAATGTAAATCAATTGAGCAGTGCTATGCGTAGTGTGGATGGTAAAATCGCTGATGTAGGTGCGACTAGTGCAGCTATTTCCGGCCTCAAACCTTTACAATATGATCCATTGGAACCAACTCAAGTATTGGCTGCTGTAGGTCACTATAAAGGCAGCACAGCTGCAGCTGTAGGCGTGGCGCACTATACTAATGAATCTACAATGTTCCATATGGGCGTATCTCTTGGCGGTCATGACAACATGATTAATGCGGGCGTATCCTACAAATTTGGTACATCCGACGCTAAGAAAGCGGTTCCTGCACGTTACAAAGCCGGCCCTATCAGCTCTGCATATGTATTGCAGGATGAAGTGACTGCTTTAAAAGCTGAAAATGAACGTATGAAACAACATGACCTAGAGTTAACTGCTAAATACGATCAAGTACAACGCGATAATGAAGAAATGAAAGCTCAAATCGCATTGTTGATGCAACAAGCAGGTCTTACAAAATAATCGAATCTGAATATTCGAGTTCTTAACCACTCATGTAAGGATTGTGAAAGCCGCCCTTTCCGGGGCGGCTCATCATAAGGAGGAAGTATGAAATTCAAAACATTTATGCCTGTATTGGCACTTGCTTGTGTATGCGCGGTAGGTCAAGCGGATGCGGCTCAAGATCGATTGATGATGCCAGAACAACCGGCTGAACCATTGAATGTGCTTGAAACAGAAGTGGCCCTTTCCGTGCCTAGCGAAGAAGTTCGCGACGTAGTGAATGCTTTCACACAATTCCAATTGGACCAAAAGGGCAAGCGCATCATGG
>NZ_JAWFXN010000007.1:0-95250 GCF_032575955.1 Veillonella parvula
CTCCATTTACTATGTGATAAGCTTTTTACGTCATTCATTGACATTGAACCTCCTATGTTGAAATGTTGTGGTTGCCAGATCAACTCCATTCTAGCACTAGGAGGTTCGTTTCTTTTCTCTAAGAATTTTTACTGACCCCCAGTTTAACTGGGGGTTTAGTCATATGCCTATTCGGCGTACAACACAAAAAAGAGACTCCCGAAGAAGTCTCTTTCATATAATTAACTATCAAATTAGAATTTGTAGTTAAGGTCTGCACGGTAGAAGTCAGATTTGTCGTTACCGTTTTGGTCTTTCCAGTCGAAGCCGTAGTTAGCAGACAAACCAACATTGTTTTGCAATGCATAGTCAACGGAAGCCATCCAACCTTTAGCATTTGTAGTGTAGATGTGGTTGTAAGTTGTATCTACGATTGGAGCATTAACTTTTGCATCGAAGTATTGACCTTTTACACCCCAAGTACCTTGTTTTTTGATGTCGTAGTTACCGAAACCAACGCCTGCAGTCCAAGCTTGAGATTCGTCAACGTTGGAAGCTTTCAACCATTCGCCACCTACCCAAACTTTGTCAAAGTTAGCGTCAGCGTTGAAGCCGTAGATGTTTTTGTAACCAGAGGATTGGTTAACGCGATCGTAGAAACCACCAACCATAGTGTGTTTACCTACTTTACCATTCAAGCCTACATATGTATGAGTTACATTACTCATTTTAGATAAGGAATTATCCCAAACAACAGTGCCATTAGGATCAATTTGAGGATTACCATTAGCATCAAGTTTTGGAGTACCAGTAAGCAAGCCGATATTACCAGATACCATGTAACCATAAGCTGCTTGTAAGTTTACTTTATCGTTACCAGCGTTGAATTGTGCACCATCGAATGTACCATCGAATGCTAAACCGCCACCAAGAACTTGGTTAAAACGACCAGCTTTAGCGGATACATGTTCGCCGAATTTATGGTTTACATAAGCGCGATCAATTGTAGCATCTGCTTTATCTTCATTTTCAGAGTTGCCCAATTCGAAGCTACCGGAAGTCATACGAACAACTGCATCAGTGCGATCGTTTACTTTTGCGTTGAATTGTACACGTGCACGAGCGTCGAATTTGGATTTAGCATGTTCAGCATCTTTATAACGAAGACGAGCATCACCAGTAACTTTTACATTACCAACGCGGTCTTCCAAACGAGCTACACGAACGCCCAAGTTGTTCAATTCGTTAGAGAATTCATCAGCCAAACGGTTGATCATAGCTTGTTGTTCTGCGTTAGCGCGGTCTTGGTTAGCCATAGCTTTAGCTACCATTTGAGCCATTTCGTAACGAGTGATGTTGTTTTGGCCTTTGAAAGTACCATCTGGGTAACCATTGATAACACCAGCGTTAGCCAATTGAGAAACTGCTTGGTATGCCCAAGAATCTGGAGTTACATCGGAGAATGGGTTAGCTGCGAATGCAGTAGTTACACCCAAAACTGCTGTTGCTGCAAAGATTGCTGCGAATTGTTTTTTCATAGTTGAATTCCTTCTTTCTGAAAAAAATAGAAAATAAAATGTTCAAGTCATAACATTCACATTCTACTCAGTTCTTCAGATTAAGAATCTTTGGGAGTGTCCACGTTTCCTCGCCACATTCTTCATCGAAGTTCTTCGTTTCATATGTTTGCTACTTCTTGTACGGTGATATTAGCACAACCATTTTTTCATGTAAACCCTTTTTTCTCAATTGTATTCTCAACATCTTATTTTTATAACTTAAAATATCTTCAAGATTAGATTTTATCTAGTTTTATAAGGTATAACTTTTTTCATAAAAAAATTTAATTTTATATCCCTTTCTATTAATTGAGAATTTTTATTATATTTTTCATTAAGTTAAACTTATTAATATATATATAATTAATAAGAAATTTATCTTTCTATACAGAAAGATTTTATAAATATATCCTAAAATATAAGGGATATAATTCTTGATAACCACTAAATTATTCGATTACTTTTAATATTATGTATTTATAAAACATTTTACTATATATATACTATTATATATAAAATAATTCATAATACTTTTATGCAACAAAAAAAAAGACTTCCGAAGAAGTCTTTTTTTGTTTGTGAGGGAATTAGAATTTGTAATTTAATTCTGCACGATAGAAATCGGAAAGATCATTACCGCTTTGGTCTTTAGAGTTGAAACCATAACCTGCGGATAAACCTACGTTATCTTGTACTGCGTAGTCTACGCTAGCCATGTAACCTTTGTAACCATTAGATGTATTTGTTAAATCATATGCTTGATCCCAAGTGGAACTTACGATTGGTGCATTAGCTTTTTGGTTGAAGTATTGACCTTTCACATCCCATGTACCTTTTTTAGCGATGTCGTAGTTACCATAGCCAAGACCTGCTGTCCAAGCTTGAGAATTATCTACGTTGGAAGCTTTCAACCATTCACCGCCAGCCCACAATTTATTTTTACGGAAGTCCGCATTGAAACCGTAAACATCTTGTTTATCGGAATTAACTGTTACACCATTGTGGTTCAAGTTGCCGCTAGATAATCTGGAGTAGAAACCACCAACGGAGGATTCTTTACCAACTTTACCTTTTAAGCCTACATAGGATACAGATGGGTTATCAGATTTGGAGTTGCCATCAGCAGCACCATCAATCATATAACCATATGCACCTTGTACTTGAACTTTATCATTACCTACGTTCAATTGTGCACCATCAAATGTATCATCGTACATCAAACCGCCACCAATTGTTTGTTGGAAACGACCAGCTTTAGCAGATACGTTGCTACCAAATTTGTGATCTACGTAAGCACGATCGATTGTTGCTTGAGAACCTTTAGTAGAGTCACCAAATTCGTAATTACCTTTTACACGAACAACTGCTTGTGTTTTATCATTTACATTAGCATTGAATTGTACACGTGCACGGCCGTCAGTTAAAGATTTACTATTAGCTTTGTAAACACCTTTGTCTTCAGAACCTTGGTAACGGATACGAGCATCACCAGTTACCTTTACATTACCTACACGGTCTTCTAAGCGAGATACTCGAACGCCAAGGTTGTTCAACTCATTAGAGAACTCATCTGCCAAGCGGTTAATCATAGCTTGTTGTTCAGCGTTAGCACGATCTTGGTTAGCCATAGCTTTAGCTACCATTTGAGCCATTTCATAACGAGTGATATTGTTTTGGCCTTTGAAAGTGCCATCTGGATAACCATTAACGATACCAGCTTGTGCTAATTGGGATACTGCTTGGTATGCCCAACTATCTGGAGTTACATCGGAGAATGGATTTGCAGCAAATGCTGTTGTTACACCTAACACTGCTGTTGCTGCTAACATTGTTGCGAATTGTTTTTTCATAATGAATTCCTTCTTTCTTATAAATAAGAATTTATATTTGCAGAAGACATTCACTACATAAGTAGTATCACTATGAAAGATGTATTAGGAGTGTCCATGTTTCCTCAACTAAATTATCTATCTTAGCTCCACTTCTTTGTAGCGTAGCCTTTCTGTTGATGTGAATATACCACCACCCCAAAACTTTGTAAAGCATTTTACACAACTAAATTTTATGAAATTTCTTTCATGAATAAAAATTATACCAAAAACATAGATTATTACTGCATTTTTAAAAATTTAATTTTACAAAATTTCATTTTATAGTCTAAAAAAATAGATAATTTTATTATCTATAACCACAATTTTAATAATTATCACTTATTAAATTTAGATATACTTATAATTTATATTAATTCATTTGTTTGAATTATTTATTTTCTATAAGATTGATAAGTGATATATTTAGATTCGACCTAGCCGTCTTGCTAAATTTTATTTAGTATACATTTCACAAGATACAACATAACTTAATCCTTCTTAACTTATAAAAAGCCTATCTACGATGAAATTTATCGTAGATAGGCTTTCACGATTATTAAATTGCGTAAGAAACAAATCCTAGAATATGATCAACAGGAACTGGGCCGATAAAACGACTATCACTAGAGTGATTGCGATTATCCCCCATTACAAATACATGACCTTCAGGAACTGTTACAGGTGTAGACCGGGTATAATTCATTTTTGTATCTTTTGTATATGGTTCTTGTAATTTTTCTCCATTACGCCATACATAACCATCTTTAAACTCTAGTACATCACCAGGTCTACCTATTACACGTTTTACCCATACATCATTTGTTTGAGCGGATTTATTAAAAACAGATGCATAGTTCATCAGTGGTTCTTTTACATCATCCACCCATGTACGAACACGATTAACACGACTATCAATAATAACGATTTGTCCATATTCGGGCATATCATTCATAATATGATGCCATTTGGTAACAATCAAATATTGTCCATTGTGTAATGTATCATCCATTGATTCCCCAGACACTCTAGTAGGTTGAATCAAGAAAATATGAATTACCATAGCAATGATTAATGCCAATGCAATAGCATAAATCCAATCTAATATTTCTTTTACTATTGTACTACCTAATTTATTACTCATAGTTTCCTCTTAATGACCACCTTTCGTAAATCTCCCACCAAAGACATCATGTACGTCTTGGATCGTAATAAATGCTGTAGGATCTACTTCATAAACGGTATCCTTTAATCTTGTAATTTCTAGCCGCGTTACTACAGAATATAATACATGTTTCGGTTGTTTTAAATACCCGCCTTCTCCATACATAATAGTAACACCACGATTAAGATTAGCATTTAATGCATCAGCAATAATCTTGGAATTATCTGCATCGGTAATAATCATAACCCCTTTAGATTCTTCAAGTCCAGTGATGGTCACATCAATCATCTTATAAGCAATAAAATAAGCAATTAAGGAATACATGGCACTATTCCAACTATATACAAAGCCCGCTGCTCCAAGAATAACTAAATTCATGGCCATTACAATTTCGCCTACAGAAAAGGTGGACCGTTTATCAAAGATAATAGCTACAATTTCAGATCCATCTAATGAGCCACCATTACGAATAATTAGCCCTACCCCAATACCTAAGATTATACCACCAAAGATTGACCCTAAAAATGGGTCAGTTGTAATAGGTGTAAAGCGGTGTGCAATGGTAGAAAATATTGCCATCCATATAATAGAGAACAAAGTAGACAAGGTAAATCCTTTACCAATTACTTTATAGCCTAAATATAAAAAGGGTAAGTTGAAAAGTACTACGAAAATGCTAAAAGAAATACCTGATAGTTCCGCAGCCATCAAAGATATACCAACTACCCCACCGTCAATGATACTATTGGGTACTAAGAATAAATCTAACCCTATCGTATATATTAAGGCACCTAGAGTCATCATTACACAGCGCATAATAAGATTTGACCAGTTACGCATTGAAGTTTCATTCGTCATGATTATCTCCTTTTCCGTATAACTGCTCCATAGCATGTAATCTTTTCTCTTCTAACTCACTTGAACTCATAGTTTCTTCTTTGATTGCCGCTTCGTTCTGAGCTAACTGCTTCGTATAGCGCAAGCCAATAACGAGAGCCGTCAAATCATCTACAGGTTCTGGTGGAAATTGCATAGATGTAGGAATAATCTTGCGCCACCCTGTAGGAGGATTATATTGCCAATATAATTTACGGGCCTCCTCTGTACTGTGAGATTCGTCGATTAAACTAGTTGTAATTTTATGATTACGTCCAATTTGTTGAAGAGAAGGATACAAGTGTTTATGATTTGTACCATTTCCACAAACAATATGAACAATACCATAATATTCAGTTAAAATACGCTCAATATCTTTATTAAAAGTATTTGAAGAAATAATTTTACGGCATATCATCTCACCGAAAGGTGAAAGTATAGCTACGCCAGTTTTCTCATTTCCTGGATCCACTGCTAAAATATATGTATTTTCAGTCATTTGATTATCCCCTTTGTAAGTACAGTAGTTATATTTTAACATAAAAAGAAGGTCTTATGTTGAAAATTACATAAGACCTTCTTTTATAATGTATGAAAACAGCATACCTTCATCATATTAATTAGTTTACATTTTTGCCTTATCATTGAAATCTGGCATTTGAGTAATACGCAACTTGAGGTGAACAGGACCAGATGAATATGTGTCGCCATCAGTATAAGCTTCCACATGAACCTTGCCACGCATAGTACTTATTCTTTTAATGGCTGTAAACAAATCATCACCAGGTATCGTTCCAATATCACCTGATAAGGAATCAGGAATAATCCCCTTTGCCTTAGCACGTTCATTTACTTGTTTCAAGAATTGAAGCATAGACGATTGAGCATTAGTACCCCCATCAATTACTGTAGAGTGAATTACCTCTCCATTTTTATAGATAAATTGTTGTGGATATACTTGAATAACTGCAACTGCAGGTTCACCTGAAATAATATTTCCGGCTGCCACAACTTGAACCACCATAGGAGTCTTGGAATTGATTAGCTTTTGAGTAGCTACCTCAACATTTTGTCGATCTACATACACAACGGATTGACCATTATCTTCTATACCTAAGCGACGTAAAACAAGTTTATTTGTATCATCGATAATATGTTTAATAGCATTATTACTATCTTCTTCACTTAAACCAGGTCGTACAACAGCTTGTGCTAATAACTGATCTACTTGGAAGAGAATGGTTCCTTCCCGTAAATGAATGATGCCATTCTGCAATTGTTCTTGTGTATTTTGTAGATTCTTAATATGCGCTTCCATCTTAGCACGTGTTGCTTCAAGCTCAGCTACCTTTTGAGATACCTCTGCATAAGAGGCTTGTAAAGATGCTAGTTCGGCTTCTGTTGCATCTTTAGCAGCTTGTGCACTCGCCAATTCAGCTTTTGTAGCCTCTACTTCACGGCGAATTTGTTCGATCTCAGCCATCCGCTCTTCAAGCTCTTGTTTATTTTGTTCTAACAAAGCCTGTCCACGAATCAGTTCTTGCGTCTTTGCAGCAACCTCATTATTCAACTGCTTCATATCAGCTCTCAACTGATCCATACCGAACAATGCGGTTCGTACACTTTGAGACGTAAAAGTTAATACCCCAACCGTAGCTGCTGCAACTAAAAGGCCTGTCACAATAGTAACTATAATAGATGTGTGCTTAGGTCGTAATCCAAAGAGGGACATACGACGTTTACCAATTTTAGTGCCTAGCTTATCCCCCATGTAAGCAATGAGACCACCCATAAGAGCGATAATTATTAAGATTTTAACACCTACTAACATCATGTCCCTCCTTTCTCCTAAGAATACAATCTGTTATTTCGATACACGCCAATTCAAATACAACCCTGCAATAATACCTAATGTATCCGGTATTAATGCAGCCAATAAGGTTGGCAATGCTCCACCTTTCCCTAAAGCACCAGCAAAGGTCATCACCCCATAATAAATAAAGATGATGAGAATACTAATACCAAAGCCGATAGATGAGCTAGAGCGTTGCTTTTGAAGGCCTAAAGGTGCACCTACGAGAGCAAATACAAAACTTGCCAACGGAATTGTAAAGCGTTGGTACATTTCCATTTCAAGTTTATTAGCATTAGTATAAGCAGCCTTATAAGCTCTGATTTGGTGACGTAACTCCTTAATCGTCAATTCCTCAGGCTTACGTTGATCTTGTTGAATATCTTTTGGGGCAGACTTAATCGGCAATGATTGCTCCTTAAATTTCATGGTACGTTCAACACCATTACCAGCTGATAAATCATAGATGATACCATTCTGCATCACCCAATATTGACCATTCCAGATAGCTGTATCAGCATTTTCAACTTGTTGTAACTTGCCGCCCTCCCCAAATTGTTGAACCGTAATCATGGACAACTGTTTGGTTTCAGCATCATAGCTCTTAGCATACATCAATGTGCCTAGCTCATCACCATTCATCGTTTTTAACACAATATGATTTTGTGTTTGAGGTGATGCATTTTTCATAATTTGTTCGCGCACAATCGTTTGATACATATGATTTGTACGAGGTACAACAAATTCATTAAATGCTACTGCCCCAATGGAAATGATGAGGGCAATAATATATACAGGCATGGCCAAGCGTAAAAAGCTTAGACCTCCAGCACGCATAACAACGATTTCACTAGTGCTACTCAAACGACTAAAAGTCATAAGAGAAGCCAATAGTACTGACATTGGGAATGTTAAAATAACAATACTTGGTAAAGCCAAGACAAATGCTTGCATAACAAGCAACAATGGTGCTCCATATTCAGTAATATATTGAGCAATCCTAAACAATGTGCCTGTACCAATAAAAATACTAGTAAAAGCAAAAACCCCAAATAGGAATGGGCCTACAAAAGCTTTTAAAATATATTTATCTAATAATCGCATAGCCCCTCCTATAATTTAAAGTTATCCCCTAAATAATGTTCACGAGCGATTGGATCATTCGCAATTTCATCAGGGGTACCCTCTAGGAGGATTTTACCATTACTCAAAATATAAGCCTTATCTACAATCCCCAATGTTTCGCGAACATTATGGTCTGTAATCAAGATACCAATACCTCGGTTCTTAACGTGTAAGATAATTTGCTGAATATCAGCAACCGCAATTGGATCGACACCTGCAAAAGGTTCATCAAGAAGGATGAAATTAGGTTCTAAGGCGAGGCAACGCGCAATTTCTACACGGCGTCGTTCACCACCAGATAATTGCATCCCCATACGGTCACGGACATGTCCAATATGAAATTCTTCAATCAATGATTCCACGATAGCTTCAATCTCATCAGATTTTTTTGCCGTAATCTGTAGCATGGCACGAATATTGTCCTCTACAGACATGGAACGAAAGATTGATGCCTCTTGCGGTAAGTATCCAATCCCTTCAGCCGCCCGCTTATACATAGGAATATTTGTTATATCCTTGCCATCAACGGTAATGATACCAGAACTTGGTCTTTCAATGCCTACAATCATATAAAATGACGTAGTTTTACCGGCCCCATTAGGCCCTAATAGACCTACAACTTGGCCTTTATCAACGCGTAGACTTACACCATCTACCACATTGCGTCCGCTAAAGGTTTTAACTAAGTTTTTGGTTTCTATATACATATATTATCCTTATTTATTCGGAACAATGACGAGTGTACTACGTCCACCTAATGTTTCAGCAGAATCATCAGCTAAACGAATTTTCAGTTCCGGTGCATTCAGTACATTACCATTTTGAACGGCATGCGCAGAACCCGATAAGAGTACCACTCCATCATTTTGGTTTGGCGTTTGTGTATATGTAGCTCGGTCAGCAGAACCAGACACGTTTCGTTCAGGATTAGAGAAGGTAACATTACCTTGCGCTACAGCACGAACTTCCTTCATCCATCCTTCTACCTTATCACCGGTTAAGGTTGTCCCTTCAGCAATCAAACGGGCATTGCCTGTAACAAGACCGTATTCAGAGTCAGTACTATACTCAACACTGTCGCCAAAGATTTGGCGATCAGCACGTTGTAAATGAACGCTACCATTAGCAGTGAATTTATTATTATTGTAACTGTGAACCGCTTGAGCAGACATGGCCATATCAGAACCAATCATAGATACACCACCATCAAGATTTGCTTCTTGAGTTTTTGTATTGTACCAACCCTTGGCACCAGTCATAGTTTTATCCGCTTGGGTAATAACAACATTACCTGTTGCATCTGCACGACCTGAATTGCCATCATAAGACAATGTATCAGCGCTGATAGTCAACGGATCATTTGCAGCCCAAACTGTAACAGATGCGGTCATGAGTACAACTAATATAGCCATACCAATCTGTTTTTTCTTATTCATCATATTTCCTCTCAATTACTTCTTTGTTAATTTCGCATGTCCAATGGCTTTAATAATTTTTAAGGACATATTGCCCTCAAGCTTGTCACCTATGAGGGTTACATCCTTACTGTTATAAGTGAAAGCCGTTTTAGATGTCAATGTTTTCGTTTTGTTATCAAAATGAAGGGCCTCAGTTTTAAATTCTGCACCTTCCGTATTGGTAGCAGTAACGCCTTGATCAATATCAAGAGAGTTTCGATCACCCGTCAGTACAGCATGAGGAGCTGTAATCGTAGTAGTCACATCATCTTGATAGAACAGACCTTTCAAATTGGTCAGAACGATAGCTTTTGTACGCGGGTCATATTCAATCTTCTCAGCCGATAATGCCCATACTAACTTGCCATCCTTTTCCTCTTGCAAGTCCGCACCTTGGAAATTAACGAGTTGTCCACTTTGATTTTGAGTGGAATTAGCCTCATTAGAGTCTTTCATAATAAATACAATAAGACCGATTAGAGCTAATACTATAGCGACCACAATGGCAATTAACTTTTTATTGTTTTTCATGCGCTCTCTCCCGTATAGCTATCTTCTTATCGTAATCAATAATTTGATCCATCTTAGTCATCCAACGATGTTGGAACCAAAGCCACTCATCTGGATGTTCACGAATAAATTCTTCCGTAACACGTACACAGGCTTCAGTTAGACGATACATATCAACATCTTCATCGCCAGTTTCCTCATAATGTAATGCCGGCAAGATATGAACGATATGTCCTCCTTCAGGCTTACGAGATGCAAAAATAGGTACTACAGGAGAGCCGAATTTCTTTGCAAATGTTGCTGGTCCCATAACAGCTGATGAATCTTGTCCCAAAAACGGAACTGGTAAACCATTTATATATCCATCTTGGTCAGCTAAGAATCCAAGAAGTTTTTTCTTTTTTAAAGCCTTAGCAGCAGAAACGATTTCGTTGCCACCACTAGCAAATACGTCAAGCCCCACCATCTCACGATATTCATTCATAAGGCGTGTGAATTGAGCATTAGGTTGTTTCTTAACAATTGTAGTGGAAGGATATCCATGAGCCGCCATAGCAGCCCCCATCCATTCCCAGTTGCCTACATGGCCGGTAAGAACGATAACTCCCTTATCTTCAGCAATGGCCTTTTCTAAATGTTCAACACCACGCATCTCTATGTGTTTATTGATAAAGGATTTCGTCAGGTTTGGCATGTATAATACTTCCATAACACTGCGACCAAGATTTTTGAACAACTTATTAATTAATTGTTCCGCCTCTTGATCGTTCATATTCATGCCAATTTTAATATTATTTATGCCTCTAAGCTTTTGCTTCTTCGCTATTAGCCCATATACAGGACCTAAACAAGCGCCTATGAGCAAAATGAGCTTGTATGGTAGTCGACAAACAAGCCAACTAATGCCTTTAACTAAATGGTATTGCCATTCGTTATTCATTCTGCCCACCTCCTTTATTGTCCATGAGCATGGGCCTCTCGCGCATAATCTGCAACAACAGAATCCCATAAACCTTGATTCTTCAGGATATATTCTACAGCCTCTCTAACAGCACCATGTCCACCATTGACGGTAGAAATAAATTTAGCTATTGATTTAACCTCTAATACCGCATTATTTGGTGCCATCGGCAAACCTACGAGTTGAAGAGCTCCTAAATCATTAAGATCATCACCCATGTAAGCAACCGAAGCTAAGTCGATTTGATGTTTTTTACAAAGAGCTCTTAATACTTCAGTTTTATTAGCATGCCCCATAAGAAGTTCATCAAAATGCAATTCCTTTGCACGGCGCTCTACCATAGGAGATACACGAGCCGTAATAATTGCTAACTTTATCCCTGATTTACGAGCCGCAGTCAAGCCTAAACCATCTTTTACAGAAAAGGCTTTGAGCTCTTCTCCAGTCGATGTATAAATTAGAGTGCCATCTGATAAAACTCCATCAACATCGAGAACAATCCATTGAATATTCATTATACAATGCCTCTACGCAATAAATCCGTAATGTGAACAATGCCAAGACATACATTATTAGTATCAACCACAGGTAATACGGTGATAGGGCGAGGTTGATTTTTCTCCATCAAATGAAGCGCTTCTGCGGCCAATTTATCCTTTGTAATCGTACGCGGCATAGACGTCATCATATCCTCTACGGGCCATTCTAAAAAATTGCTGCCAGAATCAAGTCCACGACGCACATCACCATCAGTCACTAGACCTAACAAATGTCCTTCTTCATCAATAACATTTGTAGCACCTAACCCTTTTTCTGTCATTACAAAGAGTGCATCACGAACGGTAGCCCCTCTAAATACTGTTGGATTATCATCGCCACCATGCATGATATTTTCTACAGTCAACAATAATTTGCGACCTAAGGAACCACCTGGATGGAATACAGCAAAGTTTTCTGGAGTAAAATGATGGCGTTCCAATAAACATACTGCTAATGCATCACCTAGTGCTAGAGCAACAGTAGTACTTGTAGTAGGTGCTAAACCCAATGGACAAGCTTCTCGTTCTACCTCTGCCAACAATACAATATCAGAATTTTTTGCTAATGTAGACTCTGGTTTCCCTACAACACAGATTAATTTAGCTCCTATGCGGCGCAGAGACGGCAAAATACTAATGATTTCTCCTGTTTCACCACTATTAGAAAATGCTAACACTACATCATCTTCAGTAATCATACCAAGATCACCATGCACGCCTTCACCAGGATGCATAAAAAGTGCCGGTGTCCCTGTACTAGCCAAGGTAGCCGCAATTTTACGACCAATATGACCAGATTTCCCCATTCCTGTACATACTACACGGCCCTTACAAGCCAAAATCATATTTACAGCATTTACAAAATTGTGATCCAAACGAGAACTTAATTCTTCAATAGCACGAGCTTCCTCATGAAGCACCTGTGCCGCTTGTTCTAAAATAGTCACAAATACCGCCCCTAACCTTTTACGATTTTATCAATAGCTACTAAATCACGAAGCACAGCTTCAAATTGATCTAAATACAACATATTAGGACCATCAGACAATGCTTCCTCAGGATTATCGTGTACTTCAAAGAATAACCCATCTACGCCACTAGCCACAGCCGCACGTGCCAAATTTGGTACAAATTCACGGTTACCACTAGATTTAGTCCCTGCACCACCTGGTAATTGAACGCTATGAGTAGCATCAAAGATTACTGGATAGTCGAAAGAACGCATAATTGGGAAGGATCTCATGTCAACTACGAGATTATTATAACCAAAGCTAAAACCACGTTCGGTAAGCATAAGATTTTCATTACCTGTTTCTTTCATTTTATTAAGAACATTTTCCATGTCCTTAGGAGCCATGAATTGACCTTTTTTAACATTTACGCATTTACCAGTTTTAGCAGCGCCGTAAACAAGATCAGTTTGACGGCATAAAAAAGCTGGAATTTGTAGAATATCTAATACTTCAGCTGCAGGTTCAATTTGCTCGATAGAGTGAATGTCACTGACAACGGGCACATTGAGTTCCTTCTTAATAGAAGCAAGCATTTTTAACCCTTCCTCAAGACCTGGTCCACGGAAGGAACTAAAGCTAGAGCGATTAGCTTTATCAAAGGAAGCTTTAAAGATATAGGGAACACCTAAACGTTCGCATATCTCTTTTGCTCGTTTACCGATAGCTAATGTGCGGTCATAGTCCTCAATAACACATGGACCTGCAAGGACAAATAAACCCTTGCCGCCACCCACAGTAATATCTTTAATTTGAACTGTTTTCATTTATTTCTCCTCTTGCTCGTAAATTGCATTAACACGAACTAAGTCTTCAGGTGTATCAACACCGATAAATCGTTTATTTGTCAAAATAACACGAATTGTATAACCGTTCTCTAGAGCACGTAATTGTTCTAGAGATTCTGTTCGCTCCGCCGGAGTTGGCTCCATCTTAGCGTAGTTTAATAAAAACTCTCTACGATATGCATAGATGCCAATATGTTTTAGTGGCGGACGCACAAAATCATGGCGAGGATATGGGATTAAAGATCTAGAAAAATACATCGCATCATTACGATTATTTAAAATGACCTTTACCGCTGATGGCTCCTCGTACTCTTCCTCTAATAAAGGAGTAGCTACTGTGGCCATCTGCAAGTTTGGATCTTCCTCAAATAGACGTGCCAAGTCATCAATAAGATTTGGATCAATCATCGGTTCATCACCTTGGACATTGATAACAACATCCAAGTCTGTATAATGACTCGCAACCTCTGCTAATCGATCCGTCCCTGTAGGGTGATTAGGATCTGTCATCATAACAGTTCCCCCAAACTGTTGTACTGCAGAATATACGCGGTTATCATCAGTGGCTACAATTGTACATACTGTCTTTGTAGCTTGTGATACCCTTGCATAAACCCGTTCAATCATAGGTTTACCTGCAATATCAGCTAATGGTTTGCCCGGTAATCTTGTAGAACCATAACGCGCAGGAATAACACATCCAAACTTCACGATAAAACCCCATTTCTGTTATTCGTGTATCTTATTATTATACACTAAATCTCTAAATTTTCTATGAATTCTTGTTTTCCAGAAACAAATTCAATCCCGATAGATAGCACCAGAATCGGTATTTTCAAGTCTTCAATTGCATGCAACTGACTTAACTTAACTGCATCCTTTTCTGTAATGCAAATAGCATCAGCTTGATGAGCAAATGCTTGTTTCCAAATCTCAACTACATCATCATTTGAAAAGTCATGATGATCTCCAAATGGCAAGGTATGAACAACGTTATACCCTACATCAGTTAACGTTTGTGTAAAGGATTGAGGGTTTCCAATTCCACTTACAGCCATAATGCGTTGCTCCTTATAAGCATCTACAGAAGCCCCAACAGAGCCATTAGCCCACTCATCTAAGGTATACATAAACTGCGGTTTATGTGTTGTTTCATAGACAGGTATATTGGGAATCATCTGAGTTAATCGTTTTCGAATGCCAGATACAATACCTGGCGCTACTTGATCCACCTTAGTAAGAACGATAATATCCGCACGCTGTAAACCACTAAGGGGTTCACGTAATAGTCCCCGTGGCAACACATGTTCATAGCCAAACGGATTGGATGCATCAATTAGTACAATATCAATATCTCTTGCTAGTGCACGATGTTGAAAACCATCATCCATAATAAGACAATCGGCGCCTAGCTCATTAATAGCGATTTCTGCAGATTTGGAACGTTCACGTCCAATGATTACATTAGATTTTTGTAAAACCTTAGCCAGTAACCAAGCCTCATCACCACTGATAGATGGCTCTACAAGCATTGTTCCGTCTTCAGAAATAATAATATTTTTGTTATTATCTTCTGCACGGTATCCACGACTAAGAACAGTAGGATGAAGGCCCTTCTGAGTAAGCACATCACAAATAAATCGCACCATCGGTGTTTTTCCAGTACCACCAGCCGTAATGTTGCCAACGCTGATTACAGGCACTGTAACTTTCGTAACGCCTTTACCCTCATCAAATCGAGCATTGCGTATTGATACAGCTTTCTCATAACCTTTACTCAAAAGGCCTAAACTGGAGCGAGCTATATCACCTAATACGGATTGATCTTCACCACTAACGATGGATTTGAATAATGCTTCCCCACTCATAGGTGACGCCTCCTATTATGTAATACAGTAAACTAATCTACAAATTTAGTCTTACTACGGAATAATTTGATGTTTCTCAAATAGCAAACGTAACTCTTGTGTATTACGCCGCGTAGCACCACGATTTTCTTTAATGATATCCAGGCAGTTTTGCCCCATCTTTTTAGCCAAGTCTCTATCCTTACATAAACGCAAGACCATAGCGGTTAACTCTTTTCCATTCTTCACTTGCTCACAAGCATTTCGAGAGTTTAATAAGGCGAAAATTTCTTTAAAGTTAAACATATGAGGACCAACCAAAATTGGCTTACCATGTGCAGCTGGTTCCAAGATATTATGACCTCCAGTTTTAACAAGAGAGCCACCAACAAAGATAATGTCGCCTAAGCTATACAGTCGTCCAAGTTCACCAATGGTATCTAAAACGACAACGGGAATACCTTCATGAACGGGCTCTTTCATATCACTACGACAAATAGCACTCAATTCATAACGCTTTGCAATATTTTGTACATCATGACCACGATAAATCTCGCGAGGTGCAATCAATAAACGGGCTTGTGGATACTCTTTCAATACTTGCTTAAAAGTTTCAAAAATAGCCTCTTCTTCACCTTTGTGAGTACTACCTGCAATAATGATAGGATGATTATTCCCAAAGCCAAACTCATCGAGAAGAGCTTGTTTTTCTTCATATGATACGGTGGCATACGTTTGATCGTATTTCATATTACCTGTTACGGTAATATCAGGTGTATGAGCCCCTAAACTTTCAATATACGCCGCATCAAATTTGGACTGCATGCAGAAACGCTCAATAGAACGTAACATTTCACGCGTAAAAGCACTGATATACTTATAACGTTTCATACTGCGATCTGAAATGCGTCCATTAACCATCATAACTGGAATGTTTTCCGATTCGGCGATACGCAAGAAGTTTGGCCAAATTTCAGTTTCTACGAGTAAAATAGTAATCGGCTTAATAATATGTAAAATTTTACGAGTTAAATACGGCAGATCAAGGGGAAAGAATATAATTCCTTCTGCTTCAGGAATGATACGATGAGCCATAGCATGACCAGTAGCAGTAACTACTGACACAACCACAACAGCTTCAGGAAATTCCTTTTTAACCTCTTTTACCAATGGACTGGTAGCCACAATTTCCCCTACGGAAGCGGCGTGAATCCAAATAGCACGACGCCCTTCAATTTTCTTTAATAGTGAAGCGGGCATATAGCCTGCACTCTGTTTGATACGCTCATAAAATCCATCTTCAAAGGCAAGTCGGTATAAAATAACCGGAATCAAGCCAATCCAATAGAATATGAGCAATACGTTATATATCCAGTACATGGTTATCCTTTATTGGAGAATTGAACGGAATAAAGATGGTTGTACAATCCGCCGTCAATAGCTAATAGCTCTTGGTGAGTCCCCTGCTCTACCAAGCGACCTTGATTGAGTACAACAATTTGATGAGCATTTTGAACAGTGCTCAATCGATGGGCAATAACAAATGCCGTACGCCCTTTCATGAGACGATCTAACGCCTCTTGTACAAGTTTTTCACTCTCCGTATCTAAAGCAGATGTAGCTTCATCTAGAATTAAAATACGAGGATCTTTTAAAATAGCGCGTGCGATGGCAACGCGTTGACGTTGTCCACCAGATAATGAACTGCCTCGTTCGCCTACAATTGTATCGAGACCATCAGGCATCTTCTCAACAAACTCAAGTACGTTAGCCGCTTTAGCCGCTTCATACACGTCTTCATCAGTAGCATCTAAACGGCCATACAAGATATTCTCTTTAATTGTAGCATTGAATAATATGGTTTCCTGTGGTACAAGACCAATTTGTTCACGCAAAGATTTAAAAGTAACATCTTTTATATCGTAACCATCAATTGTAATAGAACCACCGGTTACATCATAGAAACGAGGTAGTAAGTTAGCGAGAGTTGTCTTACCTGCACCAGATGGTCCAACAAGGGCTACACTTTCGCCAGCCTTAACTGACAAGGCAAAATTTTCTAAGGCAGTCTTTTCTCCATCATAGGAGAAAGAAACATCATTAAACTCCACATTGCCGGTAATCGCAGGCAATGTAATAGCATCAGGTTTCTCCACAACATCTGTTTTAGTATCTAAAATTTCAAATACACGATCGGCAGCAGCCAACGCCTTTTGAATATTACCATATACTTGACTCAAACGTTTTACGGGATTTGACAAGTTAATAGCATAAATCAAGAAAGCAATCAAAGAACCAGCAGTGATGGCACCTGTTACTACGGAGTAACCACCGTACCAAAGGATGACCGCTACAGCGATTGCCGCAGAAAACTCAACCATTGGGCTTAACAAGCTAGTCAATTTAGTAGCTTTGATAACTGCTTTAAAATTGCGATCATTTTCATCTTCAAAACGCTTACGCTCAAAATCTTCACGAGCAAAGGATTTTACAACGCGAACTGCACTAATTACCTCTTGTAAAAGTGCCGTAATATCAGCTACGCGCCCTTGGACATCATGCCCCGCCACGCGAAGCTTCTTACCAAAAACATTGATAATCACTAAAACTACGGGAACCGTAATAAAAGTAACTAACGTCAATTTCCAGTCAATGAGAAGCATGGACACCAAGGAACCGATAAGTGTTACAGATTCAGTGATAAAAGAAATCAAGTTATCTACCACGGCCGTTTGCAATGCAGCTACGTCATTTGTAAGATTACTCATGATAACGCCCGTCTTACGACGATCGAAATAGGATAAGCTTAATTTTTGTAGATGATTAAAAATAGCCTCACGTACATCGATAATCACGCGCTGTCCGATGTAGGACATGTTATAAGTTTGACCATAAGTAGCAAAGCCACGAATTAAGAAGATGAGTATGATAGCACCTACAATAAGGTTCAACATAAACATATTCTTTTCATCTAACACTTGGTCTACTACATTCTTAATCAGCCAAGGCACTACCAAATAGGCAGCAGCAGCGACAATCATGCAGAACACTGCAAAAAGCATCCGCTTATAATAAGGCTTTACAAAATATAAGAGCCTAGAATAACTATTCATTACATTTCTCCTTACCGAGATTGTACACAAGATGTGCTACTCGTTTTACTGCACCAGGCTCACCTAATTTATGACGTACTTCGCGCAATTCACTACGCATAGCTTCATTTTTCTCTACATCACTAATCAATGGTTCCACCAAAGATACAATTGCTTCTGGTGTGACAGCATCTTGTAATAATTCAGGAATAACCTCTTTACCAGCTACAATATTAGGCAAGCCCACATGTGTTACATTCACAACCATCTTACCAATACCATAAGTAATTGGTGATACGCGATACAATAACACGGTTGGCAATTCCATCATAGCCGTTTCTAATGTAGCGGTTCCTGATGCGGCAAGGCACACATCACAAATCTGCATCAAGTCATATGTATGGTCTTCCGTAATCGTAACAGGTACCTTATGAGCATCGATAAAAGCTTCTAGCTCACTTCGATCAATCGTATGTGCTCGAGGCAAGAAGAATTGAACATCTTCATGCTTCGCCATCAATTGCTCACCACTTTTTAGCATCGTATCAAGCAAGGATAAAACCTCTTGTTTACGACTGCCAGGCATAAGCAATACTTTTTTAGCCTCTTTACGAGCCCCAAAGTATTCTTCGGCCGCTTCTTTAGTCATCGTAGGATGTACAATATCGAGTAAAGGATGACCTACAAAATCTACATCACATTTGTACTTGCGATATGCTTCAGCTTCAAATGGGAAAATAGATGCTACCTTGGTTACATACTTACGAATTGTATTACCACGACTACTGTGCCAAGCCCAAATCGTTGGAGCAATATAATATAAAACAGGAATCCCCAGTTCATGAGCCACCGCAGCTAATTTCATATTAAAACCTGGATAATCTACACAAACGAGAATATCCGGTTTCTCCTTCATCATGACGCGTTTCAAATACGTGCGCAGCTTAAAGAACTTTGGCAACGATTTCACAATCTCTACAATACCAATGACACCAAGGTTATTAATATCATACACGATACGAACACCAGCACGCTCCATCAAGGTGCCACCCATACCAAACATCTCTACAGAAGGATCTATTTCTCTCAATGCATTGGCTACACTTGCCGCATGAGTATCGCCGGAAGCTTCACCGGCGGAAAACATGACTTTCATTATGTATCCTTTCTGGAATTTACAAATTCTTGGTCTACAGCACAGATAACAATACCATGACGATCTGCCATATTAAGCACATCTTGTTGTTGTACGAAAATAGTCTTTTCCGCTTCTACAGCTAACACTTTACAACCGCTATCAATCATAGACATGAGAGTTTTTATGCCTACTGCTGGCACATCAAAGCGTACGTCTTGATTTGGTTTTTCTGTTTTAACAACAATCGCATCTCCGCGCCCCAGTTCTCCACCTCTCAAGATACACTTGTCAGTACCTTCAATAGCTTCAATTGCCATGACCGCCTTATGTTTAACAACAACGGTTTGACCAATATCAAGGGCCCCCATTTGTTTAGCTAGTTCAAAACCAAAACAAATGTCAGCCCATTGCTCATCTGTAGGTTGTGCTTTTGAAAGCACTCCTACCTTTGGCATAAATGGTTTCAAGTATGCTGTTTGATCTAATACTTTAAAGCCTTCTCGTTCGATTTCATCAACGATGGCAAGCATAATCGTATCATCTTTACGATTTTTGAGCCGCTTTAAAACGCCTAATGTTTTTAAATCAGGAAACGTAAGGCCTTTAAAAAGAATCTCTTTAGTAACTTTCCCAAGCATAGTTAACTCTTGAACCTCTTCTTTTTTCAAGGTTTTGAAGATTTTACCTAGTTTAGCAACACCAATATCGTAGAAAGCATCAGCCTCAGCCTTTAGAGCTGGGTCTATATCAGGTACTACACCGATAACAACCACCTCGTGGCCCAATACATGAGCGGCACGCATGAATTCTACAGGCAAAACACCTATGCCCGCAATTAATCCTACCTTTGCCAAGACTATACCTCCTAGATGACCTCACGGCCTATATATCAATTAGTAATTTCAAGTTCACTATGAAAATGCCTAAAAATAGACATAATCATATACAATATATTTTACTATAAATAGCTACTTTTTACCATTAAAAAGCCAAGCTTTATGCCCTTTTCTTCATCATTTTATTAAAATTTCCTTATTACTTTTAACTACTAAAACATCTACGAATATATCTATCAAAACTTTTCTATAAATATAATGTAAATTATCATTGATATAAAACTCAACTAGTAATAATGCACACAAAAAGACCTCGTACATTGTACGAGGTCCTCATAATTAGTCGCGACGAGTACGCATAATGCCTCTATCAGCATTACGTAGGAATCGTAATAAATTTTCAATTTCTACGGAAGAATCCAATTGTAATTCCATTTCTTCAATCGCCTTAGATAAGCTGAATCCAGAACGATAAATAATACGGAATGCTTGTTTCAAATCACGTCGTACATCTTCGGAAATTCCTGCACGAGATAAGCCTACAGAGTTTAGACCGATAACACGTGCTGGTTGACCATCGGCAATCACGTAAGGTGGGATATCTTGTACCACCTTAGCCATCCCGCCAACCATTGCATTACGACCGATTTTAACAAATTGATGAATACCTGCAAGACCGCCAATAACCACGCGATCTTCAACGATAGCGTGCCCTGCAAGACCAGCACAATTACTCATTATTACATTATTACCAACGATACAGTTATGAGCCACATGTGTACAGGCTTGAAGTAAACAATTATTGCCTACACGTGTTTCTTCACCTTCACCAGTAGCGCGGCTAATAGTTACGAATTCACGAATAACAGTTTCATCGCCAATATTACAATAGCTTTTTTCGCCTTTAAATTTTAAATCTTGCGGTTCCAACCCAATAGATGCGTTAGGATAAATTTCACAACGCTTACCAATGGTTGTCCAACCACCAATTACAACATGTGCACCGATTTGTGTGCCATCGCCAATCTCGACATGTTCGCCGATAACAGCGCCAGGACCTACGATTACATCTTTGCCCAATTTAGCATTTGGATGGACTATGGCTGTACTATGGATGTTGGATTCCGCATTTTCCATGCCTACAACTATCACTACAATCACTCCTCATTCTATTATACAAGGGCAAACATGTATTCACCGCTAGCGCACAATTTGTCGCCAACATAGGCACGGCCTTCAACCTTGCCCATTTTACCTTTAATTTTAACAATATCTACCTCCATGCGAACTTGATCGCCAGGTTTTACAGGATGGCGGAAACGCACTTTATCAATACCTGTAAACATAGGAGTAAGACCACGATTTTCCTCAGGGTACAATAATGCAATACCACCAACTTGAGCAATAGCTTCAGTCAATAATACACCTGGCATAACTGGGTTCCCTGGAAAGTGACCTTGGAAGAACAATTCGTTGAATGTAGCATTTTTAATGCCCACAGCACGTTTCATAGGTTCTAACTCAACAATGCGATCCACCAAAAGCATTGGATAACGATGAGGTAAAATTTCTAAAATATCTTCGTGATTAAGAATCATGGCTGTGTCTCCCTTATTTCTTCCATTATACTGCGAGCCAATCTTGAATTTAGTTCATGACTCGATTTCAAAGCAATTACATGGCCTTCAATTGGTCCTAATAAGAATAAATCTCCTATAACATCTAATGCTTTATGACGAACTAATTCATCCTCAAAGCGTGGTACAGATAGACATTTCTCATCATCATAGACTAATGCATTATCTAGGCTACCGCCTTTTGCAAGCCCCATGGCCTGTAATTGTTCTAATTCTTTCATAAATCCGATAGTCCTAGCAGACCCAATATGCTCTTTAAAGTATTCTGGTGATACTTCAAAATCACATTGTTGAGTGCCCAGCAACGGATGACTGTTAATAGATGTGAACGTCATACGATAACCATCATATGGCAAGATCACAACAAAACGGTCTCCATCATAAACAGCATGGGATCGAGTCACTTTATATACCTGACGCGGTACTGTTTGTTCTTTAATGCCAGCCTCTTCAATAAGATTGACAAAAATAGCACTACTGCCATCACCTACTGGAGGTTCTGGAGAATCCATTTCAATATAACAGTTATCAATATTCATAGCACTGAACGCTGCCATCACATGCTCTACAGTGAATACCTTTGCTTCACCATTTTCCAATGTGGTAGCGCGCATAGTGTTCGTCACATTATCAATGTGTGCTCGCACAAAAGGATTCCCTTCAATGTCCGTGCGGACAAACACAATTCCTGTATCTTCAGGTGCAGGTTTGAAAACCATATGTACTGGTTCACCGCTATGAAGGCCAATCCCTTGATATGAAACAGCCTTTTCTATTGTTTGTTGTGGCTTACTCATAAGAATGTCCTTTCATAATCCGAATTCACGTTTACTATACACCAATATGTATTATACCCTATTTGCATAGGTGTTACAAGAAATTTACCATATATTACGCTAATTGGAAAGACTATTCTTAGTCTTTAAAATTTTAATAGATTATTTTTAACACTAAGTTATAAGTATAAAATAAAAAGAGATTTCATCCATGCTAGTAGGAATAAGTTTCATCTTGGATATTCCACAATCGCATAAACAAAATCTCTTTAAAATTATTAACTATTGAAAAACATCAGGTGGTGTATCTATTTGTTCACCATAAAAACGACGAGTCCATTTCCAACGGTTATGAAGCCAGAACCAATCTTCAGGATATCGCCGAATATAATCTTCAATAAACTCATTTAGACGAGTTGTTGTTACCGCTATATCACGCTTTTTATCATCCGTGCGTTCCACATAAATTGGTGGATGTGCTTCAATCTCATGTTTCTCAGAAAACGGACTATAATGTATGGTTACAAAAATAATAGGCACATCTTGCATACGAGCCAATACAGCTGGCCCCGCAGCCGTCAATGTTTCATAGCCAAAGAATGGTGCAAGAACACCATCATCACCAGGGTCCTGATCCATAATAAGGCCTAAAAATGCGCCTTTTTTTAGTTCATTAATCATTTCACGAACACCTGTTTTATAGGTCACATGTTGATGCATAATCCGACGATATTCATTGATAAACTTATCGGCATCACCATTCTGTTTCATAGCCACAGAAATCAACGGATACCCTTCAGAAGCAAGAACGGCACCTAGGAGTTCCCAGTTACCACTATGAACAGCGGCTAAGATTGCACCTCGACCATTTTCTAAGGCATCATCTAAGTACTCTCGATTAATAAACTCCACCATATCTTTGTATGCACCATCTTTAATTTCAGGATAGCGCAATACATCAATAATCATACGGCCAAAGCGTGTAGTGCTAGCTTTCGCAATACGTCGAGCTTCTTTAGGATCATCTGTAATATTACAGAATAAAATTTGGCCTATCGCTAGGCGCTTGCGTTTAGGTGGCACCACTAACCACGCAATTTCACCTAGCAATGTACCAATAGCATATTGCAAACCTTTAGGTAATAAGCAAATAAAGGCACTAAAGATTTTCATAAACCTATACATGGATTATTAGCTCTCCTTAAGCTGTGCTTTCAAAGCGTCAATTTCTTTTTGTAATTGTTTTACAGTTTTCACCATTTCTGGCAAACGATTCTCATAAGCAGCCAATTTTAACCACTCTTTATGAGGTCTCATTGGATACCCAGCCATAACAGAATTAGATGGCACATTGCCAGTAATTCCTGTTTTACCTGCAAATTGTACATTATCTCCAATTGTAATATGACCAGTACAACCTGTTTGTCCTGCAAAGATTACATGATTACCACATTTTGTACTACCTGCAATCCCAACCTGTGCAATCAAGAAACAATCTTCTCCAATCTCAACATTGTGGCCAAGGTGAACAAGATTGTCAATTTTTGTACCGCGACGTACCAAGGTAGATCCCATTGTGGCATTATCAACAGTAGTGCAAGAGCCAATTTCTACATCATCTTCAAGAATAACATTGCCTACTTGAGGAATATGCGTATGAATACCATTTTCTGTGGCAAAGCCAAAACCTTCACCACCGATAACTGCTTTAGCACGCAATACAACGCGTTTACCCAAAATACAGTTTTCATGTACGATAGCACCTGCATAGATATCAGAATCTTCCCCAATTCGTACATTATGACCAATATATACATAAGGTCGAATCGTAACATTATCACCGATAACAGCATTATCATTAATAACACAATAGGCACCAATAGCTACATTTTTACCAAGTGTAACATTCTTACCAATAATAGCTGTACTATGCACTTCACGGGGAACTACAACAGGTGGATGGAATACTTCTAGCACTTGAGCAAATGCGGCTTTTGCATTATCAACTACGATTTGCGCCATCGGTGCATTTTTTACTTCCGATTCAACGATAACAGCACCCGCTTGGCATAATGCAATATGTTCAACATATTCACCTATTGCAAAAGTTATGGATTGTTTTACTGCTTGCTCAAAGCTACGTGTCTCAGTAATGACAATAGACTCATCCCCTATAAGTTGACCGCCTACTAAATTTGCGAGTTCCTGTAAAGTTTTTTCCAAGGCAAACTCCTCCCCCGTGGTAATCCTCAATTATTGTGTAGCTTCAGTTGTACTTGTTGCAGCTTGATCTGCTTGTTGTGCATTTTGCTGAGCATCTTGTTGCTCTTGGGCTTTAGCTGCATTTTCAACTTCTTTGATTTGGTCGTCAGAAGCTTTACCCATTTTTGTAATCAAATCATCAGTTACATCAGAGCCACCACCAACAACAGCGCCTTTCTCAATAATAACATCAAGTTTTTTTTCTTTCACAAGTTCATTGATTTTTTGTTCTTGATATTGACGATATTCTTGCGCTTTTGCATTCGCAAAGGCATTTAATTCTTGATTCGCTTGATTAAATACATTTTGTTTAGATGCTTCATCGGCAGCAGCAATTTTAGCATCTAATTCCGCTTTTTTAGCATTGATTTCTTTAGTAATTTCAATACCTTTTTCAGTACTGTTTGCTACTTTCACGCTATCAACATAACCAACATTATTAGAACCACAACCACCTAAGATAGCCATAGAAGCTACTAAAGATGCACCTAATACTAAAGATTTAATACGTTTATTCATAATATAACTCCTTATTGAACTCGATAGGACGCCTTCACTGCATCAGTAATATCAAGCCCTTTAATATTACCACCATCATCGATGATGACTAAATCTAAATGTTGTTCCTCCGCAATAATTGCTACGCGCATACGAACATCTTCTAAAATGGCCTCATGAAGTGCACTCACTTCAGCTTCTTTATCTGAAAGCTTTTTTGCCCATGTATCATTCCACTCTTGCGCCACAGGCAGGTTATTATTAGCAATGATGGCTTGTGCTTGTTGTTGTACCATGGAGTCTCGTTTCTCAGCTAATTCCTTCTGTAGGGATGCAGCGTATTGATTGAGCTCTTCCTGCCCTTTTTGTTGCATTGGAGCAAGCTCAGCCTGTACCTTTGCTTTAATTGAATCCACATCGAAATCCGATGGTTTTCTCTTAGCTAATAAGTCCTTTAATCTTTCTTCTTTTTTAGCTTTTTCAGCCATAGCCGCTGCTCTTTGTGCATCATCTATATATACACGTGCATCATAGGCATATAAGTCTAGTTGAAGGTTTACGATTTCCAGATCATATTCATTAGTACTAACCTTTAACTCAGCTAAATACTTTTGAGTTAATTCATTGCGCTTTGCATTTAATTGCTGATTTAGTTCATTTTCTTTTGTTGCAATACGAGTTTGCAATTCTACCGTAAGAGCATCTGACAAGGTTGAATCCAGTGCAAGCGTTTTCAACTGTTCATCTTGTGTCTCTGACTTGGCATTTAAGGCTTGTTGTTCAAGTTCATATTGACGTTGTAAAAGTTCCAATTCATTTTTGGCTTGTTTATAATCCGCATAGGATGGATTAAACTCTAGTACATCATCAATGCGTACAACACCTATTGACATGCCATCAGGACCCTGTTGGCGATTTGTTACAAAACCATAGGCCCAAACCATAGCACTTATTGCAGCAACGAGAAATATGACTAGTCCTATATATCGTTGTTTCCCGTTCATTGTCGTTCTCCCTTACATAGAACTACAGTTTATTTTTTTGCATCAGTAGCTAGTTTTTTCAATACTTGATCTGTAATGTCAACACCACCGTATAGTACAGTGTCTTTAGTCATAACAACGCTAAGACCTTTAGCATCACCAACCGCTTTTGCAGCCTCCATAGCTTTATCTTGAACGGATTTAGCAATTTCTTGATCTTTTTTAGCTAGGTTTTGACGAGCTTCTTCAGCGATTTTTTGTTTAGTAGCATCGTCTTGTGCCGCATCAATTTTAGCTTGCGTTTCTTGTTGTAATTGGCTTTGATAGCTCATATATTCTTGAGCTGCAGAGATATAAATTGGATTATCTTGAGACAACATACGAGATGTATCGATAACCCCAATAGTACTAGTCCCACTATTACTACTAGGCGAAGCCATTTGCGTATAAGCTAACGCACCAATACCAATAATAAAAATAGCAGCAATGGCGATAGAAAAAATCTTTACATTCGCCTTGTTGTTCATCATTCGCATCATAATAGAGTGCCCTCATTTCTTTAAATCACTGCATCAAAGGATGCCATATAGAGATATTGGTGAAAGCCTCTTTAAAAAGAGGCCTTCACCATATACATTTACTATATTAGAATTGTGTACCGAAGCTGAAATGGAATTTATTTTTGTGTTTACCCACACCATAATCAAGTTTAACAGGACCAATTGGTGTTGTAATACGAACACCAGCACCAACGCCATAGTTAAAGGATTTTTTGCTGTTATACCATGTAACATTAGGTGCATCCCATGCATCACCAATATCACCGAATAACACACCGCTAACTTTCTTAACAATTGGGAAACGGAATTCCAATGTAGCATTGTACATCTTCTTACCACGGAATTGATCATCTTCATAACCACGTAAGGAATCAGCACCGCCCAATGTGAACAATTGGCTATAAGGAGCATCACCTTGGATGAAACCAGCACGTGCACGGAATGCCAATACATTTTTAGCGCCCAATTTCTTGTACATACGAGTTTCAGCTGTGAATTTGTAGAAGTCGAAGTCACCGCCCAAACCATGACCAGCCCATTGTGTAGTATAGGAAATACGGCGACCACGAGTTGGTTCATAGATATTATCGCGAGAGTCGTATACTTTTTGCCATGTTACGGAGTTAATGCGACCGAAGTTATTTTTTACATAGTTGTCAGATGCGAAATTATAGGAACCATTATCCCAGTTTGTGCCTTTACCCGCATTTTTATCATAACGGAAGCCAGAGCTATCATCATCCCATTTATAAGAATCTTTACGGGATTCTAATGTCAAGTAATCACGAGTATATTCCCCAGTTTGACGTCCGAACGAAATATTAAAGCCACGAGATTTCTTATTGTATTCTGCTACTTCATTACCATCTTCATTGTAATCTGTGTATTCATCTTCGCGGTTGAAGAAGGAGAAGCCAAGGGATGTACCTTTGCTATCGATCCAAGGTTTCAAGTAGGAGATTTGGTAGTTCTTATATTTTTTCTTACCACCGATTTCCCAGTGAACTTTAAATTTATCGCCAGTACCACGGAAGTTATCTTCACCGAATTCAACAATACCCATCAACCCATCAGATTTAGAGTAACCAGCACCTAATGTGATGGTACCAGTCTTATGTTCCAATACATCGATTTCAATAATTACATTATTTGGATCTTGTTCACCTGGCAACATACGAACGTTTACGTCATCAAAGAAACCTAAGTTATATACGCGTTCTACAGAACGACGTACCAAGAATTTATTAAAAGGTTTTCCTTTCTTTTGAACAAATTCACGAGTAATAACTTTATTGCGGGTTTTCTTGTTACCTGCTGGAATGATATCTTCTACGATACCTTCAACAATGTGTATATGAAGTACGCCTTGGTCATCTACACGGACACCATCAACGTGTGCTAACATATAGCCATCGCGAGCATATGCAGCATTAATACCTTGAACTTTTTGCCCTACGGATACAGAGTTAAGAACTTGACCTGGTTGAATGTCCATGAACTTAGTCAATACTTCGGAGGAATATACAGTATTACCTTCAAAGGAAACGCCAGTGGTAACTGGATTTACGGTTACAGCAAAGTCCAGTTTTACGCCTTCAGCCACGGAAGTGAATACAGGATTTACTTCGGAGAAGTACCCAGTATTACCAAGATTAGTTACATCTTTAAATACACCATCAACAGATACGGCATCGCCAACTTTTTCAGTTAAAATTGGCAATAAATTTGCTTGTTGTTCAGCTGTAACCCCAGATATAGACAAACCGGTAATCAATTTACCTACGTAAGGATTAACAGATTCTGCACTAGCAGATGTAACATATTGTGCTTCTACTGTTGTAACAGCTTGAGTTTGGCCATTTTCAGCAGCCTTATCAAGATCAGTACCACCAGTAGTTTTAGATACCATTTTTACTTGTTTATCATCAGTTTTTAAAGCAGCATTATTGACTGTAACAGTTCCATCAGAACCTTTTACTACAGTGCCGTCACTAGATATAGTCGTATCACCACGAGCAGCTAAGATAGCTGCATCAGTTTCATCTTGTATAGTTGTAGTAGTTGCATCAGCATTATAAACAGCTTGTGTAGTAGCTGCATCATTTGTTGTAGCAGCATTAGTCGTCGTTGTGCTATTTAAATCTGGAGTATAGCCAGCTTGTACCTCAGCAGCAAATACACTGCCTGTCCCCATGACAGCGGTCAACACGGACGCTGCAAGCATACTTTTATAAGCTTTTGGTTTAAACATAAATTCCTCCTAGAACTCATCCCCATAAAGAGTTTACATCTTATTTATAAAGACTAATAAATCTTTATCATTATAGCATAAATTGCTTGGAATGAGTACTATATTAAACAAATTTTATGAAATTAATATGACTAGAATGTGCATACCTAAGGGGTTTACACATTCTAGTCATACTCTTAAAAGCTACGTGTCCAACGACCACCTATATAATTGTTCCCTTTTGATGTATGCCATCCCGTGAACTTAAGGTTTCGTTTAACAGAATATTCTATACCATATTTATTTTGTTTGTTATTAATACCTTGAGAATAAGTCAACATGACTCTCGGTAATACATATTTACCGATTTCAATATTATAATTACTTGCCGTATCCCTATTAGTTGGCTCATCGGGATCAATTGACCCTGTTGTAATATTGATGCGGTCTAACCCAAGTGTATTTTGTAATGCATCTTGTACATAGCCAAAAGCAAACATTTGAAGCCCTGCTGTAGCCACAGCATTCACATCTTCATTTGTCAAAGTACTACTATTTGAATCTGCACCGCGGCCGAAGGTCAACATGGAAATGATTTGCTTTCTAGACAATGTAGGATTAGAGGACAATGATAAGTCCATATGATCCACTGTCCCTTTTACGCCAAGCATAATAGTGTAATTACTTACATTTGTTTCAGCCTCTAATTGTAAGTTTGGTAAATAAGAGCCACCTACGAAATGAGCATTCCCTTTTGTAATATTAAATACATGGCTCAAATACTTAAACGTGCCATTTCTAACATCGAATTGACCACTAGCAGTTGGATTTTGTAAGGATCCACCAAAATGAACATCGCCACTGATAAACATGTTGTATAAGGTGCGATCATATAAACGTACACCTTTACCCGCATGAACAGTAACATCCACCCCCATATCTTTGGTACTTTCACTAGATTGTAAGGAAAGAGGAATTTTGAATTGAATCTTTTCAAGATTTAAAGTACCAATAAGGGTCGGCAATCCATCTCGGTCAGCAATATAAAGTTCACCATTCAAAGGTCCTCTTACATATTCACTGCGAACCTCTAAGTCTTCTAGCTGAACTGCCGCCTTGTAATTAGTAAGAGTATGTCCAGACCAATTTACTTTAGCAGCCAAACCAGCTGAGCCTTTGCCCATATTAATACGGGATTGGAAATCACCTTGTTGACCAGAGAAAATTAAGTCACCATCAATACCAGTAATTTGATTTTCTACACTTGCCAATTTCATCGTACCATTACGTACCGATACAGTACCATATGCTTCAGGCTGATCAATAGTGCCTGTAATGTGAACCGTGCCTTTTAACGGACCTGTTGCCTCCTTAACACTAGTTGTAAGAAGAGGGATAACAGCCATATCTGCTTCGTTAAAATCAATAGTTACATCCATAGATTTGCTATCATTTGCTGGAATATACCCAGACGTAAAGATTGCCGCTAATGGAATCTTACCATAGACACTTAGCTTATACCCACTTTTGGCACCTTGAATTCGTTGAATCTGAATAACTTGATCTTGCATTGTAGCCAATACAAAACCTTCATCAATACCAACACCATTAAAGGACCCCGACTCTACAGCACCGGATAATTCTACTTTAGGATTCTTAGTTTCCCCAGTGATATTTACAACGCCAGTCACCCAACCAGTAGCTTGAATATCCTTACCCATAAGTGGCAAGAACGGTACTATATCAACATCCTTTAATGCAACCTGTAAGTCCGCTTGACCATCAAGATCCATCGTACCGCCTATTGCAATGAGACCTTCATCAACAGGCAGTTTCAAAGTTGTAACTTTGAATTTACGATTAGCAAGACTTGCATCGATAGTTGCATCACCAACAATCTTTTCATCAATACTTACATCATTAATCTTGCCTGTTACATTAACGCTTGGATTGTCGCGTGTACCTCCGATTTCAACAGAACCATTTAATTTGCCATCAATGTGTTCATTGGACCGGTCTAGCAAGGTTAGCAAATTCTTTACGCTACCATTAGTAACATCTAATACACCAAATAGTTGTCTACTATCATCAAACTTCATACCACCTTTAGCAGTGTAGCGACCACCATCGGCTTCAGCAAAGGTGAAATCTTGCACATTTACAACCGATTTATCTGCATAAACACGACCATGAATATCGTTCAATAATTCCCCATTAACTGATAAGGCATCGGATGAAATATAGCCATTGAATTGAGGGTTATCCACAGATCCAGTAATTTGTCCTCGACCAGATAGCAAACCATCAACTTTGTAATCCGTATTAATGAGCAATCTGCCCATATCAATTTTTTTGCCTTCAAAATCAATATTAATTGCTTCTTTAGATACTGTACCGCCACCTGTGATAGTTGCACCATAACCTTCAATATCAAATCTATAAAGCTCTAATGTATCATTCTGATAGTTATATTTTGCAAACGCATTAGTCACGAGTTTGCCATAAGCAGAACCATCCCACAAATGAGCACGACCTTCTATAATCGGATTTGCAGCCGTCCCTGTAATATGATTGTCTGTTTCAAACCAACCTGTAATAGGAACATCTGTAACAGTACGAATCACATTTTCAATACGAGCAGCCCGAGCCTTGGCATTTAGATCTAACACATCTGTATTAAGATTATACCAACCATTAACATCATAGCCCCCATCGCCATCACCAATATGTCCATTGGTGATAGTGAGAATATGGTTATCTAGCTTAATATCTCCATGGATATTATTGAATCGAGCCCCTTTATAATGTACCTCTTGACCCCATACAGTGCCCATTACATTTGGATTATCCAATGTACCTTGTATCGCAAAAGAGGTATTCAAGGTGCCATCAACATCTTGACCAATAATAGGACTTAGTGCGGTCAATGGCAATGCATTACCGGAAATAGTGGCATCTATATTACCATTTTGGATATAGCCATATCCGCTTAGCGCCCCATCTCCTATAGTGCCTACAACGGTCATATTTGTACTATTATCAGCGTGCGTAAAGTTAGCTTTTGCAGTATCAACTACAACACCGCGAATGCCTATTTGGCGACCTTCAACAGCGCCTACAACATCTGTAACTTGATTATTTTTTCCTAAGATACGCATCTCACCATCGATATTACCTGTAACCGGTGAGGTCATATCTTTTGTGAAAGTGCCTAAAGGTAAATTTTGAATCTTTATAGTAGTATCAAAATCCCCTGTATCAACCACATATTGGCCCTTAACCTTTGCACTACCTTCGCCTACTGATAGGCGCACATCATCCGTACGAACTAAACCGTTATCATATACAATATCACCTTGTAAACGATCAATATAGTAACCATTATAAGAAATACCATCACTAGCAATCGTTGCATCTACACGAGGAGCTACTGTCGTACCACCAATATGTGCACGCCCACCTACAATACCAGAAACACCGACGTCTGTTATCGCCTCTAAATCTACTTTATCGGCCACAACATTAAGATTTAAATACTCTTCATCTTTGCCTAGTGTAACTAAGCCATTGATCTTTGTTACTTGATCATTTACCCTCCAAGAACTACGACTAATAACGATTTGATCATTATTAAGCATAATGCGACCCGTGCCATCGGTAATATTATAAATTGTATTACCCCGTTTATAAGTGCCTGTTAAACCTTTAAAGCCTACATTACCACTCATAATGTATTTGCCATCTTCACTTTTAAGATTTAAATGTAAATCTTGTAACTTACCACTCGTTACAGATAGATCCTTACGAAGTGGAACAAAACTCATAATACCAGCAGTATCAATTTCATCAGCTTGTACAAAGAGATCAAAATTAGATACATTGTTCATATCAATTTTGCCATTCAAGGTAATTGCGGAACCATCTACATCAGCAGTAAAGGCACCTTTAGACATGCCACTCATATCAAGCGCCATAGTCCCATCAAGATTTTCTACATTCCTCTTTATTCCATCTTTAGTACGTAGCGCTACGCGACCATCATTAATAGTCACAGAGCCATCAAAAGTACCCGACTTATTTGGATCGGATGGTTTTACTAACTTAGTTATACTCCACGACCCATCAGCTAGTTGCCATATATGAAAATCTGGCGCCTCAACGATTACACTAGAAATAGCCGTAGCCCCTGATGTGTTGCCACCGACAATCTTCGGCAAAGAAGATAATTTAACTCCTACAGCTACCTCTTGAGCAGTTCCAACTAAATGACCATCTCTATCTTTAATAATCACATCTGTTAGAACAACATCACCATTCCAATTAATTCGGAGAGAATCATAGTCTATAGATCCGTTTATGACATTATTTACTTGTTCTTTAACCATAGGTGCAATGTAAATTTGAGCCATAGGATTGATGCTGGCACCAACAATACCAGACAAACCTAAAATCGCTGCACCGATAAGGAGCCACTTTTTACGGGTCATAATGATACTCCCATACACATTATGAATAATATAAATATATATACTAATCTTACCACAGACACAGTAATAACTATAGTATTTTCAGGGTAAATTTTATAAAACTAATATATTTTCTCAGAAATCAGTTTCTAGAATAAATACATATTTAATTTTATTAACCACTACATAAACATAAACTTTGCGACACTACATGAAATATACATATAAAATATAACCCTATCAAGAGCACTCATTGTCTATACTGTCCACTACAAGAAAAAAGACGACCGAAGTCGTCTTTTTAAGGATCATATTATTGATTGCCGCCTAGTTTTGCCAATTGTTCAACAGCGCCACTATTAGCGATAACTTCAGCCCCTTGACCTACAGGTGTAGACAATGGAACGCCTGTTAATTGTTCAAGAGCCGCAATGCTAATATTGTAATTGTAAAGAGCTTCTACATAGTTATTACGAGCTGTTGTCAACTTAGTTTCTGCATCAAGTACATCAAGGTTCGTACCAACACCTGCACGGTAACGAAGCGTAGCAATACGGAAACTTTCTTGACCTTGTGCGACTGCAGTTTGTGTACTTTGGATTGTTTGTTCAGCAGCTCGTAAATTCAAGTATGCTTTTTGTACAGCTAACAATACAGCATCAACAGTGGCCAAGTTAGCTTCTTTTGCTTGTTCAAGTTGTGCATTTGCTTTTTTAATAGCATTTTGTGTTGCACCACCATCCCATAAGTTCCAAGTAGCACTAGCACCAACACTCCAGGACTTTGTACTTGTACCAAAGTAACCATCTGGATCACCATAGCCACGACCAGCTTTTACAGCAACCGTAGGCAAATAACCCGCCTTAGCAGATTTTACAGCTTCTTCCGCAGATTTTACATCAAGAGCTGATTTAACAAGAGCGGAACGATGAAGCATAGCATATGCTTTCGCTTGCTCCAAGGTTACATTATATGGTTTATATTGTAAATCATGCTCTGCTGTAGTAATAGCTGTTTGTGCAGGGTATGCAATAACTTGATTTAAGTTCGCCTCTGCTAAATTTGCAGCATTTTGCGCTTTTACAAGAGATGTTTGAGAATCATCAAGATTTGTTTTAGCTGCCAATACATCGGAGCTCGCCACTAAACCAACATTATACTGTGCCTCTACATTAGTTACATGACCTTGATAATCTTTAACAGCTTGTTGTGCTACATCTACCATATTACGGCTCATAATCAATGTATAATAACCGTTAAGAGCATCATATTTTGCTTGTTGTAAAGCCTCTTCATAGCTAGCACCAGTACCTTCACGAGTATAACGTGCAGAATCAATGCTTGCATCGAGTTGTGGATTGAATACAGGCGCACTAATGGAGAAGTTATGACTACCAGATTTGCCACTACCTGTGTCACCGCCCGTTTTTTGAGCACTCCAACCATAACTAACACTTGGATTCTTACCAGCTGCTACTTGGCTTACTGCAGATTTAGCAGCTTCATAACCCCATTTAGTTTGCTTAGCTGTACGATTATTAGCTAATGCTAAATCAACCGTACGGGCTTCGTTTAAAGCTAATGTACGTTCATAGGTTTTACTGTCTAAAACAGATTTTTCTGCTAATTGCTTTTGTGTTAATTGAATAGCTTCTTTTTGATATTTGCTTAATTGGTCTCCGTTGTTAACGGATGTAGTTACTACATCAGCGGCGAATGCACCAGTAGTAACTAAAGAAAGCATTACACCTAAGGAAAGAACCTTTTTATTCATAATATGTACCTCCATACTCATATAGAGTAAATGTGTTAGTCATTAGAATACTTGTTTAATACCGAAATAGGTACCTCCATTCGTAGAACTGAACGGTCTGGTCATTTGAATAACGCCATAGGTATCTTTATGCAAACGTATATCACTACGAATACGATATTTACGATGATTAAGGTCATATAGCGCGGCTGATAAGGACACAGGACCACGGAAGTTATAATCCACCCCAAGGCCCAATTCACTTTCAAAAATACCACCACGCACTAACCATTTAGAACTAATAAATCGACCTGCATTCAGATCAAAAGTAGTATCATCACCCATATTAGAAAGGCCAATTTCAGCCATTCCTTTATTGTTAAAGGCACGTACTCTACCATTGACACGGAATTCATTATCCGTTGTGTTATACAACAAATCTACAGATGGTTCAATCTTGGTAGATGACTTTTTTTCAGTCATACCAACCTCTACACTATTTCCATTTACATCCGTTTGGTACGCCTTTCCGCCCATCAGTTTATTGATGCGAGCTGAAATCTGTGCCGTATTATGTAAAGTCTCCTTAATATTTTCTTGTGCTTTAGGATCTGTTACAGTTGATTCCATGGTACGAGCCATATTATCTACACGATCAGTAGTTTGTTTTAAATTAGTTAAAATAGCACGCATATCATTGCCTGCATTACCATCAGCATTAAACTGTTGTGCTGCTTGATTTAGCTGAGCCGTTACATCCGCCATATTTTGTGTAATAGCTACCGCATTATCAGCCATCACAGCTGTAGATTGCAAAGAATATTTAAGTGCACTTTGAGTTGCAGGATCACCAATAATACTATTAATAGACTGTAGCATCTTCTCAGTACCATCCATTAATTTTTGTGCACTCTGCATGGCCTTATCCACAGCATCAACGCCTTCACCTTTAACGGAGTCACCATCTTGTAAATATACTTTAGACTGTCCTGGTGAAATTTGAATAAATTTATCACCTAAAAAACCATCTGCCCCCAAGGAAAAGATTGAGTCACTTGGAATCTGCGTTTTTTCATCAAGTTTCATCTTAACCACAACGCCACGCGGTGTAATTTCAATATCAGAAACAGTCCCGATGGCCACGCCGGAAAATTTAACCTGATTCCCATTTTTTAGGCCATTTACTTGAGTGAAATCACCTGTAATTGTCATTTGCGGTTTAGCCCAAATATCGATACGGCCTACAAATAGTATGCCTGCAATAAATAGAACTATACCTATTATTGTAAAAGCCCCTACCTTGGCCTCCGTCGTCCACTTCATTATATATCTCCCATCGCAGATTCGTTAATCGGCTCTGCTTCACCATGAATAAATTGTTGTACCTTCTTATTTGTAGAATTCTTAAATTCTATTGTATCAGAAATTTCTACAAAATGCCCCTGATCGAGTAAAGCTATGCGGTCAGCAACATAAAATGCTGACTGCATATCATGTGTTACCACGATAGAAGTACAACCAAGCCGATTCTGCATCCCCTTAATTAGCATACTAATCGTACCTGATGTAATAGGATCTAACCCTGATGAAGGTTCATCATAAAGAATTAAACTCGGATCTAGTGCTATAGCACGAGCTAAGCTAACCCGCTTTTTCATACCACCAGATAACTCATTAGGCATATAGGACTCATATCCCTTTAAACCAACCCAATCAAGTCTTTCTGCCACAATGCGTTTGATTTCGTCATCCTTTAACTTCGTATGTTGACGCAAACCAAAAGCTACGTTCTCACCTACCGACATAGAATCAAACAAAGCTGAATATTGGAATACCATCCCCATTTTTCTTCGTACCGTATTAAATTCATCTTCAGATAATGTAGTTATATCTGTGCCATCTACGATAATCTGCCCTGATGTAGGACGTTGTAAACCTATTAATAAGCGAAGTAATGTACTTTTACCACTACCACTGCCGCCTAATATAACTAACGTCTCCCCATCATTAATAGTGAGATTAACAGAGTCTAAAATCACACGTGACTCGTAGGCAACTACAACATTGCGTAGTTCAATCATAAATCCCTCTAAAAATATCCACTAAAATAACAATGTAGATAAAAAGTAATTTAATACAAATACTAGAATAATACTAGTTACTACAGAACTAGTAGTGGAAAAACCAACAGCTTCTGCGCCCATTTTAGTTTCCATGCCCTTATAAGCACCTACCAATGCAATGACAGCACCAAACACACTAGACTTTATAAGTCCTAAGGTGAAATCTGAAATGGTAGAAAACATTTGAATAGAGTCTAAATATGTACTAGGCGCCAAACCCTTGATAACAGTGGCTACAAAGTAACCACCGGCAATACCGATAACAACACCATAAAATGCCAAAATTGGCACCATAATCATACACGCTACTACACGTGGTACCACGAGGTAACCAACAGGATCAACAGCCATAACACGTAGGGCATCAATTTGTTCTGTTACCTTCATTGTACCAATTTCAGCCGTGATAGCTGCGCCAACACGGCCGGCTAATACTACACCAACTAAGATAGGACCCAATTCACGGCCCATAGCTACAGCCATAAGGCCACCTACTGTACTTTGAGCACCATAGGTAATTAGTACATCTGTAATCTGTAAGGTCATAACGGCACCAGCAAAGAGTAGAGTTAAGCTAATAATAGGCAAGGAGTCTACCCCTAAGTGAGCCATCTGTTGAAATACATGCCACAGATTAATCATTTTTAATTGTTTTATTGTTTGCCACACTAATAATGTAGCACTACCCATCTGCGATAAGCCGTTTATGACGACTCGACCTATCGATTCTAGCCAACTCAACAGTCTATCCCTTTCCCTTACAGTTTCAACTTATTCAGCTGTATTTGTTCCACCAGCATTAGCCTCATCTTTTTTATTGGTTTCTTTCGACTCTTTTTTAGAATCCTTTTTAGACTCAGCTTTATCCGTTTTATCTTTTTTAGATTGATCTTCCAATTCTAACTTGCGTTCCATCTTAATCTGATGTTTCGCTTCTTTGACACGTTTTGCTAATTCTTTATCCCGATCAGCAGGCTTCATTACATGAATCGTAAATTGACCATCACCTTGCACAATGTACTCAGTATCAACAGCAGTCTTTTCAGGTTTCTTTTCATCATCCTTACTAGAACTCAAATCTTCTTGACCTGTTTTTTTCTTTACATCCCCTGGCATAGGTTTTGATTCCACATCTTTAAGCTTAGCCTTTTTAACAGATTGAGAGCCATCTTCATCAACTAAGCTGATACCATCTTCCAAAAATTCTACAACGATTTGATTATTTGTATCTGTCTTTTGAATTTCATCATAAAGCTCATCAAAATCTTTATGAACTTTCAAACGGCGTAAAATTTCGTCTGTTAAATTATACTTTTGTTTTTCCAATACGTATGGCAATGGAATCTCGCCACCGCCACGTACCTCTAAGGTATATTTACCAATAGCTTGATCGTCTGGAACCTTAAAGAAGATTTGTTTAATAACCTTTTCGCCGCGGAACGGTTCTAATGTTACATCTACTACAATAGTATCCCCAGGAGAAACTACAGTAGACGAAGCAGAAGCATCTATAAGCTTGGCTGTTTTCTTATCTTGCGTTACGTTTGTTTCAACCGAAATATCCGAAATTTCATAGTTGATGAATCGATTGTTCATAAGAACATCAATGACATTATAAAATTCATCAACTGCTTTTTCGCTAATGGAATCAGAGCTATAGAACATATTTGTTCGCGTTAATGGCTTATGTTCTTTCCCTTTTGGCGTAATAGTATAAGAAATTGTAGCCGTACCAGAGCCACTACGATCCAATGTTTTATTCAACATATTATATAAGGCTGTAGCTGCTAAAGTTGGTGTCATTTCACCATCTTCAATAACCTTTACAGAGCTAGTTCTATCACGTCCCATATCAAGATCTTTTAAATGGAATCGCAATGGAATACCAGGAGAAATCACGCCTGATACACCTGCAATACCGGCACCTCTATCTTCAGTAACAGAACCAATCTCTTTACCCATAGAGCCAAGCTTAAAGGCAGCATTATAGCTTTTTACAACGGTAAAGATACTTGCATTGTGCATAAAATAGTTAGAAGAACCATGTTTTAAGAATGGATGACCAAAGGCAACAACCTTTTCACCATCTACATGAGTAACAGTACCAATAGCGCCCAATTTAAGGTCACCATCAACTAGCAAAGCCGCTACCGAGCCACCAGCTTCTAAAGGTTTTGCAATTTCATCACCACTAGCACTTGCGGTGTCATATGTTTCATATTTATATTGCGGTAACTTCGATTTAAAGTATTCCATTGATGCCGCATCGAAGCCATACGCCATAAGTGGAGTACCTAAAGGAATCAATTGTGTATCATCCCAAGGTTTAGATAAGTTTTTCTCATATGGTATATTCCATAGTTTAACCATATCCTCAATAGGAGTAATCATACCTATCGTACCATCCGCAAACCCCCAGCCATAAGCAACAGCCCCAACGAGTTTACCATTTATATATACAGGGCTACCACTCATACCATGCGCAATGCCACCAGTTTGATCCATAACGGGGCCGGAAAACTTGGCTAAAATAAGATGACCAGATGGTCCCTTATCCTTCATGACACCCAGTACCTTTACATCAAAGGTGGAAATAGTATCCCCTACGATTACAGTTTTTGCAATACCTTCCATACCTGTTGTTACATCATTGACAGGCATAAAATCAATAGCCTGTGCAGTTGTAAGTGAAGTACAGAAGAAAAGCGCCAGTATCGCTTTTCTATACCGACGCCAAGAATGAGAAAACTTCATTCCTTCTCTCCTTTATTTACTTTCTACAGTGACAACGATTTGATCACGAGAAACGTCTGAACCCACTGTAACATTAACCGCCGTTACAGTACCAGTTACAGTAGATTTAGCAGCAGCCATAGGACCAGCCAATGTCTCTACAGTCACCAATGTTTGGCCTTCTGTTACAGAAGTACCAACAGAAACTGTAGAAGCAACTTTACCTGTTAATACACTTTGGTATGATACAGGGGCCGCCATTACAGAGCTAACACTTAAAATACCTAATGCAGCTAAAGCTAACACTACTCTTTTCATAACGATCCCTCCTTTTACAAAATTAGTTATGTATTTATAGTATACTAAATTATTAGTAATATTTCAAACAAAATTGTATGCAACGAATCTATTTTATGATTACTATATCCTCATAACTCATAGGTGCAGAAGATTTGTGTACATAATCATCATTGATAACTATATCAATGCTACCTTGATTTGATAATTCAGCGCCATCAACAACACCTAATTTAGACAATAACTGAGCTCCTTCTTTTTGAGTCACACCTACAGATTGAAGTTCGGATTTATCAACTGTTAGCACAACTAAATCATGTTCCTTTGTGGTTCCAATGAAACTACGACCTTTGTTATTAGATTCATCAGCTCCTACATAGCGACCGCCTTTCATCACCATAGTGCCCACTTCTAAACTAGCCCCACCGGTAGTACTAACTTGAGCAAGTTCTTCTCTATTTTGAATCGTAATAGGTGTTCCAACTTTTATTTTACGTAAAGCATTTCCAGATTCGCCATGACCAGACAATACATATTGGTTTTCCCCAATTTTAGAATTTCCCTTTTGTTTACTAATAACCTTGCCATTAGCTACAGTCACTTCATAACCATATTCATTGGTCTTTGTAGAAGGACCATAAGTTGACGTATAAAGGGTCAAGGCATTCTCTTTACGAACCGTATCAACGGAGGTGATTACAAAACTCTCATTCTTCGTTTTAGCTTGAAGTAAAGGTTTTTTCTCTTCTATAAAGTATCCTCTATTAGGCGTATATCGTAACGTACCACGATTAGAAATACGCTCTAAATCAATGGCTCCATCACTTGCCACTGAGTAAGGTCGTTCAAAACTGCCCCCTTTTACCTTTGCTCCAATGATAGCTGTATGAGCTTGAGTAACAGAAGATAATGGTTTACCTTCTGGAACATGCGCCACCACCATAGGTGAATCATTATCTACGGTCAATGCAAAGGCTTGAATTTTCCCTTCAGCTACGGTGTTATTAATTTTGCTATACGTTACAGATTTATTTACATCTTTTGTAGTCTGTTGCGCATAGCCAGAAAATAAATCCACTACTATACGCGAAGGCTTTTCTAATGCAAACTCATGATGTTGTACATCCTTATTCGCTGTTAATGTTACTCGTAAGGCCCCATTAACCGGTTGTAAGCCAATGCCTTTAAGAACTCCCGTTTTTTTATCATTTTGTGATATGGGGCCAGTTAAACCATTTGTAGTACCCCCTAAGTTCAATGTAAGAGCATGTGTTTCTTCATTATAGGATTGAGTCCAAGATACAGGCATTTCAGATACATCTAAAACAATTCGGCTTGTACCTTCATGATTAGATACGCGCACCCCTGTTAAATTACCGGCCTCAGCATGAGGAACGGTACTACCCAGTAGACCTAAAACAGCAAAAGTCATATACAGATATCGTTTCATCTTTAATTCCTCTATAGCTACAAACCATAATAATGGCCTTATATCATTACATCAATTTTACGCAATATACTTTTACTATAGTATACAGCATAAAGATGAAAAATTCAAAAAAATAAACGAAAAACGAGGTTACAGTCTAAAGATACTCCATACATAAAATAGAATAACTGTAGACCATAACCTCGTCAATTTAAGCTTACATCATCATGGTATATTATTGTAACTATATTATTGTAACTCATCTAATGTATCACGAAGCTGTGACATTTCATCTAAAGCCTTTGCAACACCTTTAATTACTGCATATCTTGGAGATTCTACAAGGTATGCCGCGATTCCAATAGAACGTGTGATAACACGGTCTAATCCATCGATGAGCGCGCCACCACCAGTAAGAATGATACCATGATCATTGATAGCGGCCACAAGTTCTGGTGGAGTTTTTTCTAGAATGGACTTAACGCCTTCCAAAACATTCATCACTTGTGCTTCTAGAGCACGTTGAATCTCTAAAGAATTCACCGCAACCATCTTTGGTAATCCAGAACTTGCATCTCGTCCTCGTACCTCAATCGTACGCTCCTTTGCACGACGATCCACAGTCCCTACAGAAATTTTAATTTTCTCTGCCGTTAGCGGACCAATAACGAGGCGCTTCTTACGGCGGATATAACGGATAATAGATTCGTTAAAAGAATCTCCACCGATGCGAAGTGATTCACTTACAACCACACCCGTATCACAAAGAACGGCAATATCCGTAGTGCCACCGCCAACATCGACAACCATCGCCCCTACGTGCTTAGCATCATTGAGACCAGTCCCCATAGCAGCAGCCAATGGCTCTTCAATAAGGACTGTCTTTTTTGCACCGGTTCTGAGTAAGGCCTCTAAAATGGCGCGTTTCTCTACAGGTGTAATGCCTGATGGCACACATACGATAATACGCGTCTTCATCAATCTAGAAGCAGGTACAACGGAGCGAATAAAGTACTTCAACATGAATTCTGTCATATCATAATCTGCAATAACGCCCGCTTGAACTGGACGGATGACGGAAATCCCTTTTGGAGTACGGCCTACCATAGAACGTGCAGCCTCACCTAAAGCAAGAATATCACCGGTTTTATCATCCCGTGCAATATACGCAGGTTCATCTAATACCAAGCCTTTACCCTTCGCAAAAATGAGGATATTTGCAGTCCCTAAATCAATTCCCAAATCGAAGTTTAAGGATCGATTCAAACGACTCATAAAATCTCCAACTTGCTCAGGTCGAACTAAACGTTTTAATGTCATGGCTGGCGTTGTTTTAGCAATCGCTACAGTCTCACGACTACGTCGTTCAGCACGGCGCATTTTTGTAACTTTAATCATGGTCTCGCGCATATTGGAGGCCAAATGATTAGCTTGCTTTGCCACGCCATTTGAAAGCTTAGTAGACTTACGTTTTGTCCTTCTCAATGGTTTACGTGTAGTACTCGCTTTCGAATTCTCAACCTTTGCAGCACCTAAGTTCTGTTGCTCGTTGTATAAAGCCGGCCCTTTAGAGCGCCGGCTTCTTTTCTTTTTATTTTGTTTTGGCTGTGTACTCTTATTCGTCAACCCGAACAATATCAGCACCTAACCTTTGCAATTTACCTACAAAATCATCATAACCTCGGTCAATATGATGTAAACGACCGACTTCTGTTCTACCTTCCGCAGTCAATGCAGCGCATACCAGCGCCGCTCCAGCACGCAGGTCAGTAGCATTCACTATAGCCCCGTGTAAGCTTGGCATACCTTCGACAATAGCTTGACGATTATCGATGTCAATATGCGCCCCCATTTTACGAAGTTCAGCAACATGCATAAAACGATTTTCAAATACAGTTTCTGTTACTGTACTAGTGCCTTCCGCAATCGTGGTAAGAGCCATGAATTGAGCTTGCATATCTGTTGGGAATCCAGGGTATGGCAAGGTTTTAATATCGACAGCTTTAATGCCTTTACCACTACTGATAACGCGAATGCCGTCGATTTCTTCCTCTACTGTTACACCAGCTTCCTTTAATTTAGCCACTACTGGTTTTAGATGTTCTGGCAATGCATTTTCTACGAATACATCACCACCTGCCATAGCAGCAGCGATTAAATATGTACCAGCTTCAATGCGATCAGGAATAACTGTATGAATAGCACCGTGTAATTGAGGTACACCTTCAATACGAATCACATTTGTACCAGCTCCGCGAATATTAGCCCCCATAGCATTTAAGAATGTAGCTAAATCAACAATTTCAGGCTCTTCTGCAGCATTTTCGATAACGGTTTTACCTTCCGCCATAGAAGCAGCCATAATTACATTCTCTGTAGCCCCCACACTTGGGAAATCCAAATAAATTTGAGTCCCTTTAAGTCCTTCCGGAGCATGAGCATATACATAATCTTCAGTAATTTCAATTTTTGCACCTAATGCTTCAAATGCTTTTAAATGAAGATCAATGGGACGTGCACCGATAGCACATCCACCAGGCATTGAGATTTTAGCCTCCCCTTTACGAGCCAAAAGTGGACCCATGACAAGAAAGGATGCACGCATTTTACGCACAAGTTCATAAGGAGCTTCCGTAGCAGTCAATGTAGAAGCATCGAAAACAATTTCACCATCTGCATTATTACGAGTGATTTTAACCCCCAAAGACTCGATAACTTGGCAAATCGTGCCTACATCTTCTAAATTTGGAATTTCAAGCAATTTACTAGGCGTTGATGCTAGCAAAGTACCGGCAATAATAGGGAGTACTGCATTTTTAGCACTACTAACACGTACACGTCCTTCCAATCGATTGCCACCTTGAATGATTAACTTTTCCAACAGAATTCCTCCTACACTTTATATCGTTCATCTTGTATAAGCTACAAGACCTTGTATTTATAACGTCATATACTAAATGTTATTATACTATTTTTCGATATATCTCATCAAGAGAATGAGAGAAAATACAAAGAAAAAAAAAGCCCTGAATATATCTCAAAAATTTGTGCCAAATTTTTGAGTATATTTCAGGGCTTTATTCTTATTTAGCTTTTAATGTTTTAAGTTTATGATCCATATGCACTGTATCAAGGAAACGAACCGTACCAGTTTTAGACCGCATCACAATAGTATGTGTACGCGCACCACCTGGGAAATATTGAATTGGATTTAATAAGTTACCACGTGTAATGGCAGTAGCCGCAAAAATAACATCATCAGTACGAACTAAATCATTTAATGTGAGCACTTGGTTTACATCGGCAATGCCCATTTCATGGCAACGACGAATTTCTTCTTCCGTTTCTGGTTTTAAGCGAGCTTGCATATCGCCGCCTACACATTTTAAGGCTGCAGCCGCTAATACACCTTCAGGTGCACCACCAGTACCTACAACCATGTGCACCCCAGAACCTTCGATACAACATTCCATAGCTGGATTAACATCACCATCAGAAATGAGCATAATACGAGCCCCTACTTCACGAGCCTCTTTCATCAAGCCTTGATGACGCTCACGATCAAGCATAACCAACGTGATTTCATCTACATTACGTTCCATTTTAGCCGCTACATTTTTGATATTTTCGGTCAAAGATTTCGTAATATCGATAGCACCTGCACCTCGAGGACCAACACAAAGTTTCTCCATGTACATATCCGGTGCATGTAACAAGCCACCTTTTTCTGCAATCGCCATAACTGCAATAGCACCATTTTGACCTTTAGCAATCAAGTTTGTCCCTTCAATAGGATCAACAGCGATATCTACTTCTGGTCCGCCAGCACCTACGTGTTCTCCGATATAAAGCATAGGAGCTTCATCAATTTCGCCTTCTCCGATAACCACAGTACCAGAAATGCGAACAGAATCAAACGCTTGACGCATAGCATCTACAGCAAGACCATCGGCTGCATCCTTTTGCCCACGGCCAAGCAAACGACCGCTACGCAAAGCTGCGGCTTCAACGACACGAGCAAATTCCAAAGATAATGTACGATCCATAATGGGCCTCCTTATAAGTCCTCTATGTATTGATATGACTCTTACCTAGAGTCTCTAACTTATTGATTAGCTTGTTTCCAATCTTCCATAAATTTTGCAAGTCCTGCATCAGTCAACGGATGTTTCATAGCTTGCATGAGTACTTTAAATGGAACAGTTGCAATATGAGCACCTGCTTTAGCACATTGAATAATATGTAGCGGAGTTCTCACACTTGCAGCAATAATTTCAGTTTCAATTTCATGAATAGCGAAAATATCTGTAATATCTTGAATCAATGTAAGACCATCCATGCTGATATCATCAATACGACCCACAAATGGACTCACATAACTTGCACCTGCACGAGCAGCTAATAAGGCTTGGTTTGCAGAAAAAATCAAAGTCACATTCGTTTTAATGCCTTCTTTGCTCAAAATAGCAACGGCTTTAAGACCTTCTGGAGTCATAGGAACTTTAATAACCACATTAGAGCCTAATTTCACAAGGTCATGTGCTTCCGCCACCATGCCTTCAGCATCAGAGGAAATAACCTCTGCGCTAACAGGTCCATCAACAAGGTTTGCAATTTCAGAAATAACTTGTTTCAAATCGCGTTTAGCTTTCACGATAAGCGATGGGTTTGTAGTTACGCCATCAATGAAACCAAAATCATAGGCCTCTTTAATCTCATCAAATTCTGCTGTATCAATAAAGAATCTCATAAAATGCCCCCTCTTATTTAGCCGGTGAAATCACTTCAACGCCACCCATGTATGGCACGAGAACTTTTGGAATTACAACGGACCCATCGGCTTGTTGATAGTTTTCCAAGATAGCAGCTACTGTACGCCCTACTGCAAGGCCAGATCCATTTAATGTATGAACAAATTCCGGTTTACCCTTAGGTCCACGACGGAATTTAATATTAGCACGACGAGCTTGGAAATCAGTCATATTAGAGCAAGAGGAAATTTCTCTATACTTGCCTTGTGCAGGCATCCACACCTCTACATCATAGGTTTTAGCAGAACCAAAGCCCATATCACCTGTGCACAGAGTGATAACACGGAACGGTAATTCTAATAAGCGCAATACTTCTTCTGCATTATCTGTTAATGTTTCTAATTCTTTGAAAGAATCTTCTGGTTTAGCTAATTTAACCATTTCAACTTTGTTAAATTGATGTTGTCGAATAAGGCCACGAGTATCACGCCCCGCGGAACCCGCTTCAGCACGGAAACATGCGGTGAATGCAGTATAGTATTTAGGCAATTCCTCTTCGCTCAAAATTTCACCACCGTGATAATTAGTCAATGTAACCTCAGCAGTTGGAATCAAGAAATATTCCGTTCCCTCTACATGGTACATATCTTCAGCAAATTTAGGCAATTGCCCAGTGCCCGTCAAAGTTTCACGTGTTACCATATATGGAGTCATCATTTCAGTATAGCCATGTTTATCTACATGAAGATCCACCATGAAGTTGATAAGAGCGCGTTCCAAACGAGCCCCTAACCCCTTATACACAGTAAAGCGAGCTCCACTCATTTTGCCTGCACGATTGAAATCAAGGATATCGAGGCTTTCACCTAAATCCCAATGAGCCTGTACATCAAAATTAAATTGACGTGGTTCGCCCCATTTGCGTTGCTCCACATTTTCATCTTCATCGGCCCCTACAGGAACAGATGCATCACACATATTTGGCAACATCAATGCCGCATCGCGCAATTTTGTTTCCACTTCGCGAATACGGTTATCAAACTCAGCAATCTCATCGCCTACTTTTTTCATTTCTGCGATTTTTTCATCAGCATTTTCTTTGTTGCGTTTTAATTTGCTAATTTCTTCTGTTACAGAATTGCGAAGCGCTTTTAATTCTTCTACTCGACCGATCAATTGACGACGTTCATCATAAGCGGATACAAAGGTTTTCAGATCGCCTTTTGTATGACGATTATCTAAATTTTGTTGCACTAAATCAATATTTTCACGGACAAATTTTAAATCTAACATACTATAAACCTCATTTTCCAACTATGTTACGCACAATATATTCAATACGTTTAAGTATACCATATATTGGTGTATTTATCATTAAATTATGTGCTATATACTAGACTTCTCACCAATATTTTATATTATTCATCCTCTTCTTCATCTAGCAAATAATCTTTTGCCATCCATTTACGCGTGCCTGTAAAAGAAATGGTCACCCATTTTTCCGTTGGGTTACCGCCGATTTCTTGGTCAATTTCATTGCGAATAGCATCAATTTCAGCAATGGTTTGATATGGAAAACTTTTAGGAACTAAAATATCAATTTCAATGATTCGAGTATTGCCATATACTTGCACGCTCGTCACATAATCTTTAAAATTATACTTTTCCATAAATCGATCCATAATTTCTTGCACTTCATTATGCAATGAAGTTGGTGCCCATCCTAATATTTGTTTCATGGATGGCACAATGATACGAAATGCAGAGGGTATCATCTGTACCGCTAAAATAATTAATACAATAGGGTCAATATAAGTAGCCCATCTAGCATATTCAGTACTTTCTAGCATAGTAGCTACAACGAAACTAATCAAGATAGCCGCTTCTAACAAAGCATCGACATACCAGCTTACATTATCAAATTTAATCAAGTTAGACTGCAAACTTTTATTAATACGACGTACATAAAGATAGTAAGCAGTATCCGCAACAGTAAAGAATATAGCATAGAAAATAGCTGGCCCGAAGTCTACGTGACGTCCACCGCTTAACAAATCCGTAATACCGCTGGATAACGCGTACAGCACGATAAGCAAAATAAAAAAACCTTCCACCGCGAGTACGAGAGGTTCAAATTGCCAATATCCGAACTGAAAGCGCTTACTCGTCTCACGAGCCACTAATTTGGCCGTCATGAGCATCATAATCTTAATAACTACATCGACAAAGGAGAATACACCATCTAATAAGACCGCACTCGACCCGGTCACAATCCCCATTATCGTACCGCTCACAGCCACCAAAGCCATAAGCCCTACGGATTGCATCAGCAGTTTCTGTTCAATGGAGCGCCTTGCCCCTAATATATCCATTGAGCACACTCCTTTCTGACTTATATACATCTTTATTATACACTAATCATCGAAGTGTATAAAATGTATTACAAAAAGTCCACCGTATACCTTATGCACGGTGGACCTTCAATAATCACTAACATATGAACTTTTATTCTATTATATGATAGCTACATAGCCATCGGAGGCTCATCTAACAATTTACCGGCTACATATCTCCCAACAATATGGCGATCATCACCTATATATAGCCACCGTTCCAGACGTTCCTCTATACTCCGTTCATTCGGATCAAACAATTCATGATCATCGATAACAAGAGCATCAAATTCATAGCCGGTTTCAAAGCTACCTACGTCACCAAAGAATTGTCCGCCTCCCTTAGTCGCCATATAGAAAGCTTCCGGTAATGTAAGCGATGCATAGCTGGCATCCACCTCGGCCCACTTCATCTTTGACAAACCCACGGCTTCGGTCAAAACCTTAGCCATACTGATGTCATGGCCTCCTGAAATGTCTGATCCCAGTGCAATGGAAATACCATGATTCAATAATTTTCGTATAGGTGCAATGCCGCTGGACAAATTCACGTTAGAATACGGACAGTGTGCCACCATCGTCTTCGTTTCATGCATCCGCTCCATTTCTTCATCGCTCAGATGAATACAATGAGCCATGACCGTCGGCACTGTACCCATCAGACGATGTTCACAGTATACATCCGTATAACTGGAGGAATCCGGATGAAGTGAATGAACCCATTCAATCTCACCATGATTTTCAGATAAATGCGATTGAATTGGCACATTATACTCCACCGCTAAATCTCCGAGACCACTCATCAGGCGGCTCGTACAGGATGGCACAAAGCGAGGGGTTACAATAGGTCGTACGAGCGGTCCAAACTGTCGAGCCTCTTCAAGCCATACTCTCGTATCATGTAAGGACTGGTCCGTATCCTCAATCAGATAATCGGGACTGTTCCGATCCATATTAACCTTGCCTACAAAAGCGGATAGGCCGGCTTCTGAAAGCAACCTCATCAATAGCAATGTGCTTTCTTTATGAATAGTGCCAAATAAAATACTGCGCGTTGTACCGTAACGCCATAATTCGTTAACAAAAGCGCTATATACCGTCTTTGCGTAGTCTAAATCCGAAAACTTCGCCTCCTCCGGAAATGTATACGTTTCAAGCCAAGGCAGCAATTCTTTATCCATGCCAAGGCCTCGATTGCAAAATTGAGGCGCATGAGCATGGGTATCGACAAATCCGGGAATAATTAAATTATCCCCGTAGTCCTCAACCGGATACGACTCAAATTCGGAGGGAATACTTTCACCACAATATGCGATACGACCGTCACGCACAATCATATAGCCGTTTGGAATCACTGCAAACTCCGCTGGTCGTGATGTATAAATAATATTACCTTTTACTATATAAACGGAATTCATCGAATAATCTCCTCTTTTCAACAATACCGCTTAACCGTAATATACGTACGTCAACTACAATGAACTATAATTGCTCGATGCTACTCTCTCAACAATAAAAACACATATAACAATCCCGACTCTCACAGCTTATATAGCAAAATGTATGATGAAAGCAATGGTCATTACATACATAACAGGATGGATTTCCTTACGACGTCCTGTAATAAGTTTCACCAATGTATAAGAGATAAAACCGAAGGATAAACCTTGCGCAATACTGAAGGTAAGCGGCATAAGAAGAATCGTTAAAAATGCAGGCAACGCTTCCGTAAAATCACCGAAGTCGATATGCGTCACTTCACTCATCATAAATACACCTACGATAACGAGTACCGGAGCTGTTGCTTGAGCAGGTACCAATAAGAATAATGGCGCAAAAAGCAGAGCGATTAAATATAATATACCCGTTACGCATGCCGTAAGACCCGTACGTCCACCATCGGCAACAGCGGCCGCACTTTCAATATAGGAAGTTACCGTAGACGTACCGATGATTGCACCGGCCGCGGCACCTATAGATGTACATAGTAATGCATGATTTAACCGTTTAAATTTACCGTCCGCATCAACGAGATTCGCTTTTCGCGTGACACCGATAAGCGTACCGATGTTATCAAACATATCTACAATTGTAATAGAGAAAATAATAGACAAAAATCCATATTTAATAGCACTCATCACATCCAATTGAGCAAATGTATCCACAGGAAATGGCGGCACCAAGTTGAAAATATCCGCACTAGTTTCAGGGACCTTTGTATAACCGAAAATCATGGCCGCAACAGTCGTGATAATCATACCCAACAACAAACCGCCCCTCACCTGCTTGGCTAAGAGCACACTGGTGATGAGCAAACCGGCCAATGTCAACAATACCGCAGGATCCTGCATATCGCCAAGTGTTACGAATGTGGCCTTATCCGCTACGATAATATGAGCATTTTTAAATCCGATAAAAGCAATAAAGAGACCTATACCGACACCAATAGATGTTTTAAGTACCTTGGGAATACCGTCGATGATAAGATTCAAAATACGCGTTATTGTCAAAACAATAAAGACAGCACCGGAAATAAATACGGCACCTAGTGCGGTCTGCCAGGTCAGTCCCATCGATCCGCATATGGTATAGGCGAAGAATGCGCTAAGTCCTAGTCCCGGAGCGACGATAACCGGAACGTTCGCTACTAAACCGATTAAAATTGTCGTAAATGCGGTCGTCAAAATAACTGCCGCAACCGTACTTTCATGAGGCATACCGGATGCAACCAGCAAATTCGGTATAACCGCTAAAATATATACGGAAGCGATGAACATAGTTATGCCCGCAAAAATCTCGGTACGCACATTCGTACCATGCTGAGACAGCTTGAAAAATTTATCAAGCCAGCACCGGTCCTGTCCGTGTCTCACACTCTCATTCGACATCGAATTCATCTTACTTACCTCCTAACTTAAAGAGAAGAAAATAAATAAAAACGACTACAAGAGCATCACAAAATAGCTCTTGTAGTCGTGAATATCGGTTCCCGCTAGAAAGCCTTGACCCATCATGTCAAGGGTATACAAGGTATAGTCTTACTATGAAATTATATATATCAATTGTATAAAATATGTACCGAACAAATATGTCTTAGTTTAAGTATAAAATTATTTTTATATACTGTCAATAATAAATAATAAATAATAAATAATAAATAATAAATAAACATCCTAACAATGCGCCTCCCTCAGGAGGCGCATCGTATAAAGACTATTTCCCGAGATTTCGTTCCAAATCAAATCGGTCCGATACAAAGCCGTACAAGGTCCAGCCCGCAAAGGTTACAATGGCACCATATGTCATTGCTTCAAGACCGGATGCATATAGCGCATATAAGCTATAAATGGAGCCAATGAAAGCGATAAAGGTTGTCCCCTTCAATTCGCCGCCACTGCGGCCCGTAGCTTTCATCAACACGATGATAGCCCCCATCGACAAGAGGTATGGAATGATATTCGTTACAACCGCTAAATTAACGAGCGTTTCAAACTGTTCACTCAAAGATGGACTGATTGTCATCAAGCTGAGGAAGGATTGAATGATTGTAATCGTTACCATACCAACTACAGGTGCATCTTTAGATGTAATCTTGCTGAATAATTTAGGGAAATATCCTTCGTCCGCAGCACCTTTAAATACATTGGCAATGGTAAACTGCCATCCGAGTAAAGATCCGAAACACGACATAACCATAAGACCCATAACGATTTTACCGGCTACACCGTTAAACATGGATGCAAAGGCCAAACCAAACGGTGCATTACTGTTAACGAGTTCATTTGCAGGAACAATACCAAAGATCATATTGGTGGATACGATATAAATAACTGCAACCCCTAATGTACCACCGAGAACTGCTTTCGGTACATTCTTTTCAGGATTATCTACGGCATCCGCATTTGCACAGGCGGACTCAAGGCCAAGAAATGCCCATAAAGTCATAGCGATGGAATTAGTTGCCGCTTCGCCGAACGGCATATTATTAACATTCCAGTTCGCCACATACATATCTGTTGAGAAATAAGCCCAACCGACTGTACTGATTACGATAACCGGTGCAATAACACCCCATACCGTAAAGCTGGATACACGTCCCGTGATGCTGGCACCACCGAAATTCAACGTCGTCGCCAACCACAATGTGACAATCGTATAAATACCGGTCAACAACGGAGTCAACGTAACATCTGCAAAGGTCGCCGCATAGCCTACGGCTGAAATAGCGATAGCAATATTGGCGATTAAAAGAGACACGCCATACGTATAATTCGCCATGAAGTTCCCCGCCTTGCCAAAGGAATATTCGGCATAACCGCCCATACCGCCGCCTTTACGACTGTACATACCGCACTTTGCAAAAGCATAGGCCAAACACATGGAACCTACAGCTGTAATCAGCCATGATACGATTGACAATGATCCTACCTGCGCCAATTTTGTAGGCAGCATGATAATACCTGAGCCCATCATATTTACAGCGGTCAAAATTGTAAGCTGCAATACGGACATCTTATTTTTGCCTGTACTCATAGTTACCTCCTTTTATCTTGTGTATTGTACCGCCGGAAAACCTCCGACGGTACACAGAGGAATTATTTTTCAAATTCTTTTTTCAACACATAACCGAATGCTTTCTTCGTTCCATCCGGCTGTTCCGTAATGTATACGCCTTGAATTTCCGGAGCAAATCCAGGTAATTTGTTGATGCCTTCTTCCAACGCCAAGAAGTAATCACAAGCAGTTTTTGACCAACATTCGCCCGGTTGTACGCACAATACCCCTGGAGGATAAGGAAGCGCACCTTCAAGAGCGATGCGCCCTTCCGCTTCGCTCAACGGTACAAGTTCACCTTTGCCGCGCTGGAATTCAAAATTAGCTTCCTGAGGATTCATAACATATTCCGGGAAGTAATCATATAAGAACAATCGTTGTTGCAAGATACTTACATTCCGGTCTTTATAGAAGTCATGCATTTCCTGACATAGCTGACGAATGTGATATCCCTTGTATTTATCCAAGTGGCTGTAATAAATGGACGGCAATACATCTTGCATAGGTGCATCAGCTTCAATCAATTGTTCAAATCGGACAAGTTGCGCCACTAAATCATCCATCTTCGTCTTTGTTTCCGCCGGTGTCATCAAGAACAGAATGGTATTCAAGTCACATTTTTCAGGAATGATTCCGTTTTCACGCAAGTAGTTTGCAAGAATATTGGCATGAATACCGAAATCTTCGTATTCACCCGTTTCCACATTAATACCCGGTGTAATCAATTGAAATTTACAAGGATCTATGAAATATTGACCTTTGCCATAGCCTTTAAAGGAATGCCATTTCGCATCCGGTTCAAATGCGAAGTAATCCACATCCTGTGCCATTTTCTTTGTGTCGCCGTCTTCCCACTTTTTACCATGTACAACCGGTGGTACTAACGGACGTAGATATTTACAGTGTTTCAATACGGCTTTACGAGCTTCGATAACCGTTTCCACACATTCAATCCATAATTTTTTACCCGCTTCGCCTTCATGCATTTTTGCATTTACGTCAAGGGCTGCAAACAACGGATAGAACGGTGATGTAGAGGCATGCATCATAAACGCATTATTCAAACGTTTATGATTTACATAGCGGTCTTGCCCCTTAATATGCTTATCCTTCTTATGAATCTGAGATGTCTGTGAGAAGCCCGCCTGCTGCTTATGAACGGATTGAGATACCAGGATACCAGGATCATCAGGACCAAGTTCCAAAAGCAACGGACTGCAGTCTTTCATCATAGGGATAAACTGTTCATAGCCGACCCAAGCGGAATCAAAGAAGATATAATCACAGAGATGTCCGATTTTATCGACTACCTGACGCGCATTATAAATGGTCCCGTCATACGTTCCCAATTGAATAACCGCCAACCGGATAGGCCGCTTTGCCTTTGCTTTCTTAGGATCTTTTTCAGCAATCAGCTTGCGAATATATTTTTCATCAAAGCAATGTTCTAAGATACCGCCGATGGACCCGAACGGATTACGTGCCGTTTCAAGATATACAGGTGTTGCGCCGGACATGACGAGCGACCCGTGACAAATCGATTTATGATTATTGCGATCGTATAAAACAATGTCCCCAGGAGTAAGTAATGCATTTAACACGACCTTATTAGAAGATGATGTTCCGTTCAATACAAAATATGTTTTGTCCGCATTATACACCTGTGCAGCATGTTGCTGAGCCTCAACTGCGGAACCTTCATGAATCAGAAGATCACCTAACTTAACGTCCGCATTACAAAGATCGGCGCGGAATACATTTTCTCCGAAGAAATCATAGAAAGCACGTCCTGCAGGATGCTTGCAGAAGAATTGCCCCCCTTGATGCCCCGGGCAGTCAAATTGAGAATTACCGTCCTCTACGTAATTTGCCAAGGCCTGGAAGAATGGCGGTAACATAGATGCTTCATATTTTGCAGCAGCCGCTTCAATCTGTCGTTTATATAAATCAAAATTTGTAGTTGATCCGTCGATAACACGTTCCACCTTACCGATAAAAGGAGAAATATCTACAGACTTATCAAACACAACCAAGAAAACCGGTATACCAAAGGATTGTACCAACTCATTTTCAAGTACATCTGTATCGGACTCGCTAATGACGATGGCCCCCACATCGGTAAAATCAGTTTGACTAAGCTCCACATTTGTACGCCCTTCCATAGAACCGAAGTAGAATTGCGCCTTATGAGAGAAAGCAATTTTTAAATGTTTCATGATGTGTTTCCTCCTAAATTATGTTAACAACGATAATTTAAAGAATATAACTTACACATAGGGTTGATTTATAAAATTTATTAATGAATTCACCTTTACTAAATACACCTCCTTGTTTTAAAGGTAATTCACGTATCTATATTTCTATCTTAACATCTGAATTTTTCATTTAAAAGTGTTTAATTATACACATATATCATAATTATACATTGTGCATGATTTAAATGTATAATCTATACTATTACAGGTATGTGTAAATTTAATCACATATATCTCTATAATATTGGAAAATCAACGATAAATACTATATATCCATGTTCTTTTATTTCATCACAAAGTAAATCAAAATTTTTTATGTATATCATAATGTAATCATAGATAATCCGTACACCATTTTTATATTATATATCTAATCACACTTCATATATTTATTAATCAACATTATAAGAGTTGATAAAAGCCCGTATCAAAGTGTTTGATACGGGCTTTATATCGATTTTTTTTGTATGCTAAACAGCAAAAAGCTCACCACCATACACGGTAGTGAGCTTTAGAATTAATCTTCTTCAGCTTCAAAATGCTTAGGAGCTTCTGGTTTCATCAATGGGAACAATAATACATCTCGAATAGATGCAGAGTCTGTTAAGAACATAACAAGACGGTCGATACCAACACCAAGACCAGCTGTTGGAGGCAAGCCGTACTCAAGAGCAGTAACGAAATCCTCATCCATACGATGAGCTTCATCGTCACCCGCTTCACGTTCTTTCAATTGATCCAAGAAACGTTGTTTTTGGTCGATTGGATCATTTAACTCGGAGAAGCCATTTGCCAATTCACGACCATAGATGAAAGCTTCAAAACGTTCTGTAGCCAATGGATTTTCACGACTTGCTTTAGCAAGTGGAGAAATCTCTTTAGGATGACCATATACAATAGTTGGCTGAATCAAGTTTTCTTCTACATAATCTTCAAAGCAAAGATTTAAGATTTTACCAATACCATCATTTTCTGTGTATTCTACATTTAAGCGATCAGCAATAGCACGAGCTTCTTCTATAGTTGTGACTGCATCAAAATCTTCACCAGTGTATTTTTTTACACCTTCAGCCATTGTGATACGATTCCAAGGAGGAGTCAAATTAATTTCTGTACCTTGGTATGTAATTTCTTGTGTACCAAGTACTTCTTGAGCACAGTAGGACACAAGATTTTCTGTTAAGCGAATCGCATCCTCTACATCGCCATAGGCTTGGTACGATTCGATAGTAGTAAATTCTGGATTATGACGATTATCGATACCTTCGTTACGGAAGCAACGGTTCATTTCGAACACGCGGTCCATACCACCAACGATTAAACGTTTTAGATACAATTCTGGTGCAATACGCATGTAAATATCGATATCAAGCGCATTATGGTGAGTGATAAATGGACGTGCAGCAGCCCCACCAGGGATAGCATGCATCATCGGTGTTTCCACTTCCATGAAGCCATCACACATCATGTATTCGCGAATCTTAGCAACGATTTGAGAGCGTTTTACAAATGTATCACGCACTTCAGGATTTACAATCAAATCAACATAGCGTTGACGGTAACGAAGTTCTGTATCCTTTAATCCATGCCATTTTTCTGGTAATGGACGTAAAGACTTAGATAACAATGTTAATTTGTTAACTTTAATGGTAACTTCACCGGTATGAGTTTTAAATACGTGACCTTCTACGCCGATGATATCACCGATATCAAGCATTTTAACGTATTTATAAGCATCTTCGCCCAATACATCTTTACGGAAGTATACTTGAATATCACCAGATTTATCACGAATATTCGCAAATGCCGTTTTACCATGGGAACGGATTGTCATCAAACGACCTGCAATAACTACAGGCTGGCCATCATATTTCAAGAAGAAGTCTTCTTTAATATCTTTTGCGTAATCTTTTACGACAAAACGTTGTCCAAATGGGTAAATACCATCAGCTTCATATTCGGCTAATTTATCGCGGCGAATTTGCATTTGCTCATTCAGCTCTTCTTGTATATTTTTAATTTCTTCACTCATGTTATCGCCTCTTTGTCGGTAATTGTAAATTATTGGATTGCTAACACTTTGAATGTTACAGGACCATCTGGTGTGGAAACCTCTACTTCATCGCCCTTACGTTTACCCAAAATAGCTTTACCTACAGGAGATTCATTAGAGATACGATTGTTAAATGGATCCGCTTCAGAGGAACCAACGATAACATATTCCAATTCATCGTTGTACATAGTGTCAAGTACAGTAACTTTACTACCTACAGATACAACGTCACCTTTAACAGATTCATCGATGATTTTCGCAGTGTTAATCTTATTCTCTAACTCTACAATATGACCTTCAATAAAAGCTTGTTCATTTTTTGCATCATCATATTCAGAGTTTTCACTGATATCGCCATATTCAATAGCAGTTTTAATACGTTCAGATACTTCAATACGACGTACAGATTTATAGTACGCTAATTCTTCTTCTAACTTCTTTAAACCTTCGGCGGTGAGTAATGTTTCTTTTACGTCTGCCATGGGTACCCCACTCTTTCTACATATAAATAATAAGAAAAAGTGTCATAGTAAGATGACACCTTATCTTTTGTTTCTAAATTATCTCAACCATTATATAAAAATACTATTCATTTGTCAATCTGACTAACCTTCAGACAATATTTTGCGATACGTTTCTAGTTCATTGTGAAAGCTCGTTACAGTATGAATTGTATTCACTCGATTGCGCCAATATGCAGATTCCGGAAGTCCCTTCATATACCAGCCCGCATGAGTGCGTATCTCCTTAACGGCCATACTTTCACCCTTGTATTGGCATAACAAGTCAAAATGCTTTAATAACATATCTAGACGCTCTATATCGGTCGGTGCAGGTAACACTTCACCAGTAGCTAGATAGTGGTGAATGCGATCAAATATCCAAGGGTTCCCTTGTGCCCCACGCCCTATCATTACAGCGTCACAGCCTGTTTCATCAAGCATTTGCTTAGCATCTTCAGGCTCCACAATATCACCATTGCCAAGTACAGGTACAGATACCGCTTCTTTCACAGCTTTAATATAAGACCAGTCCGCATGTCCACTATACATTTGCTCCTTTGTACGCCCATGTACGGCAATAGCAGCCACACCTGTAGACTCAATGCGTTTTGCAAAATCCACGACATTAATAGAGTCACTATCCCAACCGATACGCATTTTTACAGTAACAGGTACATCAACAGCCTCAACAGCAGCTTCTGCAACACGCGCCGCTAGATCAGGATTTTTCATAAGTGCCGAACCATCGCCAGAGGTAACTACCTTTTTTACAGGACAGCCCATGTTTATATCTACAATATCGGCACCCGCATCGGCCACAACCTTAGCCCCCAAAGCGATTGCTTCTGGATTAGAGCCAAAAATTTGCATGGATACAGGACGTTCTGCATCTTCAATGCGCAATAATTCATGAGTACGTTCATTCTTATATTTAATGCCCATAGCACTGACCATTTCGGTACATACCAAGGCTGCACCATGTTCTTTAGCCAGTAGTCGATACGCAATATCGCTAACCCCTGCCATAGGCGCTAATATGGCTTGACCATCAATTTTGACAGCCCCAATTTGCCACTGTTTATTATTCATATAATTCTATATCCCCTAATAAAAAAGGTACAGCATAAGCTGTACCCGAATGTACACTACTTCGTTACATATACGTAACTATATTATAGTAGCATTATTTATTTCTTTCGTAAATAAGGCGTAAGCCTTCTAATGTAAGCATAGGTTCTACATGGTCAATACAGTCTGTAGCACTGCTAATAAGTTGTGCCAAACCACCTGTAGCCACTACAGTTACATGATTTCCCATTTCTGCTTTCATACGAGACACGAGTCCTTCTACTTGCCCTACATAACCGTAGAACATACCAGATTGCATAGAAGACACCGTATTTCGGCAAATGACTTGCCCCGGATCTCTCACATCGATACGAGGCAATTTGGCTGCCCGTTGAAATAGAGCTTCTGCAGAAATGGTTACCCCTGGACTAATAACCCCGCCCATATAATCACCATTACCTTGTACCGCACAATAGGTAGTAGCCGTACCAAAATCGATGATAATTAAATCGCCCTTATAAAGCTCATGTGCTGCTACGGCATTTACAATACGGTCAGCCCCTACTTCACGAGGATTATCATACTTAATAGCGATGCCAGTTTTAGTGCCTGGTCCTACAATAAGAGGATTTACATTAAAGTAGCGCAAACACACGCGCTCTAATGTAGGCATTAATGGTGGTACAACCGAGGAGATAATGATAGCATTAATATCTTTTACATCAACCTTACGGTCGTGAAAGAATAAGTTCATCATCAGCATGCCATATTCATCGGTGGTACGAACCCGATCTGTGGAAATACGCCAGTGACCCACAAGTTCTGTCTTGTCGTATACACCGAGAACAATATTGGTGTTTCCCACATCAATTACTAATAACATTAATGCCTCCTATTTACGCGGACGAATTGATACGTCCCCTGCCACAATACGTTTAATTGTCCCATCTGGGATTCTTACTAATAAATTACCATCTTCATCAATATCTGTAGCTGCCCCTTCATAGGTATTGCCAGGAGCACGCACTTCAATTTCTTCACCGAGAGTAACAGATAATTGACGCCATTCATTAAGGGTTTCGTCAAAGCCACTATCGAGCACTTCATAATATTGATGTTCTAATTCTTCTAATATAAGTCTAAATGCTTCTGTGCGCTCAATATCAATATCTTCCATCGCAAGGGATGTAGCAATTAATTTTAACTCTTCTGGTAATTCTTCTTGTTTTGTTTTTACGTTGACCCCAATGCCCATTACAATATGAGAAATTTCTTCCATAGAACCAGACATTTCAGTCAAAATACCTACTAGCTTACGACCATTCACAAGAATATCATTAGGCCACTTTATCCCCGCATCAGTGAGTCCCATCTTATGAAAGGCCTTTGTTAAAGCCACTGCAGCCATCAAAGTACACTTTGGAGCCTCTACAGGTGGAAAATCAGGGCGTAAAATCAAGCTAAACCACAAGCCCTTGCCAAATGGAGAATACCAACCACGAGATAAGCGCCCACGACCAGCAGCCTGTTCCTCAGTAACCACAACCGTGCCTTCTTCTGCACCTTGTTGAGCTAAACGACGAGCTTCTAAGTTCGTAGACTCCGTAGTATCCATATAAACATATCGTTTACCAAATACATCTGTTTTTAAGATTTGTTTCATTGCCAAGGGGCTCAACAAATCAGGTTCTTCCAATAATCGATACCCTCTCTTGGTATAAGATTCAATTTTGTAGCCTTTTTGACGTAACGCCTTGATATGTTTCCAAATAGCTGTGCGCGAAACATGGCAGGCTTCGGACATATCTTGTCCCGATACGAAACTACCTTGGTTTTGTCTCAAGAATTCTAGCACTTCATCACGCATAGTTTAGAGCCCCTTTCTTTGTCAACCTAGGTTTACAATTCGATTGTACAAGTGTACCTTGTAAAATGCAAGGATTATTTAAAATAATTAATGGTATAATGTATATAGTATAAAGGTATACATAAAAAAATAGATAACAATAATGCTATCTATTATCCTTCGGAGAGATATATGAAACAGTTTACATTAGAAGAGAAAAATCAAGTTTTAGAGAACCCTTTTATCCATATTCATCGAAAACTGGATGTACTACTCAATATAGGGAAGTTACTAATGGAATGTGGGGCAAATACAAATCGAATCATTGAGGAAATGCTAAAAGCTGCAACATTTATGGGAATTCCTCATGATTACTTAAATATCCATATTTCATATACCACTATTATGGTCAATCTATTACACAAAGAACGATCCATAACGGTCTTCAGAAAAACACCGGTTCATATTCCGAATATGGCTATGATCAATGCCGTATCAAAGCTCACATGGCGCGCATTTGAGCGACATTACTCACTAACGACCTATGAACGACTAATTGCCAAACTGGATACAACTATACCAACGTATCCAAACTGGATAAAAGGACTAGCTTGTGCACTAGGATCAGCAGGTCTTGCATACCTCTACAGTGGCGATATCATCGCATTCATTGTTACCATCATATGTTCTAGTATTGGTTATTTTACGCGCACCCTATCAGGCAGATTAGGTCTTAATGAATATGTAGGAATCGCATTAGGCGGATTTGGTGCCATGATATCGGCTTACGCTTTTTATAGTCATGTAAATAATGAATCCTTACTATATGTACTCGTTTGCTGTACCTTGTTCATGATTCCTGGGGTACCATTGATCAATTGTGTCATCGATATCATTAATAATCATATTTTATCGGGCATGACACGCGCTATAAGAACACTACTCATCGTGGGTAGCATGACTTTAGGTATGGCTATGGCACTCTACTTTAGCCCTGCACCAGCATTTAATTTTGTTGATATTAAACCTCATGTTATTTCCATAGAGCAAGTTATCGGTTCTTTTACAGCTGCGGCCGCTTTTGCGGTACTTTTTAATGCTCCTGTCAGACTATTAGTATCCATTGGTATTGGTGGCGTACTATGTGTATGTATTCGCAATATACTATCCGTAGAATTAGGATTTTCTACACCAGGTGCTACCTTTATTGGTGCTGCCATTATGAGTATTATTTTTGTAAAAGTTTCTACTTGGTTAAAAACATCTAGCACTATCATTATCGTACCGTCTGCCATCGCATTAATGCCCGGTATATTGTACTACCGATTTCTCTTCGACATGTTACACATCAATGCATTAAATGATGCTAGTCTAATCCTTATGATACAAAATGGTGTAACTGGCACATTTACAACTATAGCTATAGCAATCGGTGTAGCTATACCAAATGTTTTGGCACAAAAATATTTGCAAAAACTAAAAGAACAACGCATGACAGAACTTCTTGCCACACGTCATATAAACGATGGACAGTAAAAAAGAGCTAGCCTTTTTAGAAGGCTAGCTCTTTTTCATTTGGACAAAATCCATTATTTAATTTCATTAGATGATGCTTCACTAAGATCTGCTACAGTACTAGTTGTTTCTTTAGCATCAACACTATCTGGTACTACGCTACCTTCTACTTCAGAAGCTACTTTAGGCTCCTCAGCTTCAGGTTCTTTTGTTGTACCATATTTGTAAAGATTATCTACCGCTTTCGCATCGATTGTTTCCTCTTCTAACAAAGCATTTGCCATGTCATGTAAGAATTTTTCATTATCGCTAAGAAGTTTTGTTACATCTTTATAAGCTTCTTCTACGATACGATGAATTTCAGAGTCGATTTTCGCAGCGATTTCTTCACTATAGTTGCGCTCATGGCCCAGGTTTTTTCCTAAGAAGATTTGTTCTTGTTGTTCACCAAACACGATAGGACCAAGCTCATCGCTCATCCCCCAACGCGTTACCATAGCGCGAGCAGTATTAGTTACGCTTTGCAAGTCACCTGAAGCGCCTGTACTGATTTCATCTAAAATCAAGGCTTCTGCAATTCGACCACCAAGAGCGACTCGAATATCTGCTAATAATTGAGATTTTGTTTTGTAGTTTTGTTCCTCAGTAGGAAGCATCATAGTGTATCCACCAGCTGCACCACGAGGAATAATTGTTACTTTATGAACAGGATCTGCATGAGGCAATAGATGTGCTACGATGGCATGACCAGATTCATGGTATGCTGTTAATTTACGATCCTTATCGCTCACAATATGACTGCGGCGTTCAGGTCCCATGCTAACCTTTTCACTGGCTTCTTCAACTTCAGCCATAGTAATTACTTTTTTGTTAAGACGAGCCGCCAAAAGAGCTGCTTCATTTAACAAATTGCTCAAGTCTGCACCAGTAAAGCCTGGTGTTTTCTTCGCAATTATTTTCAAGTCTACATCGTCAGCCAAAGGCTTATTACGAGCATGAACTTTCAAAATTGCTTCACGGCCGCGTAGATCTGGACGACCTACAATAACTTGACGGTCAAAACGACCTGGACGCAAGAGTGCAGGATCTAGAATATCTGGGCGGTTTGTTGCAGCGATAGTAATAATACCTTCGTTGGCACCAAAGCCATCCATTTCAACGAGCAATTGGTTTAATGTTTGTTCACGTTCATCGTGACCACCACCAAGGCCAGCACCACGTTGGCGACCAACCGCATCAATTTCGTCTATAAAGATGATACATGGGGCGTTCTTTTTCGCTTGTGTGAAAAGATCACGCACACGAGAAGCACCAACACCAACGAACATCTCTACAAAGTCAGAACCAGAAATCGTAAAGAATGGTACCCCTGCTTCACCAGCAACAGCTTTAGCGAGTAATGTTTTGCCTGTACCTGGAGGTCCTGCCAATAATACACCTTTCGGAATTTTAGCACCGATAGTTGTAAATTTGCCTGGATCCTTTAAGAACTCTACTACTTCTTCTAATTCTTGTTTTGCTTCTTCAGCGCCAGCTACATCTTTGAAGCTAACCTTTACATTGCCTTCACCCATCAATTTAGCACGGCTTTTACCAAAGTTCATCACTCGGCCACCGCCACCTTGCGTTTGTTGCATGATGAAGAAGAACAATACTACCAAAATAATAATTGGAATAGCAGAACCTAACAAGCTCATCCACCAAGCTGGTTGCTCAGGTGGAGCTGCAGTAATTTCTACACCATTATCTTGTAAAGTTTTGATTAACGTTTCATCAGTTGGCGCATAAGAATTGAATTCTGTTCCATTTTTTAGTTTACCTTTAATACCATGATCATTGGTAATCGTTACGGACTCAACCTTTTTCTGTTGTACTTGTTGAATAAATCCTGTATAACTGAGTTCAGATTTATTCGCACTTTGACCAGAGAAAGCGTCAATGGCGATAACGAAAGCGGCAATGATAAGTAAATAAAGGACGATATTTTTAGTAAATCGACCCAAAATATTACCCCTTTCAATAATAGTTTAGTGGCATAAACGAATTGAGTACATCTCGTTGAGAGATGCACTCATATATTATATCATATTTTTAATCTTGATACATTTCTTCCTTTAAAATACCTATATAAGGTAAGTGACGATATTTTTCTGCATAGTCTAAACCATAGCCGATAACAAAGTAGTCAGGGATGACAAACCCCACATAGTCTACTTCTACATCCATTTTACGGCGTTCAGGCTTATTCAACAACGCTGCAAGGCGTACACTTTTAGCTCCACGAGCATGTAAATTTTCTAGCAAGTAATGTAATGTTGTACCCGTATCTACAATATCTTCTACAACGAGTACATGCTTTCCTTCTACAGAGCGATCCAAATCTTTTAAAATTCGAACTACCCCTGTACTTGTTGTACCGCTGCCATAGCTAGAGCAAGAAATAAAATCGAAGCTTACATCCACATTCTCATCGATAGAACGAGCTAAATCTGTAAAAAAAACGATAGCACCTTTCAATACCCCTACGAGAACTACGGATTCCCCTTTATAGTCAGCACTGATTTGATGACCTAATTCAGCCACACGTTCCTTTAATTGTTCCTCTGTATATAAAATATCTTTTGCATCTTGATGCATCTATATGACCTCCGCAATTCATATTAATGTTTGCAATATACTTTTATTGTATCACATTGAGCACTTACTTTTATACTTTTTATATTGAAAGTTTTCTTTTCCCCAGTGTTAACAATGTCGAGTAATTGCTCTTGATGAGCAGTGGTAAGCTTGATTTCAGGATCAAAGATGCTCACCAGTCTTTGCCACAATCGACGTTGGATAGCCAACGGCTTCTTACGTAACCCCCTACGAGATATAAACGCGCCCTCATCAGAGATAGTTACTAACTCATCAAACGCCATATCCGTTAAATTAGAAATAAGAGAAATGTCTTCGCGTACAGAAGCCCCTAGCCTTACTATAGCATCGATAACGATAGGATTAATGGCTTTTAACTCAGGTATAATGCGATGACGAATTCTATTTCTTTGATATCGCACATCCTCATTTGTACTATCTATACAGTAAGAAATATCTTTCTCTTTTAAATATAGAAGTAATTCTTCTTTTGTGACATCTAACAGAGGTCTTACTACTGGAACAATATAATCATTACTAACAACGGCCATGCCTGTCAAACCATTAAGTCCAGTCCCTCTAATAAGATGTGCTAAAATTGATTCTGCTTGGTCATCTTTATGATGAGCTACTGCAATATAGTCATACCCCTCAGACTGTGCTATACCGGTTAGCCATTGATACCGAACTTGGCGGCCTATAGTTTCCTCTGATAGCTTTTGAGCTTGACTCAATTTAGGCACGTCAAAGACAGCCGTATAAAATGGCAGTCCTAGCACGTCCGCTTGATTTCGTAACCATAGGACCTCATCCTTACTTTCAAGACGAATACAATGATCTACGATAGCAACTCCAAGCTCATATACTGTATGGCGATGTGTAGCAATATCTTGCAATAAATGCAATAAAGCCATCGAATCAGGACCACCAGAACAAGCTACCAAGATACGACAATTCTCAGGAAATATATCATGTAATTTTAAAGTGTGATTAACGGTTCGAATGAGTGCTTTCACATTCACGGGCCATCGCCTCCATACCATCTTGGTCGCTCACAAATACATGAGGGACCTCATAGGAATCCATAAAGGACGTTAAAATCTCTGCCCCAGCAACAATAATGTCGGCACGCCCAGCGGGTAAACCTTTTACTTGTAGTCTCTCATCACGACTCATATACCGCAATTTCATAATAATGCCTTCCACTGTTTCACGGCTCAATTTATGACCTTGTACCTTTGTGCCATCATAATGGTCTAAACCTAAATCAATAGCAGCCAAGGTTGTTAGGGTTCCTCCAATACCGATAAATTCACCAAATTCACCTTCAATCCTCATCGGGTCCCAAAGAAAACGAGTTTCCTCCCACACTCGTTGAGGCCCTTCGTCAGATATAGATTGAAGGCGTACCGCTCCCACAGGATAAGAACGACTCCAGTACACTCCGTCCTTGTTACCTAATGCAAGTTCTGTACTACCTCCACCAATATCAATGGTCGTATAATGACGTCCATCCTTTAATTGATCTCCTAACGCACCATTAAAACCATAAATAGCCTCCTCAGCACCAGATAAAATTCGCCACTCCATAGGACAGTATTCATTAATACGTTCCATAAATGCAAGTCCATTGGCTGCTTCACGAACAGCACTCGTCGCAAAACCAAAGCAATAGTCAGCACCGTATTCATTTGCTATTTTTTGTATATCCGTAAAGGCTTGATAGGATGCTTCCATGGATTCATCTCGCAAGGTACCATCTGTATTTCGTTGACCTAAACGGGTAGTCCACAACTGCTTAGGCTCATAACGCCACTCGTTATTCTCATAGGTAGCCAATAATAAACGCACCGAATTAGAGCCAATATCTATAATTGCTAACTTCATAATTGCTCCTTACATATAAATAGCATTTTTCTAATACTATTATAGCGTTAATACTCTATACATAAGTAAAGAGATGGCTAGATGCCATCTCTCACTATTAATCTCGACGACCACCTCGGCCTCCGCGTTTTCCTTCGGTATTGCGTTTTAAATCGTGTAATCGTTCATTGCTATCGCGCAAGAATGATTTCATCTTCGCTTCGAAAGACTCTATGCTTTGTTTCGATTGAACACGATGAGGACGTTTTTCTTCGTCCATCCCCTCTTTAGGTTGTGTTTGACGAATGGAAAGTCCTATTTTATTACCATCAATAGATAAAACCTTAACCTTTACCGGATCCTCAACTTTTAAAAGGGTATTAATATCTTCGATATATCCATGAGCTACTTCAGAAATATGAACTAACCCTGTTTGCTTTTCTCCTAAATCAACAAATACGCCGAATTTTGTAATACCTGATACGGTACCATCAATAATGTTACCAACTTCGATTGCCATGCAACCTCCTAATTAATGCGGAAACCTTAAACTACAAACTGATGCAAAGAAAAAATAATAGAATACACTCTATTTTACATATGGTACTTCACCAGGCTTTACCAATCCTAACTCCTCACGAGCAACCCCTTCTATGGTCTTTGGATCTTGTAACCTAGCCTTTTCCTGTTCTAACTCTTCATTTCGCTGCTGTAACTCTTGCAATTGTTGCTCTATATGTTGTTTTTCTTGATATACAGCCACCAAGCGATAAGCCTGCCCTAACAGTAACAGCACCATAATCCCTATGCCAATTCGCTTGATCCACATGAGGATAATACGCTGGTCCTGTGCTTTGCGATTAGGACGAACCCGTTTGCGTGGCCTTTTTGGGCGTTGTACATCCATAGTGTCCTGAGTCATAATGTCCCCCAAATATTCATCATCTGTATACTGTCATTTTTAGATTATACCACATAACAGAGCTTGGGACTAAAGAAAATTACAGATATTTCTCATTAAGAACGGTAACATAAATCCGTATAAATTTAAAACTCCATATGCAATGTAAACTTTCTATATACAAAAGTAAATATCCACTTACATAGCCTCAGCCTTTGCAACATGTTCACGAATGACAGCACAAGAAGCTTTAAATAAGGCTAGCTCTTCATTAGTTAGTTGCAGTTCAAAAACATCTTCGATACCATCTTTACCAATAACAGCAGGAGTAGATGCAAATATTCCTTCTTCTCCATATTGTCCATTTAAATAACAGGAGCAAGGCAATACCTTCTTTTCATCATGGAATACGGCGCGAATCAATTCTGTGGTAGCACTCGCAATACCAAACTCCGTAGAGCCTTTACCAGCTAGTACATGATAGCCACCAATTTTAACATCATCTAGTACTTTTGTATGGTCAAGTTTAGGAAATCTATGAGGTAGCTCTCGATATAATTCTAAAAGTGGTTTACCTTGTACACAGACATGGGACCACGGCACCATGGCACTACCTCCATGTTCACCTAAACAGTAGGCCGTAATAGAGCGATTACTAATAGTAAAGATATGAGCTAATTCTTTTTGCAATCTAGCTGAATCTAGAACGGTTCCCGTTGAAATAATACGCTTAGGATTCCACTCAAGATGTTTACATAAATAGGTAGCTACTACATCAGCAGGATTAGAAATGGAAATGATGAAACCTTGAAAAGAAGACTGCTTAATACGTGGAATAACGTCTTCTAGTACAGCCACTGTTTCACCAAGGCTCTCAAGGCGATCTTGATACAAATTCGGCAAAGGTCCCGCACTAAAAACGAGAATATCACAATCTCCACATTCTTCAATAGGACCTGATGTAGCAGCTACTTGATGTGGGATATAGCTAACGGCATCATTAATATCCATAGCTTGCGCTTGAGCTTTTTTCTCGTCAATATCCATCATATATAATTCATCAACCTCACCTTGTAAGGCCAAAGAAAATGCCACATGAGAGCCTACATGTCCAGTACCAATAATACCTACCTTGCGTAACTTCATAAGAGCCTCCATACCTTAGCATAAAACGATAACATATCCTCAAATGCCAATCATTTAAATCACGTATATCCGTATATGATTTACCTTAATAGAATCATAACTCATTTAAATTCATCTCATCCAAATTGAGTGGGAACAAATCTTTTTCTTCCATCGCTTGAGGAGATTTTTCTAAATATTGTTTACGCATAGACCATAAGATATCCAAATCTTTAGGATCTAATTTGGATAATGCATATATCATAATAAAATCAGAACCATAATGTCCACGTAAACTATCAGGCACCCCCTTAGAGCCTTCACCACTAATGCGATTATTAAAAAAGCCTTGGATACGACGATTATCTAAATCTATAATAATAAAACCTGATCCATCATACACATATAATGTATGATTAACACGTTTTAATGCACGTACTGTATTCGTAATAAAATACTGGTCCTTCAAATCAATGAGAGACGACTCATAACCAGAATGGTAAAAGTCACCATAATAATGGGCCCCTCCATCGGTAGAGTCCAACAAACTTTTAAATTCGTCTTGCTCATCATTACTGAAGTCAGACAATGCTTTTACCTTTGTTATATTCCGTAAACCTCGTTGGTAATCACCCGATTTAGGAGGTTCTATATGTTGCCCTCTAAAGGTAATGGGCATCAAGCGAAGTGTATTATCAGATAAATTATAAATCCCTAGTCCTTCATAACCTAAGAAATACACTTGCGATCCACTGGTCTTCATAGCTAATATTCGTTTTGAAATAATGGCATCACTAGAATTAACCAGTGTATGCGCTTCTGGATCAATACGTACTGTTTTGCTATCATAATTTGCCCCTACAGCAAGCCAGTAAGATATGCCCATTATAATAAGTGCCAGTACAAATAATCCAATACGTTTTATATTCATCTACGCTCTCCATGACTCCCCAATCATAAAACGTAAAAGCATGCGTACAATATGCATCGTGTTTACAATGTATCTAACATTAGCTTATATACGATTCTAGCTTATACCTCCAATTGAGATAATCGGTCGGCAACCTTAACCCCTTTATATGTGAAAGTTGGTAACAGCTGAGATAGCGGTTCTAGTACAAAATTACGATTCCAAAAATGAGGATGCGGTATCACAAGACTTTCATCACACAGAGAAATCATTTTCCCCTCTGTATCATACACTAAAATAATATCCAAATCTAATGTGCGAGGGCCCCAATGAATCAATCGTTTTCGTCCAGCCGCCTGCTCTAATTGCTGAATAAGGCTAAGCATTTGATGTGGTTCTAGAGTGCTTTCACAAGACCATACGCCATTAACAAAGGTATCTTGTTCCGTATATCCCCACGGCTCAGTTTCAATAAGAGAAGAAGTGACTAGCTTAGAAATTGCCCCATGTTGTTGTAAGGATTGAAAAGCAGAATTGATGTAGTCACTCTTGTCCCCTATATTCGAGCCTACACTGATGTAATAGGTATACATCAAATTTGTCCTCTTGTAGTGATAACCTCAACATAATCCAAAATACCTGAAATCGGTACAGATGGTTTACGCACCGTTACAGAGAGACCTACAATACCTTGATAATGTTGGTACAAGGAATCGGCGATAAGCGCTCCCAAGCGCTCTAGGAGATTATGCTTCTCACCAGTCATGATAGATTCAACAATCTCGTATACCTCTACATAATTGATGGAATCCTCTAATTGATCACTTTGACCAGCCTTTGTTAGATCAGTTATTATTTCTACGTCTACAAAAAATCGTTGTCCTTGTTCTTGCTCAGATGCCAAATTTCCGTGGTATCCGTAGAATGCCATATTTTTTAAAACGATTTTATCCATTATTCACCTCGTAATAGTCCATCCGCTACAGCTAAGGCGCGTTTATGCATTTTCACATTGTGAACACGAACCATATCGATGCCTTGGAATACGCCTGTAATACAAGCAGCAACGGTACCTTCATCGCGGTCTTCTGGAGGCAATCCGCCTAACATAGATCCGATGAAACGCTTGCGGCTCGGAGCAAGCAAAACAGGATATTCATGAGCTGTTAGCTCACCTAAACGCTGCATAACTTCAATATTTTGCTCTTCGGTTTTTCCAAAACCAATACCTGGATCGAGCCAGATTTGTTGAGGTGTTATTCCTTCCTTTATGGCTTTATCGATGGCACAAAAGAAAAATGCTTTCATATCTTCAATGATATCACCATAATTTGTATCATTGCTGTTATGCATGATAATAACAGGTACATTATATTTAGCCGCTACCGCTGCCATATCAGGATCATAATGTAATCCCCATACATCATTTAAAATATGTGCCCCTTTTGAGAAGGCATATTCTGCGGTTTTAGCATGATATGTATCGATAGACACAGGAACTGTAGAGGCCTGTAAGACAGGCTCTATTAATAGAGATAAGCGTTCTATTTCCTCGTCTGCGGTCAAAGGTGTAGAACCAGGGCGTGTAGATTCAACGCCTAAATCGATAATATCTGCACCATCTTCAATCATTTGTTTTACATGAGCAATAGCTGTTTCTGGTGTATTAAATTTCCCCCCATCAGAGAAGGAGTCAGGTGTACCATTCAGTATACCCATGATAAGGGTACGATCACACAAAGATAAGCTTTTGCCATCATTCCATGTATAATTTCTACGTTTAAACATTTACCTGTCCTCCGCCTAACATTGCCAACGCTTCATCTCTTAATGTGCCCTTTTCGGCTAATACGCCTCGGCTTTCTAATGTAATAACCTTTGAATCTTGCTGCATGGTCCCTTTGATGAGCATACACAACTGAGTCGATGTAATGCGTACAAATACGCCATGAGCAAATAAATCATTCATAATCGCATCAGCTAATTCAGATGCTAACCGCTCTTGTAATTGCGGTCTACGGCTGAGGATATTCACGATATCTTGAAACTTACTAAGTCCTGCCACACATCCATCCTTAGGTTGGTACACGATATCTACGGTACCAAAAAAAGGCAATAAATGATGCTCACACATGGAGTAAAACGGAATCCCTGTAACTGCTACGAGACCTTTATAGTCTGTACTAAAAGTCTCTCCCCATGCAGCTTTCGTGTCTAATCCTACACCGCTGAATAATTCACTATATAATTCTGTTACACGACTTGGTGTCTTCTCTAATTCTGGTGCCTCTGTATCAACAGATAAAGCCTCTAAGAATTGCTTTATCCCGTCCTTTGCACGTTGATTCATCGGTCCTCCTAAACGATCTTTGTCGTCCAATCCTCAATATTCCAAATATCCGTAACCCAACCTTGATAAAATTCGGGCTCATGACTAACCAGTACAATCGTACCTTTAAAATCACGCAATGCTCGGCTCAGTTCTTCCTTCGCATATATGTCTAAATGGTTGGTCGGTTCGTCTAGCACCAACACATTGTACTTATTCTGCATGAGCTTACATAGGCGAACCTTTGCATTCTCACCACCAGATAATACGCGCATTTGAGACGTAATATGTTCATTAGTAAGGCCACAACGAGCTAATGCTGCACGCACCTCTGCATTGGTCATAGCAGGATATTCATTCCAAATATAGTCTAACGCTGTTTCAGAATTAGATGGCGTATCCTCTTGGGCAAAATAACCTACTTGTAAGAACTCACCTTTTACCAACTCACCACTAACAGGCTTCAATAAACCTAAAATAGTTTTTAACAACGTAGTTTTACCTAGACCATTGACACCGCGAATAGCAATCTTTTTATTTCTTTCAATTTGAAAGTCTACTGGTCTAGTTAATGGTTCATCATAACCTAATTGCAATCCGAAAGCCTCTACGATAAAGCGACTTGGTGTACGGCCTTCTTTAAAACCAAAGCTAGGTTTAATATACTCTTTTGGTTTTTCCAAGATTTCCATCTTCTCTAAGCGTTTAGCTCGAGAGTTCGCCATACCGCGCGTTGCAACGCGAGCTTTGTTACGTTGAATAAAGTCTTCCATACGCTCAATCTCTTGCTGTTGACGTTCATACGCCTTAGCAGCTTGCGCTTTTTTCACCTCGTAAGCAGCTTGGAACTGATGATAATCACCAGTATAACGCGTAAGCACCGCTTGTTCGATATGGTAAATAACATTAACTACGGAATTTAAAAACTCCATATCATGAGAAATCAAGATGAATGCATTTTCGTAATTTTGCAAATAGTTTTGCAACCATTGAATATGCTCTACATCAAGATAGTTTGTAGGTTCATCCAACAATAGAATAGTCGGTTTCTCTAGTAGAAGCTTTGTGAGCAAAACCTTTGTACGTTGACCACCACTGAGTTCTGTTACATCTCGGTCCAAACCGATATCCACAAGGCCCAAGCCTGCAGCCGTACGCTCAATAACCGCATCAATTTCATAGAACCCACGTTGCTCTAGAATCTCTTGCCACTCCCCAACTTGCTCGAGAAGCTTATTCATTTCATCTTCGGATACATCGCCCATACAATTGTACGCATTATTAATGTTTTGCTCCATCACGAATAAATCGTCAAAAGCGCTCTGTAACACATCGCGGATGGTCATGCCCTTTTCAAGAACAGCATGTTGATCCAAATAACCAACCGTTACCTGATTGGACCATTCAATTTTGCCTTCATCAGGCGGCAATTTACCTGTAATGATATTAAGAAATGTAGATTTACCTTCACCATTAGCACCAATGAGGCCTACATGTTCACCTTTTAACAAACGGAATGATGCATCATCTAAAATTTGTCGCGCTCCAAAACCATGGGTTACATTTGAAACGGTTAACACACTCATATCTATCTCCACCGGAATAAAAGCCGTCTTGTTGAAGACGGCTTATTTCATACTTACTTAAATATTATATCTATTGTACCTTTTTGACCTCTATATGTCAAAACTTAGGTAATCACGTAGCAAGGCATATCGCAAGGCTACAACAGCCATAATTTTAGCTCCTTTAATAGCTTGTGCCAATCCATAGTCAGAACCTGCTGCACAAGTGAATTCTGGCGTATGCGCTTCTAATCCCAAACCAATTTGCAACGTAGGCTGCGCCGTAGGCACTTCATAGGACACATTACCTACATCAGTACTACCATCAGCCTCATCATCAGGCAATATACGAGGTGTTTCACCAAACTCAGTCATCACATCCTTAAAGAGATCTAATAATCTTTTATCTTGACGCATATCCTTAAAGAGTGGCTCATAATGATGCATTTCAACTTGAGCACCATAGGATGCTGCAATCTCTTGAGCAGCCGCTTTGATAGCCGGCAAAATAATACCTTCTAAATCATCCACTGTACTACCACGAACAGTCATGCGAATCGTAGCCTTTGGTGTAACCACATTTGGCGCTGTACCTGCTTCGGTAAAAATGGCCCCCACAATAGCCCCTTTAGGAAAGGTTCTCTTTAACTCTTTTATTTTTTGATATAATTCTACCGCACAATCTAAGGCATTAATTCCTGAATCTGTTAAGGATGCAATATGACAGGAGCGCCCATGGAAGGTAACCTCTAGTGGGTGTGTCGCTAAGGATGTGCCCCCCACCTCATTTTCACCGCCAGGATGAATAATAAGCGCCGCCTCATAGCCCTTAAATAAACCAGCCTCTGCCATATATACCTTACCACCGATAGTTTCCTCTGCAGGGCAACCAAAGAAAGTCGTTCCCCAATCCTGTGGTGCACTTTGACTGAAAGCAACAGCAGCACCTAAGCTCATCATGGCAATAAGATTATGACCACAACCATGACCGAGCTCAGGTAAGGCATCATATTCTCCTAAGAATGCGATTTTATATTTAGCATTACCTCTATAGTCGGCTCTTAACGCGGTTTGTAACTCACGTATATCGGTGAGCCCTACTTGAGATATAAAATTCTGTTTTTCTAAGAATTGGTGAATTGCCTTTACTGCTTTATGCTCATTCAAGCCCAATTCTGGATTATCGTGTAAATATAAGGAAACAGCACGTAATTCCTGTGCCATACTATCTATGATGGCACAGGCACGAGCCTCTCGTTCTTGTAGTGTCATAACTCCCCTTATTATTATCTAATATCTTTGTTATCTAATATCTTATTCCCTAATATTTTATTACCTAATATCTCGGTAACTACTATTTTTATCTAATATCTATTTATCTGTTTGTCTGTTAACTAAAATCATTCACCTAAAAGCTCTTATCTATTTCGTATAAGGATGAACGATGATGGTATTAGAAATATATCTAAAGCTAATCGTCGCTCCTAGCGGTAAGGTTTGATGTGGTGAACCATGTCCCGTTGGCACATAGCATACAAAAGGATCTGGTAATTCTGGTTTTCTATTTTCCTCCATGTAGCGCAATGCTTCATAACCTAAGTCATAATCACGTTCATCTTCATCTCCTTCACAATCTGTAAAGGTGCCAATCACTAAGCCTTTAATGCGGCTCAACAAACCACTGAGGCGAAATTGTTGTAACATACGATCCAGCTTATAAGGAGCCTCCCCTACATCTTCAATAAATAGTAAGGTATCCTCCCAAGATTCATCCTCTAAAAAATAAGGTGTTCCTGACAGAACGGATAATATCGTCATATTACCACCACGCAAAATCCCTTCTCCTAGCTCGGTACCAATCGCACCTCTAGGAGGTTCTGGCAAAGGTTCTATGACTTTTAATTTACCTTCTAAAACATTAAATAATGCATCAATATCTGCCTTACGCTCTGCTTTAAAATCTACCCCCATAGGCCCATGATACGTAATAAGGCGACTGTATCGATTGATAGCCATATGGAGCGCCGTACAATCACTGTATCCAATAAAAGCCTTACGATACTTACGAATCGCTTTATAATCCAGTCGTTCTAAATAGCGCATCGTTCCATAACCACCCCGTAAAGCGAGCACCGCATCACAAGGAGCTGTAGTCATCATGTATTGAAACTCTGCGGCTTGCTCCTCAGGTGTGCCTCCATATAGCCCCTTTCGGCTTGCACTTTCACCCACAAGCACCTTATAGCCTTTAGCCTTACAAATTTCTTCTATTCTATGTAAATCTACATCGCTAGCACTAGCAGGTGCCATAATACCTATGGTCATTCCCGGTGCCAAACGTTTTGGTTCAATCCAGTCCATATATCCTCAGAAAATACCTGTTAACTTATAATATATTAATATTCCCATGCAACAAAAGACTAATATATTAATATTCCCATACAACAAAAGACGTACATCAGGTGTACGTCTTAAGTGTATCTTATTTGTATGCTTTTTTAAAGTCAACAAGTCCCAATGTGGTCCAGAAATAATTTTGAATTGTTCCATTTGTCACATATGGTTGTGTTGTAAAGTACAACGGCATAACAAGAGATTCATCAAAAATCATCTTTTCTGCTTCATGCATCAACGCATCACGAGCCGCCCCATTTGGAGTTGTACGAATACGTGCAATCAACTCATTATACTCATCACTATGATACTGACCATCGTTATCTTCAGCAGAGAATACCTCTAAAAAGTTTTGTGGATCGCTATAATCGGCAACCCAAGAAGCGCGAGCTACTTGGTACTTGCCAGCTTCACGGTCTGCCAAGAATACCTTTGTCTCTTGATTTTGTAAGCGTACATCTGCGCCAAATGCATTTATCCATGCATCTTGAATCGCTTCTGCAATAGCTTTATGTAATTCACTTGTATTATACAAAATCGTAATTTGCGGCAATGGACGATTCTTGCCATAACCAGCCTTTTTCAGGATTTCCTTGGCTTGCTCTACATCTTCGTATACGAGATAGCTACCAGCTTCACGGAAGTCTTCACGACCATTGCTTTCAAGCATACCATATGGTACGAACGCATAAGCTGGTTCTTTACCTCCTCTAACAATATTATTAACAATGTTAGCACGGTTGATAACCATAGAAAAGGCTTTACGTACATCTGGATCTGTGAAAGGTTCTGCTTTCACATTGAATACGTAATAGTAGTTACCAAGCATAGGTCCAATATGTAATAAGCCTGCTTCTTCTAAACGTTTTTGATCCGCTACAGGAGGCTCAACAGTCATATCAGCTTCGCCACCTTCAACTAAGGTGAGACGCGTACTTTGAGACTCACTAATAGGCCAATTCATTTTTTCTGTTTTCACAGATTCTGTATCCCAATAATTTGGATTCTTGATGAAATCCATTTCCCCATTATGCTTCCAAGAAAGCAAGCGGTATGGACCATTGGATACTATAGTTTCCGCATTGGCTGCCCAATTTTCATGAGCCTCTACTGCTTTTTTGCTCACTGGATAATAGCTATGAGACGCTAATAGTTTCAAGAAATAAGCTGTTGGATTTTCTAAGGTAACTACCAATGTATCCTCATCAGTAGCCTTAACACCAACATCTTCAGCCGTGGCTTTGCCAGTATTAAAGGCTTCGCCATTTTTCAATACATATAGCATGTATGCATTGTCCGCATGAACTTCAGGGTCTAATACGCGCTTCCAAGCGTATTCAAAGTCATAAGCCGTCAAAGGCTCTCCATTGGACCATTTTAAATTAGGTCGTAAATGGAAGGTATACTCACGACCATCATCGGAGATGTCCCAATTTTTAGCAAGTGCTGCTTCAGGTTCACTTTCATCATTCAAACGAACTAGACCGTCGAATAATTGAAGTTGAACCGTAGCCTCCGGAGAGGTAGTAGACTTTGCGGGATCCAATGTGGATGGTTCCTGCTCAATAACATAGCGGATTGTGTGTTCATCGATTGGTTGAACACCACGAGGGTACCCAAATACGAATAAGAGTACGCTCACCCCTAGAGCGAGGACCATGAGTTTTAACAAGTTTCGTTTATCCATCATGGCAATGCTTCCTCTACAAATTCTTTCATGATGCGCCCAACTCGAGCGCCTAACTCTTTACCTCGGTCATTATCGATATCGCTCATTAAAAGGATAAAACAAAAATGACCCCTAAATGTTTCTATTACACCCCCATCATGTTCTACACGATCAAGGGAACCCGTTTTATGGTGAAAGCGTATGCCTTCTCCCCAGTAAAATGGTAAGATATCACGGAATTGTTGGCGACCTAAGATATTCCACATTTCTCTGCCATAAGCATCTCTATCACGACATTCAAAAATGTGTTTATACAAACGAGCTAACGACATAGCTGTAATGTGATTATCACGACCTTCAGCTAGGGCGTTAAAGTCCATCATCATGCGATTAAGCTCCATCTCATCCACACCAAGCTTTTCTGCACGAGCATTGATATTTTCCATGCCGAGCACTGTGATGAGTAGATTTGTTGCGATATTATCACTAAGAACCATCATGAGACGGCATAACTCAAGATATGTAAAACTATGTTTACCAACTAACTCTTGTAGTGCGCCGCCACCTTCAACGCGTGGAGTTCTAGATAAAGGAACTGTATCATTAATGTCCAATTGCTCCGTACGAGCTAAATGAAAGACATATTCCATGATAAGTACCTTAATTAAACTCGCACTAGAATGTACAGTATTTTCACCTCTAGCTGCGATGAGTGTTGGTTCCTCTTCATCATCGAATTGTAGCACCGCATAAGATATATTCCCTGCTGGTGCCAATTCTTTAATGACTGTATCTAGTTGATGTTCCAAGGACTTGCCAACAATTAGTTTTTCCATACTATTCTCCCATTATATGTGCCAACATGCGATGCGGCGATCTGCCCAATCTCGAAGTGGCGGACGTTCTGTAAAACAACGACCTTCCGCTTCTGGACATCGACCACTAAACAGACACCCTTTTGGTGGGTCTAATGGATTTGGTGGATCCCCTTTAAGCGGTGCCCCAATTGGTGCATGTGGCATAACTGGACCATTTAAGGCCGTCAATGCACGGGTATACGGATGCTGAGGGAATTCATATAAGTCCAATGCAGGACCTTCTTCCATGACGGCACCTAAATACATAACAACCATACGATGACTAATGTAGCGCACCATATTTAAATCATGAGAAATAAAGAGGTACGAAATACCATGTTGTTCTTGTAACCGTTCTAGTAATGTCATAATTTGCACTTGGATAGATACATCTAACGCAGAAATCGGCTCATCACAGATGATACATTGAGGCTCCATAATAAGAGCCCGTGCAATGCCGATACGTTGACGTTGCCCACCAGATAGTTCATGAGCATAACGCTCACCAAATGACATATTTAAGCCAACTTGGTCAAGCACCTCTTTTACACGAATCACGCGATCTCGAGGTGTATACTTTGGATCCAGTTCTAAAGGCTCCTCTAAAATCGCATTAACCGTAAGCCGCGGATTAAGGGATGCATAAGGATTTTGAAATACCATTTGCATCACCGGGTGAACAGACTCTCTATCCACATAAGGGTTGATATGTCGACCATTCATATAAATAGAACCAGATGTAGCTTGATATAAACCCATCAAAGTGTAACCAAATGTAGATTTACCACATCCAGATTCACCTACGATACCTAGGGTTTCCCCTGGTGATTGATATAGACTCACGCCTTGTACGGCGTGTACCGTTTGTTTTGGCTTAAATAAGCCGCCTGACAGGGTGAACTCTTTAACGAGATTGTCAGTCTCCCATACGTAACTCATTAAAGTCCCTCCAACTTAGCTAACCAACATGTAAACTGGTGACTTTCACCAACATTTGTAACCATCGGAACCCGACTACCGCAGATTCGCATAGCCCATTTACAACGAGGATTAAATGCGCATCCACGAGGTAAATCAAATAGATCAGGTGGTTGACCTTCAACAGCCTTCAATTCGCCGTGCCATTTACCTTGAGGCAATGCAAGCAACAGCCCCAAAGTATATGGATGACGAGGCTCGCTAAAAATACCATCTACTGTAGCAGACTCAACACATTTACCTGCGTACATAACCATAACCCGATCACAAATTTGAGCAATAACACGTAGGTTATGAGAGATAAAGATAATCCCTATGCCAGCCTCTACGGCTAATGTTTGCATAAGGCGCAAAATTTGTGCCTCTGTAGTAATATCAAGAGCTGTTGTGGGCTCATCACAAATTAAAATCTTGGGACGACCGGCCACTGCCATAGCAATACATACGCGTTGACGCATTCCACCGCTCAACTCATGAGGATATTGAGATAACCGGCGTTCCGGTGTAGACAGCCCCATCTTCTTCAATAAATCGATGGCAATGGCCCTTTCATCGTAATCTTCACCATACGCATTTGTACGATGGATAACCTCATACATTTGCTCTCCAATGGTCATGATAGGATTCAAGGAGGTCATAGGATCTTGGAACACCATGGCAACCGTCGTACCACGAAGTTCATTCCAATCATCTTCAGTAAATCCTAAACAATCATGACCATCAATCATGAATGTATCCGCTTTAATTTTAGTTTTACCATATGGCAATAAGCCCATTAAAGAGTTAACTAAAACGGATTTACCACACCCAGATTCCCCAACTATACCTAAAATCTCACCAGGGTATAAAGAAATATCTTGATTGCGAATAACTCGCAACGGACCTTGGAAGGTATTGATGGTAATGGATACATTACGTACATCAACAATAGCATTATTCATTATCTATCTCCTTCCTTAGGGTCTAATACATTACGTAAACCGTCGCCAAAAAATGCGAAACCAAGCATGGTAATACTAATAGCAACAGCTGGGAAAATCAATTGGAACGGATAAGAGCGCATGCTACTAATACCTTCAGAAGCTAGTACGCCCCAGCTCGCCATAGGTGCATTTACACCTAAGCCGATAAAACTAAGAAATGCTTCTGTAAAAATAGCCTCAGGAATGGCCAATGTTAAAGTAATAATGATCGGTCCTACACAGTTTGGTAAAATATGACGTAATAAAATTCGACGCTTAGGAATACCCATAGCTTCTGCTGCAATGATGTATTCTTCGTTTTTAACTTTCAAAATTTGGCTGCGTACGATACGGGCCATATTAAGCCAATACGCAATCCCCAACGCTACAAAAATAGAGATTAGCCCAGGTCCAAGTACAACCATCAATAAGATTACGTATAGTAAAAGTGGAATACCATACAAAACATCTACGATCCCCATCATGATACGGTCTACCTTGCCACCTATATAACCCGCAATGCCGCCATAGGCAACGCCAATCACAAGATTAATAAAAGCTGCTACAAAACCAATGGTTAAGGAAATACGAGCGCCGTACATAACACGTGTATAGATATCACGGCCCAATGTATCCGTACCAAACCAATGGCTAAAGCTTGGACTTTGGTTCGCATCAATTAAGGATTGGTCCGCATAGGTATAAGGTGAAATAAGTGGACCTAGAATAGCAAGCACCATCATCACAATAATGATGGTTGCACCAACTACAGCTAAACGATTTACCTTAAATCGTTCCCATTTACTAGGACGTTTTATAAAGCTAGTAATCTCTTCTTGAGGGGCTCGTTCAATAGGTAAAAAGTCTTCCTTATTCATCTGTCCCCTCCTCCGTTGTAACTCGTGGATCGATTAATGGATAAATCATGTCCACCAAAATATTAAGAAATACTACAAGCGCACTATAGAAAATCGTAATACCAAGAATAACCGTATAGTCTCGGTTATAAATAGATGTTACAAAATACTGACCTAGACCAGGAATCGCAAAAATTGTTTCTACGATAAAGCTGCCTGTTAACAAACTAGCTGCCAATGGACCTAAGTACGTAATAACTGGCAAAATTGCATTGCCAAGGGCATGACGTGTCAAAATGGTCCAAGAACCTAGACCTTTTGCGCGAGCTGTACGAATGTATTCTTGTTGATACACGTCAAGTAAACCACTGCGCGTTAAGCGAGCAATAAATGCCATCGGTTGCGCTGCTAATGTCAACACAGGTAACACCATGTAAGAGGGGCCACGCCATAAGGCTACCGGGAACCATCCCAATTCAAAGCCTACTATGTACACAAGAACAGCACCGATAATAAATGTTGGTACCGAAATCCCTATTGTAGATAATACAGTTACCGCATAATCTACAATGCTATTAGGTCTCATGGCACTAATCGCACCAGCTGTAATACCACCAACTATAGCTACCATTAAAGATAATAAACCAAGCTGTGCGGAAATTGGGAATGCATCACCAATTATATCGTTTACACTACGGCCTTCATATTTAAATGATGGGCCCAAGTCACCTGTAATGACGCCACCTAAATAATCTCCATACTGTTTCCATACAGGATCATCGAGATGATATTTAGCCTCGATACTTGCTTTCACCTGAGGCGGTAATTTCTTTTCTGTTGTAAAAGGCCCACCAGGTATCGCATGCATTAATGCAAATGTTACGGTAATGATGACCCATAAGATTATGATTGCGCCACCTAGGCGTCGAAATACATACCTCGTCATTGTCACTTTCCTCCATAAAAAGTCTATTCGTTTTATTATACTACATTATGAAGTTAATTTCATGATTAACATCATTACATTTACAGAAAGGCTCACATAACGTACAATAAAATATATGATTATTTGGAGGTGTCTATGATAGCAGTACCTAGAGTTTTAACAATTCAAGACATGAGCTCTATCGGACGCTGTGCCCTTACCGTTATGATTCCTATCATCAGTGCCATGCGCTGTCAGGCGGTTCCTTTGGCGACAGCGGTACTAAGCAATCACTTAGAGTATCCACACTATGAATTCGTTGATTTATCTGCTCATATGAGAGATTTTATGGACTGCTGGGATAAAAATGAAATTGACTTTCACGCTATCGTAAGTGGATTCTTGGCATCACCAGAACAAATTCACCTCGTTGAAGAAGCAATCGATCGATTTGCCTCTAATGGTCAGATGGTTATCGTCGATCCCGCAATGGCCGATGATGGTCGCCTCTATTCCATTTATACTCCTGATATGGTTGTAGCTATGCGCCAACTTGTATCTAAGGCCCACATCGTAAAGCCAAACTATACTGAGGCTTGCTTCTTATTAGATATTCCATTCTCGACAGACCCTATTAGTGAGGATGAATTGCGCAAACGGTGCAAACAATTACATCACATGGGGCCTGAAATGGTTATCATGACCAGTGTTCCATCGGAAACGCATGCGGTCATTGCCGTCTATAATGGTCCTACAGACCTTTTAAAAACATACTCTATTCCTCTAGTACCTGTAAAAGCTACAGGCACAGGAGATATTTTTACTGCTGTATTATCAGGTGCAGTAATGAGAGGATATTCACCTTATGATGCGGCAGAACTGGCAATGAATTTTACTACCAACGCGATTCAAGCAACATTAGATACAGTACAATCGCTAAAACATGGAGTCGCATTTGAGTTAGTTTTGCCAGAATTAACTCAACTATAAGCTATAAATAAAGGGGAACTTATGGATTTACTTTATGTTGTATTAAGAACACTGCTCATATGTACCATCGGTTTACTCATTGCATTCCAAGGACGTCGCATGGGTTTATCGATTTTTAACTTAACGGGACGGTTAAATCGACTACAATTTATCATATGCTTCATCGCTTTAATGATTTTATTTCATATTGTCCACTACATCGATAACATATTCTTAGACTTTGTTGTATCACTACCAGCATATTGGTTGACTAGGGTCATTATTTGGCTCTTATTGGCAACCCTCTTTCCTTTATCTTGTGTCTTATTTGGCCGTCGTATTCACGACATCGGCTTCAATGCATGGGCAGGAATTCTTTGGTCGGTAATTATGATCTTCATTAATACTTACTCAGCTGTCTCTCCATTCAATTACATGCTAGAGCTTTTTATATGGCTCATCGGCTTCCTATTCTGGGTATTACCAGGACAACCTGAGCCTAACCAATACGGTAATCCTCCATTTATGCCTGTAAATCAGCCAACATATGAATCCGTACAAACTCCTGTATCAAGCAAAAAACAAGAAAACCGCAAGCCAGCTCGAAAACGTCGTAAAAAACGATAACCAAAATTAATAACTTGTAATCAAAAAAACGTATCTCTCATTGATATGTACCCATTTTATTGGATATCCAGTAAAGGTGGGACATATCACATAGAGATACGTTTTTATATTTTATATTTCTTACAACATTAATTCATTAGTAACATCAACTCAATCAATGTACACCCGATATAGGCAATAATAAACTTAACCTTTTGTTTACGCGCTCTATCATCATCTGCAATTTTAAGACGATTTGCAAGGAATCGTTTATCTCGAATTTGCAACAAGAGGTGTTTAATTCGCTCCTGGCTTTCATTTGCTGTATCCTCATCACAATCAGATGTCAATGTAGCTTGTTGCATGAAGATACGACGATGTAGTTTACGCATTTGGATTTTGATATTGTTATGTACAAACGCACTTTGCCACTGTTTGCGAGAATCAAAATACATATACAGATATCGCGGAATATTCATAACTAAGAAGGAAATGATAAAAATCCCTAAGGAAATCAAAAAGTACGTAGAAAATGAGAATTCCAGTGTTTCCGTCGGCAAGTAATGATGCAAGATAACAAATGTAATCCATACACCAATCGGCAACAAAAGAACAGCCGCAATATCAATCGATCGAAGCCAGCTAGTGCGAGTTGGTACATCCGGTACTGTAAAAGTATCTACAGGATCATGGAACGCATAGTAATCTAACTGCAACACAGATTGACTGGTACGCGGGTTTCCCAACAAAACAGGTCCATTGCTACCAATATGGCGCTCAGGCATAGGTATGAATTTCTTCACTTGCGTATTAGGTAATAAGTCAAACTGAATAATCCCTTTCTTCTCAAAGCGTACAGTAGATCCTTTTTCTCCCAATGCAATAGGGTTAAAGAATATACCAAAGAGACTGAGACACCAGTTCCCCAACAAGTGTAAAATGGAGTTCAAAATAAACCCACCTGTATCTATATTATTTGTATCAAGTCGAATTGCAAAAGATGATGAATAATCATCAAACCATAAATCCTCTAAGGTGAATTCCACATTAATCACATTCCCCCATTTTGTAATAATGGATAGGAATATTTGATTGTTTGGTTCAAATTCAAATGTTATAGCATAAAAGAACCAATGATTGCGAAGAGCGGCACGCAACATGCGATTAACCATATCTTCTTCTATATATAGCAAACGATGGTCAAACAAATCTTGTTCTAAAGGCGCTTTCTCTAATACAGGTGCCTTATCCACCACCGCATCACGATCAGATAATGCTTCATCCACCAAAGCTCGTAATTTGGTGAAGATTTTAGTCATAACCCCTCCAAGGGTGAAAAAATAGGTTTTAATATAAAAATTATACCATATGTTGCATGATTTATCGATAAAAGTATACTACATATACTATTAAATATAAATATAACTAAAGCCCCTTTTTACATAGCAAAAGGGGCTTTATTACTGTAGTTTAATATTGTTCCTATTATAATTTAATATTCATAATAAGTCTTAAATATAGGTCTTAAATTGCAACATGAAATTAAAATATTATCCAATCTACAATCAAGCATTTATAATAGATACTTTTATTGATATTTAGTTTTATTGAATACTTGCCATAGATAAATAACAGTATTCATAGAAACGCCCTCGAAGAACTATCAATTCTTCATACGTTCCATCTTCAACAATTTGACCTCTATCCATAAATATAATTCGATCCATTTGTTCTAAACCTTCCAATTGATGCGTAATATATAGACATGTCTTACCATCTACATAATGCATCAAATCACGATGCAAGGCTTTTCGTGTTACTTGATCTAAACCCTCTAAAGGTTCATCTAATAAAATAATTTTAGGATTGCGTAAGAACAATCTAGCTAATGCAATTCTTTGACGCTCGCCACCACTCAAACCTTGTCCTCCACTACCTACAATCGTATTCATCCCCTCTGGTAATTTTTCGACTACGGAACGCAATGATGCGCGATTAATGGCTTGCTCTAAGTCTTCTTTAGACGCCTCAGGTCTAGCAAAACGTATATTGTCTTTAAAGGATGCATTAAAAATATACGTATCTTGAGTTATAGTTCCCAATGCATTACGCCAAGTATCAATTGAAATATCTTTCAACTCCACTGCACCTATACGAATGGAACCACCATAATCATATAGTCGCTCAAGCATATTAAACAATGTCGTCTTGCCAGATCCACTAGCACCAACGATAGCAATAGATTGTCCTTGTTGAATATGTAGTCTGAGATTCTCATAAATATGGCGATATTCATCATAACCAAAGGATACATCTGTAAAAATAATATCATCATTAGGATTAAATGATTTTGGTGATATAGGATCTACAATAGATATAGGTTCATTACTGAGAGCCATGAGACGACTTATAGCAACTTTACTTTCTGCACCATGATGAACTGCCGCGATCATAGGTTGTAACGCTTCAAACCAAGCCTGCGTACCAATGGCAGCCACCGCTACCATAACACTGGCCCAAGCACCTGTTAACGCATTAGAGGCCATAATAGCTACAATAACTACAGTTAACTGAACACCGCCTATGAATAGTGTATTACCCATATTCATGCCACGCTCAATAGTACCTTTTCGAGCATCTACATTACGCATCATATGCTGAATACGCTTATATACCATTTCTTCATTGCCATAACTAATCACATCTTCCAGGCTATCCATAGTATCACTTAAAAGCGCTTTATAATCACCTTGTTGGGGCCCAATCGCACGTAAAGATTGTTTATTATGTGCATAAACGACCAAAGGTAGTATTACACCTAATATAAAGGCCGACAAAAGAATTGGCGTAATCAAGCTATTGTCGATCGTAGAGGCTCCATATGCAATCAATACAGTCAAAGCAACAGCTGCTACAGGTGGAATCAAAATGCGCAAGTAGAAGAATTGTAATACCTCTATATCCCCCATGATGCGTCCCAACATATCACCCGCCCCAAACCTTTTGAGTATAGCAGGTGCCAATGGTTCCAAATGAGCATAAAACCACAAGCGCAGGCCATAAAGGCCTTGAAAGGCCATGCGATGAGATGTATAGCGCTCAAAATAACGACATACAGCGCGACTAACACCGAAGAATCGAACGCCTACGATTGCAAGGCTCAAATACGTGAGCCCTGGTTGCAATGCGGCAGATGCCAATAGCCAAGAGGATACTGTTAAAAGCCCCACATTCATGAACACTGTTAAGAACGTAAATAGCAAGGCCAATACTAATGACCACTTAGCGGGACTCAATACAGAAAACAACAACTTCCAACCTTGTAAGCCCATATTAAAACCTTTTGCATTATCTTTAAGGTTCTCAGTATATTTAACAGATTTATCAAAATGCTCTGTGCTATTGATAGGTGTATCTATGTCCAATGTATTCTCTGAATTAAATTGTTTTTCAATATACAACGGTTCTTCAAGAGTTGCTGAAAATTGACCTAACCCAGATGTAACAAGTTCTTTAAAATACCCATCTTCTTGAAGTAGGTCATGATAAGAACCTTCTTGAATAATTAATCCATTTTTCAAGACATATAGTTTAGATGCCCAGTGCATAGTTTGTAAGCGATGTCCAATAATGATAACAATCTTATTTTCCATCAAACGCTGGATAGCTGCACTTATAATGGATTCTGTTTTTACATCTAGATGTGCTGTCACTTCATCAAGAATCAACACCTGACCCTTTCGGAGGAATGCACGAGCTAAAGCAATACGCTGTCGTTCACCACCACTAAGGCCTAAACCACCTTCTCCAATAACCGCATCAAGCCCATCTTGTTGTCGATTAATAACATCTAATAGTTGAACCTCTTTGCAAGCATCGAGAATATCTGCATCACTTACATCCATACCAAAGGATAAAACCTCTCGTAAGGACCCTTTCATAATATGTGGATGCTGAGACACGTAGGTAATTTGCTGACGCCACCAGTCAATATCTAAATCACATATATCAATGCCATCAATAGTAACTGTTCCTTTCGGAGCCTGCAAAAATCCACCAACGATATGGGCAATAGTAGATTTACCAGCTCCACTTTCACCAACTAACATGATAGGTACATTACGCTCAGCCTCTAGTGTGATATGATGTACCCCATTTTTACTATTTTTATAGGTAAAAGTTAAATCTTTAATTGCGATCTCTTGTATAGATTTCTCAAGTTTAGAATCACCACCTACTGGTAAGGACTGCGGACGATTCATAAATTCTTCGTATTTCAGAATAGATGTTTTACCTGCCATCCCCGTATGGAAAGCAGCCCCCAACTGTCTAAATGGGGTATAGAACTCCGGCGCTAACAACAAAATAAAGAAGGCTGAAAAGAATGTAATTTCACCATCTAATAAGGTTAGGCCTAAATATACCGCAATCAAAGCAGTACTTATAGTACTCACTAATTCAAGTACTAATGCAGATAAAAAGGCTACGCGCAACACTCGTAAAGTAGAATCTTTAAACTCTTGAGATAATCGGCCAATAACCTTAATTTGATCTTTTGCACGACCAAAGAGTTTTAGTGTAGTAATCCCTTGCAATACGTCTAAAAAATGCCCTGATAGGAAGCTCATACGCTCCCATTGTTCCTTATTTAATCGATCAGCTTGCTTCCCAATTAAGATCATAAAAAATGGAATTAAAGGCACTGTAACGATCAAAATAACACCGATAATTGGTAAAGTATCTACAATGGCGATTCCCATAATAAGTGGAATCATAATAGCGTATAAAATCTGCGGAATGTAACGAGCCACATATGCATCAACTTGCTCTAAACCATCGGTAAGCATATGGATGACATCGCCATGACGTTCCTTATGTTGTACACCAAGCTTAAACATATGGGCCAAAGAGCGTTCTCTAAAGGATGCTTCTACAGCACTCCCCAAGTGATTTGCCACTGCCTCTTGAACGTAATGTGCCACCAATCTCATAACAATAGCTACAAACAAATAAATGATGGTGTTCATTTCATCAGCTAGTGTATGTTCCAAAAATATAAGGTTATTTATTAAGGTTCCAAAGAACCAAGCTTGCCCAACAATTGACAGACTTTCTATTAAACAGGTTAAACCGAGTAATCCAAGCTGTCCTTTATGTTCTAGCAGCGCTTTAAATGCGGTATGCTGTATCATACTATCCTCTATGGTAAATCTACTTAAATATATAAAATCAAACAAATTTAAATCCCTATAAATAGGCCTAAAAAGTCCAAACGAATCTAAATTTATCAATATTATAATCATCTTACCACAAAAAAGAGGCGTGCCGCTACGGCACGCCTCACATTAAGATTTAATTTTTATAACTCACAAGAGGTATAAGGCTATTCTATTAATAGTGTAAATCTTTTTCTGTTACACGATGACGGAATGTCCAATATACCCAAGATTGGTAAACCAATATGATTGGCACAAATACGAATGCTACACAAGTCATCAAAGTCAACGTGTAAGTAGAGTTAGCTGCATTAGTAATAGTCAAGCTCCACTCAGGATTCAAAGAAGAAACCATAATGCGAGGGAACAAACCTGCAAAGTATGCAGCCGTTACAGAAATAACGGATAAAGAGCTAAATAAGAAGCCCAATTTTGTATTACGAGTACGTGCTGCGCCCCAAGAAATGAGGAAGAACACGATAGTTAATGCAAAGCAAACTACAGCTAATACAGAATTAAACAAATCTGTATATAGGTAAGTTGCACCTACCAATGCTAATGCACCGATAGCTGTAGGAACACCTACTACCAAGGATGCAGCACGAGCGCGTTCAGAAATAGCACCAGCGGTTTTAATAGAAGTAAATAGGCCACCATGGTATGTAAATACTAAAATGAACGCAATACCACAAAGTATGGTGTAAGGGCTTAATAAATCAAAGAATGTTCCAACATATGTCATACTTGCATCAATTGGAGTACCTTGAATCAAGTTACCTACTGTAACACCCCACAATAATGCAGGAATCAAGGAACCAAAGAAGATGCAGTAGTCGAATGTTTTACGCCATAACAAATTAGGGCTTTTAGAACGGAATTCAAAGGATACACCACGAATAATAAGAGCTGCAAGCATCAAGAATAGAGCTAAGTAGAATCCACTAAATAATGTAGCATACACATGAGGGAAGGATGCGAATAATGCACCTCCGGCAGTAATCATCCAGACCTCATTACCATCCCACACAGGACCTAAGGCATTGATCATTTGTCGACGTTCAACATCAGTTTTACCAATGAATGGTAACAAAATACCAGTACCATAGTCAAAACCTTCTAATAAGAAGAAGCCAGCGAATAGTACAGTAATCAAGATAAACCATACCACTTCAAGGTTATTAAAAATTAATTCCATAATCTCGCCTCCTCTTTTTCAACTACATCATGAGATGGGTTGCCATCCGGACCTTTTTTAATGTGTTCTACAGCAAGATAAATAGCCGCGATAGCAGCCACGATATACACAAGTGTAAAGCCGATGATTGTAGTCATAATTTCTGGAGCCGTTACGGATTTAGACGCACCATCTGCAGTCAATTGCAAACCATATACAAGCCATGGTTGACGACCTGCTTCCGCTACAAACCAACCAGTGGAGTGAGCGATAAATGGCAATGGCAACATCCAGAACATAATTTTTAAGAATGTGCGGTTTTCAACAAGTTTATCTTTTGCATTTAGGATAAGACCTACAAAGGCAACAAGTAACATAAGAGAACCGGATGCTACCATGACACGGAATGTCCAGAAGATTGCTGGAACATCTGGAATATAGTTGCCAGGGCCATATTGAGCCTCCGCTTTTGCTTGAAGGTCTTTGATACCTTCTACCTTACCAGACGTAAAGGAGTTTTGAGTCAAGAAGGATAAACCACCAGGAATTTCAAGAGCATTTGTATTCTTTTGTGCCTTAGTATCAATGTTAGCTACTAAAGAGAATGGTGCTGGATCTTGTGTTTCCCACAACGCTTCCATAGCAGCCATTTTCATAGGTTGTACTTTTGTGATGTACTGACCTTGGTGATGACCAGCTAATGCGCCTAAAGTACCGAATACTAGAGCGATAACCATGCCCCATTTAGCAGAGCGACGGTAGAACTCTGTCGCATTATTGCGTAATAAGTGCCATGCACTGACTGCCATAATAATTACGCCAGCTGTTAATAAACCATTCAATACAATATGGAAAAATTGTCCAGGTACATAGCCATTTTGAACGATGATCAGGAAATTTTCCATCTCTGCACGGCCATTGCGTAATACAAAACCTACAGGATGTTGCATAAAAGAGTTTGCTACAAGAATCCAGAACGCAGATAGATTTGTACCTAATGCTACAAATGTAGCTACAAGGGCGTGAACACATTTATGTAAGCGATTCCAACCGAAAATCCAAACGCCCATGAATGTAGATTCCAAGAAAAATGCCATTAATGCTTCAAGAGCCAATGGAGCGCCGAAAATGTCCCCCATAAAACGAGAATATTCTGCCCAGTTCATACCGAAATGGAATTCCTGAACAATACCAGTCACCACACCCATAGCAAAGTTAATTAGGAACAATTTGCCCCAGAACTTAGCCATTTTTTTGTATACTTCTTTACCAGTCGACACGTAGGTCCACTCTAAAGCAGCAACAATCACTGTCATACCTAGTGTGAACGGCACAAATAACCAGTGATAGATAGATGTTAGCGCGAATTGCAATCGGGCTAAATCTACAGCTTCAAACATGTGTTTTCCTCCTTAGAATAAAATACTAACATCACTTGACGAGCTTTTACAAAAAACCTTGCATCATTGCGACTATAAAAAAAGCTCAAGCCTCAGCGATAATCAACTGTTCTCGTTGGGCAAGATTCTTAAAATTAACCGCTTCCAACTGATTGACCAATTGATGCTGAATCACGCCCATTGCTTCATTTATAGCACAATGCCCCTTACAAGACTTAGAGCAAGAACCTACATCATATAAACAACGTTGTAAATACGCATCCCCTTCTACGGCTCTAATTACATCAAGCAACGAGATCTCTTGAGGGCTTCGATTCAGGGCAAACCCACCATCTACCCCTCTGAAAGATTTCATAATTCCTGCTGCAATGAGACTACGCATAATCTTGAGCAAAAAGCGTTCTGGAATCAACTCATGCTCAGCCAATACAGCACCAGTTATCTTCGATCCCGAAGGTAATAGCGCCATATGCAAGACCATGCGAAATGCATAATCCGTGGCCTGATTTAACTTCATAAAGTCTCCTTTCTCGTGCACTCGGACAAACGTATTACTAAATCTAGTATAAATGAAATAAAACAATACTGCAATGGTATTGTTTTAAACAAGATAAATTAATTCACTTACTTCTCATGCTCATATTCTTTGGATCAATTACCTACTTTTATATCCATCAAATATTGATTGTCATCATATATAAAAAGACTGCTCTCAAAAGAACAGTCTCCATATATATTATTTTGTAATTTCTCGCACCAAATGGCCCATTTCAGGAATGATGAGTTTGCTCATCGCTAAGGTGACGGCCCCAACAGAGCCAGGAATAGAAAACATCAAAGTGTTATTCTTAACACCAGCTTCTGCACGAGATGCCATTGCTTTTGTTCCAATATCCTCCGTATAGGATAAATATCTAAAGATTTCACCAAAACCTGGAATATGCTTTTCATATAAGCTATTTACAGCCTCGATGGTAACATCTCTCATAGCAATACCAGTTCCCCCAGTAGATATAATGACATCAATAGACTCATCATTACACCATGGAGTCATAGCATTTATTATAGACTCACAATCATCAATTACAATTTTGCGATCTGCTACAATATGATTTGCTGCTTCCAAAAATTCTTGAACTTTGTTGCCTCCTTTATCAGTTTCTAATGTACGAGTATCAGATACAGTTAATACTGCAACACGTAATGGTCTTGCTACAACTTCGTAAGACATAATTCCTCCTAAAATAAAGGCATAATAGACGCTAATATCGGCCATCCATTGTCGCGTAATGTATCACGCAATGCCCATGTATACTTAATAAGCGGTGCACAATGTAGGCGCAACCAAAAAGATAAATACGGTGTATCTCCTTGGAATACAGCTAGTCGATTTAGAGCATATAAATTATCCCCTGGCTTTACTGTCCCTGGTTGGACAGTGAAAGCCATTTTATACCCAGACTGTTTAGTAACATATTGAACGAGCATATCATTAAAACCACCAGGATAGGCCAAGTAACTAATAGGTTCTCCTAAGATACCTTCCATAGATGTTTTACCACCGAGAATGGCATCAGGCAATTCCGTAGGATCCATATGAGTTAGTATCTTATGATGATTTGTATGCCCTTGAATGTCAAAACCAGCAGACTCCATTTGGTGCATTTGTGCAGTATTTACAAAACCAGGCGTATTGGCAGCGTCACTAATCATGAACAAAGTAGCTTTCATATTATATTCTTTTAATATAGGCAGTGCATGTTCATAATTATCCACATAACCATCATCAAATGTTATTACTATAGGCTTCTCTGGTAAATCCGAACCATTTTGTAAATAATCATACAACTGATTCAATGTAATCGTATTATACCCATGATTATGGAGGTATTCCATCTGCTCCTTAAACTGATCCACATGCAATGTTAAAGCGGAGTGTTTCTCATCATTTATTTGATGGTAATTAAGTACTGGTACACCATATAACTTGTAATCTGAAGACAGACCCCACATAACTCCAATAGAAACCGCTAAGATTGCAATACATATTGCAATACAATATAACAACTTTTTAATGCAGCTCTTTCCATATTTATACATATAAAATAATCACTCCCATCGACTTACATACACAATGAGAATACCATATTTTTAATAAAAGTATCAAGAAAATAGACGTATAAAAAAAAGATCATTTTTTCTACAACTAAACTTAAATTCCTATCAATGCTCATTGTAGATTTACCTTCACTGCTCCGCAGTTCTGTACAGCTTACGTTCGGAAAAAGGTGATGTGTGAGCCCCATACGTCGTTTAATCCTAATTACTTTTCCCTTGTCCTACTTGCTTCCTCACTGTGGATTTTCCTTCACTGCTTTGCAGCTCGGTAAATCTTACGTTCGGAAGAAAGCGATGCAGTGAATCGGTCGTCGTTTCACTTCTCCATCTTCTACTGCCCTGCTTTTACTGCCCTGCTCACCAGGTACCCTGGGAGGATAGGAAGCCATACAACAAAAAAAGACACACCCTCAGGTGTGCCTTTACGTCAATCAGCGGCTTCCTATCCTCCCAGGCCGTCTCCAGCCAAGTACTTTCGGCGTTTATGAGCTTAACTACTGTGTTC
>NZ_JAWFXN010000008.1:0-86806 GCF_032575955.1 Veillonella parvula
CCTCGATAGCTCAGTCGGTAGAGCAATCGGCTGTTAACCGATCGGTCGTAGGTTCGAGTCCTACTCGAGGAGCCATTTTTATTGGCCCGTTGGTCAAGCGGTTAAGACACCGCCCTTTCACGGCGGTATCCCGGGTTCGATTCCCGGACGGGTCACCACATGGACGATTAGCTCAGCTGGGAGAGCGCCTGCCTTACAAGCAGGATGTCGGCAGTTCGATCCTGTCATCGTCCACCAAAGCAAACGGTTATCTTCGGATGACCGTTTTTTAGTATGTAAAAAGTACATATGGGTATAAAAATACATATGGTCATGTAGATAAATAAAGGAGTACAACTATTATAGTTGTACTCCTTTTGTTGTAATGTTTATATAGTTTTATGTAAAAAAATATATAGTTGCTATGGTTGTACTTTCAAAATATATAGTTAGTTCTTGTTATATCTAAAAAATATAAATTTTATTATAGGCACATCTGGAAACTACATATTTAACGTGGTGCATACATGATGATATATACACCTACGAGGCATACAAGGCCGCCGATGATATCGTACATATCTGGTCGTAAGCCGTCCACAAGCCAGCCCCATAGAATAGAGAGGGCAATGAATACGCCGCCGTATGCTGCGTATACTTTGCCGAAGCTTGCTTCTGGCTGGAAGGTGGGGATGATGCCGTATAAGAATAAAATAAAAGCACCTGCGATTAGGTAAATAGGTCCTTTGTCGTCACGCATATAGAGCCATACGAGATATCCGCCACCGATTTCCGCAAGTCCTGCTAGTATAAAGAATAGAATAGATAAGAGCATAATAACCTCACTGTATTCTTGCTGTATTAATTGAAATCTATTCTCTATTGTACAACTTAGGACAAGAGAGGGCAATTGTTTTGTATAGATAGGTCATTTGTTGTTTATAGTAAAACCCCGTATACCAAAAGGTATACGGGGTCTATTCGTTATTATAAACGTGGTGGTGATTCGCTGTGCACATAATCCATGAAGGTATGCATGGTTTCTGTTTTAGAATTATTCTTCTTAAATGCGAAGCACACTTGTAGTTTGAATGGTTTTTCTAAAGGTACAAAGCCATCATTGATGTTTAAAGACGTTAAAATTTGGCGTGCTACGATGCAACCAGATTTATTCTTTTGACAGTAGTCGATCATTGTATATGGATTGGATAGACGGCTACCGCGGATGTGTAGGTTTTGTTGACCGTTCCCAACATAGTTTTTTAATGTGCGATACATAAAGTATTTAGGTGGATACATGAGCAGTGGTTGTTGCTGGATAGCTTTTAAACTGGCTGTTTCCATACCGTTCACTAAGTTTGGTGCATAGTATACAAATTCGTCTTCTCTAAGCGCGGTGGATTCGTATGCGGACATATCCTTATTATTAGGTAAATAGAGTAATGCAATATCGATGCGGTTTTCTCGTAAGTCGAGCATCAATTCTTCTTCTTCCATATCGTAAATACTAACAGAGAATTCAGGATGGTTTTGGAAGAAGTGGGAAACGTAACCGTTTAGACGGATATCCCCAAGACTACGTAATACACCAATGTTTAGAATTGGGCGTTCAACCTTGCTAGCCAAACGAATAGATTGGATAGCGCGTTCCAATGTGTCGAGAACTTGTTCTGCTTCTGGTAGGAATAACTCACCTTCTGGTGTTAAACGGCTACCTCTTGTAGAACGGGAGATTAATTTCACACCAACTAAACGCTCTAATTTTTTCATTTGAGCGCTGAAAGCTGATTGTGTAATATTCATAGATTGTGCAGCTAATGTAAAGCTTCCTGTTTTATTATAGGTAATAAAACTTTGTAGCTCTTGCATTGTAGGTAACTCTTTCATGTTATTCCCCCAACTTAGACATAAGACTCCAATGATACCTATTACCTTACTTATTCATATTGTAGCATACTATAATTGATTTTTCATCTAAATCTATAAAATATGATGAAACATGCACAACCGATATAGTACGTTGTATTATCGTAAAAAAGTGTAATTAAAAATTGTGATTATGCACTTATTTCAATGACTTTCACAAGTATCGATAATTGACATAACTAGATGAAAATGATATTATACTTGGGTACCATTATGTATAGGTACAGGTTTATTTTAATCTTATGAGGTGATAATCACATGGCAACGAGAAGAGAGGCTCGATTCAAACTTTGTCGTCGCTTTGGTGTGAACGTATTCGGTCACGCAAAAGCCTTGAATCGCGTCAAAAAAGACCAACGTCAGAAGAAAATGTCTGAGTATGGCACACAATTATTAGAAAAACAAAAAGTTAAAGCTTACTACAACTTGCTAGAACGCCAGTTCGTACGCTATTATGATAAAGCGAAAAAAATGCAAGGTGTTACAGGTCAAAACATGTTGATCCTTTTGGAACAACGTCTTGATAACCTTGTATATCGCATCGGCTTCGGTAACTCCATTCGTCAAGCTCGTCAAATGGTAAACCATGGCCACATCTTGGTAAACGGTCGTCGCGTAGACATTCCTTCCTTCTCCTGCAAACCAGGCGATGTAATCGAATTGCGCGAAGCATCTCGTGATAACGAATTGTTCAAAACTAACTTCCAAGAACTTCGTTCTTTCGAACTTCCTTACATTGAAAAAGACTTGGAAGGCTTCAAAGCTACATTCACTCGTCTTCCTCAACGTGAAGAACTTCCTATCGAAGTTAACGAAACACTTATCGTCGAATTGTACTCCAAATAATTTGGCGTCATTTCCCGCAGTGCTTTGCACTGCGGGTTTTTGTATGTTGTGGGTATTGTTTATAAAAGTAGAGCTATCATAAAAAATTAAATTTTAGAGTTTAATCGAGTATAACCTATTATAATAGCAGTGCTTATAATTATCCCCAGTCCACATATAAAAAATATATCATGTAGCGGTAATATATTTGCTAAGTTTGTAAATATAGTTATTGATAATATTGATCCAATAGAGAAGCCTGTACTTACAGAACCGCTAGCTAATGTTAACTCTTCCTGTGAAAAAATAGATTGTATATATGCATGAACTAAAACAACGGCTGTAAATAATAATATTTCAGATATACTATATAGAATATAAAGTTGTTCTATTGTTTCTATATAGCCTATGCAAAAAATACTTCCTCCATATAGTATAAAAAGAGGGAACAAAACTTTTTTAAAACTCGTTGCTAAGTTAATAGTAAAATATTTAGCAAGAAGTCCAAAAATAATGAATGATGCCAATCTAGAGATTGTTTGTGTATATCCATACTGACTATCAGTTAAATGTAAGATATCTTTAATAAATATTAATAGTAGAATTGGAATACACATATAAAATATTCTAGCTAATATACCCAAATAAACTATAAAATTAATTTTTTTATTTAGGAATAATAATTTATATCCTTTTATTAAAAGTTGAATGCGGTCATATATGCTTTGTCTAATAGTTTTTTGGGAGATAGTTGAGTGTGATTGTATTCTCACATTTCTATTTAATCGATAAAGTAGGTAGGCTGAAATAATATAAGTAATTGCATCAATAACAAACACCATCGTTAAAGAGTAATTAATTATAACGCTAAATAATAAGGAACCACTTATCAATGCAAAACGATTAATAGACCGGAGCAGTGCATTAAATTTGACTAGATCATTTGTTATATTAGGTATAAAAGAAAGTCTAGCGATTCCTAAAATTTTATTATTAAAACCTATAAGAAAAGCTATGATATATACTAAATAAAGGTTATCTATGAAAACAAAAATTAATAATATAAAACCCGAAACTATTTCAGGAACTACCATAGACCACATTAAGCCTTTTTCTTTTACCAGTATCCCTAAAAATGGGCCTAATAACATTCCAACTAATAATGTTGCTATCGTAACTGCCCCTGTATTAAAGGGACTGTGGGTGGTATTAAATATATATGTTATAAAGCCTAGTGTTGTTGCTGTGCTTCCCATTGTCGAAAAAAATAGAGCACTATTTAAGAAAAATGAGTTCTTATTTTCTAGATTCATATTATCATCTCCTAGATTATAGAAGTACAGATATAATATGTATTGTTTTACAAAATCTAAACTAAACTTTTATCAATTTCTGATATTATATATTCATAATTCTATATAAATATATAAATTTCCTGCACAATATAAAGTAATATGTAATATAAGTAGGTTTCTGCTAATGAAAGATAATAAAGGGAACTATTCATTTTTATTATTTAGAGGAGATACTAATGGATTTTATACGTGTTGAGTTAGAAGAAAAATATTTTGCAGATGTTGAGCCTTGGGAAGAGTATATAGCTTTTAGTGTATATATCAAAAGTGGAGACTTTTCTGGTTGAGGTACATTTGTTTATACTGTAAATGAATTTAGAGAATTAATCAGTCAACTCAAATTAATATATATAACATTAGATGGAGACATTCGTATTGCTTATGATGATTCGGATGATTATGTCCATATTATATGTAAATCATATGGACAGATAAAAGTAGAAGCTCAATTAGGAGGCAGTTGGCGTGATAATTGGGTTAAACTTCTTCTTAATACTGATCAGACCGTATTGAATAAGGTAATACAGCAATGTAATTCTATATTAAAAAATTAATTTGATGACAGCATATAACCACTAAATTTTAATTGACACAAACCCATAAAATCTGTATACTATTTTGAGTAAGCTTTAGTCGTGTTTCCATTAGCCCCGGAAGCAAAGGACAAGCTGATTTTGGTAGAATTATGACGTTATTAGGAGGATATGCAGCATGAAAACTACATATATGGCCAATCCGAACACAATCGAACGGAAATGGTATGTTGTTGACGCTGAAGGTAAAACTTTAGGACGCCTTGCTGCCGAAGTTGCAAAAGTTCTTCGGGGCAAAAATAAACCAACTTTCACACCACACGTAGACACTGGTGACCATGTGATCGTTGTAAACGCTGAAAAAATTCGCGTAACTGGTAAAAAATTGGAACAAAAGGAATACTTCCGTCACTCTGGTTACCCAGGTGGTTCCCGTTTCACTAAATTGTCCATGATGCTTGAAAAACAACCTGAACGTGTTGTTGAAATGGCAGTTCGTGGTATGCTTCCAAAAAATAAATTGGGTGCACAACAATACCGCAAATTAAACGTATACGCTGGTCCTGAGCATCCACATGCAGCTCAAAAACCAGAAGTGTTAGAAATTTCCGTACGATAATCTAGAGGGAGGAATATATAATGGCAGTAGCACAATATTACGGCACTGGTCGTAGAAAATCTTCCGTTGCTAGAGTTCGTCTGGTACCGGGAACAGGTAAAATCACTGTTAATAAACGTGAACTTAATGATTATTTCGGTCGCCAAACTTTGGAATTGATCGTAAAACAACCTTTGAATTTGACTAACACAGTTGAACAATATGATGTTATCGCAACTGTAGCTGGTGGCGGTCCTTCCGGTCAAGCTGGTGCAATTCGTCACGGTATTTCCCGTGCGTTATTGGACGTAGATGGTGAACTTCGTCAATCTTTGAAAAAAGCTGGCTTCTTGACTCGTGACCCACGTATGAAAGAACGTAAAAAATACGGTCTTAAAAAAGCCCGCAAAGCAAGCCAATTCTCCAAACGTTAATATTTGGAATACAGGGTATTACACCTGCAGACAATGTCTGCAGGTGTTTTTGCATTATTAGATAATTTTTAATACTCAAGTCAGTTTAATTTTCATTCTTTCATTTACATCTATATTTAATTCTCCTATAATAGATATATAATAATCGAATTTTTTCGAAAATAGATTTTTATATAGGAGAAATCATATGATTTATAATACAATTCAGTACGTAGTGGACAACGGTATTGGTACGTTGACCTTTAATCGGCCAACCGTAGCCAATGGTTTTAATATCGAGATGTGCAAGGAGATCCTTGAGGTCTTAGATAAAGCTCATAATGATGAAAGCGTGCGTGCATTGCTCATTAATGCAGAGGGTAAGGTATTCTCTGCGGGTGGCGATTTAACAGAGATGGAGCGCGCTGTAAACGAAGGGGATACTGAGTCTTTATTTGAAATTGTTGAGCTGGTAGCTGAGATTTCTATGGCTATGAAGAAATTACCAAAACCTGTTATCATGAGCCTTCAAGGTGCTGCAGCAGGTGCTGCCTTCAATATGGCTTTGGCAGCGGACTTTGTTGTGGCTGCTAATAACGTACGCTTTATTCAAGCCTTCGTAAATGTAGGTCTTGCTCCTGATGCGGGCGGGTTATTCTTGTTAACTCGCTCTATTGGTATGAATCGTGCTATGCATATTGTCATGACCGGTGAAGCCGTATCTGCTGAAAAGGGTAAGGAACTTGGCTTTGTGTATAAGGTTTGTGAATTAGAAGATTTAGAGACTGCTACAAGACGCCTCGTTGAGAAATTGGCAAAAGGGCCTGCACAATCTTACCGCGTTATGAAGGAAATGATGTGGAATAGCTTCTTAGCGGGTTGGGAAGAGTACAAGAAGTTTGAAGTAGAAAACCAATGTGCATTAGGTCTTTCAGAGGACTTCAAAGAAGGAGTCCGTGCTTTCACAGAGCGTCGCCGTCCTAAATTTGGTCAACAATAATATTGATTTATGAATATACGGAATGGAATTTCCTGTAATTCATAGGTAAATACAAATATAATTAGAACCGATGTGGCTCCAACTATTGAGTTACATCGGTTTTGCTTTCATTACACAGAAAAAGTGTATATAATAGAACTATTGAAATAGTTTTAGGAGGTCATTATTACATGGCTCAAGATACAATTAAATGTTATGACAGCCCTAGCGATGTAGTTCAAGCATTGGCAGAGGATTTTATTGCTTTCACCAACGAGGAAATCAATCGCACTGAAACGTGTGTTGTTGGTATTACGGGCGGGACTGTTATTAATGGTTTATTAGAATTGCTTAATTCCCCAGAATATATAGAGCGCCTCAATTGGGAACGCATATTCTTTGTGTGGACTGATGAGCGATTCTTACCGCAATCTCATGAGGATAATTACTTCAATCGCGTGAAACCTTATTTGTTGTGTAAGGCGAAAGGGGCGGCTCATTTCTTGCCAATCAATACAGATTCTAAAACTGTAATAGAAGCGGCAGCGGAATACGAGAAAGAGGTTAAGAATGTTCTCAAGGCTTGTAAAAAAAGTGGCCTAGATTTGGCATTGCTCGATCTTGGCGAAGATGGTCATACAGCCGGTCTATTTGCAGGTTCTCATGCATTGCGTGTCACAGATCAAGACGTGGTAGCTGTTGAGGATGGAAAGGTGTGGGAACGTATTTCTATGACCTTTTCGTTCTTAGCAAAATCTGATGCGGTTTGGTTTACCGTAACTGGTGAAAGTAAGCGAACTGCTTTGACAAAGGTATTGTATCAACGCGAAGATTACGAGGATTTACCTTGGGAAAAACGCATTGGTCGTGTATTGCCTGGAGCGGTGCTTTCACAAGAAGCTATGACCTGGTATGTGGACAAGGCAGCCTATGATGATGTACACTAAAGAGTATAAGTAGTAGTAAAAATAAAGGAGATACATATGGGGTCTATAGGAACACCTGAATTAATAGTTATATTAGTGATTGCTCTAGTTATCTTCGGACCTGGTAAATTGCCTGAAGTCGGTAAAGCTATTGGTAAAGGCATCAATGAGTTTAAAGATGCTATTTCGGGGCCTAAAAAGGCTGTTGATGAAACGAAAGAAGCCGTTAAGAAAGCGACTACTATCGATGTGACAGCAGGGGCTAAGAACGACGATAAACATAAAGAAGCTAAGGATTAATAGGAGGTAACACTATGTGCAAAGATTGTGGTTGTGGCGAAGATAATGGCGTTGTAACAAAGGTATTTACTGTACCGGGGATGATGTGCAACAACTGTAAAGAAACAGTTGAAGGTGCATCTCTAGGTTTGCCTGGCGTATTAAGTGCAGAAGTAGATTTGCCAGAAAAGACAGCTACCGTTTCTTTTGATCCAACAAAAGTATCTGTAGAAGTTATTACAAAAGCCATTGAACGAACTGGCTTTGAAGTGACAGGCGTTGCAGACGGTGTACAAAAACATAGTCATGGATTACTAGGCACTTTGAAACGTCTCTTCAAATAATCGAACCGATGGAGCTGTATTGAAACCTTGTTTCGATGCAGCCCTTTTTTGTTTAAAGAGGTAATACGATGATACGTAAGTTTGATGCTAAAAATTTTAAGTGGGATGGTATTGAAACCTTGGTATATAAACAAGATGGTAGTCCTTTTAAAGATGTAACACGTCAAGTATTATATGATGGTGCTTATGATATTCCGTGTCAATTCCGCTATTTTGAATGTTTGCCAGGGGGATATTCTACCTTGGAGTATCACGATCATACGCATATGGTTATGATATTTCGCGGCAAGGGGCAAGTCTTATTGGGCGATGAAATCCACGATGTAGAAACTGGTGATTTTATCGAAATTCCAGGCAAAACAATTCATCAGTTCCGTGCTAATAAGGGCGATTATATTGGTTTTCTTTGCTTGGTAAATCAAGATCGAGATAAGGTAAAATTATTATCCCCTGAAGAGATGGAAATGTTACGAGCAAATCCTAAAATCAAAGAATTCTTGGAAAGTTGTTAAGCCTGATGGAGGTTCTATGAATACTTTTACACGAGCGGCCCTTACCGTTTTAGTGGGCCTCGTTATTTGGTTTTTACCTCATACAGAGGCAATCAAGCCTGAAGGTTGGCATTTATTAGCTATCTTTACGGCTACTATTGTGGGCTTTATCTTACGTCCCTGGCCAACGGGTATTATGGCGCTTTTTGGTATTGTTGTAGCCGTAGCCACTAATTCCATCACTATGGTACAGGCTCTAGGTGGCTATGCAGAGGCGAATGTGTGGCTTATCGTAGCGGCCGTATTCTTTTCACGAGGTATTATTAATTCTGGCCTTGGTAAGCGTATTGCGTACACCTTGATTTGCTCTTTTGGCACAAGCTCATTAAAGCTTGCCTATGCGTTGGCTTGTACGGACTTGATTATTTCTCCAGCTACACCATCTAATACGGCGCGTGGAGGTGGTATTGTATTCCCCATTGTACAAAATATTTCCTTAGCTTTTGGTTCTGAACCTTATGGTAATACGGCCCGCCGCATTGGGGCGTACTTGATGACGACGGCACATACTATTAACACTATTACTGTGACGATCTTCTTGACCGCATGTAGCGGTAATTTGCTTATTACGTCTTTAGGTGCTAAACTGTTTGGCTATGATATATCTTGGTGGGAATGGTTCCAAGCAGGTGTCATTCCTGGTGTGATTTGTATGATTTTGATGCCTTGGTTTATCTATAAAATCTATCCACCAGAAATCAAGGAAACACCAGAGGCTGCTGTAATGGCTCAAAAAGAACTAGATGCTCTTGGACCTATTACGAAGGCTGAAATTTCTGTTGCTATTATCTTTGTACTTTGCATCTTGCTTTGGGCTACAGCAATTTGGACTAAGCTTCATCCTACAGTAGTAGCGATGATGGGGGTTCTGGCGTGTGTTGTGACTGGCTCTCTTACTTGGGAGGATATTTTGGGTGAACGTACCGGTTGGGATATCCTTATCTGGATGGGTACGCTTGTGGGCATGGCTGGGCTGCTTGGTAAACTCGGTGTAGTAGCTGTGTTTGCAGACTTTGTAAGTCAACATTTAGCTGGCTTTGACTGGTTCTGGGCATCCTTTATCATTTCCGCTACCTTTGTGTACTCTCAGTATTTCTTTGCCAGTGGTACGGCGCGTATTACAGCTTTATTCTCCGCCTTTGCAGCCATTTTAGTGGCGATGGGGGCTCCTATTCCGTTTACGATATTGCTCTTTGGTTTGATGAACAGTCCTGGCTGTACATTGACTCATTATAGTTCAGGTGTAACACCAATCTTCTTCGGTGCTGGCTATGTGCCACAAGGTACATGGTGGCGCGTAGGTCTTGCCATTTCCGTGGTGAGCTTCCTCATTCATTTCTGGGGCGGCACTTTTGGCATGTGGCTCTTTGGTATTTTATAATATATTCAATCCCTCACTACGGTGAGGGATTTTTCTTGTTATATCTATATTTTTTATACCTTACTAGGTTTGCTATAGTTTTTGGGTATGGTGAACTTCATAAAAAAACTATGATGAATCTATAGAATTTATTGTGAATTATCTTGCGCGGGATAATATAACGTGTTATTATTATTCCGTGATTATTATTACAGAATATTTTAGGAGGAAACATGTTAGGTTTAGTCATTAGCTTATTGATTATTGCGCTAGTCGTGATTATTAATGACATTCGAATTATGAACAACAACTTAACACGTTTTTGTCTTAGAAGTTCCGCGAATGGTTTAATATACAATCAATAAGATTTGACTATATGGTTTGTTTCTTATGTGTATATTTTCCAAGGGGTACATAGGATTATTTATGTATATAGGAATTCTGTAAACAAAAGGAATATCATTTGTAAACTTTTAAGACGATTCATTGGAATCGTCTTTTTTTATGCGTCGTGAAAGCTGTCCAAGTGGATGCTTTCAAAAGTGAGGAGATTAACATGAGTTGTAGAAGTGACAATTTGAAAACAGGCGTAGCACGTGCACCACACAGATCTTTATTAAAAGCTCTGGGTTTTGTTGATGAAGAAATGGGTAGACCAGTCATCGGTATTGCCAACTCTTTCAATGAAATCATCCCTGGTCACGTAGGCCTGAAAAATATTGTACAAGCCGTAAAAGACGGTATTCGCAACGCAGGTGGTGTGCCAATCGAGTTCAATACTATCGGTATTTGCGATGGTTTGGCAATGAACCATATCGGCATGAAATACTCCTTAGTTACACGTAATATCATTGCAGATTCTATCGAAGCTACTGCTATGGCTACACCATTCGATGCGATGGTATTCATTCCAAATTGCGATAAGGTAGTGCCAGGCATGTTGATTGCAGCTGCTCGCCTTAATATCCCATCTGTATTCGTATCTGGTGGGGCCATGCTCGCTGGTGTACATAAAGGTAAAAAAATTGGTTTGTCCGACGTATTCGAAGCCGTAGGCAAACATCAAACTGGTGAAATGGATGATGCTGAGTTAGCTGATATCGAAAATACGGCATGTCCTACATGTGGTTCTTGCTCTGGTATGTATACGGCAAATACAATGAACTGCTTAACAGAAGCTCTCGGTATGGGCCTTCCTGGCAATGGTACAATCCCAGCGGTATATTCTGAACGTTTGCGTTTAGCTAAGTTAGCTGGTATGCAAGCGGTAGAGATATTAAAAGCAAACCTTCGCCCTAAAGATATTATGACTCGTGAAGCCTTTGAAAATGCGGTAGCTCTTGATATGGCTTTGGGCGGTTCCTCTAATACGGCGCTTCATTTACCGGCTATTGCTCACGAAGCAGGTGTACCATTATCCTTAGACGATTTTGATCGCATCGCTCAAAATACACCTCAATTATCTAAATTATCTCCATCTGGCGTATACTTCATTGAAGACTTGTACGCTGCAGGTGGTGTATCTGCCGTGTTGAAACGTTTAGCAGAAAATGGTCGCCTTCATACAGATTGCAAAACTGTTGCTCTTAAAACACAAGGTGAAATTGCAGCGGCAGCTCATGTTGTGGATGAAGATGTTATTCACCCATGGGATAATCCAGTACATGAAACTGGTGGTATCGCGGTTCTTAAAGGTAACCTTGCTGTAGATGGTTCCGTTGTAAAAGCCGGTGCCGTAGATGCAGATATGCTTGTTCACTCTGGTCCAGCAAAGGTATTCAACAGTGAAGAAGAAGCGGTTGAAGCTATTACAGGCGGTAAAATCGTGAAAGGTGATGTTGTAGTTATCCGTTACGAAGGCCCTAAAGGCGGTCCTGGTATGCGTGAAATGTTGACTCCAACATCTATGATTGCCGGTATGGGTCTAGATAAAGATGTAGCATTGTTGACAGATGGACGCTTCTCCGGTGCTACTCGTGGTGCATCCATCGGACATGTATCTCCAGAAGCAGCTGCAGGCGGTACCATTGCTATCGTTGAAAATGGTGATATTATCAACATCGATATTCCAAACGGTAAATTGGAACTAGCTGTATCTGATGATGAAATCACTCGTCGTAAAGCTGCATTGAAACCGTTCAAATCCAATGTAACTGGATATCTTAAAAAATACGCTCTTCACGTATCCTCTGCTGCACAAGGTGCTATCGAAGTATTTGAAGACTAATACTAGACTTTCATTTAATACTAACTAGAGGAGATAGTGTACATGCACAAATTATATGATTTTATGGAGGCTCGAGAGCGATTAAGCACAATCACGGTGAAAACGAAATTGCTTCACAGCGATGTGTTTTCTGACGAGTGCGAAAATGATGTATATATCAAGCCAGAAAACTTGCAAATAACAGGCTCTTTTAAGGTTCGTGGAGCTTATAATAAAATTGCAAAGCTGACAGAAGAGGAAAAGGCGCGCGGTGTTATCGCTGCGTCTGCTGGTAATCATGCACAAGGCGTGGCCCTTGCCGCGAAACGCCTTGGCATTAAAGCGACTATTGTTATGCCGAAACACACGCCTCTTATAAAGGTTAATGCAACAAAACAGTACGGCGCAGATGTCGTATTACATGGTGAAATCTATGATGAAGCTTGCCAAAAAGCGATGGAACTCCAACAAGAACATGGTTATGTGTTCGTCCATCCCTTCGATGATGAAGATGTAATTGAAGGGCAAGGGACAATTGCTCTCGAGGTTCTCGATGAACTTCCTGATGCAGATGTATTGCTTGTTCCTGTTGGGGGCGGTGGTATCGTATCTGGTATTGCGGCAGCGGCAAAATTAAAAAATCCGCGCGTTAAGATTATCGGTGTAGAGCCTGAAGGTGCCGCAAGTGCAATCGCTGCATTAAAGGCTGATCATCCGGTACCACTCGATGAAGTAGCGACGATTGCAGATGGTACGGCAGTACGCCAAATTGGTGAAACTACATTAGAATATATCAAGCAATATGTAGATGACATTATTACTGTTTCAGACTACGAATTGATGGAAGCATTCCTGTTGCTTGTTGAAAAACATAAATTAGTAGCAGAAAATTCCGGTATTTTACCATTGGCAGGTCTTAGAAAATTGAACTGCACAGGTAAAAAGGTTGTAGCCATTGTCAGTGGAGGTAATATCGACGTACTTACCATTTCCTCTATGATTAATAAAGGTCTTGTCGTACGTGGTCGTATCTTTACTTTCTCCGTTAACCTTCCTGATAAACCAGGCCAGTTAGTGGCTGTATCTCAAATGTTAGCCGATGCAGATGCAAATGTTATTAAACTTGACCATAATCAGTTCAAAAACCTTGACCGTTTCCATGAAGTGGAATTGCAAGTAACGGTAGAAACAAATGGTGAAGAGCACATCCAACACATTATTGATACTTTCAAACATAATGGCTACATTATTAAACGTTTAAATTCCAGCGAAATATTGTCTGAATAGCTGGGTGAAAGGGTTCCTATGAGCGCAGAAACAATCAATGGGGCACGCATTGTCCTTGAAACATTGCATCGCCTTGGTGTAACCGATATGTTCGGCTATCCAGGTGGCGCGGTAATTCCAATTTATGATGAAATATATAGCTTCCCTGAAATTAAACATTACTTCGTCCGTCATGAACAAGGTGCTGCACATGCGGCAGATGGCTATGCTCGCGTATCTGGTCGCGTAGGTGTATGTCTTGCTACCTCTGGCCCTGGCGCAACGAATCTTGTAACAGGTATTATGACTGCGTACATGGATTCCGTACCTATGGTGGCCATTACAGGTCAGGTTGGTCGCCCTTTTATCGGTAAGGACTCCTTTCAAGAGGCGGATATCCAAGGCATTACGATGCCTATAACCAAGCATAACTATCTTGTTCAAGATATTCATGATTTGCCTCGCATCATTAAAGAGGCGTACTTTATTGCTGGCACAGGTCGTCCAGGCCCTGTACTCATCGATATTCCTAAGGATATTCAAACCGAAAAAATATCCATGGCGGAATACAACAAATTGTACGAAGTACCTATTCATCTTGAAGGCTATGATCCAACCTATAAAGGTCATCAAGGTCAAATCAAAAAAGCAGCTACTCTCATCAAAAATGCAAAGCGCCCACTTATCATTGCTGGGGCAGGCGTATTGAAGTCTGGTGCTATGGATGAGCTTAAAGAATTAGCTGAAAAGGCTCAAATTCCGGTGACGAATACATTAGTTGGTCTTGGTGGCTTCCCAGGAGATCACGAATTGGCTCTTGGCATGGTTGGTATGCATGGTTCTGTAGCCGCTAATAATAGTACAGATGAGGCAGATCTCGTGATTGCTGCAGGGATTCGTTTCCATGACCGCATTACAGGCCATCCAGATTTCTTCTGTAAAAAAGCTAAAATCATCCATATTGATATCGATCCAGCTGAAATTGATAAGAATGTTACAATCAACGTGCCTATCGTAGGGGATTTAAAACAGGTATTAACGGAGCTTAATGCTCTTGTAGAACCTACAACTCATGAAGCGTGGCTTGAGCAAATCCGAGAATGGCAAGCGGAATACCCTATGGTAATCCCTGAGTCTAAAAATGGTGTATTGCATGCACAATATGTGTTATCTGAGCTTAATAAGATTGCCAAGGAAGATGCCATAATCGTAAGTGACGTCGGTCAACATCAAATGTGGGCGGCTCAATTCTTAACTCATAAAAAACCTCATACTATCGTTACCTCTGGCGGTGCGGGTACCATGGGGTATGGTTTGCCGGCGGCTATTGGGGCTCAAGTAGGGGCGCCTAAGAAGCAAGTTATCCTTGTTGTCGGTGATGGCGGGTTCCAAATGACTTGTGAAGAGCTCATGATGGTTCGCCAATATAATTTGCCAATCAAGATTGTTATTATTAACAACGGCTATCTTGGTATGGTTCGTCAATGGCAAGAAATCTTCAATGATAGACGCTACTCCTATGTAGATTTGGAAGTGAGTCCGAACTTCGTGAAACTCGCAGATGCATTTGACTTGAAAGCAGCGCGTCTAGATAATGTTGAAACTTTCAACAAAGAATTTAAATCATACATTACATCGGATGAAAGCATTGTCTTGGACTGTCGCGTTGAACGAGAGGATAATGTATTGCCAATGATCCCAGCAGGCGGCACGATAAGCGGTATGATGGGTAAGAAAGGGGTGCTATAATGGCGAAAGAACATCAAGTCTTAATCATTGCAAAAAATGCACCAGGTATTGGTACACGTATTTTGGCACTCTTTAACCGTCGTGGCTTTAACGTTACAAAAATGACATCTGGCATTACAAATCAGCCAGGTTATGCACGTATTACTATTACTGTAGAGGCCGATGATCGAATTCTCGATCAAGTACAAAAACAAATCTACAAGCTCATCGATGTTGTTAAGGTTAAAGTGTTTGAAGATCATGATGTGGTATGCCGTGAGTTAATGCTTATTAAGGTAAAAGCATCTGCTTCTACAAGATCACAAATTGTACAGATTGCCGATGTATATCGTGGTAATGTGTTAGATATTTCTCCTACATCTATGATCATTGAAGTCATTGGCAGTGTAGAAAAATTACGTGGCTTCATTCAAATTATGGAAACCTATGGTATTCTTGAAATTGCCAAAACAGGTATCACCGCTATGAGTCGCGGAGAAAAAATGTAGGAGCTGATAACGTGGGGCGTGAATTACTCCATTATGAAAATGTCTGCTTTCGCCGTGATGGTAGACCTATTTTAGATAATGTAAATTGGCATATAGAGAACGGTGAACATTGGGCCTTATTAGGGCTTAATGGGGCTGGTAAATCAACGCTACTCAGCATGATACCTGCTTATCAAATTCCCACAACGGGTACTTTACGTGTGTTTGGCAAGGAATTTGGTAAATATGCGTGGCCCAAAATCAAGGCTAGACTAGGATTTGTTAGCTCTGCGCTTGGACAATTTCAGTCAACCTTAGATAAACAAGTCGTTGAAGATATCGTTATTTCTGGTGCATTTAGTAGCATTGGTATATACCAAGAGGTAGCACCTGAGGTGCGCCAACGAGGTATGCAATTATTATCTGAATTTGGACTAGACTATTTGGAAGGTCATCGTTTTCGCACCTTATCTGCTGGCGAACAGCGCCGGGTATTGTTAGCGAGGTCTATTATGGCAAATCCAGAATTATTGATTTTGGATGAGCCTTGCTCTGGTTTGGACTTACCAGCGAGGGAGCAGTTTTTACGCACCGTATCCACTTTGGTAGCTGAGCAGCAGACACCGATTATCTATGTGTCACATCAAATTGAAGAGATACTACCATTTATTACTCATGTAGCTATCTTGCGAGAGGGTAAGATGATTCATGCAGGTCCTAAATATAAGGTACTAACTGATGATATTTTATCTGATGTCTTTGGACTTTCCGTACAAGTTGTATGGAAAGATGATCGTCCATGGGTGATGGTTCGGTAGTTATCAAATTTTTTTATCAGAGGCTTAAAACTTGGCTTACTGATACTAAATTAATGTACGCCACATCTTGCAAAAATTTGTTAGATTGTGTACAGTATATATAATCTATATTCTATTGAATATGTTTGGAGGTTGTCTAATATGGCAGGTAAAATTTTAGGTACTACAGTTTATTATGATGCAGATTGTAATTTAAGCAAATTGGAAGGCAAAAAAATTACAGTTTTAGGTTACGGCTCTCAAGGTCATGCTCATGCATTGAACTTGAAAGAAAATGGTATGGACGTAACAATTGGTCTTCGCGGTGGTTCTTCTAGCTGGAAAGCGGCTGAAGAAGCAGGTCTTACAGTAAAAGAAACTGCAGAAGCCGTTAAAGGCGCTGATATCGTTATGGTATTGATTCCAGACGAATTGCAAGCAGACGTATATGCACAAGATATTGCTCCAAACTTGAAACAAGGTGCGTACTTGGCATTTGCTCATGGCTTTAACATTCACTTTGGTAAAATCGTACCTCGTGAAGACATCAATGTATTCATGGTAGCTCCTAAAGGTCCTGGTCATTTAGTACGTCGTACATACCAAGAAGGTTCTGGCGTTCCTTGCTTATACGCTGTAGAAAAAGATCCATCTGGTGATACTGAAGAAGTTGCATTAGCATGGGCTTCTGGTATCGGTGGTGGCCGTTCCGGTATCTTGGAAACTAACTTCAAATCTGAAACTGAAACTGACCTCTTCGGTGAACAAGCTGTATTGTGCGGCGGTGTTACTGAATTGATCAAAACTGGTTTCGAAGTATTAACAGAAGCTGGTTATGAACCTGTAAACGCTTACTTTGAATGCTTGCATGAAATGAAATTGATCGTAGACCTTATCTACGAAGGTGGCTTCCAAAAAATGCGCCACTCCATCTCCAACACTGCTGAATACGGCGATTACCATGCAGGTCCTCGCGTAATCACTGCAGATACTAAAAAAGCTATGGAACAAATCTTGGCGGATATTCAATCTGGTAAATTTGCTGATGAATTCTTAGCAGATTCCAAAAATGGTCAAAAATTCCTTAAAGAACATCGCGAAGCAGCTGCTAATCATCCAATTGAACCAGTTGGCGCAGAACTTCGCAACTTGATGAGCTGGTTAAAATAAGAGTATTACTTAGGTAATCTTTTGTGAGATTATATGCTTATTAAAAGCGACCCCGTAAGGGGTCGCTATTTTTTATCTTTTCTTACATTATTTTGGGCCATCTTGACGATTACATCGAAAATATTGGAATCAAATATGGTATAATAAAAAGTAATATTTGAAAGGAGTGTGGCATGGATTTTTACACATTAGCCTATGTTGAAAGTCAGGCTGTAATAGGTCAAACTTGGGGCTTTATTATAATTGTAGCTGTTCTATTAGCATTGCTCATTTTGGGAGTACAAGTATTGCGAAATGGTTTTACTAGTCGCTATCGTGACTTGATGATTATATTGTCTTTAATCGTAGTGTTCTTCTTAGGGCTTGAATACCAAGAGTATAATCGAATGAAAACCTATTCTGAGGACTCCTCTCGTATGGCTCAATTTTTACATTCTTTTAGTTCAGATCGTTCCGTACCGAGTGACCAATTGGCGGTTAACTCCTTAAAGATTCGTAATGGTATGATTTTAAAAGTAAGTGACGCTTACTATGAGGTTCAATTTAATCCAGAATTTTCAACCTATACGATTACACGTGTTTATAAGGTAAGCCCTATAGATCGAATTCACGATAAAGAGGATGCATTACAATAAGGAGGACCACATATGACAGAAGCTATGGCCGTCTATGGGATGGTCTTTGCAAAACTCGCCATCGGTCTCTTGGCGATTATTCTACAAATCAATTTAATGGGTAAGGGCAATTTAGCCCCAACCTCTGCTTTAGACCAATTGCAAAACTACGTACTTGGTGGTATTATCGGTGCCATTATTTACAATGATCAAATTGGCATTTTACAGTTTATGTTAGTTCTTATTTTATGGACTATCCTCGTAATGACTCTTAAGTTTTTAAAAGGGAATCTTCGTATTTTTAAAGCAATTCTTGATGGTCATCCAGTTATAGTAATCGAAAAAGGTCATATTCTAACAGAAGAATGTATGCGTTATGGTATACAAGCGGCTGAACTTAAATTAAAACTTCGTGCTGCCGGTGTTCAATATGTTACGGATGTTAAGCGTGCCGTATTGGAGCAAAACGGTCAGCTCAACGTGGTTCAATTCGGTGAAGATAATATTCGATTTGACCTTATCGATGATGGTCAAATTAATCAGTTTACCCTCGATGTAATTGAAAAAGATAGAGATTGGCTTGAACAAGAAATCCAAGCTCAAGGATACTCTGTTAAGGACATATATATTGCAGAATATAAAGATGAAAAAGTTGTTGTATATCCTTATGAAAGAAAACATCGCCCACAAATTGTAAGCACTCTTAAAAGTAAGACCGCTCATACTAAGGATAAATTGAAATCTAAATTGTAATATCTATTGGTTTTTTATTATAGGCGAAATTAGTATTATGTAATTTTATAGATGTACAAATGATATGTAAAGTGTTATTAAGCCCACTATTCGTAGTGGGCTTATATAGAAAGGAAATTAGTGAATCGTAAAGATTTAATTGATCGATTACAAGAATTATATAAAGATGAAGACAGTCGGGTAACAGTAAATCCTCATGCAGGGCAAAAAGTAGCTATCGTTTATCCGAATACATACTTTGTGGGCATGAGTAATCTTGGACTTCATATCATTTATGAGGAAATCAATTTACGAAATGATAGCGTCTGCGAACGAATCTTCTTGCCTGAGAAAAAGGAATTAGAAGCTTACGATAAGACTAAGACTCCGCTTATGAGCGTTGAAACACAAAGGCCTATGCATCAATTTGATGTAGTTGCTTTTGATGTCACCTTCGAAATGGATTATTTCCATATTCCTTTGATGTTGCGCCATGGCCGTGTACCTATCATGGGAAAAGACCGTACCGAATTTGACCCTATCGTTATTGCAGGGGGCCCTTGTGCGACCTTTAACCCTGAGCCTTTTGCCGACTTTATCGATGCTTTTATCATCGGTGAAGGGGAAGGTATCGTCAGTCGCGTACTAGATATCATTCGAGATGGAAAAATGGAAGGCTTGGATCGTCACGCTATTTTACGTCAATTAGCGGATGTATCGGGTGTTTACGTACCATCCCTGTATGTGCCGATTTACAATGAAGATGGTGAATTTAAAGGCTATGATATTGCTGAGGGCGTGCCTAAAACGATCAAACGTCACTTTGAAATGCTCACTAGCGGTGGTGAAACGGTAGTAGCTACGAACTATACTGAATTTGGTGCTATGTATATCATCGAAGTAGCCCGTGGTTGTGGTCGGCACTGTCGCTTCTGTATGGCTGGATATTGCTTCCGCGTACCGCGTGTACGTCCTTTGGACATTTTGAAAGAAGGCGTAGAGCGCGCAGAAAAGCTAGGCAAAAAGGTGGGACTCATGGGTGCTGCTATTTCGGATTATCCCGAGGTAGATGAGCTAGTTAATTATATTCGCTCTAAAGATATGCGTTACTCTTGTGCATCCTTGCGTGCTGACTCGTTAACACAAGCCGTGGTGGATGGACTAGCGGATAGTGGACAAAAGACGATTACCATTGCCCCAGAAACGGGTAGTGAACGGTTGCGTCGCGTCATTAACAAGGGTATCAGTGAAGAGCATTTACAAAATGCAGCTACCTTATCTGCAAAGTCAGGTATTCAGCACATGCGCTTATATATAATGATTGGGCTGCCAACGGAAACCGATGAAGATATTGAGGCTATTGTAGGTCTTGCGGAAAGGACGCAGGCTCATATGGAAAAAGTTGGCTGTAAAGGTCGTTTGACGCTCAGTATCAATCCCTTTATTCCGAAGCCTTTTACACCGTTCCAATGGATGGCCATGGATAATCAAAAAGCGGTGGAGAAAAAGTTACAATATATAAAGAAAGCATTGCAAAAGAATCGCCGTATTGAGGTTCTCGTAGAGTCTCCTAAAGAGGCGTACATTCAAGGAGTTCTCGCTCGTGGAGATCGTCGCTTAGGCGCTGTCATTGCAGCATGTGCAGCCGATCGGGGCAGTAAATCTTTTAAGTCCGAAATGAAGGCTGCTGGCCTGGATATGGATAATATGAATTATCGTGAACGCAGTTTTGATGAATTCTTGCCATGGAGCCATTTAGATATGGGCATGCAGGAGGGCTATCTTGAAATGGAATGGAAACGATCTATCGATGAAGCATATACCCCTCCATGTGCAGCAGGTTGTAAACGCTGTGGCGTTTGTAAATAGGAGGAACAGATGAATCAATCTGTAAAACGTATAGATGTGAAAGGCCCTCATGGAACATGGTCTTATGAGGCGCCAAGCTGGGTTGATCGATTTCCCATTGTTATGGGCGATACCTATCGTCATGGTGGTGTATCTAAAGTTCCTTATGAATCATTAAACCTAGCGTTTCATGTAGGGGATGAAGCTCAAAGCGTACGAGAAAATCGAGCTATTGTTGCGAAATATTTAGGTGTTGAACCAAATCGTATTTCTTGTGGCAATCAAGTCCATGGTTTAAAGGCTGTAGAAATCACAGAAGACCTTGTTGGGGCAGGTGCTTTTGGAGAAGATACGGCCATCGATGATTGTGATGCGGTATTTACAAATCTACCGCATGTGCCATTATTTCTGTTCACAGCAGACTGCGTTGGCGTAGGTATTTACGATGCTAAACATCATGCGATTGCTACGGCGCATGCAGGTTGGCGTGGTGCCATTGGCCGCTTACCAGTACTTACTATTGAGGCCATGAAAGAGGCTTATGGGACCGAGTTCAAAGATTGCTATATATATCTTGGGCCTAGTATTGGCCCAGAGTCCTTTGAAGTAGATATAGAACTAGGTAAACGCTTTGAATTAGCATGGAGAGATATGACAGACAGAGATGCATCTGATGTTGTCAATTATCCTGGTGATAAATTAGATAAGGCTTATATCAATTTATGGAACTTTATTGGTGAGGATCTCGTTGTAAATGGAGTTCCTTCAGAGCATATCACGATTGGTGGTACCGATAGTGTAAGTGAAGTAGACTGTTATTCCTATCGTCGAGAGGCAGGCCTAACAGGTCGCATGGCCTTATTTGCGATGTTACAAGACCGATAAAATTCGGATTTCACAGGAATCATAATAAAGTATGATATTTTATATATATATACATGCTTGGATTTGTGGAAGGGATAAGCCTTAAATCATGTACATTTGACCTTAAATACTATATAATAAAATAGTCTATACAAATATATTTGATGATTATGATATATAGATTGAAGGGGGCATTCACGTGATTGAAGAATCCCTACACGCTATACAGCAGCGCATGGCCGATGCTATGGCGCGTGTTGGTCGCGTAGATACAGCATTATTAGTGGCGGTTACAAAGAACCACCCTGTGTCGGCTGTGGAAGAGGTCGCACGGCTCGGTGTCACTCATGTAGGAGAAAATCGAGTACAAGAGGCCAAAGAAAAACAGCTAACCTATAAGGGGCCACAATTAACATGGCATTTGATTGGTCATTTACAGGTCAATAAGGTGCGCCAAGCGGTTCCTATGTTTGATTTAATTCATTCTGTGGATAGCCGTAAATTATTAGATGAAATCGAAAAGGTTGCTGCAAAGCACGATAAAATACAAGATGTATTACTGCAAGTCAATGTGGCCCGCGAAGCTTCTAAAACGGGAATGACCATCGAAGAGTTTCCAGAAATACGAGATTATGCAAAAACATTGCCTCATGTACGCGTAAGGGGCTTGATGTGTATGGCGCCATTTTTCGATGATCCACAGGAAGCTCGTCCAATCTTTCGCGTAGCGAATGCCTTGTTTGAGGATATGAAACGCTACTTTGAAGAAGGGCAGATTCAATATTTATCTATGGGGATGACTCATGACTTTGAGGTCGCTTTGGAAGAAGGGGCTAACATCGTTCGTGTAGGCACAGCAATTTTTGGGGAACGTGTATATTATTAAGGTTCGGGTTACCTGATAATCGGAAGCGTTAATTGTATTAGGAGGAAATCCAAATGGCATTGGGAGATTATTTAGACAAAGCAAAAAACTTATTCTTAGGCAGAACTGATGATGACTATGAATATGATGATTACGAATACGAAGATGAAGAGGAATACGAAGCTGAACCTACCCCAGTAGCAACAGCGGCTCCCGTGTCCGGCGCATCTGAATTTCATCCACGCAAGGTAGGAGGCCAATCTACGATGACACAACGTCCAACAGCTATGAAAGTAGTTGTAATTGAACCAAAAGTATTTGAAGACTCTGAAAATATTACACATCAATTGCGCGACATGCGTCCTGTATTGATTAATTTTGAAAATACAGACCCTCATGAAGCAGCTCGTATTGTAGATTTCGTATCTGGTGCGACCTATGCATTGGATGGCAAATTGGAAAAAGTAGGTAAAGACATTTTCATGTGTGTACCTGTAAATATTTCGATTGATTATAATGACAATGAAAGCAACACAACTGAGCAAAACGAATACTCTTGGGAAAATAAATAATCTCTCTATAAATGGTGGTGATAACTATGTTAGGTAAAACCCTATGTATAGGCGTTGGCTCAATGGGGGGCGCTCTATTGCGCGGTGCATTACAGCATGGTATTTTGAAAGCATGTGATACACACATTCTAGTGCGTCGCGAAGAACAATGTAAGGCTCTTGCAGAGGAGCTTGGTGTAGTAGGTTTTACTACATTGCCTAATGTAAACGAGTACAACACTATTCTATTGGCTGTAAAACCACAAGTGTTACCATCTGTATTAGAGTCGTTGAAAGAAGTGCCTTATGGGACTGTTATGATTTCCGTTGCCGCTGGTATAACCTTAGATACTCTTGACGCGGCGATTCCACAAGCTAACTGGTTTAGAGCTATGCCAAATACACCGGCTTCTATCGGTGCTGGCATGACGGCACTCGCCGGGGATGATGTGAATACGGACCTAGGTCGTGCTGTACAAGCCTTGTTTGCGGCTGTAGGCGAGGTAGCAGTAGTGAGTGAAGCCGATTTAGATCGCTTAGGGGCGTTATCCGGTGCGGGCCCTGGCTATATGTTTGTCATCCTTGATGCTTTAGCTGATGCGGGCGTTCGCATTGGTTTACCACGTCAATTGGCGATAAAGGCGGCGGCTCAAACAATGTACGGCGCTGGTAAGATGGCTCTTGAAAGTGGCAATCATCCAGCGGTACTACGAGATCAAGTGACAAGCCCTGGTGGCACTACCATTGCGGGTATTGGTGCTATGGAAAAAGGTGGACTTCGCAGTGCTCTCCAAGATGGCGTAGTAGCATGTCTTGCTCGGTCGAATGAGTTGGGGAAATAATTTTGGCAGATACTAGTAAATTAATACGATATTTCGAGGCCAGTGGCAGTGGCGAGGAAGCTCGTCGCATGCTAGATTTGGCTGAGCAGGTTGTAAAAGGTCGTCCCTATCGTGTGGCGGACTTTACGAGCCCTGCAGGCCTTGTTATTGCAGATGCTATCAAGGCTAATTACCCACAGTTAACAGTTAAAACTGATGGTGGCTATGAAGGGGCGGAACGCATTCGTATCGCTTTCGTAGACAGCGACTTTAACGGTACTGTGGACATGGGCATTCGCGCCCTTAAGGTAAATTGGGACCCACGGTTCCGATTGCTTACCCATCGCGATGTGCTGGGCTCCTTGATGGGCCTTGGCATTGATCGCTCCAAATTTGGGGACGTTATCGTCCAGCAAGGGGGCGCTCAGATTATGGTGGATGAAAGCGTGGCTGATTTCGTAATTCAAAACTTTACGAAAATTGCTATGGTTTCTGTATCTGTAGAGGCTATTGAGTTATCAGATATTGCACCAAAAGAAGAAAAAATTAAAGAAGTCCGCACTACAGTCGCTTCCTTGCGCTTAGATGCGGTAGCAAGTTCTGGATTTAGTGTATCTCGCACTAAATTGGTGAGTGCTATCAATGCGGGCTTATTACAAGTAAACTGGCAACCAGCTAAGGGGGCATCCCAAGAGGTTAAAGAAGGAGATGTCATTTCCATGCGTGGTCGTGGCCGAATGAAGGTAGAAGCTATTACAGGTACCTCTCGTAAAGGGCGTATCGGCGTATATCTGAAACGATTTATGTAGGCAGTTGAAAATCGGCTTGACCATCAAGCCGATTTTTTTGTATATAGTAGGACAGCCATGGTATCCATAACATTTCAACCTACAACTGAAGATATAATCCTATTCGTAGGCGGCGGAGAAGTAGCGGAACGACGGATGCAGCTTTTTATTGAGGAGCCTTGCCAAATTGTCGTTATCGCTCCTGCTGTAACGGATACGATTAGCCAATGGACAAAGGAAAATCGCATCACTTGGTGTGATCGGGCTTTCACAATGGACGACGAAGAGCATATTATTTCGAGTAGTTTGCTGTTTATCTGCACAGATAATCATGAACTAAACGATACCTTGTATGAGCTAGGAAAAAAACATCGTGTGTGGACCAACCGCAGTGATGATCAGAGCGCGTGTAGATTTACTGTGCCGTCATCCCTTGAACTCGGCGATCTTCATATTGCTATTAGTGCCAATAATGTAGGACCTCGTATCAATCGTCTCGTACGACAAGATATGATGAATCGTTATGGTCAGTTGCAAAAGGCTATGCCTAGACTTAAAATATTTAGAGAAGAAGTAAAGTTACTACTTCCTACGCCAGAGGCTCGACAGAAATTTTGGCGAGACAATCTGACGGTAGAAACATTTGAAGCCATTCTCAAGGGAGATTGGATGATTATAGAGGAGAAACTAAACCATGCAATTAGTGGTATTAGGTCTAAATCATAGAAGTGCCGCTGTAGAGGTGCGTGAACGTTTCTCGTTTGATAAAGACGAGGTAGTTTCCGCACTAAACCGCCTCTATGAATTTGACTGTATCTCAGAATGCGTTATATTATCCACCTGTAATAGAACGGAAATTTATGCTGCTTTAGAAGGTGTAGAATTTCCAAAGGATTACATGTTGGCAGTATTAAAAGATTTAAAAGGCGCAGATCATATCGATGCAGATGCGTTCTTCTTCTACGAAGAACGGGACTGTATTGAGCATCTATTCCGTGTGTCTGCTAGCCTTGATTCCCTTGTGTTGGGGGAAGGCCAAATCTTGAGCCAATTAAAAGGGGCTTATATTCAGGCTTATAGCGCAGGCTGTACGGGAACAATTTTTAATATTTTATTCCAACGAGCTATTAGCGTTGGTAAAAAGGTGCGTACTAATACGGGCATTGCTAATACGCCTGTATCTGTTAGTTACACGGCGGTCAATCTTGCGGAGGACAGTTTAGATAAGCCATTATCCGAAGCTACAGTACTTATTTTGGGTGCTGGTAGGATGAGTGAATTGACAGCTACTCATTTACAAGCGAAGGGTGTAAAAACGATTTTCGTATCTAATAGAACCTTTGCTAAGGCTGAAATGTTAGCGGAACGCTTTAATGGTAAAGCTGTTAAGCTCGATAACTTTGTAGAGTATGCTAAGGATGCAGATATCCTAATTACATCTACAGGGGCGCCGCATTATATTATTACTGAAAAAGAAGCCAAGAAAATTACGGCTCTTCGCAAGGGTGAACCAATCGTTATGATTGATATTGCGGTACCTCGTGATATCGACCCTGCTGTGGCAGACTTGGACGGTATTTATCTATTTAATATTGATTCTCTTGAAAGTGTAGTAGAAGAAAACAAGGCACAACGAGAAGAGGAAGCTCGTCGTGCAGAACCTATTATTCACGATGCTATTGAAGAGTTATTGGATAAATTAAGCTATTTAACAGTGCGTCCGATGATGGCATTGCTTACAGAAAAAGCGGAGCGTATTCGCCGTCGTGAATTACATCGCGCATTAGCTAAATTGCCAGATATTTCCGATAAGGAACGCCGTGTTATGGACTCGATGAGTCGCATGATCATTCGCAAAATGTTGCGTGAACCGATGATTCACTTCAACGAAATTGCTGGTACAGAGGAAGAAGGCTTGTACTGGGACTTATTCAAAGATATGTTTAATCTTGAGAAAGAAGGCTAATGCCATGAGAGATCATATTCGAATCGGCACGCGAAAAAGTGCCCTTGCCCTATGGCAGGCTGAACATATTAGTGCAGAATTACAACGTCTGTACCCCAATATTACGGTAGAGCTAGTTCACTTTAATACAAAGGGTGACCGTATCCTAGAGAAACCACTGGCTCAAGTTGGTGGTAAAGGTTTATTTACTGCTGAATTAGAAGAGGCTATGCATGCAGGCAACATCGACATCGCCGTACATAGCTTAAAGGATATGCCTACAGAGTTGCCAGAAGGCCTCACTCTTGGGGCTATTTCTGCTCGTGAAGTGCCGTATGATGCACTAGTGAGTCCCGTGTATAAAACACTAGACAAATTGCCACAAGGGGCTCGCGTTGGCACTAGTAGTTTACGCCGGCAAGCACAGCTATTACATGTCCGACCTGACCTAAAGGTAGAGGTTATTCGCGGTAATGTGCAGACTCGTTTGAGCAAAATTGAAACGGAAAAGCTAGACGGTGTTATCTTGGCTCAAGCAGGCCTTAAGCGATTGGGGTTAGAAGACCAAATTACACAAGTCTTCAAGGCCGATGAAATGATTCCTGCCGTTGGACAAGGGGCACTCGCTATCGAGTGTCGTGCCGACGATACGGAAATGCTTGACATGTTGGATCCTATCAACGATGAAGCAACGCGTTATGCCGTTGAAGGGGAGCGCAGTTTCTTGCGTCAATTAAATGGTGGTTGTCAAGTGCCAATGGGCGTACATGGCACCATCAATAAAGGTCAATTGACTTTAAAGGCTATGATTGCATCCCTCGATGGAAAAACTGTGTACGAAGGGGAAATCTCTGGTCCCGCTAAAAAGGGCGAGATCCTTGGTAAAAATCTTGCAAAAGCCTTATATGAAGAAGGGGGCAAACGTATTGTGGATGCTCTCATAGAGGAAGGAATCATAAAATGACAGGTATGGTATATCTAATTGGTGCGGGCCCTGGCGATGTTAAACTCATCACTGTAAAAGGCCGTGAATGCATCGAAAAAGCAGATGTAATTGTATATGACTATTTAGCGGATGCCCATCTGTTAGAATGGGCACGTCCAGATGCTGAACTGATTTACGCTGGTAAGCAATGTAAAGATCACACAATGCATCAATGGGAAATCAATGAGCTATTAGTCCAAAAAGGTAAAGAAGGCAAAATCGTAGCACGATTAAAAGGCGGTGATCCGCTCGTATTTGGTCGTGGTGGTGAAGAAGCGATGGCTCTTGGCGAAGCCGGTGTGCCATTTGAGTTCGTGCCAGGTGTAACATCTCCTATCGCAGCGCCTGCCTATGCAGGGATTCCTGTAACACAACGCGCTATGGCCACATCCTTTGCGGTGGTAACAGGTCATGAGGATCCTACAAAAGCAGTATCCGGTATCCATTGGGAAGGCCTTGCTACGGCGGTAGATACACTTTGCTTTGTAATGGGTGTCGGTAATTTGCCTGTCATTGCCGAAAAGTTGATGGCTCATGGCCGGGCAGCCTCTACACCAGTAGCACTTGTTCGGTGGGGAACAAAAACAGTACAAGAGGTATTAGTTTCTACCCTTGAACATGTCGTTGAAGATGTAGCAAAGGCTCAATTAAAAGCGCCAGCTATCATTGTAGTAGGTGATGTAGTAAACCTTCGTGAAAAATTACAATGGTTCGATAATAAACCTTTATTCGGGAAAACTGTTGTGGTCACACGCGCTCGCTCCCAAGCAAGTGCATTCCGCGAAAAATTAGCGGCTCAAGGCGCTAATGTAGTGGAAGCCGCGGCAATTAAAACATCTCCATTGGAATTGTTTGAGGAAGATAAACGTATCATTAATAATACAAAACAATACCAATGCATCGTATTCACATCTGCTGAAGGGGTTCGCTACTTCTTCGATGCTCTATATAAAGAAGGCAAAGATACACGTGCTTTAGGTAATTCTAAAGTGGCGGCTATCGGCTGTGCTACAGCTCGTGAACTTCAAAAATATGGCATCGTACCGGATATCATTCCTGTAGACTACAAGGCTGAATCTGCTGTAGAGGCTCTTGAAGAAGAACTCAATGCAGGGGATTCTGTACTGTTGATTCAACCAAAGGTAGCACGGGATGTAATTCCACGCTGCTTGCGTCATCGTAATATGGATGTAGATATTTTGCGTTTGTATGAAACGACACAAGATACATCTCAACAAGAAACATTAGTAACAGCGTTAACAGAAGGCACAGTAGATTATATTACCTTTACAAGTTCTTCTACTGTAACAAATACAATCCAATTATTGGGCGATGATGCATTGAAACTATTAGGCAATACTAAGATTGCTTGCATTGGACCTATCACAGCTGCTACGGCTATGAGTGCAGGTCTTAAACCTGCTGTCATCAGCGATGTATATACAACAGATGGCTTAGTAAATGCTATTGTAAAGGACATTTAGGAGGATTACATGTACGATTTAACATACCGTCCTCGCCGCTTGCGTATCAATCCAGAAATGCGTGATTTGGTACGCGAAACGACACTCGACGTAACTGATTTGATTTATCCATTATTTATCGTGCCTGGTGAAGGTATTAAAAAAGAAATCGACACATTGCCAGGTCAATATCACTTGTCTGTTGACGAGGCTGTGAAAGTAGCTCAAGAGACTTATGATCTTGGTGTGCGTGGTGTAGAAATCTTTGGTATTCCTACATATAAAGATGAGCAAGGTTCCTCTGCTTGGGATATGTCCCAACCAGTACAACAAGCCATTAAAGCCATCCGCGAAGCCGTACCAAATCTTTTGGTTATTTCTGACGTATGCTTGTGCCAATATACCTCTACCGGTCACTGTGGTATGATCGATGACCATGAAATCTTGAACGACGAAACATTACCATTGCTTTGTAAAGTTGCGGTAAGCCAAGCAGAAGCTGGTGCACATATGGTGGCTCCATCCGATATGATGGACGGTCGCGTAGGTGCCATCCGTGAAGCCCTTGATGCGGCAGGTTATACCAATGTATCTATCATGAGCTATGCGGCAAAATACGCATCTGCTTACTATGGTCCGTTCCGCGGAGCTGTTAATTCTGCGCCAAAATTTGGTGACCGCAAATCTTATCAAATGGACCCGGCTAATCGTTTAGAAGCTTTCAGAGAAATTGAACTCGACATCGCTGAAGGTGCAGATATTATCATGATTAAACCGGCCTTGTCCTACTTGGACATCGTTCGTGAAACGCGTGACCGTTATGAATTGCCAGTTGCAGTATACAATGTATCTGGTGAATATGCGATGGTTAAATCTGCTGCTGCAGCTGGTCTCATCGACGAAGAACGTCTCGTTATGGAAACAATGCTGTCTATGAAGCGTGCTGGTGCTAAAATCATCATTACGTACCATGCCTTAGATATTGCTAAATGGTTACAACAATAAGGAGGAACTATGTTCCAACTCGGTAAATCTGAAAAGGCCTTTAACGAGGCTAAACGTTATATGCCAGGCGGCGTAAATAGCCCTGTTCGCTCCTACCGCAGCGTAGGATCTAACCCTCCGTTTATCAGCAGTGCCAGCGGCAGCCGTATTTATGATATCGATAACAACGAATATATCGACTATGTGTTGAGCTGGGGACCTATGATCTTGGGCCATGCGAACCCTGAAGTCATCGCGAGCCTGCAAGAGGCTATTCCTCGTGGTACTAGCTACGGTGCACCTACACTATTAGAAACAGAATTGGCTAAAAAGATACAAGCCTTCATGCCGTCTATGGAGGTTATCCGCCTCGTTAACTCTGGTACAGAGGCTACGATGAGTGCCTTGCGCGTAGCTCGGGGCTATACTGGTCGCGATCGTATCGTAAAATTTGTAGGCTGTTACCATGGTCATAGTGATGCGCTCCTGGTGAAAGCTGGCTCTGGCCTTGCTACCTTTGGCGTGCCGGATAGTCCTGGAGTTCCTCAAGGCGTAGCAGAGAATACCATAACATTGCCGTACAATGATTCTGAAGCGGTTCGTAAATTATTCGACGAGATCGGCGATACTATTGCGGCGATCATAGTTGAACCTGTAGCTGGTAACATGGGCTGCGTACCTCCAGCACCAGGTTTCCTCGAAACCTTGCGCGAAGTGACTAAGGCTCACGGCGCTGTGTTGATCTTTGACGAAGTTATGTGTGGCTTCCGTGCTAGCAGTGGGGGTGCCCAAAAGCGTTACAAGATTAAACCGGACCTTACATGCCTTGGTAAAATCGTTGGCGGTGGCATGCCACTTGCCGTGTTTGGTGGCTCTCGTGAGATTATGAACCAAATTGCACCAGCTGGTCCTATCTACCAAGCTGGTACATTGAGTGGTAACCCAATTGCCGTTACCTCTGGTTTGGCAACGCTTTCCATTCTGCAACGTGATCCAACGGTATTTAAACAAGTAGAAGATACGACGATTGCCCTTTGTGAAGGCTTTGAAAGATTGGCGGCACAATACAATGTGCCTGTTGTAGTACAGCGTGTAGGCTCTATGTTTACCATCTTCTTCACTGACAAACCAGTTAAGAACTTTGATGATGCAGCAGCTTGCAACGAAGAACAATTTAAAATGTTCTTCCACCATAACTTGAGCCATGGTATTTACTATGCGCCAAGCCCTTATGAAAGTAATTTCGTATCTATTTGTCATAAGAGCAGTGAAGTAGAACGCACATTAGCAGTTGCTGATGAAGCTTTCAAAAAAATCAGTGATACATTATTATAAAAGTATATAGTTTGTAGTTGTTTATGTATCGATACAGGTGATGAACATGCAGTTTTACAAGAACTTAAAGCGTGCTCGCGTGCGCATGGGCAAAAGCCAAATCGAAGTAGCAAAGGCCGTAGGTATCAGTAATGCGGCGCTTTCAAATTACGAAACAGGGTATCGCGAACCAGATTTAGATACACTCTGTGCCCTGTCTCGCTATTATGGATTGACCTTGGATGAGCTGTTGGATGTAAATGGAGAAGAACACGAGCCCATCTATGATCTCAGTCCTGTACTAAAAAATAAATACATCGCCTATAAAGGTGATGTATTTGAGTTAAAAGACTCGCAAAAACGTGCGCTCTTGCGCGAGCTCGATAATCTATTTACTAAATTTGAGAAATCAAAAGTAGAAGATAAGGACAGCAAGCCAAAGACGTACAAACATGGGAACCCTCATATCAATCGGGCTGGACTAGCTAGCAGTGCTGGTAGCTTAGCGGCACGACGGAATATAAAGTAGTGCTATACTACATTGTAGACCGAGTGGGACATGTTTATTTGAACAATTTAATTAAATTAATTATAAAAAGTACCATCTATTTGGGGAGCTAAACGACACATAAGTCGTCCCTTGATAGATGGTACTTTTTTGCCGCAACATAACAAAATATTCGTTGGTGGTATACGCTAGTTTAACATATAATTGAATTATAGAAGGGGAATAAATATTTATTGATTAGATATGATATTTGATATTATTAAAAGATGTTGGTGTTTTGTATGAAGCTATTTGATTATATAGCTTAGGTAGTTTGGTATGAAAAAAATTTGTTCTTTAATACTGATTGTTATAGCAATTATTAGTACCACTATTTATCAGTATTATTATCACGATGGTTCTCCTAATAATATAGTTATTATGGATGAGTCTCATGAGCTAGTAGATACTTTAATTAATGAATCGATTTCTAATCGTATTTTAGCTGTATATTTTGATGAGCCTTACTATTATTATTTAGGCTATGATGGAATCGGTCGATATGATATTAGAAATCACATGTTAGATGTTCTAGAATTTGAAATTTACGGTGATGAGACTGGCAAGCATAAAATTAATTATTCAAGATCTAAGATGATTGTTAATAAGAAATCTAAGTTAGAAGATTTTTCAAAAGAGACTTTAGATAACTTTGAAAAAATGCTGATGAACTCAGAACGTGGTGCTAAATATTATAATAAACGATGGTATCATTCAGGCTATGAAGCCACATTTCTCGACTTAGATAAGCATCTAATTATTACAAATGACGTAAGAGGAATAAAAGAGACTCCTACTAAAATCTTAATATTTAATGTTAGTGGTTTTATTATCATTGATAAAGAAACAAATAATATACAAGTATATTTTGATGAAAGTATTGCTGGTAAAAAGGTTAGAGACTCTTTAATTACTATGTTGAAATATAACTATGGCGATTATCTAACCATATTAAATAGTCTTGATGAAATTGGGAAAGACGAACGGACCATCTTGTTACAATTAAGAGATAATTATGTTAATAAAAAGTAGTAATATATTATATTTATATTCATAATATTGTGTAGTAAAAATTGAGAGTACTTTAACGAGTTGATTTGATGGAGTTGTTAGTTTTGAAAAAGATAGGAATGTAAATATTCTATTTAGTATGTATTATCTTAATTATAAGGAGATTTAGTAGATCGATGGAGTTCTTTGATTCTTTTTTGAATTTATATGATACAAATTATGAGGTTAAAGGTACAATTCAGGCTATAGGATTTTTAATTGCATTTATTTGTATTCCTGAGTTGATTGGTAATCATGATAGTATAGAATCTTTTACTTCAGCTAAGCCTATAGTGAGATGTGTAGTAAGGATTATTTTGAGTATCTTCTTATTTTTTGCAATATTTACTTTGTTGGGTTTGCTGATGGATAATGGACTATTATAATTCACTAAGTAAAACGGGTTAATGATGAACGTATAGATTTTAAGCTAGAATAAATTAGTGGATAGAGGTATAAATATGATCTATTTTAAAAGTAAAAAAAGCTTAGATACATTTTTAATGGTCTTTATATTGGGTGCTGTTAAGGCATATAGACGAAATTATATTGACTTGATCATTTTAGAATATTACATATTTAGTATGTTAATTCGATTAATGTGTAGAAAAGCACATCTGTCCGATAAACTGTTAAATATAATTGGTGATGGGATGAGTTTAGAGGATGTTGATGAGTGGATGGCTCGTAGAATCCCTATACCAGCATTAAATGATACGTTAGATGATATTGAATGCAGTAGTTGGATTGCTTTAATAGAACGGGAGTTAGAGGGTAATACTTTATCTGAAGTGTTAAAGATTTCTACACATGATGAAAAGAAGTTCGGTATCTATTTCTTTACCGATTATGTAGAGGAGATATTTTGGGCGTTGTTTTTGTTAGGATTGTATGAAGTCTTACAAAAACCTGAATTCATTTCTGAATCAATCTTAAGTTGTATTAAACAGACCTATTTGTCTGAAATATATACGTGTGAACGTATTCAGAATGAAGATCTTCAAGCATGTATTTCCAATTTACAGGAGATAGCGGATACTAATATATCCGGGCAATTAAGTAAAGATTTAATTACTATGAAAGCAAAATTAGCATCATTACAGATATTATTACCATTTTATGATGTGAGTTTTGACAAGTTAAAAACAGGCATTGATTTAAAAGCTACTAAAGGGATGTTTTGGCAGATTAAAGTTTCAGGGGAGTTTATAGACTTAGGATTATAGATTCTAGAAGATTTTTAAGTTGTATATATACTTATGATTATTATTTAAGAAAACTAAGCTAGAAGACTTTTCAAAAGAGGCTTTATATAACGTTAGAAAAATGCTAATGAACTCAGACCATGATGCTAAATACTAACAATAATCGCTGGTATTATTTAGGTTATGACCTAACATTTCTTGATTTAGATAAACATCGAATCATTACTAATGATGATGTAAGAGGAATAGAAGATTTTCTGACGAAATTCCTAATAATTAATGTGAGGATATATGGATATATATATTAATAAAATAAGAGATATACTTATTGATTGTATGCCAATACATTGGTATAAGTGTTATTTGTTTTTTGAATGTACAGAATTAGGTATGAGTTCGGCTTGTTATTATGTAAAAACCCCGGCTGGTTCAATCATTAGTTATGGAGATTTGCTATATAATTGCAGTGATGAAAAAGTAAAATCTATAAAAGCTGGAACTAGTGAGATTTTAACGTATGTACGTTTACTTCATGAAGCCTCTACAGAACAATGGACGTGGGGAACAATGTATATTTCACGCGATGATTATGAGCCACATTGTGAATTTCATAATGACCCTGTAACTGACGATTGCTGGCTCCAAAATAGATATAAGTGAGTATATAAAAACTTTGGTGTTTTGGAAAATGAAGATGAATTTGATCCGGATGTATATAAAGAAATGCTAAAAGGTCCACGAGGTGTTTTATTATTGGAAGATATGGAATCTCGTGTATTAGCAAAAAATTATACTGCCATTGATAAGGCATTTAAGTTAAAGCATAAAAGCTTAGAATCGGAACTTGAAAAACATTATAATAAAGTAGCCAAAAGTATATACAAGTTAACGCCTCTAAATTGGCATCGTGCTAAATTACACTTTGATATGAATGTTAATAATTCCTCTGTAGAGCTTTTGGTTTATAAAACTGAGGATGATTCATATATTACAAAGTATGTAGAAAATAATGATGAAGAGCCGGCTATTATTTCGGAAGTTATGTATAATTTAAAGAATGAAATTTTATCAATGATTGAGACTTTTAAATTCTATAATCAAAATCCGTTCTCTGGATTAATATTTATATTAACAGCTAATGGTGAAGTATCTTTAGAATTATCTTACTCAGATTAGTAGGTTAGTATTACATACTATTATAATGACACCTATACCACCAACAAGGGCTTGGTATAGGTGTCATTTTTATATTACAAAATGATAAAAAATCATTATTACTTAAAATCTAAGTAGTTCTATTAAAATCACCAGATTTCTAAGTTTTTATGAGTGTTTTATGATAAAATAAAAGATATGAATATCTCAACAACTAGATTTATTATTTATAATAGAGATATTATTGAGTATAAGATGACGTGAGTTTATGGAGAAATATTACTAATATACAAATATGAATAAAATAATTGTTTTTATTAAAGGTCTACTGCAGTTATCCACGATATTGGTAGGTATATTTGGTCTATTTCTCTTTATAGGTGGGGGTTGGTTATATCATGATTTACAGTATCGGTATGTAGTTGATAGCAGATACAATACAATTTTTGATAAGGCCAACAGTGTATATCTCATTAATAAAGGTATTTCGATGGATATTATTAATGATAAAATTTATGCGATGAATGATGATGTCTATGTTATTATTAATCAAGAGAGCAATACAATTATTGTATATTATTTAAATCCAGAAGATGTTGAAATTATAAATAATTTTACAAGATTACAACAATGGTATTACGGTGATAATATGATATTACAACCGATTGAAAGTTTAGGTCCATCTGAAACATTTGATATATATAAGAAATTGTCAGAAGCGCCTGGAAGGTTTCAATCACAAGGTAGCCGAATTTCTTTTTAATAGCAGTATAATTTTAGATTCCAAGTTCTAATAACGTAGTTAGGACTTGGAATCTTTTATTATTTTTTGATCAGTTTAAGCGGTAGTCATTAAATATAAAACTTCTTAATTAAAGAGGAGTATTATGTTACTTATATTAAATAAGTCCTATTAAAATTACCGGAATTTTATGATTTTATGAGTGTCTTATGATAAAATAGATGCTGCATTTGGTAATGCTAAAGCTGCATTCGGAAAATTAAAGATTGGTGTTAGAATGACAAAAATTTCTGAAGATAAAGTTCATGTGGTTGGGCAAGCAAAAGATTTATATAATTTTGAATGGCTTCCTGATTACGATAATAAAATCGGATCTATTCCTCCGGCAGAGCTTTCTACTGCGTATATAGATAAACTATGGTCTATGGTAATGAGTGCATCAAAGGAGAGTGCATTAATTGCTGCAGCTAATATTGCATATTTAGAACAGAGAGCTAGAATTATAAAGCCTTTTAAATATGGAATTCAAATTGATACTGTTATTTAAGCTGAAGTGAGAGCATAGTAGAGATGAAATATATATTAATTATTTTGGTAAGTATTTTGAGTTTAGCAGTATGCTCAATAATCTATATTGGTGAATCTAATTCATATAAATATGAACCTCGTTATTTTTTGGGATATTCCAAGGGTGAAAATTATATATTGGATAATAAAACTGGGTCCACATTAGAATATAATGGATACTCTTACGAATCACAATTAAACTATCTATATAGTTATGGAAAAACAGGTTTTCTAAAAATTGATTTAAATTTAGATCAAATATACTATTTATTTGATGAGGAAACCGATGAAAATTATAAAAAATATACTTTAAACAACTATTTGATAGAGAAAAAAGAGCTAGAAAAAGAACAGAAACCAATTCACATACATATTTTATCTAGTAAGGCAGACCTAACTTCTGAGGAACAGGATATTTATAATCGGTTGAAAGATAAGAAGATGAGATATCCTAATCGTTCTATTATTGTTAAAGTAAAATAATATGCTTAATATTTTGGTGATTTGGATGCTTCGTAAGACAAGCTTGTGATGTATTTATTAAGACTTTTCTATACTAATAAATAATTTGATATTACAGATTATTTTAATGACACCTATACCACCCATAAGGGCTTGGTATAGGTGTCATTTTTATATTACAAAATAGTAAAAAATCAGAATTACTTAAAATCTAAGTCATTCTATTAAAATCACCAGAATTTTACGATTTTATGAGTGTTTTATGATAAAATAAAAGGTATGAATACTTCAACAACTAGGTCTATTACCTATAATGGTGACACAATTGAATATGAGTTAACCATCAAGCGTGTGAAGAACATGAACATGCGCATTACAAAGGATGGTGTGATCCATGTGTCGGCGAATGGGTATGTGCCGGATTATAGGGTGGACAAGTTTGTCATCGAGAATATGTCCTTCATTGAGCGGGCTCGTTACAAGATTGATGCATTGAATGCCAAGCGCGTCGATGCGTTGCAGTATGTGAATGGTGAAAGTTTATCCATCCTCGGCATTCCAGTTACGTTGCGCTTAGTTGAGCAGGATGGAAAGCCTCACATAGGCTTTGACGGGAAAGCCATTCTTACCATGGTTGTACCTCAGGGTACGACCTTTGACGCTAAACATAAATTAATGCAAAGTTATTGGCGTAATTTAGGGGAGAAGGTCTTTGTCCATTGGGCAAAGGTCGTGTATCAGCGCTTTCACAAGCAAGGTATTGATGTGCCTATGCCAATCATAAAACAGCAGCGTATGAAGAGCCGTTGGGGTTCTTGTACGCCTGCAAAGCAGCTCGTCAAGATGAACACCCATTTGTTAGAGGGACCACAGGCGTATATTGAGTACGTTATGGTTCATGAGTTTGCTCATTTTAAATATTTAGACCATTCCAAGAACTTTCACAATCTAGTGGCACAGTTTTTGCCAGATTGGAAGGTCCGCAAGAAGTCATTGAACGTGTATTTTGCTCATCGCCCTTAAAGGAGGTGTACCATGCAGCCATTTGTACATTTACATAGTCATACAGAATTTAGTTTGCTGGACGGCATCAGTCGTTTGCCTGACATGGTACGTCGTGCGAAGGAGTTAAATCAGCCGGCCCTTGCCATTACAGACCACGGCAATATGTACGCCGCCATTTATTTCTATAAAGAGTGTATGGCCCAAGGCATTAAGCCTATCATTGGTTGTGAAGTATATGTAACGGAAAATAGCCGATTCGATCGTCCAGAAGGTCGCAGCCGTGAAAGACTAAAACATCTTATCTTGTTGGCTGAGACCATGGAAGGGTATCGTAATCTCGTTAAAATCGTATCTAAAGCATCTACAGAAGGTATGTTGTATCGTCCTCGTGCAGATCGTGATTTATTGCGCCAATACAGCAAGGGTATAATTGCCCTTAGTGCTTGTATTCAAGGAGAAATCCCTCAGTATATCTTGCAAGATAATATGGAGGGCGCGAAGCGTTCCATCGAATGGTATATTGAGACGTACGGGAAAGACAATTTCTTCTTGGAAATCCAAAATCACGGGTTACCAGAAGAAGCAAAGGCACAAGAGGAGCTCATTAAGCTCAGCAAGGAATACGGTCTTGGCATCGTAGCGTCTAATGACTTCCACTATGTCTTAAAAGAGGATGCAGACGCTCAGGATATTAAGGTTTGTATTTCTACAGGCCGCCGCCGTGCCGAAGTGGACCGCTTAAAGTTCCCTAATGATGAGTTCTATTTGAAATCCGGGGATGAGATGGCGCAGTTGTTCTCTCATATTCCTGGGGCCATTGAAAACACATTAAAAATTGCAGAGCGCTGTAACGTAGAATTCAACTTCGACGAACATCACTTGCCTCACTTTGATGTGCCCGAAGGGGAAACGTCTAAAACGTATTTACGTAAGGTTTGTGAACGAGAAATTCCACGCCTTTATGGTGAAACGTCTGAAGAGTTACAAAAGCGTCTCGACTACGAGTTAGATGTTATCGGTACGATGGGGTTTGAGGATTACTTCCTCATCGTGTGGGATTATGTGCGGTATGCCCGTGAGCACGATATCTTAGTAGGACCAGGCCGTGGTTCTGCGGCAGGTTCTGTAGTAGCGTACCTTTTAGGTATTACAGGTCTTGATCCATTAAAATACGATTTGCTTTTTGAACGGTTCTTAAATCCAGAGCGGGTAAGCATGCCTGATATCGATATTGACTTCTGCTATGAAAAACGTGGTCAAGCCATTGAATATGTGACGAGAAAATACGGTCAAGCTCGCGTATCTCAGATTATTACCTTTGGTACAGAGGCAGCTCGTGCCGTTATTCGTGACGTAGGTCGCGTGCTCGACTTACCTCTGGCTGAAGTGAACCGCATCGCTAAGATGATTCCCAACGAACTGGGGATTACCTTAGATAAGGCTCTACAAGGAAAAGAGTTAAAAGCTTTATACGAAACCGATCCAAATGTAAAAGAGTTATTCGACTTTGGTAAAAAGCTAGAAGGGATAGCGCGAAATTCGTCCACGCACGCGGCGGGCGTCGTAATTTCTGCAGATCCTCTCGATGACCATGTACCTGTACAAAATGCCAACGATGAAGGCTTTGTAACGCAGTATGATAAGGATAATATCGAGGAATTGGGCCTCCTAAAAATGGACTTCTTGGGCCTCCGTACTTTGACGGTTATGGGGGATGCTTTAAAACTCATCAAGGCGAACCGTGGTATTGACCTAGACTTAGACGCCATTCCGCTCGATGATGCGGCGGCTTGTGAGCTTCTCACCAAGGGTGACACATCTGGTGTATTCCAACTTGAGTCGGAAGGTATCACTAAGCTCGTTATGGACCTTAAGCCTGAGCATTTTGAAGACTTAATTCCATTGGTAGCCTTGTATCGTCCAGGCCCATTAGGCTCTGGGATGGTGGCGGACTTTATCGACCGCCGTCATGGTAAAAAAGAGGTTACTTATTTACATCCTATTTTGGAACCTATCTTGAAAGATACCTTTGGTGTAATCTTATACCAAGAACAGGTTATGCAGATTGCGTCCGCCATGGGGGGCTTCTCCCTTGGTCAAGCGGATTTGATGCGCCGTGCCATGGGTAAGAAAAAGGAATCTGTTCTAAAGGCGCAACGGGAGTCCTTTATTCAAGGCTCCGTAGCAAACGGTATTACTGAATCCGTTGCGAATGAAGTATTCGACTTGCTCGTATACTTCGCTGGCTACGGCTTTAATAAATCACATAGTGCGGCTTATGCGTATATCGCGTACCAGACAGCGTACTTGAAAGCGCACTATTTCCCGGAATTTATGGCGGCTACCATGACGAGCTTCATGCAGAATATGCAAAAGTTAACGTATTACATTAACTCTTGCAAGAAGCATAACGTTAAGGTTCTAGGTCCAGATATTAACTATTCTGAACGCAGTTTTGCCGTACAAGACGACGCCATTCGCTTTGGCCTTGGCGGTATTAAGAACGTAGGGGACAATGCTATTGATCGCTTGATTCGCGAGCGCAATGAGCATGGTCTGTATACGGATATCGTGGACTTCTGCAAACGGGTGGATAATAGGGTTGTTAATAAACGACTTCTTGAAAGTCTCATTCGCTGCGGCGCCATGGATGGCTTCAAGGAAAATCGTAACCAATTGTTGCACATGTATGAAAGCGCACAAGCCGTTGGTGCTAAAGAGCAAAAAGATGCTGCTATGGGTACCATGAACCTCTTTGGCGATATGGAAGAATCTGTCGATTTCATTCCTGTTCCCAATGTGGAGGATTTATCGGAAGACGATAAGTTAAAGGATGAAAAAGAATATACCGGCTTTTACATTACGGGGCATCCATTGCAAGGATATGCGAAAGAATTGGAAGGTCTCTTTGAACTGGGTGCTCTCGTAGAAAATCCAGAGCAATACGATGGCCAAACCATTACCTTTGGTGGCCTCATCGAAAATAAATCGGATCGCATGACAAAGCGCAATGAGGTTATGTCCATTCTTCGCATCGAAGATTATTCTGGTGCGGCTAATGTAGTGGCATTCCCTAAGGTCTTTAGTCAAAGTCAGCAATTCCTTGCGGTCGATATGATTGTTAAGGTAAAAGGCCGGGTTGATGCGGATGAAAAGGGTGTGCAAATCATTGCAGACCGTATTACGCCATTAAAGGTAAACTATGGGCAGGCAAAACAGGTGGCAATCCACATTTATAGCCAATATGATACACCAGAAAATAGCGAAGCCTTAAAACGCGTATTGACTAGCACCGCTGGCTCTGTGCCAACGTCGTTATATTTACACCGTCAACGAAAACGCATTAATTTACCACCAAATATGTGCTTTGACCCTAGTGATGAATCTATCAGGGCTATTGAATCTATTCTAGGCGAGGGCTCCGTAGAGGTACAGTAAACATATAATGTTAACACAAGTATGTGCGACATATAATGAGCATATATAGGTGTAACATGTAATAAGCATATACTTGATACATAAGTATATAAATGGTGTAGAGAAACATATGTTGCGTGAGGTATAGATAGCTTTCACCAACATTGATATAATAAGAAATGAAAGATCCAATCTTGGAGGTGCTTTCATAGGAGGAAAGATGAAACGTACAAAGATCGTATGTACTGTAGGTCCGGGAACGGATAAATTTGGTATCTTAGAAGATATGATGCGGGCGGGCATGAACGTAGCTCGTTTTAACTTCTCCCACGGATCCCATGAAGAGCAAGCAGAACGCATGCAAATGGTGCGCGATGCGGCGATGATTGTGAATAAACCAATCGCATTAATGCTCGATACAAAAGGTCCAGAGGTACGTCTTGGTCTATTTAAAGAGGGCAAGGTATTTCTCGAAGCCGGTCAACAATTTACGTTGACTACAGATGATGTGGAAGGTACAAAAGAGCTTAGCTCCGTGAACTACAAAGGTCTTACAGGCGATGTGTCCGTAGGGGATAAAGTCCTCTTGGCTGATGGGCTTGTAACACTTGTTATCGATGCTATCGAAGGTAATAATATCGTTACAACTGTTCAAAACAGCGGGGAAATCGGTAACCGCAAGCGTGTAGCCGTACCAGGTATAGCACTAAGCTTGCCACCCGTATCTGAACAGGATGAAGCAGACTTGCGCTTTGGTTGTCAACAAGGGGTAGACTTTGTGGCCGCATCCTTCATGCAACGCGGCAAAGACATTGTGGCTATTCGTCGCATTCTTGAGTCTGAGAAAAAAGACATAAAGATTATCGCGAAAATTGAAAATGCAGAAGGCGTTAAAAATATCGATGAAATCTTGGAAGTTGCGGATGGACTCATGGTTGCTCGTGGCGATCTCGGTGTAGAAATTCCTGCAGAAGAGGTGCCAGTACTTCAAAAGATGATGATTGAAAAATGTAATGACTTGGGGAAACCCGTTATTACGGCGACACAAATGCTCGAGTCTATGATTCAAAACCCACGTCCTACACGTGCGGAAGCAAGTGACGTAGCCAACGCCATTTTGGATGGTACTGATGCGATTATGTTGTCTGGCGAAACAGCCAATGGTTCCTATCCTGTAGAAGCTGTTGCAACCATGACTCGCATTGCAGAGGTAACGGAGAAGGCTGCAATTTATGATAGCTATAGCCGCGCTCGTGAGGATGAAGAAATGACTACCACAAGCGCCGTATGTTTGGCTAGCGTGCGCGTAGCTCAAAACCTCGGGGCCACAGCTATTTTGACATGTACTGAATCTGGTCACACCGCACTTAGTGTGGCTCGTCATCGTCCAGATTGTAAAATTATCGCTGTTACACCTCATGAGGAAACTATCCGTCGCATGCAATTATGCTGGGGTGTAGAGGCTATCAAGGGACATGAAATCATCAACTCCGATGAAATGGTTAAACAAGCTATTACCGGTGCTCTTGGCACTGGCGCCATCGAGTCTGGTGACCTCGTAGTTGTTACCGCTGGGGTACCATCTGGTGCAACAGGTACGACCAATATGATTCGCGTTCATATTGCAGGTCGAGTGCTCCTGTCTGGTAATGGTATTTTACGCAAATCCGTTACAGGTAATGTGTACATTGCGGCTAATCATAAGGGCAATTATGAAAGCTTCAAAGATGGCGATATCCTAGTGGTAGGTACAATGGAGCCTGAATTGATGGCCATTGCTAAACGTGCTGGCGGTATCATCGCAGTGGAAGATGGTTATACATCGGACAGTGCTATCGCGGGCATTACGTATGGTATTCCTGTTATCTTAGGCGCTAAAAATGCCCACGAAGTGCTCCTCGAAGGTCAAGAAGTGACTATCGATGGCGAACGTGGTAAGGTGTTTGCGGGCATTGCAAATGCTCGATAATCTCTATGAGTGATAATTAAATAAGGAGGGATAGTATGAATCCATATAATGTAACAGGACCTACTGCAGCTGAGGTTGCACAGGTTGAAAGTATCGTATCCCAACGATTAAAAGGCTCTTTCTTGTGGATGGTTGTAGGCTTACTTACAACTATTGGTGTTGGCTTTGCTGCATTAGTGAATCCAAATTGGTTACGCTTTGCGTACCAAAATTTTAATATTATCTTATTAGTAGAGCTAGGTGTGGTATTCCTTTTTAGTGCTCGTGCATATTCTGCTAATGTAATGACGTTACGAGGTATGTTCTTCCTCTATAGTGCTTTGAATGGTCTCACATTGACTTTGGTATCGTTGCGATACAATGTGTTTGATGTTGTTATTCCGGCGTTAATAGGTACGCTTGCTTTCTTCGTTGGCTTTGCCGTGGTAGGGGCTATAACTAAACGTAATTTATCATCCCTTACACCATATGTGATGGCGGCATTGTTCGGCATGATCATCGTATCCTTGGTGATGATGGGGGCCCGCTTCTTTAACTGGACTGTACTCAGTGGCTTTAGTGATACTGTTAGTTTAGTTCTAGGTTATGTAGGTGTTGTAGTATTCTCTATCTTTACAGCTATCGATGTGAACCGCATTAAAAATAATGTGACACAAGTGGCGCTCATGGAGGATGAAACAATTTTAGACCGCATTGAAATCACTGGTGCTTTGAGCCTTTATTTAGATTTCATTAACTTATTCTTATCCTTATTACGCATCTTTGGTAATAAGCGATAACAAAGGAGTTTATATGGACGATAGAGAATGGCAAACCTTTGTTACTGTTGTGGATGAAGGCAATATTACAAGGGCTGCTGAAAAATTATTTTTATCGCAACCAGCGTTGAGCTATCGGTTGCGCCATATGGAAAAAGCCTTGAGCCATTCTCTGTTGTTGCGGACTGCTGAAGGGATTGCCCTCACGGCACAAGGCGAAATTTTCTATGATTACTGCAAGCGAATGATGCAAGAACAAGAGGCCTTGGAGAATGCTATGAATTCCGCTTCTGGCAAGATTCAAGGGACATTGAAAATCGCGTCATCTATTAACTTTGCAGACTATGAATTACCAGCCTTATTGAGATCTTTCCGAGAACAATATCCAGATGTTCACATTCAAGTGAAGACTGCTTTCAGCCATCAAGTGGTAAAGATGTTTAATACCGGTGACTGTATGGTCGCCTTTGCTCGTGGTGGTTATGATGTGTCTGGCAAGTCTGAATTGTTACTAGCAGAACCATATTGTTTAGTATATAAAGAATTAGTGCCACCTGAATCCTTGGTAAAAGTACCATTCATTAAATATCAAACAGATGCATCGGTGGCAAATATTATCGAAACTTGGTGTGCAGAACATTTTGATGAGCCTCCAAGTGTGGCGATGGATGTAAACTCTATGAGTACTTGTCGCCATTTTGTTCGTGCTGGCCTTGGTTGGTCTATCTTGACCTATATGGGACTTGGATCCTGTAAGGATAAAGATATCTATGTGAGTCCATTGCGTAGCAAAGATGGTGAATACATCACCCGTGATACGAATATGGTGTACACAAAAGATGCGGAAAATCTGGTTGTAGTAAAAACATTTATCGAATATGTTCGTAATTACTACAAAGAACATACCGTAGTGGATGACAGTATATTTAGAGAATATAAAGCATAGGATGCATTATAATAGAGTATATCTATGAGATTTTCTAACTGTTCATCCATGCTGTTTTAGTATTGGACTTTTTCGATATAATAACTCATAATATAGATTAAGATTAATATAGTACCATGTAAGTGCATGTATATCCTTTTGAGGAGGTATACATGCATTTTTTTCATTTGGGACTATAATTCTATGCTTAAAATGCATAAAAAGTATGATTAGTAGATATAAAAGTTTTTATAACCCCTATAAAGGTAATCTATTTTTCATATTACTTTTAAACATTTATAATGAGGGTAGACTTAATCAATGTAATCGACGTCGCGAGCGGTTATGTTGTTAAAGACTAGATGATTTTATGTATGCCTAAGTTAGTTAAGAAAGGGAAAGACACACATGAAAGACAAATTATGGCGCATTGGCCTTATGGTTGCCATCGTCGCATTTATGTGGTTCGGTGGCACACCTGAAGGCCTCAAACCAGAAGTATGGAAATTACTTGGTATTTATTTAGCTACTATCGTGGGCTTGGTATTAAAACCATTCCCAGTTCCTATTACAGTATTATTAGGTGTTGCTACATCTTCTGTTTTATTGAACAATACAAAAGACGTATTGGTTGGTTACAGTAATACAGCATTGTGGTTGATCTTCGCAGCCTTCGCTTTATCCGTTGCATTCGGTAAAACTGGCCTTGGTCACCGCATTGCGTACTACTTGGTTCGCGCTTTTGGTAGTACAACACTTCGTCTTGGTTATGTAACTGCATTCCTTGATATGATCTTATCTCCTGCAACACCATCCAACACAGCTCGTGCGGCAGGTATCGTATATCCAATCAACTTGTCCATCGCTGAAGCAGTTGGTTCTTACCCAGGTGAGACTGCTAAAAAAGCAGGTGCTTACCTCTTACAGAATGGTTACTTTGCAACTAAAGTAACATCCTTCTTCTTTGCGACAGCAATGGCGCCAAACTTATTGGCTTTAGACTTCATTACTAAATTGACTGGTGTAACTTTAAACTGGGCTCAATGGGCATTAGCTATGTTCGTACCTGGTTTCATCATGTTAATGCTTATCCCACTTATTGGCTACATGTATGAACGTCCAAGTGTAAAAGACATCGACAACAAGAAAATTGCTGCTGACGGTTTGGCGGAATTAGGACCTATGAAAGCGTCCGAAAAAGGTCTTATCGCTATCGCACTTCTTGCAATCGTAGGCTGGATTCTTCCTACTTTTGATGTTACTCTTAATGCAACAGCAGTTGCTATCGTAGCAATGCTTGCTACATTCGTATTTGGTATTATTACTTGGGATGATTTGCTCAAAACTAAAGCTGCTTGGAACACATTGATTTGGTTTGGTGGTATCTTGGGCTTATCCTCTGCATTGACTAAAGGTAAATTCTTCGAATGGTTGGCTAAATACTTAGAAACTCACATGAACTTCGGTTTAGATCCATTCATGATGCTTATCCTTATCTCCATTGTTTCCGTTGCAGTTCGTTACTTCTTCGCATCTGGTACTGCATACATCTCCGCGATGCTTCCAGTATTCTTGATTTTAGGTGTTAACGCAGGCGTGGATCCTACATTACTTGCTTTCATCTTGATCGGCACAAACTCCTATGGTGGTTCCGTAACTCACTACGGTGCTGCTCCTGGTCCAATCATCTTCTCCGCTGGTTACAACAACGTAAAAGATTGGTGGACAGTTGGTTTGATTTCCGCTTTAGTATGTTTAGTATTGAACTACGTAATCGGTATCCCTTGGTGGAAAATCACTGGTTTCATGTAATATGAAGCTTTCACTATGGAGTGTTAGAATTTAATTGTTAGTATTCAATGTCTGTACTGGGCTCTCGCGACGAGCCTGTACAGACTTGAACTTTATATATGTTTCACAACGAAAGGATGCAACATGGCACAATTAGTAAAAGCTGCGCAAGCTGGCTTCGACGAAAAAAATGATGCATTAGTAACGGTTGAACCGATTGCTAGCGGTATCGAAATTGAATTAACATCCAAAGTTATCCGCCAATACGGCGACCAAATTAAATCCGTTATCTTGAACACAGTGAAAGAAGCTGGTTATGATGGCGTAAAAGTAATCGTACAAGATAAAAATGCTTGGGATTACACAATTAAAGCTCGCGTATTAGGTGCATTGGAAAGGGGGAGCAAAGCATAATGGCTAACGATAAAACATTCCCAGAAGTTAAAACTAACCCATTAACAGAGGCTGCTAAAAAACGCTTGTCTCGTTCCATGATGTTCGTACCGGGTAATACACCTAAAATGATTAACAGTGCAGATATTCACGGTGCTGACTCCATCATGATCGATATCGAAGATTCCGTGCCAATTACAGAAAAAGACACAGCTCGTCTTTTAACTGCAGAAGCATTGAAATCCCGTAAATTCCGTGCAGAAACAGTTGTTCGTATCAACCATCCTACACAAACTCCTTATGGCTATGACGATCTTGATGTTATCGTTCCAGCTAAACCTGATATGATTCGTTTACCTAAAACTGAAGATGTTTCTGAAGTTGAAATCGTAGCGAAGAAGATTGAAGAATTGGAAAAAGCTAACGGTTGGCCGGAAGGTACAATCAACATTATCGTGGCTATTGAATCCGTCCGCGGCTTATATAATGTTCGTGAAATCTGCCATGGTCCTCGCGTAGTTGCTATCGCTCTTGGCGCTGAAGACTATCGTGCAGACCTTCGCACAGGTAAACATAAACCAGCTGTTGAATTGTTGTTCGCTCGTCAAACAATCCTTCATGCGGCGCGTGAAGCAGGTATCCGCGTAATCGATACTGTATTCTCCGACGTGAAAGACCCACAAGGCTTCCGCGAAGAAGTTGAATTCATTAAAGCTTTGGGCTATGATGGCAAATCTTGTATCCACCCAAGCCAAATCAAAATTATCCACGAAGTATTCACTCCTGACGAAAAAGAAATCGCTCATTCCGTTAAGGTATTGAACAGCTATGCAGATGCATTGCGCAACAATAAAGGCGTAATCTCCGTAGATGGTAAAATGATCGATGGTCCTATCGTAGTTCGTGCACAACGCGTAGTTGATAAAGCACGTGCAGCAGGCATTAAAGTTGAATTAGAGGAAGGAGCAGAATACGATGTTAAATAAAGTAGGTCGCGATATCCCAACAAATATCCCAGCACTAGAAGGTCGCGAAGTATATCAAGGTGAATTCGCCATTGAACCTAAAGTTCATCGTGCAGGTAAACCTGTACACATGAGCCATGTTGGCACTAATAAAGTACTTGCTTCCATCGATGAAGCAATCGAAAAAGCTGGCGTAAAAGATGGCATGACTTTGTCCTTCCATCATCACTTGCGCAATGGCGACTATGTAATGAAAATGGTTATGGAACGCGTACAAGCAAAAGGTATCAAAGATATTACTATCGCGTCTTCCTCCTTGTCCCCATGCCATGAATTCTTGGTAGAAATGATTCAAGACGGCACTGTAACAGCTATTGAAACATCTGGCTTGCGCGATCGTCTTGGTAAATTCTTGACACAAAACCCAGGCGTATTGAAACGCCCTGTAGTGATTCGTTCTCATGGTGGTCGTGCTCGTGCTATCGAATCTGGCGAAGTTCATATCGACGTAGCTTTTATGGGTGCTCCTACAGCTGATCCACGCGGTAATGCTACTGGTCGTATGGGTAAATCCGCATGTGGTGCACTTGGCTATGCTAAAGTTGACTCCCACTATGCAGACACAACTGTTATCATCACTGATAACTTGGTTGATTATGTACACAACTATGCAATTCCTCAAACTGATGTAGATTATGTTGTTGAGGTTGAAAGCATTGGTGATCCAGAAGGTATCGCTTCTGGTGCGGTAGGTTTCACTAAAAACCCTATCCAAATTAAAATTGCTGAACTAGCTGGTGAATTCCTTGACCAAGCTGGCATTATCAAAGACGGTTTCGTATTCCAATTGGGCGCTGGTGGTGCTCCATTGACTGTAGCGAAATTCATCGCTGAAAAACTTCGTAAACGCGGTGAAGTAGGTGGTTTCGCTATTGGTGGCGCTACTGGTATCTTGACTGGTATGCTTGAAGAAGGCTTGATTCGTGCTATTTACGATACTCAAACATTCGATACTACTGCAGCTGCATCTTTGGATAAAAACCCTGCACACATCGAGATGTCCGCTTCCATGTACGCTAACCCATGGACTGACTGCACTACAAACTACCTAGACGTAGTATTCCTTGGTGCTACTGAAATCGACCTTGATTTCAACGTAAACGTAATGACTGACTCTAACGGTGTATTGATGGGCGCTTCTGGCGGTCACTCCGATACAGCAGCAGGTGCTAAATGTACAGTTATTACTTGTCCATTGATCCGTGGCCGGTTGCCAATGATCCGTGACAAAGTTGCAACTGTAATTACACCAGGCTCCTCCGTTGACGTTCTCGTTACTGAATACGGTATCGCCATCAACCCAGCTCGTACTGATTTGATTGAACGCTTCAAAGATAGCAACTTGCCTATCTACACAATTGAAGAATTACAACAATTAGCATTTGACTTAGTAGGTAAACCAGTAGACATTCCTGTGTCTGACAAAGACGAAGACATCGTGGCAATCGTAGAATACCGCGATGGTTCTATCCTTGACGTGGTTCGTAAACCTCTATAATTGACTAGGGCTTGGAGTCCGGTAGAGTCCGTTTGGATTCCGCTGTCAACTCACGATCCCATGCTAGTAAGTTAATACAAAGACCCGCTATATGAGTCCGAGGACCATGGAGCGGGTCTTTTTGAATTTATGCGTTGTTTTATTATTAAATTTAAAGATAGAAATAAAGTCTAATGTGGCAAATATGGTACATGATTATAGTTATACTTTTACTATAAGAAGATTGGAGATCTTTGGGAGGTAGTTTTTATGTATCGTTGTATTTCCAATTTAGAGATTGATCTAGATGGGTTAGGTGTGTTTTATGGTGAAATAGATGAATATGAAATGCTAAATATGTACCAAATAATATCAGCTTGGTTACAGGATGATTTAGATGGGCCTAATCCAGAAAACACGGTGTTCGGTGTATCAGAGTATGCCTCAGAATGGATGTTAGTATTGCCTGGGGATATCTCTTATCGGAATTTATTTGATATGGGGAGTTGTAAGGTCGGTAATCGTTATGAAAGTATTGATTATTTATATGCAAAATTTCTACAAACATTAGAGAATAGTAAACAGCTTGAACCTGAATATGAATCCCTATGTTTAAATCATATAAACGTGATGTCACAGTATATAGAAATTACTCTAACCTGTAGTCAAAATATAGACTTTATATTATTTATAAAACGGTGGTTACGTAATTGTAGTACTTATAAACATCTGATATACTATAAGGTAAAGGATGCATTTTATCTTACGCTTTAACTATAGGAGAGAGCATATGAGCCAAGTTTTTAAACAAGATTTAACAGATACTTCAGTCCGACCAGGTGGTATCTTTTTCGTTGAGTTATTAATGCCGAAGCAGTGTGATATGCCTGACCGGGATACAATGATAGAGATATTCACGAAGCATCTAGGTCCTGTTGATTGTTTTGATCACCGCCGTGAGTCTGCTAGTTTCGCCCCTCAGAATTATAAGGTCCATTACGAGGATACTGATGCAGATATTTCACCGACATTAATGGTGACTGATTGCGAAAAAATTGATAAGCCTGTATTAGATGATTTTGAACGTAGTCAGGTGTGGGATTGTCCTAATGTGGATGAGTTGTTAGCAGAGTGCCAATACAGGGTGTTTGCTACGGATATGTTAGCCTCTGGTTTAGAGGCCAAAGAACGTGCAGATATGCTTGTAAAATATGTAGATGCATTGCTAGAATTATATCCGTCTTGTAAAGCCGTTGTATTTGGACCGTCTCATAAGTTTTTAAGTCGTGAATCGATAGAAAATCATTCAGATAAAGCAGTAACTCGGTTTATTTATTATGCTGTAAATGTGCGCTATTTTAGCATTCAAGGTACCGAAGACATGATAGTTGATTCTCTAGGTATGAGTACCTTATTTTTGCCTGATGTTCAGTATCACTTTCACGGTATGAATCCTGATGAGGTAGTGAATCATGCATATAGTGTGTTGTATTATATTTTTGAGCACGACAATCCTATCGGTGATGGGGAAACGATTGCCGGCTTAGAAAATGGAGATATGAGTCCAGACATCCAATGGAAGGTTCAATACGAGGATTCTTTAATCCAGCCCGTTCGAGAGGTTCTAGACATTAATATGGGTGAATACGCATCTGGAACTCGGTAGTTGTTAATCAATGAAAGGTGTGAGCATTATGAGTGATCAACGTGTTTTTGATATGGAACTTGTGAAAGTTGAAAGTTTGGAGAACGCTGTTAAGACGCCATTTTATCAAACTGATTCCACAGGTGGTTCAGTATGGGTTATTAAACCTGGTCAAATCTTACCAAAACATTATCATCATCACTCTGATGATATATGGGTTATATTGCAAGGCAAGGGTGTATTTTATCCAACGCCTAATACAGAGGTGCCTTTTACAAAGGGGCAAGTTATAGTATCTAAAAAGGGTGAATGTCATGGTGCAAAAAATACTGGAACGGAAGATATTGTCTTTGTGAGTATCGTTGCTCCAGTGCCTGCTGATTATGATCCTGTTAAGACTAATTAATATGAAAGCACTTTATAGTATTTTCTTCTCTTGTGATAGAGATATATTCATACTATAAAGTGCTTTTTTATTTTATACAGTCATTTCTAGCGAATATACCTTTTCTATTTTATATGTCATTATTTTGGTTTTACTATTCCTATTTGTTATTTCTATACTCTATAAAATTCCATTGACAGAGGACGTTTGTTCTTTTAAGATGGTAAAGTATGTAATATTTTAATAAGTAGAAAGGAATTATATGAACTCATCTACACTAGAGCCTCAAAGTGGGGATATCAATTTCAGAGATTTTACGAAACGTCGTATGCTTCACGTAGTCTTACCATTGTTTATTGTTTCTATTATTGCCTTCCTGGATCGCGTTAACATTGCTTATGCAGGCTTGACTATGAAGGAGAATTTACCATGGTTGACGCCAGAAGTATTTGGTATGGGGGCAGGCATTTTCTTTATTGGTTATGTTTTGTTTGAAGTGCCTGCATCTTTAATTGCAGCTCGTTGTAATGCTATGCATTGGGTGGCGCGTATCATGTTTAGTTGGGGGCTCGTATGTATTCTTATGACGACGATGACCACTGAGTTGGAATTTTATGTTTATCGATTTTTACTTGGTCTATGTGAGGCTTCTTTATATCCTGTAATTTATTCATTACTCATTCCAAATTGGTTCTTGCCAAAGGAGCGAGCGAAGGCAATCTCCTTGATGTTGACATCTTTATTGTTCTCTAACATCATTGGTGGGCCATTGGCAGGTATTTTATTGGATACAACGTTCTTTGGTCTACATGGTTGGCGTACACTCTTTATCGTTGAAGCTATTCCTGCTGTGATCTTTGCGTTCATTTTCGCATTCTGGATGAAAGAGCGTCCTGAACATGCATCTTGGGTAACTGATGTAGAAAAGGTATATATTAAAGCCGAGCTTGAAAAAGAAGAACAACAAAAGCAAGCCGCAAAGAAATATACTATTTGGCAAGCGTTAAAAGACCCAAAAGTATTGCGTTTAGCGTTAATCTATTTCTTGTGGGTTATTGGTTTCTGGGGCTTTAGTTTTTGGATGCCTCAAGTTCTTAAAAGCTTATCTGGATGGCCACCAAGCGTGGTAGCGTGGTCTATTGCTATTCCAATGACAGCAGCCTTACTTGTACAAATATACTGTGGTTACTCTTCTGAAAAGCGCAATGAAAAACGTTGGCACGTTGCTACTACATTGTTCATTGGTACTATTGGTTTCTTAGCAACACCACACAGTCCATCTCCAGAAGTTAGCTTATTCTTTATATGCTTAACTGCAGTAGGTGTTTACGGTGGTATGGGTGTATGGTGGACCATGCCAACAACCTTCTTATCTGGCGCTGCTGCAGCGGGGGCGATGGGACTCATTAACTCTTCAGGTAATATGGGGGGCTGGGTAGGTCCTTATATGCTTGGATTCATCAATGGTCACACTGGTAGCTTTGCTTATGGTTACTATGTAATGGGGGCTTGTATGTTCCTTGCTGGTCTATTAATTTTGACACTTCCAAAATCTATGGAGCATAAAGAGGATTAAGTAGAGCTATATTATAGATAACTAGATTATAGACAACTTAATAGAAAAATATTTAACGAATGCTTCAATGGTGTGATTTTGGATACTATTCAATTTTATGTTACAATTTACAAAATAGTATTATTTAAATTTGAGGAGACAGAATATTGAAAGAGTGTAGACCTAAGTTTGATAAAATTACATCATTTGATGAATTTAAAAAATATTATTGGTATCGTGATGAACTTTCACAAATATGTAAATCATTAGGATTAGAATATAGGGGAACAAAACAAGAACTCAATCATATTATTGAGCAGTACTTTAAAGGCGATTTAATTAAAAAATCATCAATAAAAAATAGAAGAAGGCAAGTGGAAACTATTACTTTAGATACACCATTACTTGAATGTAATTTTTCCTTTAATACGAAGTTTAGAGAATATTTCTCTGATTTAATAGGTGTTTCACGATTTAAATTTAATGCTGATATGGCTACTGCCTGGAGAAAAGTAAAAAGTGAAAAAAATACAAGCTTTACAATTGGAGATTTGCTGAAAGTATATTATGGTGAATCAGATTATGCAAAGTATGATAATTCGGTTTGTCAATGGAATCAATTTTATAAGGATTTTTGTGCAGATGAATGTAGTTGCAATTATTCGAATAAATTAAAAGTAGCATCTATTATTTGGAAAGAGGTTAGAGATTCAAAAAATGAAAAAATTTATTCAAAGGAGCTTTTAAGTGAATATGCATATAAATTAGAAGGGTATCGCAAGTAGAAGCAACTTGTCATTGCGGAGACGTATTATGGGAAAGTTAGCAATTAAATCTATAATAAAATAATGAAAAAAGCACCTTATATCCTATAAGAAGAGTCATTTGTGATGACTTTTGTAGGTATGTAAGGTGCTTTTATTTATTCCTGATTTCTTTATTGATTTTGTTTTGTTACATCAGGCACTTTCCCAGGATTCATATCGAGGTTTAGATCTGTGGATTTGAATGGGCGTGGGTTTGCCTCTGGTGGTTGTACTTTGAGCTCTGGATGCAACCATTGCAGTTGTTTTAGTTCCCAGTCGTACTTGGCACCGTCATTTTGTAGTTGACGAATATCTTTTAGGATTTCGTCTAGTTGATCACTATGCTTATTAGCCATCCCTTCAAGAATGTAAAGACGACCTGCTACACTGTCGATGGTAGAGCCATCGTGGTCTTCATCGACACGCCATTGTAATTCAGAGATTTGTATTTGCTGGAATATGATAACGATAACCAGCACAATGATAACGCCCCACATGGGAGCTTCTTTAGCTTTCAAAAGGGCTCGCAATTTAGATGCGAGCCCAGATGGTTTGTTCATTATTGACGATCCTCGAGTTGTAATCCAGGTAATGGTAATTTGGAGTTTACAAAGTCTAACCACAAGCGAGAAGCGTGGGAGAGGTAATGACCTTTTTTCCAAATTACATAAAGGGTATGAATAATTTCAGGTACGAGAGGTCTTACGACAACCTTAGAACCAACCTCCGTATTTTCACCTACCTCAGGGCAGAGACGAGATGGTAATAATGCGATAGCAAGGTTTGCACTAACCGTTTGTAACATGAGATCACGTTGGCTCGTTTCAAACACGATATGCGGTTGGAAGCCGGTGTGTTTACAAGCTTTGATGATTTCATCATGTAAGTTGAAATCGTCTTTATGCAATACAAAGGATTCATCAGCTAGCATTTCTAGGCGAATTTCTTTTTCTTTTGCTAAAGGGCTAGATTTTGGAATGATAACGGACAGTGGGTCACTCGTAAGGTAGAAAGATTCAAATTCTTTAGGGTTTGGTTTAGTACAGATGATGCCAATATCAATTAAACCTTCCTGAACGCTGATCTCAACCTTTTTAGAACCTTGTTCGTAGAGTTCCAATTCGATTTGTGGATATACTTTTTTAAATTCACCTAATAACTGGGCAAAAATGGGAGCATCAGTAATTGGTGGAATACCAATTCTGATGGAACCTTGCTCCAAACGAAACTCGTTTTCAAAATCAGTTTTTAGATGTTCAAACATAAACACAACGCGTTTAGCGTGGGTTAAGAAGATGGTACCCCCATCAGTAAGTTCTACAGATTTAGCATTACGCATGAAGAGAACAACACCAAGTTCGTCTTCTAAAGCTTTAATTGTACGGCTGATTGCAGATTGGGAGATGTGTAAATTCCTTGCAGCCTTACTAAAGCTTTTTTGATCAGCTACTTCAACGAAGTATTTCAAATGATGAAAATCCATAATTAACCCCCTAAAAATAAAACTTGGTTATAGGACGTGACCTAACTAAATGAGAATAGTTATTACTGTAATGCAATTAGCTATTACTTTATGTAAAGCATGGATAGCAATATTGGCAAAGCGACAGTCACTGTATGTGTTGCGTTGATAGGGCCCAGCACGTTATAATTAGCATATAGGGCTATATCAAGTTATGATATTAGGAATTATGGTTGTGCCCATCACAAAAAAGTATGCTCACACATAATGCCATATTATATATAACATATATATTATTGCATTATTTTTTCATGTGCGCAAGTTTGTAATGGTTGTTATTCCTAAACATAATGATAGATTAAGCAAGTGTTCTATTTTTGCTAAATGCTTAAGGAGGCAATAATCACATGAGTCGTAAATTTAAAACTATGGACGGCAACCAAGCAGCTGCTCACGTTTCTTATGGTTTTACAGAAGTTGCTGCGATTTATCCAATCACTCCATCTTCTCCAATGCCAGAACACATTGATGAATGGGCTGCATCTGGTCGAAAAAACATCTTCGGCAACACTGTTCAAGTTGTAGAAATGCAATCTGAAGCAGGTGCTGCTGCTGCAACCCACGGTTCTTTACAAGCTGGTGCATTAACAACAACTTTCACATCTTCCCAAGGTTTGTTATTGATGCTTCCTAACTTATATAAAGTAGCAGGTGAATTACTTCCAGGTGTATTCCAAGTAGCTGCTCGTGCATTGGCTGCACATGCTTTGGCTATCTTTGGTGACCACCAAGACGTAATGGCTGCTCGTGCAGCTGGCTGTGCTATGTTAGCTGAATCCTCTGTACAAGAAGTAATGGACTTGTCCGCTGTAGCTCACTTGACAGCTATTAAAACTCGCGTACCTTTCATCAACTTCTTTGACGGTTTCCGTACATCCCACGAAATTCAAAAAATTCAAATCTGGGACTATGAAGATTTAAAACCATTGGTTGACATGGATGCTGTTAAAGCTTTCCGTAAAAATGCTTTAAATCCAGATGCTCCTGTAACTCGTGGTACTGCAGAAAACCCTGACGTTTACTTCCAACATCGTGAAGCATCCAACAAATTCTACTTGAACGTTCCTGACGTTGTAGAACACTACATGAACGAAGTTAACAAATTGGCAGGTACTAACTACCAATTGTTCAACTACCATGGTGCTCCTGATGCTACTGACGTTGTTGTAACTATGGGTTCTTCCGCTCAAGTTGTAGAATCCACTGTGGATTACCTCAACAAATTGGGTCGCAAAGTTGGTTTTATCAACGTTCATTTGTTCCGCCCATTCGCAACAGATCGTTTGTTGAAAGCTCTTCCTAAAACTGTAGAACGCATTGCAGTTCTTGACCGTACTAAAGAACCAGGTGCTTTGGCTGAACCATTGTTCTTAGACGTACAAGCAGCTGTAGTTGACGGTGGCCGTAATGTAAAAGTTATCGCTGGTCGTTATGGTTTGAGCTCCAAAGACGTTATCCCTGCAGACATCGTTGCTGTATTCGATAATTTAGCTGCTGAAAATGGTAAGAAATTCTTCACATTGGGTATCAATGATGATGTTACATTCTTGTCCTTAGATCGTGCTGAAGGCGTAGAAGTTGAAACTCCTGGTTTGACTGAATGTAAATTCTGGGGCTTTGGTTCTGACGGTACAGTTGGTGCGAATAAATCCGCTATCAAAATCATTGGTGACCACACTGATATGTATGCTCAAGCATACTTTGACTACGACTCCAAAAAATCTGGTGGCGTAACAATGTCTCACCTTCGTTTTGGTAAAAACCCAATCAACTTGCCTTACTTGATTACTGAACCTCAATTCGTAGCATGTCACCGTCAATCTTATGTACATGAATACGACTTGATTCGCGGCATCAAAAAAGGCGGTACATTCTTATTGAACTGTACTTGGTCTCCTGAAGAATTGGATGAACATTTACCTGCTAAATTACGTCGTCAAATCGCAGAAAAAGAATTGAACTTCTACATCATCAATGCTGCGAAAATCGCTTCCGAAATCGGTTTGGGCGGTCGTATCAACATGGTAACGCAAGCTGCGTTCTTCAAATTGACTGAAATCATCCCTGTAGATGATGCTGTTAAATACCTTAAAGAATCTGTAGTAACTTCTTACGGTAAAAAAGGTCAAAATATCGTTGACATGAACAATGCTGCTATCGATCAAGGCGTTGGCGCTTTGGTAAAAGTAGATGTTCCTGCTAGCTGGAAAGACGCAGTAGATGATGGCAATCATGCAGTTAAACCTGGTTGCGAATCTTGCCCATCCTTCGTTCAAAATATTGCACAACCAATCAATGCACAAGCTGGTTATGATCTTCCTGTATCCAAATTCTCTGGCTATGAAGATGGTACATTACCTGCTGGTACTGCTAAATTCGAAAAACGCGGTCCTGCATTGTTCGTTCCAAAATGGTTGCCTGAAAACTGTATTCAATGTAACCAATGTTCCTTCGTATGTCCACATGCTACAATTCGTCCAATTTTGGCAACTGAAGCAGAAGTGGCTGCAGCTCCAGACCATTTCGATACAATCCCTGCATTGGGTGCTAAAGATCTTCAATTCCGTATCGCTGTATCCCCATTAGATTGCTTGGGTTGCGGTAACTGTGTTGATATCTGTCCAGCTCCTAAAGGCAAAGCTATCGTGATGACATCCATCGATACTGAAATCGAACAAGCTGAAGCTTGGAACTATGGTGTTAACCTTCCTGTAAAAGAAAATCCTATGAAGAAGGAAACTGTTAAAGGTTCCCAATTTGAACAACCATTGTTCGAATTCTCCGGTGCTTGCGCAGGTTGTGGTGAAACTCCTTATGCTAAATTGTTAACTCAATTGTTCGGTGACCGTATGATGATTGCCAATGCAACTGGTTGTTCCTCCATCTGGGGTGCTTCCATGCCTGCATCTCCATACACAACTAACCAACAAGGTCATGGTCCTTCTTGGGCAAACTCCTTGTTCGAAGATAATGCTGAGTATGGTTATGGTATGTACATCGGCGTTAAGAAAATCCGCCAACAATTAGTAGAATTGGCTGCTAAAGCAGTTGAAACTGCTACTGGCGAATTGAAAGACGCTTTAGAACAATGGATTGAATTTGCTAACCTTGGTGCAGCTACTCGTCAACGTTCCGAACGTTTAGTAGCAGCTATCGAAGCTGAAGGCGCTACAACTCCTGAATTGAAAGAAATTCTTGAGAAAAAACAATTCTTGATCAAACGTTCTCACTGGATCTTCGGTGGTGACGGCTGGGCATACGACATCGGCTTCGGCGGTGTTGACCATGTATTAGCTTCTGGCGAAGACGTAAACATCTTCGTATTCGATACTGAAGTATACTCCAACACTGGTGGTCAAGCATCTAAATCCACTAACGTAGCAGCAGTTGCTCAATTCGCAGCTTCTGGTAAACGTACTAAGAAGAAAGACCTTGGCATGATGGCTATGTCTTATGGTTATGTATACGTAGCACAAGTAGCTATGGGTGCAGACAAAAACCAATTGATGAAAGCTGTTACAGAAGCTGAAGCATATCCAGGTCCATCCTTGATCATCGCTTACAGCCCATGTATCAACCATGGTATCAAAGCTGGTATGGGTAAAGCTCAAGAAGAACAACGTAAAGCAGTTGCAGCTGGTTACTGGGATCTTTACAGATACAACCCTCAACTTAAAGAAGAAGGTAAAAATCCATTCTCCTTGGATTCCAAAGAACCAACTGAAAGCTTCCAAGACTTCCTTAAAGGTGAAGTACGTTACGCTTCCTTGGCTAAAGCAGCTCCAGACGTTGCAGAAGAATTATTCGCTAAAACTGAAAAAGACGCTAAAGAACGTCGCTTAAGCTATGTTCGCTTGCAAAAAGGTTTTGAAGACGTAAAATAATTCGTTATTTAACGACTGAGAACTATATGAGGCACCCTTTCAAGGGTGCCTCTTTTGTATGTAATACTATATAGCTAAATGTGTTAATATCATATTATTTAGGTAATAACTGCTTTAAACGTAGGTAATATACTAGTAATTTGGTATAATGATAAATAACAATGTATATTTCATAAAGTTAAACATAGAGGTACATATGGCTAAGGATAATTCACAAATAGCAATGGAAGACATGCAACAAACGATATATAAAGAGTTAGGCTATAAATCCTATCCATTTCCTTTTACAACGCCGGCCTATTTAGAAGCATATGGTGCTCTTATAGGGCTAAATACTCCACCTGCGAAGACAGCTCGTGTTCTTGAACTAGGTGCTACTTATGGCGGTAATATTATTTCTCAAGCTGTATTTAACCCAGAGGCGACCTTTGTAGGCATTGAACTTTCACAAGACCAAGTAGAGAAGGGCAATCAAATTATTTGTGATGCAAAATTAGAGAATGTATCCTTGGTGCAAGGAGATATTTTGAATTTTGACGAATCTATGGGGACTTTCGATTATATTATTGCACATGGATTCTACTCTTGGATCAATGATGAAATGAAGGATAAGCTGCTCAATATTATTTCTAATCATTTGGTGGATAATGGTATTGCCTATGTGTCTTACAATACGTATCCAGGTTGGCATACCATGGAAGAAGTACGTCAGCTCATGCTGTTTGCTAATCGTGGCCAAGATAAGTTGACCCATAAGGAAAAGGTGTTGCGCGGTAAGACCGTAGGCAGTCTTGTGGGTGCTCAGATTCTTAACTATGATAATCTTAAAGAACGAAATAGTAAATTCCTTGGTGCATTGCGCTCTGTAATGCAAAAGGATGACTATTATGTAGGTCATGACCATCTAGAGCCGCATAATGATCCGTGCTATTTCTATCAATTTAATGATCATTTGAAAGCGCATAATCTTGCTTATGTATGCGATGCGGACCTTACACTATCTATGGTTCGTACCTATGATGAAAGTATAGCAGCTAAACTTGAGCAACTGGCTCCTAATAGCCAAGCGGATCAAGAACAATATTTAGATTTTATACTAGATACGACATTCCGCAAGTCAATTATTTGTAAAGCTAGCTTTGCAAATAATATTAACTTTGCTGTTGCGAATCCGGCTGAAGTGAATACAATTCCTGTACGTACTATTGTAAATAGCTTTGTTTTCCAAATTCTCTTTGATGAGGAAGCACTTGAAATGTTTGAAAATGAGCTCGTAAGAGATACGTTCCAAGCGCTTATCAAAGATGGTGGTACGTTCAATATGATCGAGGCCCTCGCTATTTTGAAAGCGGCTCATGAGGCGGATCATGCATCTGATGATGAATTAGAACCTGCTGTATGTAGCTTGTATAAAGCTGTAGTAGAGCATATGGTACGCGGTGGTATTCGCTTCTATAAAACATTCCCTGTAAAAGAAGAGTATATGGAGGGCTTATCTTATATACCTGCCCGTTTTACAAACTTTGTAAAAGCTATTGTAAATGGTGGTAGTGAATATATGTATGGAGCAGATATGTTTAATGATGCTATTGGTGATATTTCTGAAGAGGATTTATTATTTATGGAGTTGTTGAACAAACCAAAAGCGAAATCCACGGTAATTAAAAAGATTAAAGATGCTCTCTTTAGTGCAGATCAGTCTCAACCTACAAAGCATCAAAATGCCATGGCTGAAGCTTTTTATAATGAATTAACAATGCGTATGGAACAATTGGGCTTTATTAGAAGTAAGAAAACAGGTAGTATTTCCTAATTGATAGAGCTCGTTATTTGATTGTATTGCTATGAAGTTGTATTATATTCATTTTGATTTCATAGTTAAAATAAAAACCCGTTACACTTATAATATTTATACGTATTAAGTGTTAACGGGTTTTATTTAATATAATTAAATTTACTTTTATTTTATATTTATTACTTTTAGTTATTTTATATTGCTGAAAAAGTATAGTAAATCGATAATTTTAATGAGGAAAAAATGAACCGTTCATGAAAGTATGGTATAATGTGTATGGGTATTTTGTAAATATCATCCGATGTGTTGTGGATGATTCTATAAATTGTATTAATTGTATTATTTATAAAAGGAGTCTTTTATGGCATCTAAGAAGGCAGTTCTAGTATACATACTAGAAATCCTGAAAGACGAAACAGATGCTAATCATACGTTATCTCAAGAGGAGATTCGCAGTATATTAGCCGAACGGTACGAGGTATCCGTCGATCGGAAAACCTTAGGCCGTCATTTAAATGATTTATATGAATCTGGAGATTTTAGTATTCAATGTGAAGAGTCTGCTGTGGGAGCAGATGGCACAATTCGACGTACTGATTTCTATATGATTCATACCTTTGAAGATTCTGAATTGCGATTATTGATTGATGGTATATTGGCATCTCGCCATATTACTGCATCTCAACGTAAAGATTTAATCGGGCGTGTTGCAAAATTGGGTAGCTCCTATTTTAAGCCTCATGGTATTGATATTGAAAGTAATACGGGGTACCTTCATAGAAGCCAAGATTTATTTCTTAATATTGATCTCATAGAAGAAGCAATACAAAAGGGTAGAAAAATTTCATTGGCCTATTGCCAACCAGATGTGGATAAGCGATTACATATTAATCTTGGGCCAGATCATAAGGAACGGAAGTATGTATTTAATCCATTCCAACTAGTAATGAATCGAGGATATTATTACTTGGTGGGAAATCACGAAAATTATGATGACATGTCTACATTACGCGTTGATCGAATTGCACATATTACGGTGCTAAATGAACGTAGAAAACCTTTGCGGGAGATAAAGGGATACCAACAACAACGCACCTTTAACGTGTCACAATACGTAAAGGAACATATTTATATGTTCGGTGGTGAGTCTATTACTGTTACTTTTAAAGCTAGACGTTCCATCGTAAATCAAATTTTAGATTGGTTCGATGGCAATGTAGAGTTTACAAATATAACAGCTGATAATGTTGTATGTCGTGTACGTGTTAATCATGACGCCTTTAAATATTGGGCGCTCCAATATATGCAAAGTGTAAAGGTGCTCACTCCAGCTTCTTTAGTGACAGAAGTAAAAGCCGCAATTGAGGAAGGTTTACACCAATACTCATAAATAAAAGCTAGTTGATCGGTGAATCAACTAGCTTTTTTATGTTTTCTTATAGAATATGCATTTTTTCTGCTTCTCTATAGTCTTTTAGAACCGGACGTGGAGGCAATTTACCCATGAGGCTCACAATATAGATTGCGATAGAAGAGAAGATGAAACCCGGTACAATTTCGTATAGGCCAAGGAACCCAAATTGCTTCCAAATGAGTACTGTTAAACCACCTACAACAATACCAGCGATGCATCCGTGACGAGTCATACGCTTCCAGAATAGGGAGAATAAGATTGCCGGGCCGAAGGCCGCGCCGAAGCCTGCCCATGCATAGGCTACCATTGTTAAGATATAGCTGTCTGGATCCATAGCCATATAGATGGCAACCAATGCCACTAAAAGCACTACGATACGGCTTACTAATACAAGCTCTTTATCGCTTGCTTTTGGATGGATGATATTAGCATAAAAGTCGTTAGAAATAGCAGAAGCTGTTACTAACAACTGCGCTGAAGCGGTACTCATGATGGCTGCCAATACGGCGGACCAGATAAGCCCAGCTACAAATGGAGTAAAGAGGCGTTCTGTCATGATGAGGAATATTGTTTCCGCATCAGTGCCTACTAACTTATCTGGCAGCATGTAAACATGACCGATGAGACCTACAGCAATAGCTGCCATAAGGGATAAGATAACCCATACCATGGCGATGTTCGTAGATTTCTTAAGTTCTTTCGCATCAGAGATAGCCATGAATCTAACTAGGATGTGAGGTTGACCAAAGTAGCCAAGACCCCAACCAAGAGAAGAAATTAGGCCGATAGCCCAAGTAAACCAATCAGATGGATTACCAAACAAGCTAAGTCCTTGTGGAAACTCATGTTGGATGAGTTGGAATGTTTCAATAGGGCCACCCATGTACATGGCTGCTGTAATTGGTACTGCCAAGATGGCAAAGAACATTAATGCGCCTTGAATACAGTCTGTCCAAGATACGGCAAGGAATCCGCCAAGGAAGGTATAAAATACGACGATGCCAGCGGTGATAAAAAGGGATACGGTGTAATCAAGACCAAAGATGGTATTGAACAATTTGCCCCCTGCCACGAATCCTGATGATGTATAAATCAAGAAGAAAATTAAGATAAATAAGGCGGAAATGACAGCTACTGAATGCGATTGATCGTGGAAACGATTCTTCAAATAATCCGGTAATGTCAAGCTATCACTGGCTACCTCAGTATGGTTACGTAAGCGTCTAGAAACGAATTTCCAGTTCGCCCATGTACCTAATGTGAGGCCTACGGCAATCCATACACCAGAAATCCCCGTAGTATACGCTAGACCAGGCACACCCATGAGCATCCAACCACTCATATCTGATGCCTCTGCACTAAGTGCTGTGATCCATGGTCCTAGTTGTCGGCCACCGAGGATGTAATCACCAATGCTGTTTGATTTGCGATAGTAGTAGACCCCGATATACATCATGAGTCCTAGGTATAAGGCAAAGGCGATAATAATCATTAAGTTGTCTTGTGTCATGCCTATATAAGACCTCCTTAGGTTCTAGTTATATTCTATAGTATAGTAAATAATTTTTATTGTACCACATATTAGTACTTTAGAGGGTAAAAAATTGGTGATATCAACAAGATTCCTATACCAATTTAGCCCATATACTTTAGAGATACGCATTAGATTGTTACTTATGAAATCATATACTAATGAGTCCCATACCGAACGAAATATGATAAAATAAAAGAATGAAAAAACGATATTTCGTATTGGGTGTACGAAATATTTGTTAGTAGTAATCGAGATTAATATTTACATTTCTGGAACGTGAAAGGAGGACCCTATGGAACAACAAGTAGGCACTGAGGATGAAGTACCTAAACCGCATCAAGTTGTGACGAAACAACAAGCGTTGCGCATGTTGGAGACCTACTTTGGGTATACCTCCTTTAGACCAGCCCAAGAGGCTCCTATTGCATCCTTGTTGCGGAATGAAGATGTAATTGGAATCATGCCGACAGGGGCTGGAAAGTCTATCTGTTTCCAGATTCCTGCGCTCTGTAAGGCGGGCTTGACTATCGTGTTTTCTCCTCTCATTTCTCTTATGAAAGACCAAGTGGATGGTCTTTTAGTACAGAATATACCAGCGGCACTTATCAATAGTACGCTTACCCAAGCAGAGTTTAATAAAACCATGTACGAAGTACGCAGTGGCAAAATTAAACTCTTATATATTGCGCCAGAGCGGTTGAGCTCTAATTTTTTCTGTAATGTACTGCGAGCGTTACCGATTGCTCAAGTTATCGTGGATGAGGCTCACTGTATCTCTGAGTGGGGCCATGATTTTAGACCGTCTTATCGACTTATCGGAGAGTGGCTCAATTCATTGCCAAAGAGACCTATCGTGGGGGCTTTCACGGCGACGGCGACGAAATATGTAGAAAATGATATAAAAAAATTATTAGGTCTAGATAAGGCTAATGTATACGTGACGGGTTTTGATCGGCCTAATTTATCCTTCTCTGTCATCCGCACACCGAAGCGGATGGATTACGTTGTCCATTATGTGCGAGAGCACGCCAATGAAAATGGTATTATCTATTGTGCAACGCGCAAGGATGTAGATCGGGTTTATGAAAATTTAACCCGTGCGGGCATCAAAGCTGGCCATTACCACGGAGGACTCAACGACGAGGTGCGCCGTGAAATGCAGAATGCCTATGCAGACGATAAATTACAGGTTATGGTGGCGACGAATGCCTTTGGTATGGGTATTGATAAAAGCAATGTACGCTATGTGCTACATTATCAAATGCCGCGTAATATGGAGTCCTATTATCAAGAGGCAGGACGAGCTGGCCGTGATGGGGCACCTGCTGAATGTATCTTGCTTTATAGTGGGCAGGATGTGCAGGTTCATAAGTATTTAATTGAACAGTCCATTGAAACGCCTGAGCGACAAGATGTGGAGTTACGCAAATTGCAGTCCATGATTGATTACTGTTTCTGTAGTAATTGCTTGCGTAAATATATGCTTAATTACTTTGGTGAAAGCACCGTTTGGACTACTTGTGATAATTGTAGCTCTTGTAAGGGTTCTGCTGATAAGGTCAATGTTACGAAGGAAGCAAAAGCTATTTTCCGTGCCATCATGGGCACCGATGAGCGATATGGAGCGTCCATGATTACCGCTATCGTTCGTGGTGAGCGAACGGATCGGATTATGCGTGCTGGCCATGATGCATTGCCTGTCTTTGGCTTACTGAGCAATGTAGATGAAAAATCTATTAAAGGACTTATTCAACAGTTTGTAGCATCTGGCTACTTGCGCAGTTCGACGGGAAAATATCCTGTGTTATCTTTAACGGCTGGTGCGGAGGAAGTGTTAGCAGGTCGTAAAGAGGTAGAGGAAATCAGACAACATGTGTCTGTGCCTTCTCGCACTAGCAAGTCTGTTACCTCTGTGGCACGAGGCAAATCTAGTCCTACATCGGGTGGTTTGTTTGAACATTTACGGCAACATCGTAAGCGCTTGGCAGAAGAAGCGGGCCTTAGACCGTATCTTATCTTCCCTGATACAGTACTCATAGATTTGGCAAATTTACGACCTACAACATTAGGTGAGTTTGGCAATGTTAAAGGCGTAGGGGAAGCAAAATTGAAAAAATATGGACTTACCTTTTTGCAGGCCATTGCAGAATATAAGGGATGATAAATTTTACTGTATATATGGTAGTACCATATATTTTTTAGTATGATAGTACTATATCTTTTAGTAAGATTAGCAAGATATACGTTAGTATTATTTGGCTTATTATAAATAGATTTAGGGGGATATATGAGCTTAGCAGATACACAATACCTCGGTATTATTGAAAATATTTTAGATCATGGTATTTATGGTCAAAACCGTACAGGAATCGCAACGTACAAATTGCCTCAACAAATCATGCAATTTAACTTGCAAGAGGAATTCCCGATTTTGACTACAAAATTTGTAGCTTTCAAAACGGCTGTAAAAGAATTACTTTGGATTTGGCAAATGCAGTCCAATGACGTACGCAAATTGCAAGAAATGAATGTGCACGTGTGGGATGAATGGATGCGTGAGGATGGTACTATTGGTAAAGCATACGGCTACCAAATTGCGAAGTATAAGCAATTAGACAAGCTCATCAAAACTATTAAAGAAGATCCTGATAGCCGCCGAATGATAGTAACCCTTTGGAATATTGAAGATTTAGATGACATGGCGTTGCAACCATGTGCGTATGAAACCTTATGGGATGTAGGGGATGGTTACTTGAACTGCATGCTCATCCAACGCAGTGGCGACATGGGGCTTGGCGTTCCGTTTAACACGGCTCAATATGCGGCATTACAATGTATGATTGCTCAAGTAACAGGTTTAAAACCAGGTAAATTTACACATGTTATCAACAATGCCCACATCTATGAAAATCACGTAGATGCATTGCGTGAGCAATTAGCACGTCGCAATCAAGCGTTGCCTGCTCCAAAAATTATCGTGAATCCTGAGGTAAAAGACTTCTATGACTTTACACCAGAGGACGTTACATTAGATGGATATGAACATTTAGGTAAATTGTCCATGACTGTTGCTGTATAGCATTGTATTCATGACAATTGTTAAATAGCATAATATGTATGGCTGTTGCTATATTATTTTGTGTTCATAGCCGTTGCTAAATATCATAACTTATGACTGTTGCCATATAGTATTAACCGAAAGAGGGAAGTATGTTAGCATTAATCGTAGCCGTAGCACATAATCGTGTAATCGGTAAAGATAATACTTTGATTTGGCATTTGCCAAATGATTTGAAATTCTTTAAGGAAAAAACAGCAGGACATGTTATCATCATGGGCCGTAAGACCTTTGAAAGCTTACCGTTCTTGTTGCCAAATCGTGAGCATTGGGTAATTACTCGTGATAAAGGCTTTGATGCACCGGAAGGTGTTAAGATTTTCCATAACCTTGAGGCGGCTGCTGAAGCAGCACATGCGCTTGATGCGGCCTACGTTATTGGTGGCGCTCAAGTATACGAGGCTTTTCTACCTTACGTAGATACTATGTATATCACTGAAGTGGACCACGAATTTGATGGGGATGCATTTTTCCCTGAATTCTCAGAGGATGCTTTCACCATCGAATCCGTTGTAGACGGCATTGTGGATGAAAAGAATCAATATCCTCATCGTTTTGTAACCTATCGCAGAAAGGCAGCTAAATGAGTGAAAGAATGTTTGCCCTTATTGGGAGTGAATTAAATGTTAAGCCAAAGCAGGTGCAAGCTGCAGTAGAATTGCTGGACGAAGGCAATACGGTGCCGTTTATTGCGCGGTATCGTAAAGAGGTAACGGGCGAATTGCAAGATGAGCAATTGCGCACCATTGAAGAACGCATTAAATACTTGCGCAACTTAGAAACACGTCGCCAAGAAATCATTGCTTCTATTACAGAGCAAGAAAAGATGACAGACGAGTTGATGAAATCCTTAGAGGCTGCAACAAAGCTTCAAGAATTAGAGGATTTGTATTTACCGTACCGTCCAAAGAAACGTACGCGTGCTATGATTGCCCGTGAACGTGGTTTAGAGCCTTTGGCTGATATGATTATCAACGATACAGTTACCTCTGGAGATCCGTTAGAAATTGCAAAAGAATATATAACAGAAGAGGTTCCTACGCTAGAGGATGCCATACAAGGCGCTTCTGATATCGTAGCGGAAATCGTCAGCGATAGTGCAGACTTCCGGGCGTACTTGCGTAAGAAGATGTGGAATGAAGGCTTTATTCAAGCTGAATTGAGCGGTGAAGAGGAAGAACAACAACAATTCTTGCAATACGCTGAATATGCTGAGCCAGTTCGTCAAATGCCATCACATCGTATCTTGGCGGTAAATCGCGGTGAAAAATTAGGTGCTTTAAAACTAGTTCTAACTGTACCAGGTGACACCTATGTCGCTTATATGGTTCAAAAGTTAGAGAAAAATCCGAAGTCTATCTTTGCAGACTATAAAGCTGCCGCCGTAGCCGATGCATACAAACGCCTTATTTTCCCAGCTTTAGAGCGTGAAATCCGCAATGAATTGACGGAAAATGCCGATGAGCAAGCTATCAAGGTATTTGGTGTAAATCTCAAAAATCTATTGTTACAACCACCATTGGCCGGACATGTTATCATGGGCCTTGACCCTGGTTACCGTACTGGCTGTAAAATGGCGATTATCGATCAACAAGGCAATGTGCTCGATTATGGTGCGTACTATTTAACAAATAGTGAAAAGCTTCGCAAGGAAGCTCAAAAGGTATTGGCTGATAAGATTCGTAAGTTTAAGGTTACTCTTTTATCTATCGGCAATGGTACTGCATCCTATGAAACAGAGCAATTTGCGTCTACTATGATTGAAGAGGAAACATTAGATTGCCACTATATCATTACTAATGAAGCGGGCGCATCTGTGTACTCAGCATCTAAATTGGCTATCGATGAGTTACCAGATTTAGACGTTACCATTCGCGGTGCTGTATCGATTGCACGCCGTGTACAAGATCCATTGGCTGAATCTGTTAAAATCGATCCTAAATCTATCGGCGTAGGTCAATACCAACATGATGTAAATCAAAAACAATTGACACATACCTTAGACCAAGTAGTTGAAACTGTAGTAAACCACGTTGGGGTAGAGCTAAATACTGCATCTCCAGCTATCTTGCAACATGTTGCAGGCATTTCTAGTGCTGTGGCTAAAAATATTGTTGAATACCGTCAAGAGAATGGTGTGTTTAAAAGCCGTAAGGAATTGCTAAAAGTACCTCGTTTAGGCCCTGCAGCCTTTACACAATGTGCTGGTTTCTTGCGCTTACAACACGGTAAAAATCCACTGGATAATACATCCGTTCATCCAGAGTCTTATGAATTGGCAGAGCGCATCATTGGTGAATTAGGCTTTACCTTAAAAGACTTACAAGATAAATCTCAATTAGAAGCATTGCAAGTAAAATTACCTCTTGTGGATGCCGATAAAATGGCTGCCAAGCTTGATGCGGGCGTGCCGACTGTTCGGGATATCTTGGCGGCTCTTGCTAAACCAGGTCGCGACCCTCGGGAAGATTTACCGGCTCCATTGACCAGAAAACACGTAGTGAGCCTTGAAGATATCAAGGTTGGTACCGTTGTAAAAGGTACTGTTCATAACGTAGTTGATTTCGGAGCTTTTGTAGACTTTGGGCTTAAAACGAATGGTCTATTACATCGCAGCGAGCTTTGCAATAGCCGTCAACATCCATCTGATGTGCTTGCTGTAGGTGATATTATCGAAGCTCAAATCATTTCTGTTGACGTAAAGCGCAATCGCATCGGTCTGTCTGTAAAAGCATTACAACTAGAAAAACCAAAGAATAACGATAATAACCATAATAGAAATAATAATGGTCAACGTCGAAATAATGATAACCGAAATAACAACCGTAATAATGGCGGACGTCAAAATGATAATCGCCATAATGGTTCTTTTAATAATGGGGATCGTCGAAACTGATAATTTCTTAGAAGACTAGTTAATCTACATTAATAGATTTTAAATGATAGTCATTCTTGACTAAAAGTCATTATACCAAAAACCGCACCCTCTATGGTTTTAGAGGGTGCGGTTTTTCTATATAGCTAAAAACTATGTATATTAATGCAGAACAGATATATCGAAAATGATATATCTGATTGAAAAAATTAGATATAGGGAGTATGATGAAACCATAGAGGGGAAATTCCTAAATCATATTCCTAAAGAGGAGGTAATGCAATGAGCTTAAACCTTAAAGAAAGATATGGACTTTTAATTAATAATGAATGGGTAAAGGCATCTGACGGTGCTGAATTTAAAGTATATAACCCTGCTAATGGCGAACAACTCGCTATCTGTGCAGAGGCTACATATGGCGATGTTGATAAAGCTGTAGAGGCTGCAACAGAAGCTTTCAAAACGTGGAAAAACGTTTCTCAAGTAGAACGTGCTGATTATTTATTGAAAATTGCGGATGCTATCGATACTCACAAAGAACATTTGGCACAAGTTGAAACATACGACAATGGTAAGCCAATCCGTGAAACATTGAACGTGGATATTCCACTTGGGGCGGACCATTTCCGTTACTTTGCAGGCGTGCTTCGTTCCGAAGAAGGCTCTGCACAAGTATTTGACGAAAATACATTGAGTCTCATCGTTCGTGAACCGATTGGCGTTGTAGGTCAAGTTGTGCCTTGGAACTTCCCATTCCTAATGGCCGCTTGGAAATTGGCTCCAGCTCTTGCAGCAGGCTGTACAGTTGTTATCAAACCTTCTAGCCACACATCTCTTAGCTTATTAGAACTTGGCGATATTTTGAAAGAAATCTTGCCACCAGGTGTTGTAAACATCGTAACTGGTAAAGGTTCTAAATCCGGTCAATATATCCTTGATCATCCTGGTTTTAGCAAACTTGCTTTCACAGGCTCTACAGAGGTAGGTCTAGATGTATATAAAGCAGCATCTGAACGCTTGATTCCTGCCACATTGGAATTAGGTGGTAAATCTGCGAATATCTTCTTTGAAGATGCGAACTGGAAACAAGCTCTTGACGGGGCAATGCTCGGTATTCTTTTTAACCAAGGTCAAGTATGCTGCGCTGGTTCCCGTATCTTCGTACAAGATACAATTTACGATAAATTCGTAGCTGAACTTGCTGCACTATTCGATAAGGTGAAAGTTGGTTTGCCTTGGGATTCATCTACTCAACTTGGCTCCTTGATTTACGAAGACCAAGTTAATAAAGTATTGAGTTATGTAGACCTTGCAAAAGAAGAAGGAGCTCGCATTGTAGCCGGTGGTGTACGTGTTACTGATGGCGAACTTGGTAAAGGTTGCTTTGTAAGACCTACACTTATTGTAGATGCTACAAATGATATGCGCGTAGCTCGCGAAGAAATCTTCGGTCCTGTAGCCGTTGTAATTAAATTCCACAGCGAAGAAGAAGTGATTGAACAAGCTAATGACAGCCTATACGGTCTTGGCGGTGGCGTATTCACGCAAAACATCAACCGTGCTATCCGCGTAGCTCGCGGTATCGAAACCGGTCGTATGTGGGTAAATACATATAACTCCATCCCTGCAGGCGCTCCATTCGGTGGCTACAAACAATCCGGTATCGGTCGTGAAACTCACAAGGTTATCCTTGAGCACTACACTCAAATGAAAAATATCATCGTAAACTTGAGCGATAAACCATCTGGGTTCTACGATTTAGACTAATAAAATAGCAATCTCTCCAATAAACTATAACAAAGAGGCACCTCGAAAGAGGTGTCTCTTTTACTAATATTGAGATAGACGGAATATTTTTCTATACTCTTTTGGTGCATCAGAACCATCAGAAGGTTTTATAATAACTCTAATATATATATCTTCTTTGAAGTCTGGATATGTTGCTGCATATTCTTTGCAGAATTGATCCATTCGATTGTAAAAATTTGTTACATCTTGGTTTTGTATGGCCGAATAGGGAATAGGCATTTCAATATACAAAGAAGATGTATCGTATGTAGCATAGGATAACTCCTCTGCTGTTATATAGTTTTTCATTAATGGGAATGCAGTTATTAATGGGATGTTAGTTATCAGTATTCGCTCCACTTGTGGTACAACAGGTGCAGAGGTGTTCAAGGCTTCAGATATTTCAATGGGCATTTGTGGATATTTGTCAAAGGTGACTTGCCATGTATTGTTCCTATGAGACTCTAAGTGATATGTTAGATTAGGATAATCCTCATTTATATATTGTTGTACCTCATCTTCACTATAATGTGAGAGAAGATGACAACCCGTTGTTAGTATGGGGGATAGTATAATCAGTGGAAATAATATAAATCGTTTTAGGGTAAAAGGTTTCATTGTATATTCCTTTTATACTACTTTAGGAAGTTTAGTAAATCGTAATTGCTTAACAGGTATTGTTTAATTTATTGGTGGAATTTTGGAGTACATTTTGGAGTACATTATTTTAATTATATTATATCTAAATTAAATGTTTACTCATATAGCTGATTTAATACCACACACCTCTCAATATATCATAATAAAGAAGTAGCCCGAAAGAGGTGTCTTTTTTGTACTTAAGAATAGTCTATTATATGTAAAAGTATAGTGTATGTTATAATTGTAGCCATATAAAATCGTGTTATTTATAGAGGGCTATTATGAATTTGAAGAGAGTAATTAAATGGATTGGATATATTATTGGCATAATAGTAGTGCTTTATATACTCATATTGGGAGTATTGATATATTTCTTGGCAAGTGGTGACTTTAAAAATAGTTTGATTTATTTAAGTGATCTTCAAGAGAGTGGATTATATTATGGCAATGAAAACCGTAAGATTGCTGATAATGTAGTTGCTGTTCATGAGGTGGATAATAAACTCTATTACATAACGTTAGACGGTATTGGTATTTTTGATGAAAATGTAAGTTTACTAGATGCTTGGAATAAAAATCTTAATAAATATAATACTTTCATTCCTCGGATAGATTCTAAAGAAACACAATTTAATGTAAGTCTTGATCAGTTATACCCTAATATTTCTAGTCTTGATGAAAGTGATAGAGATATATGGCATGAGATCTTTTATGATAGTGAGAAACGATATACAGGTCCAAACGCTGGATATACTATAAAGTTACCTTTCTATGTATCGTATAGAAAGGAAGACTTGATTAAGCATAATGATATAGTAGATCTTTCTACAGGGACTATTATTGGTGAGTATGGTAGTGAGCATATTTTAAGAAATAATGCTTATTATAATTTTGAATTCGGGAAATTGACTAAAATTGATTTCTATCAGAAGGCTATATATAGCTATTATTCTGATAATCTTGATATAGGTCGGTTTAGCAAGAATAATGCAAGTGATGAGAGATATGAATCTTATGCACGAAATGAGCTAAATAAAGTAAGAACGAAAGACATAGAGGTATTAACTAATTTACTAAATCAACGATTCATCGTGTTTAATTCTTTTAACGAGTTTTCTGATTTTGATAAAATTACCTTTGAAGCATTAACCATTGATGCAATTAAAAATCGGAAGGCATTGCAGTTAGGGCCGTTAGAAAACCAGACACTTCGTCAGTATTTGAGTCGGTAACCATATAGTGGAAGGTGGAAGATGAATAAACTTGAAATATTAGGATATATTTGGATTTTTATATCTATGTCGTTATCTATGGGATTATATAAACTTGAGATTCGTAATCATCCAATTGATAAAAAACATGAATATATAAAAGAACATAGGATTTTTGGTAGCTTAACAAAGTATTTATCTATAATTTCTATTATAAGTTTAATAATATTAAATCTTAAATTTATAATCGACAAAGATTATAAATTTATAGTCAGTTATGGTAGTATTTGGTTGTTTTTCTTCTTTTTCACAATGCTTACAGGGGTTTGCCAAAAGCGAGATAGTGCATACTTTAATCGGGGACTTATTGCAATGTTTTCTTTATTATTTGCTATGGCTGTGTATGCTTATGCATTTAGGAAAGTACTATTTTAATAGACCATATATCAACTCAGATATTATTAAAATAATGTTGTTTTGTGTGGGCACTTATGGAATGATTTTTAGAAATAAAAAAATGATTAAAGGACAGTATAATTCATGATTCAATTAGATTATCTATTAATTATAGGAATATTACTTAGTGTTTTGCTTTTTCTTTTGGTTGGCGTATTTTACTATAGTAAATCTAAACTTTTAAAGGGGCTCAATATTTGGTTTTTAATAATACTTAGCGTTTTATTAAGTTATTTATTATATCCCTTATATGAACTGACAGATTATAGAGAAGAATTTACGACATTAGTTATTATTGCTACGATAATCATTAAAATAATTATCAATTTATCTATATTTATGATAGCTGATAGAATAAGAACGAAATGGATTTCTAAATTACTATTAATTCTATGGGTTATTCTTGTTGAATGCTTGTATACGCCTATTCATTTGTCATATCTTGTTTTGTTATGTGTATCAGGTGGAATTGTGTTGATTGAACATTTAAAGGGGAAAAGAAATCCTATTTAGCTTAGATTCAGAATTACTTTTATAGCGCTCACCCTCGAAATATGATATACTATTTAAATGCGCATAGTTCGTGCGCGATAGGAGGAAACACATTTAGATGTTAGAAAAATTTGAACAATTAATGATTAGCGAACCTGTTCTAAGAGCGTTAAACGATATGGGCTTTGAAGAGCCTACGCCAATTCAACAGGAAGCTATCCCAGTTGCCATGAGCGGTAAGGACATGATCGGTCAAGCTCAAACAGGTACTGGTAAGACAGCAGCATTTGGCTTGCCTGTATTGGAACGCGTAGACGGGAATGAGCGTCACGTTCAAGTAGTTATTTTATCCCCTACACGAGAATTAGCTATTCAAGTAGCTGAAGAGCTTAACAAAATGGCTCAGTACACGAATATCACAGCACTGCCAATCTACGGTGGGCAAGATATTAATCGTCAGTTCCGTGCCTTGAAAAAGAATCCTCAAATCATCGTTGCCACTCCTGGCCGATTGATGGATCATATGGACCGTGGTTCTATTAAATTTGACCATGTGAAAGTTGTGGTATTGGATGAAGCCGACGAAATGTTAAATATGGGCTTTGTTGATGATATCAATAAAATCTTGGGTGCTATCCCAGAAGACCATCAAACATTGTTGTTCTCTGCAACTATGCCTAAAGCTATCCAACAATTAGCTGAAACATATTTGACAGAGCCAACATTGATTCGCATGAAACCGACTCAAGTTACGATGGACTTGATCGAACAATACTATATCGAAGTGCAAGACCGTCAAAAATTCGATGTTCTTTGTCGTTTGTTTGATATCCAAACACCTGAACTTGCTATTATCTTCACGCGTACGAAACGTCGTGTTGATGAAGTGACAGAAGGTCTTAAGAAACGTGGTTACATGGCGGAAGGCATCCATGGCGATTTGTCTCAACAAAAACGGGACAGCGTAATTCGCCAATTCCGCGAAGGTACCATTGATATTCTCGTGGCTACAGATGTGGCAGCTCGTGGTCTTGATATTTCTGGCGTATCTCATGTATATAATTATGATATGCCTCAAGATCCTGAAAGCTACACACACCGCGTAGGTCGTACAGGTCGTGCCGGTAAAGCAGGTCAAGCTTTCACGTTCGTTATCCCTCGTGAAATGGAGCATTTACATGCTATCGAGCGTTTAACAAAACGTAAAATTGCACGTCGTCGTGCACCTTCCTTAGGTGAAGTTCTTGAAGGTCAACAACGTTTGGCAATTGAAAGCCTCGTTGAAATGACAGATAATTTAGAAGCATTGGCGCCTTTCAAATCTAGTGCTGAGGAATTGTTGAATGATACAGATTCCGTAACACTTTTGGCGGCAGCTCTTAAATTGTTAACAAAAGAACCAGATACTACTCCTGTAAATATTACAGAAGAAAAACCATTGCGCGTACGCCGTCGTCGTGAAAGTGGTCGAAGTGATCGTCGCCGTCGTGATGGTGATCGTCGTCGAGATGACCGCCCACGTCGCAGTCGCGATGATCGTAGAAGTGATCGTCGCAATGACCGTAAAGGTGACCGCCGCAGAGATGATCGTAAATTTGATCGTCCGCGTGGCGAGAAAAAAACTCGCCATCAAAGTGAAGGTTTTAAACCTTACTTTAAAGACTAATAGGATGTGGGTTGCTTCTGGCAATCCACATTTTTTATTACTTAATAGTTAATACTATTTATCTTGATAAGTATTGAGAATTTTGGTATAATAAATAATAATTATTTCTTGTAAACGGTCGATAATGGCCTATGCCTTATAGATTTCCAAGTGGAGAAAGGTAGATTATTATGGATATCGCACAAATTTTGCGTAGCCAGGGGTTTAAAGTAACTCCACAACGTATTGCGATTTATGATGCTTTGCGTGGTCATCATGATCATCCAACAGCAGAGATGTTGTATCATATGTTGCGCCCAGAACATCCAAGCATGAGCTTGGCTACAGTGTACAAGACCATGGAGATTTTTGAAAAAATCGGTCTTGTTAAAATTCTAGAAGTTGGTGATGAGCGCGCTCATTACGATTGGGATACACAAGCTCATTCCCATATCCGTTGCATTCGTTGCAATAAGGTAGAGGATATGATGGGCATTGATTTGAAAGCTATCAAAACGATTGCTGATCAAGGTAGTGAATATCAAATTACAGGTCAACATATTACCTTCGAAGGTGTTTGTCCTGAGTGTGCAAAAAAAGAAAGTCATTAATAGATAACCCCTGTTGTTGAAGGGCTCCTTCACGGCAGGGGTTATATTAGTTATCATATATCTTTATCTATTAGTGTTATAGAGTAGCTATAGTAACAAAAATAGCTATAAGCATAATAAAATGGATATTAAAGTTAAGCGTTTTATAATTATAAAATTGTAGAAATCGTATAAAGGAGTATCATGTTTGTAATAGGCAGTCACTTATCAATTAGCAAAGGTTATTTACATATGGGCAAGGAAGCGACTAAAATTGGGGGCAATACGTTCCAATACTTTACGCGCAACCCTCGTGGAGGGGGCATGCGAGCTCTCGATGTTGAGGATATGAATAGCCTTGGTGCATATATGAAAGAGCACAACTTTGGCACCTTGTTAGCACATGCACCGTATACCTATAACCCATGTGCAGCCAAAGAGGATTTACGCGCTTTTGCGAAGCAATCTATGATGGAAGATTTAGAGCGTATGGAATATTTGCCAGGTCAAATGTATAACTTTCACCCTGGTAGCCATGTGAAGCAAGGCGTAGATCAAGGTATTGAGTACATTGTAGAGTGCTTGAATGAAATCTTATTCCCAGGTATGAAGACAACAGTCCTCTTGGAAGTAATGGCTGGTAAGGGTACAGAAATCGGCTCTCGTTTTGAAGAAATTGCACGCATCATCGATGGCGTAAAGCTAAAAGAGTACATGGGTGTGTGTGTTGATACTTGCCATATTCACGAAGGGGGTTATGATATCGTAAATAATCTCGATGGCGTTATTGACGAGTTCGATCGAATTGTAGGTCTTGATCGTTTGAAAGCCATTCATTTGAATGACTCTAAAAATCCTATGGGTGCCCATAAAGATCGTCATGAAAAAATTGGGGAAGGACATATTGGTATCGATGCTATTGCTCGCGTTGTAACACATCCTAAATTGACGAACTTGCCATTCTATTTGGAAACACCAAATGAATTGGACGGCTATGCAAAGGAAATTGCTATGTTACGTTCTATCGTAGAAAATAAATAATTAAATCATAGATGCTAATTTAGTTATATAATAAATATATAGAATACTTGATGCTATACTAGTTTTTGTAAATACATAAAGTTATTAAAACTATTAAGGCTATTAAAGCTATATAAAGTTATTGAACTTCTATAAACTTATGGGACTAACAGCTTATTTTGGCATTTGAATTCATACATTGTGTAAGGTATAGGGAGAACTGGAAAGGGGGACAAAATGCGTTTTTTACATACTGCCGATTGGCATTTAGGGCGTATTTTTTATGGCCAGTACTTAACAGAGGACCAAGCTCATGTGTTGGAACATCAGCTTTTTAATATTTTGAAAGATGAAAACATCGATGGCATATTGCTTGCAGGGGATATTTTTGATAGAGCGGTGCCACCCATTGAAGCTATCGAATTGTGGGACTCCATCATCACTCGTCTCGCTATGGACTACAAGGTACCTCTCTTTGTGGTGAGCGGTAATCACGATGGGGCGGAACGTCTTGAAGTGGGGCGCTCTATGTTGGGCCAATCGGGTATCTACATTTGGGGCTCTCCTCATCACGCGTTGAAGCCTTTTGAATTTGAAGGGACAGATGGCAAGGTGGCAATTTGTCCTATGCCTTTTAGTGAACCCCGGCGCATAGGAGAGGCTTTATTTGCTGATGTAGAGTCTACTAATGCAGAATCTACCGATACTGAAATTGCTGACATAGTAACACCGTGTTATGAACAAAATTGCGAAAGCACTTTGAATCTGCACAATTATGACCAAATGTATCAGGCCTGGAGTAATTACCTGTATAAACAAGTGCCTAAGGGGATGCGCAGTATCGCCATTAGCCATGCTTTTGTTATGGGAGGTGAAGTAGGTGGCTCAGAGCGCACCTTGTCTGTAGGTGGTAGCGAACAGGTAAATCCTCAAGTCTATAAAGACTTTCACTATACTGCGTTGGGACATTTGCATGGGCCTCAACGAATGGGAGCTGATCATATTCGCTATAGTGGATCTCCATTAAAATATTCCTTTGATGAACATATGCAGAAGAAGTCTTTCACCATCATTGATATGGATACAAAGGGGAACGTAGATATTAGCACGATTCCTGTAGAGGCGAAGCGAGACGTAGTCATTTTGGAAGGATATTTTGAAGACCTGTTAAATGATAAAGTATTACAGGCTAAACATAGGGATGAGTATGTGCAAGCCCGTTTACTTGATACGATGCCGATTATGGATGGAATGGCTAAACTGCGCCAGGTATATCATCGTTGTATGACCATTGATCTAGTTGGTCGCGTGGCAGGGCCTATAGCAGATATGGGTGAGGCAATTTTCAAAGAATTAAATGAACGGGATCTATTTAATCAGTTTGCAGAAACTGTGTGGAAGGAACCTTTAACAGAGAAAGAACAGCAATATATCAACTCTGTATGGGACCGAATTCTTAAGGAGGACTAAATGAAGCCTATATCATTAACTATAGAAGCCTTTGGTCCGTATCGTGATTCGGTCACTTTAGATTTTAATGAACTTCAAGACCATTCCATGTTTCTCATTGCTGGTCCTACAGGGGCAGGGAAAACATCAATCTTAGATGCCATAGTGTATGCCTTGTATGGTGAGCCGAGTGGAGAAGTACGCAAAACAGATGCTATTCGCAGTGACTTTGCAGAACCTCATCGTATGACTCGTGTCGATTTCTCCTTTGCTATTGGCAATGCACAATATCGTGTTGAACGATTACCGAAACAGATGGTAGCAAAAAAACGTGGTACAGGGATGCGTGAGCAGAATGCTAGCGCTACTGTATATGAGAAGAAAGATGGTGAGTGGAAGGTCATTGCTACCTCTGCTGTCGCCATTCGCGATACTATTCAGCAAATTATAGGATTTCGTAAGGATCAGTTCTTACAAGTTGTGCTATTACCTCAAGGGGAATTCCGAAAGTTGCTAGTGGCCTCTACGAGTGAACGTGAGGAATTACTACATACACTTTTTAGAACGGAGCTATATCGAAAATTACAAGAAGCACTGAAGGCTGCTTATGATGAAGCAAAGGCAGGTATTGAAGAAAATCTAACTAAGCAAACTGCATTTATGCAGTCTATCCCTCATGATGGAGCGACTCCAATGGTAACCATTGAGCATGTGCGTGAGTTACTAGTAAATCGGGGCCCACATCGAGATGCTCTCGCGGTAGAACGAGATGAGGCAGTAACCGTGGTAGAACAGTTTAATGTGCTCCGAAATCAATGGTCTTTATATAATCAGGCTCAACAATCTCTTGCTGAGGCTACTTCGAAACTTGACATGGTGAAAGTAAGGGAAACTGAGCGTGTAAATCTAAGCGAAAAGGTTCAGTTCCTTAACTCTTTGGCACCAACTCATGAATTATATAAACAATATATTGAGAAACAAGCTATATTAAAAACTTTAGAACAGGCCCTTTCAGATGCGAAAGAACATGTAGAACTAGCAACTCAACATGAGGCTAAATGTTTAGACTTATACAGTGACTTAGAAGGTCGAGCTGAAAGTATACAAGATAAAAGAACTACTTTGGCTCAATTTCAACAACAAGCAGAGAAGTTTAATGAGTTAGATGTATTGAAAAAGGAATTGTCCTCATTACAGAGTAATTTAGAAGAATTAGATAGTAAAAAAAGCGAAGATGCCTTAACTAAACAACGGAAGCTTGTAAAGACTTTAGAAAACGACTTAGAAGCTTTGCGTAAACAGTTACGAGATAATAATAAATTTTTAGAGGGTGCTAATGTTATTCAAGGGCAACTAAATGAGTTACATAGATATTCTGAATTGCTAGAAGAAATTAATAAGGTACAAAAAGAAATCGACGATAAAGGTCAAACGTTAGCGTCTTTAGATGAAACCTTGCAGGTTGCAAAGGTACATCTTGAACGATTAGAGCATCTAATGCAAGAAGGGCGTGCCTTTGAGCTAGTTCATTTAGTTGTAGATAATGAGCCTTGTCCGGTTTGTGGCTCTACAGATCATCCACGGTTAGCAGCTAAGCCGGAGATGTATCCGACTAAGGATGAAATTGAAGAGGCTCGCAAAACCCGTGACGTGGCACTGCAAAAGCAAGCTAGTGAAGTGGGACAACAGAAAACATTAGATGCTCGTCTTAAGGAGTTAGCTAAGTTAGAAGTAGAACAATGTTCCAAACTTAAGTCATCTATGGATGGTTTTTCTAAGAAAAACTTTACATCTGTTCAACAAGATTTGTTGACTAAAATGGAGCGACTTACAGCTTTACATGGTGAGTCTGAATTGTTGAGTAACACTATAGCTGACAATGAACATAAGTTAAAAGTAGCTAGAGATAAGTTAGCAACTTTAGAACTTGCCCATAATGAATTACTTAAAAATCTACACGACCTAGAAATTCGTATTAGCTCAGTACAAGCTAATATTGATGCTCTATCTAAAACTTTACCAATCACGGATATAGATGCATGGCAAAAACAGTTAGAGTCATTGGATAGTGATATTACACTCTACAATGAGCAGGTGAAAGTTAGCAAAACTAATTTAGATACTGCTCGAGAACAGTTGAATGCCAAACGTGGACGCTTAGAAACTTTGTCCTTTCAAGTAAAAGAAGAAACAAAAAATCTTAATTTGCGGTATAAGAACTATACAAAGTCATTACAAGCCATTTCTTTAGGAGAGGATGATTTTGTAGAGTCTTTACGTGATATTAAAGAGATAGAGACCTATAGAATACAGCTGCATGCTTTGGATGAAGCCTTTAATAAAGCACAAGCTGTATATGATGCGGCGTTAAAGGTAGCAGAAACTGTGGTTAAACCAAGTGATACTGTTTCTGATGAAATCTATGCTACAGCAGTAGAGCATCGAGATATATTAGTAGGTAATCTTGCGGCATGGGATAAAGAAACAAAGCATATCGAAACTACGCTCACCTCATTAGAAGCACTCGAAGCTGCTATGGGCGAGGCTCGTGAAAAGGTGAAGTTCTTAAGCCGATTAAATGATCTCGCTAATGGTGGGGAGCAAGGCTTTAAAAATGTTACCTTTGAACGCTATGTACTGGGGGCGATTTTAGATGAGGTTGTATATGCTGCTAATTTACGACTTCAGAAGATGAGTCGCAACAGATATTCCTTGGAAAGATCCGATTATACAGGTGGTGGTCGTGGCAAGCAAGGCCTCGATTTGGCGGTTATGGATGCTTTTACAGGCCAATCTAGACCAGCAAATACCTTATCTGGTGGTGAAACATTCTTGGCTTCTATGGCGCTTGCCTTGGGATTAGCGGATGTTATCCAAAGCTATGCTGGTGGCATCCATATGGATACGATGTTTATTGATGAAGGTTTTGGTACACTCGATCCAGATACATTGGAACTCGCCATGGAAACATTGTTACAGTTGCAATCGTCAGGACGTCTCATCAGCATCATTTCTCATGTACCTGAGTTAAAGTCTCGTATACCTGCTCATTTAGAAGTGACTCGAGGTGACGACGGTAGTACCGCAAAATTTGTTATTAACTAGATATCATAAACTAGATATAGATTTGCCAAATGTGTTACTATAAAAAGAGGAGAATTCCTACAAAAACATCCTGTATTTACGAAGGGGGTTCTATGAAGTTTTCGTTTGCTCATAATAATATAAATGTTAAAGACCTTGATAAAAGTCTAGCATTCTATAAAGAGGCATTATTGCTCGAGGAGTCTCGTCGTTTGGAAGATCCAAGCGGTGCTTTTACCCTCGTGTATTTAAAAAGTCCTTATACAGCACATGAATTAGAACTTACATGGTTGCGTGACTGGGATCGTCCTTATAATTTGGGGGATAATGAATTCCACTTGGCATTCTATGTAGATGACTATGAAGCGGCTCTTAAAAAGCATAAAGAAATGGGCGTTGTTGCTTATGAGAATGCTGATATGGGTATTTATTTCATAGCAGATCCAGATGGATATTGGACAGAAATCATTCCGGCGGGGAAATATTAATGGAATATATGTTAACCCGTTTAGAGTGGTTGGTTGGTCCCAATAAAATCCAAACATTAAGAGACACGTCTATCGCGCTCTTTGGTGTAGGTGGCGTAGGTGGTGGTGCCCTTGAGGCATTGGTGCGAGCTGGTGTAGGTCGCATCGTCATTATCGATGGAGATTCCATAGCGCCTAGCAATTTGAACCGTCAAATGATTACGACTCATAATACGATTGGGGAACGTAAGGTAGAGGTAGCAAAGGCGCGAGCTCTTTCTATCAATCCTGATGTGGTGATAGAAACTCATGATATTATGTATACTGAGGAAAACTATCCTGGATTTATTCAAAGCTTGAACGTTGATTATGTTATTGACGCCATCGATATGGTAACGGCAAAACTTAATATCATTGAGGTTTGTCAACGTGAAAGCATCCCTGTTATTTCTTGTATGGGCGGAGGTAATCGCTTTTACCCAGAAAAACTTATGATTGCAGATATCAATAAGTCTCATACATGTCCTTTGGCACGCGTTATGCGTCGGGAACTCAAAAAACGGGGTATAAAAAAACAATTAGTTTTATTTTCTACTGAAAAACCGACAAAACCACAGTTCCGTGGTGATGCCACAAGTCCTGGGACATGTAGTTTTGTGCCACCCGTGGCAGGTTTTATATTAGCAGCACATGTGTTGCGTACAATTTTGGAGGTACCTGAACAATGAAAAAAGCGAAAATCCATATGGCTGACGGCGGCGATATCGTAATTGAATTATTTGAAAAAGAAGCGCCTGGCACAGTACAAAACTTTATCGACTTGATTAACAAAGGCTTCTACAATGGCCTTCGTTTTCACCGTGTAATTCCTGGTTTCGTAGCACAAGGTGGTTGTCCTAATGGCAACGGTACAGGTGGTCCTGGCTATACAATTAAAGATGAATTAGTTGGCAATCCGCATAAACATGAGCGCGGTGCTTTATCTATGGCTCACCGTGGCCCTAATACTGGTGGTAGTCAGTTCTTTATTGTATATGAGCCACAACCTCATTTAGATGGTGTACATACTGTATTTGGTAAAGTCATTGAAGGTATGGATGTAGTTGATGGTATCCAACAAGGTGCTATCATGGAAACTGTAGAAGTAATCGAAGGTTAATCTCATGAATGAAGTATCTATTAAACATCCAGAATGGCTATATATCGATGTAAATGGTAAAACATCATATGGGTATGACCAAGAGTGGTTCACTGATGAGTGGCAACGCTTGTCTGGTTGTGGGCCTACATCGGCATCACAAGTATTGGGCTATTCGCTATTTAGGGATGGCTTATTAGATCTAGAAACCACATCCGACCAAACGCTTGCTTTAGAACGGATGAACTTAGTTTGGAAATATGTAAAGCCACGTTTTGGTGGTGGTGTTTATAAAACTCAATGGATGGAACGTGGTCTTACTCGCTTACTCGAGGATAAAAGCCTATCTTATGATGTACATATGTTGAATGTATCTCCGTTCTGTGCATCACGCGTAGAGGTGGAGACTGCAGCTCAGTTTATACATGATGCATTGGCACAGGATGTGCCTGTAGCATTTTTAAATCGTCATAAAGGAAAAGAGAAGGCTCTCTATACCTGGCATTGGGTTCCGATTCACAAGATGTTTATGGACGGCGATGATATCCGCTGTGGCATCTTTGATGAAGGTGAAATTCGTGATTTCTCTTTGGCGAATTGGATGAAAGACACTATTTTAGGTGGTGGATTCTGTTACATTAGTCGCAAAGAGTAAGTAACAGGGTAATTAAAGTAATATATATACGCATCGCAGTGATTTGCGATGCGTATTGTAGTATAAATAGTAGGAGGTACTACATGAGTCAATGGATTACTGAGGAACAAACACCTCACTTACGTCTAAGCGCTGAAGCGGAAGAAGTGCTTTACTCTGGGGAATCTGAGTTTCAAAAAATTGAAGTTTTTAAATCAAAAGAGTATGGTATGATGCTCGCTTTAGATGGCGTTTTTCAAACATCTGAGCGTGAAGAGTTTATCTATCATGAAATGATGAGCCATATCCCTTTGTTCTTACATCCTAATCCTGAGCGCGTTTTGATTATCGGTGGTGGTGATGGTGGCGTAGCTAGAGAATGTGTACGTCATGATTGTGTAAAAGAAGTAACAATGGTTGAAATCGATGGTAAGGTTGTAGAGTTGGCAAAACAATATCTACCAACTATTGCTAAAGCTATGATTGAAAACCACCCTAAATTAACTGTAAAAATTGGTGATGGTATTGGTTTCATGGCGGATGCAGAAGATTATTATGATGTTATTATTGTAGACTGTTCTGATCCAATCGGTCCTGGTGAAGGCTTATTTACAGAAGAATTCTATAAGAATACATTAAAAGCTTTGAAAGCTGATGGCTTGTTTGTACAACAAACAGAATCTCCGATGTTACATAAACCATTAGTGGAAAAAGTTTTTGGTTACGTTAATAGCCATTTCCCAATTGCTCGCTTATATACAGCTTTTATTCCAATCTATCCTGCAGGAATGCATTGTTTTACATTGGGTTCCAAAACATTTGATCCTCTAACATGGACTCCAAACCGTGAACAAAACTTTGAAACTAAGTATTATAATGCGGATATTCAAAAAGCTGCATTTGCATTGCCAAATTTTGTAAAAAATTATTTGCCAACTAAGTAAATAATATGTATAATGGGGAAGCACCATTTGTGAAACGAAAGTTTCCGATAGTGCTTCCTTATTTATATGGGGATTAAAGGGCTTATATTAGAGATAACACAATTAAAAGTTTCGTTTGTAAAAATTAATGAAATTGAGAAAAAGGTGTTGACACAAATCTCTAGAAAAGATATAATTCTCTTTGTTACGAAGACAATGTCTTCGATACCTACAAGGTGGTGGGTATGGTGAAGCGGTTAACACGGCGGATTGTGGCTCCGTTACGCGTGGGTTCGATCCCCACTACTCACCCCATAACCTACACATCGTAATCACTGTAGGGGTGTCGCCAAGTGGTAAGGCAACGGACTTTGACTCCGTTATGCGCTGGTTCGATCCCAGCCACCCCTGCCAACATGACTCACTAGCTCAGTTGGCAGAGCACCTGACTTTTAATCAGGGTGTCCCGCGTTCGAGTCGCGGGTGAGTCACCAAATTAAAACTCACAAACTTCGGTTTGTGAGTTTTCTATCTCTATTTTTAGAGATTTTGGTTATGATTGTGAGTATAAATTTAATCAAAAATCGGTTGAAAAAATCTTTGGAAAAGAGGTTGACGATTTAAGGTTAGATTGATATACTATACAAGTCGTTAGGGCGCAGAACTAACGTAACAGATCTTTGAAAACTGAACAATGATAGGTAATCAATCATATGATTGAACATATGCCAGAGTGCGGGTTTTGACAT
>NZ_JAWFXN010000009.1:0-81376 GCF_032575955.1 Veillonella parvula
ACCGGCTCACCCGTAAACGGGTCGGTATATTCTTTAAAGTTTAATGTATCTTGTGCTATATCTTCTTGTAACTGATTGCAAATATACTCTTTTATCGCTCCTTCATATCGTCCTACCGTATCCACATAATATCCTCTACACCAAAATGTCTATTTCCATACTTATATTTTAAATTTGCGTGTTTATCGAATATCATGAGGCTACTTTTACTTTTTAAATATCCCATAAAACTTGATACGCTTAAATGTGGTGGAATTGTTACTAGCATATGTATATGATCTAGACAGCATTCTGCCTCGATAATCTCTACATTTTTCTCTTACATAAATCTCTTAGGATTTTACCTACATCAACTTTTATCCGACCATAAATTATTTGCCTTCTATACTTTGGAACAAAAACAATATGATATTTACATCTCCATTTACTATGTGATAAACTTTTTACGTCATTCATTGACATTGAACCTCCTATGTTAAAATGTTGTGGTTGCCAGACCAACTTCATTTTATCACTAGGAGGTTCTTTCCTTTTCTCTAAGAAATTTTACTGACCCCAAGTTTAACTGGGGGTTTAGTCATGCCTATTCGGCGTACAACAAAAAAAGACGTAACACCAATGGTATTACGCCTTTTTCGTATCTATAGAGTTTGTCATGAGAAGGTATTGTATCAGATACATATATTATTAACGATCAATTAGAACGCTGGGATGATAGCTCCCTTGTAGTGTTCTTCGATGAACTTCTTAACTTCTGGAGATTGTAATGCTTTAGCTAATTTTTGGATAGCTGGTTTATTTTCATCACCAGGGTTAACAGAAAGAAGATTTGCATATGGAGAGTCAGCTTTTTCTACGAATAAGCCATCTTTTGTAGGATTAAGACCAGCTGGCAACGCATAGTTAGCATTGATTACAGCTGCGTCTAAGTCTTGAATGGAACGAGGAATTTGAGCTGCTTCTAACTCAGTAATTTGGATGTTTTTAGGATTGCTAGTCACATCGAATGGTGTGTTAGTCAAACCTGTTGGATCTTTCAATGTTACTAGACCAGCACTTTGCAACAAGAGAAGTGCACGAGCACTGTTTGTTGGGTCAGACGGGATAGCTACTTTTGCACCATTTGGCAAGTCTTTCAAGTCTTTAATTTTTTGAGAGTAGATAGCCAATGGTTCGATGTGAACTGGTGCAAAGCTTACAAAGTTTGTACCATGATCTTTATTGTAGTTATTTTGGTAAGGTACGTTTGCAAAGAAGTTTGCATCTACTTCATGGCTAGATAGAGCCATATTTGGTTGGATGTAGTCTGTAAATTCAACGATTTGTAAGTCTACACCTTCCTTAGCCAAAATAGGTTTAACTTGTTCTAAAATTTCAGCATGAGGTACAGGATTTGCGGCTACCTTTAATACCTCTTTAGAGCCACTAGAGCTCGCGTTATTTGTGGAAGAGCCACAACCACTAATCAATAAGGACGCACCTAGTACGGCCGTCGCTGCTAATGCTAACCATTTTTTCATGTAATCCTCCTATCTACGATGAAAACCTACATCTCGGACGAGGACTCATACGTATACAACATTCGTAGATATTGTAATAAATCTATTTTTCTTAACTTGTATCTACATTTAATTATTTAATAATTTCGATGTTGTAAGTATAGCAATTTAATTCCCACTCGTATAATAGTTTTTACATATCAATTAATATAACCTTAATCTATAGCAAGATAAGAGTAATTACATTTAGCTATGCCAAGTACATAAAAACGGTACTAAGATGATTCCCCGTACTACTAGGTAATATACCTAATAGCTAAAATCATACTTAGTACCGTTATAAATGTCACCCTATATAATAAACAATATAATCAAAATCAAAAAATCAACTTATAGAGTTGACGTTGTTTGCTCGATAGAAATAATTACAGGTGCTGATAATTTAGCCTCTAACCAAGCTTTTATTCGTTCCAAATCTGCATCAGATATAGTGGATGTAGTATGGATAATCACCATATAGCGACTCGCTTTAGGCTGTTCTAGATTATCTATTAAAGGCATGCCTTCCACTTTGCTTACAAACGGGAATAACGCCTTTGCTTCAGCTTCTGTCGTTTTCATAGTATTTATAGTATCACTTACTAATTGATAAGTCGGCTGGTACAGATTACTCAAGTTTTTATATGTTTCAAGATTCTCTGAAGATTTATTCAAGTTTGTCTTATCCATAGTAGATTTTTTCTCATCTACGCTATTAACAAATCGTAATGTATAAGGCTGCAAGTACTCATCCTTCTGTAACTTGTCATCCAACTGGGCTTGCTCCTCTGAAGTTACAGGAGCTCCTATAACTACTATGTCTACTAGCTTATTCGTTTGATCCAATGAATAATCAATCACTTGTCGACGTCCATCTTGATTAATATCATTCTTAATAAACTGCTCCATATGATTTGACTCAGAATACTTGATGGTCATATCATAGCCTGCATAAATACTTGGTATAGCCATAATAAGACCAATCACGAGAAATATTAGCTGGTTACGACGAATAAGCTCTTCGTCTTGTTTATGGAATGGCAAACGATATACACCCTTTAAAACAATGAAAGATGCAAAGAAGATGAAGAATGTATTTATAAGGAATAAATAGCTAGCCCCCAAAAAATATTGCCAATTTCCATTAGCAAGTCCATATCCTGCCGTACATAGTGGTGGCATAAGTGCAGTCGCAATCGCAACCCCTGGTATAACATTATCTAAGGTCTTACGCGTTTGCCCAATAATCCCAGCTAACCCACCAAATATAGCAATGAATACATCAAAAATAGTCGGTTCTGTACGCGCTAATAGTTCAGAGGTAGCCGTCTGAACGGGAGAAATATAAAAATATAAAGCAGATGCCAAAACAGCAATCGTAATCTGTAAGGACAATCTTAAAATACCGCTTTTTACAACTGTAAAATTAAGCGTAGCGAAGCCAAAACCAGTTGCTAAAATAGGTCCCATCAACGGCGATATAAGCATAGCGCCAATAACAACTGCAGTACTATTCATATTTAACCCAATAGAGGCAATAAACATGGAGAGGATCAGGATAACCAACGCAGGTCCCTTAATCTTAGCCCCACCTATCAACCTTTTAGCGATAGTTGCATCATCAGCTCGCTCAAAATGTATATCAAAGTATTTATTTATTTTCATTCTTTCTCCTTATAATTTCATCAAATCTGCAAAGGTCCCTACGTTTACAAACATATGCTGTGTCGTTTTCAACATTTGAACCATTAAGATAGCTCCTGTCCCTTCCCCCATCGACATGTGGGCTTGAATAGGAACCATGTCTTGTGTAATATCTACCTCTGATAAAGCTAGCTCTGTGCCTTTTTCTCGAGAGTTATGAGATGGCAATGCATAATCCTTAACACGATCATTCATATGTACCGCACAAGCTGCCGCTACCGATGTAATAAAACCATCAATGACAAAAGGCTTTTTAAACCCAACACAAGCGAGCATAGCCCCAAGAATAGCAGCAATATCAAAGCCCCCTACATGGGCTACGATTTTACGAACTCTTTCAACTTCACTATCAGAAACGATACTAGCCTTATGCTTATCTAATACAGCACGCACAAAATCAATTTTTCGTTTCATCAAATCTGGTTTATTCGGCCAAGAACCGGGCCCTACCGTTTCAGTGGTATCAGCTCCAGTTAAGGCAGACAACACACAGGCAGAAGTCGTCGTATTACCAAGTCCCATTTCACCAAAGGAAAAAAGATTTATCCCTTGCTTTACATAATGTTCAACTCGTTCATAGCCAGCTTGAAAGGCACTATTAAATTCATCCTCAGTCATAGCAGGGTGGTTTAATATATTCTTTGTCCCCTTTGCGACCTTGCGATCCACTCCGATACCATCATCTGAGGCAATTCCTACATCCACAACTTCATAAGGAATGTTGTTAAAGTTACAAAACTGTGTAGCCGACGAACGACCCAAGAGCATATTACGCGACTGCTTTTGCGTTACCTCATAGTTATAACCTACATAGCCTTCCATATTACAACCATTATCAGCAGAAAATATGATATGCTGAGGTCGAATTTCACCACTAATCTCGCCCCAAGCAGTACAAATCTTTCGGAAATACTCCTCCCACAAGCCTAGACCGCCAGGGATTAGGCATTTTGGTTGAAGAAATCTATTTAATTGTTCCTCAATTGGTAATACTGACTTATCTTTCATTCTAATCTCTAGTCTGCAAAGAATATGCCAACTAGCCTTCTATTAATTCGATATTTTTCTATATAAAAGTATAACACAAATTATATAATTAGTAATATAGGTTTTGTACTAGTACTCATATATACGAATTATCCTCTCATCAGGGAATAATCTATGCTTTTTAGCCTTAAACTCTGGATTATTATTAGAATCAAAATATTCAATCGTATTTCTTAACTGCTCATGAGTAAAAGGACTAGTGCTTGGTTTATATTCAAGCTGATTAAACACAGCATAACGTCCATCGTATGTAACAAATTGTAACCTAGATTTTTTATCTGGATGATATGAATCTACTAATATTCCAGGTAAGCCATTATTCCATACCGCTGAATAAGTAGTATCATTTGGTTCATAGTACGGTCCCCAAATGCGCCAATATGTTTGTAAAGAATGATAAAAATTATACTCTTTATCTACAAGCACTTTATTTTCTATATCTGTACTATCAGGATGATCTACATCTAAAGGAATAATCTGAATAGAATACCAAATATCTCCTATCTCATACTCTATAAAAATATTGTTATCTAACATATAGAACATCTTCAACTCTGCACCTTTGGGAATGCGGAATGTCATGCCTTTACGAGTAATAATGTCTGTATATGAATCTATATCATTTAAATTCTTCTTACAAGGAACCTTGCTTCCCACTGGATACGATAAAAGAGTAGTCTTTTTCTCATCATGAATCAACTTATCCGTTGAATGATACAATCTCCCCCGAATTAAACTTAATTCTTGAGCATACGTTTCTTCTTCACGTAAATACCCCTTTGCTATGTCCTCGGTCCTCATTCGTTCTAAATGTCTTTGTAAATCAGCTTCAATCTTATCATTAGTTTGTTCACTACTAACGCACTTCTCTTTAGCACTACCAGAAATATCACTTTGAGTAACCGGCTCTTTTGCATGTACTTGTGAAGCCATAAGACTTAGCATTAACAGTGCAGCAATGTATGAATATATTCTTTTCACAATACAACTCCTTAGCTTTATAACAACCACTACAATCAACTTCAATCTCTACTAGTATTGTACCTTTTAATACTTGTAGAATCATCAAAGGGGCTGTAACAAAACAGCCCCTTTGTTCCAAATTTTATATACAAACTCTGCCCAACTCTAATGATACATATCTATATCTACAGTAATCATTCGCGTTCGTTCCGGATTAAACATAAAGTAAATCACTCTTGGCTGGTCATGATCAAAGTTATAGTAAACAACATATACTATATATTTCTCAGCTGATACTCGAGTACTATAATAATAATCTTCATTAGGATCATCACCGACACTCTGCCTGCCATCAATTAACCAGGGAAATAATTTCCAGTTTTGTCGTCGAATAGTGATAATCTCATAATAATTATCTATGTCACTAACCAATACATTTTTATCTTTTGGATATGTAAACGAATTAAGTGCTTCAACTGTAGTATCCTTGTCCCTGCCATTTACAAACGAATACCAAGCATTAGATTTAACAGTTTCCTCATACCTTGAAATCGTTACTTTATCACCATCTAATACTAAGCAACTATAATTTCCACCCAATCCTATTATCTCAGCAGAAGAAACCACTTTCAAACTCTCTGGTAAAGACTTAGGCGCTTGCAATTGAGATGGAATATAACCTGCTTTAGATGATGGCCATGTAGAGTACCACCGTTGAGTATCATAATGGGATAATCCTACAGCAGAAAACACTAAGGTAACAGCTAATGTAGGAAGCATACACAGAAAAAAGATAACATAAAAATATGATAAAAATCTTTTACGTACAGTTTTCTCACTATCAATAACTCTACATTTTTCAAGCAATAATACAATCGTGGCGATTAATAAAATCAGATAGTACATCCCAGAATACGAGATATAATCTGAGAAGAAAAATGTTAATACCCAAAGAATTATAAAAAACCATATACTCTTTCTATAAGGATCAGAAAAAAACAATTTCTTAAAGTAAATTAAACACTGTTGCATTTACGATCTCCACAACAATACCTAATCAAATTACTTAGATTGATAAAACACAGCTCGTGTCCCATCATTACTGATCAAAAGTTCCACAAAATGAGGCCTTTTAGTATTCCCATCATCTACAAACACATATAATCTATGATTTCGAGTAGAATTATATGTATCCTTGACTACTGTTTTTGTTACTTTTCGAGGTGCAAAGCGTAGCCACTCAATAAAAGTCCGTTCTGGCAAATTGAGGGATTCTTCTTCTATACTCTCTACAATACTATAGCTATTAGGGTGAGATATAAAACGCTTTTTCTCCCTAGTATCTAAATCACGTAATACACCATCCGCATCAATTTGCGCTGTATAGGCTGCATTTTGCTTTGCTATTGCCTCATATTGAGCAATTACTTTAGGGTCCCCCTCAAGTACAGTATATCTCTCTGGATATGCATTAGCCCAAGCTAAACTACTACGAAAAGCAGACGCTCTATAAATACCGTCGGGAAGTTTTTCTGGTCGTTTTAACCCATCTGGTAGTTCTCCACTATTAGGCCACCCTTGAGTCCAATCCATGGTACTATACTCGAAGGAATCAAATTGCTCAATGCTTGTTTTTAAGTCGTACCTAAACCAATCGCTTACTAACCAAGAAAAGCTGAGGGTAAAGGCAATATACAAACACCAAGCCAACTGAGTGTGCCTTTTTTCAGATATGGACTGTTTCTTAAAGCGCCTATATTGTAGAAATATACTCGATACTATGGCTATGCCAAAAACAATATATGTAATAGGCGCTATATTAAATAGCACTACCACAATTGCAAACAACACGCATAGTAGAACTGTTAATAGACCATAAAATCCTTGGAACAAAACTCTCTCCTATTATGGACAACACATAAAACATCTTCAGCACTTAAAACATCTTTTTATACAATGCTTCTATATCTTCACGGCTTATTTTAGCTACTGTATTAGCTATATTGCCTGTAGCTACAACGTATACATTATCTACGAGCCATGGAATGTCTTTTTTCGTAAATCCTAATTCTGTAAAGTTTGTAGTAAGGTCTAGGTCATGTACGACTAGGCGTAATGCTTCGCCTAGTTCGGAACCATCTCCGTGGTTAAATATCCGAGCTAAGACACCAAATTTATCAGGGTTTGCACTCCATGTATATTCCACCGCAACAGGTTCAATAACGGCAAGGCCTACACCATGGGTAATATCTTTAAGGCCACTTGCCGGATGTTCCATACCATGTGCTAATGTTACACCAGCTGTATTAATAACCATGCCCCCAATTGTGCTAGCTAATGTAACAGACTCCCAAGCTTTTGTGAGTTGAGTTTCGTTGAGAACAGCTGGTTTGCCTTCCGCCCTTGCTTTCACATGTTTATATAGTGGTACAAGGTATTGTGCTAATAAGGTTACAGCATAATGAGCTAACGCATCGGTGAAAGGTTGCGCCGTTTTAGATGTATAGGCCTCGATGTTGTGGCATAGTGCATCAAAGCCTACAGATGCCAATACATGAGGTGGCATTGTGCCCATTACGGCAGGATCTACAATAGAAACCTTTGGCACAATAGCATTGCAGCGTAAAGATTTCTTATCACCTGTTTCAGGATTAGTAAGAACACCAAAACCGTTGCCTTCAGAGCCGGTACCACAAGTCGTTGGAATAACAATAAGAGGCAGCGCATTATCACTAACTTTACGGTTGAAAATATAGTCGTTAATATCGCCTTCATTCACCGCCATAAAGGCAATCCCTTTGGCACAGTCCATGATGGAACCACCGCCGATAGCAATAACCATATCACAGCTTTCAGATTTAGCTAACGCAGCGCCGTCTAAGGCTGTCGTGGTCAATGGATTGGCATCTACTTGATCAAACAATACATGACCGATATGAGCTGCATCAAGCTTTGCTACCACCCGGTCATATAAACCAGATTTTTTAGCACTAGTACGACCAGTTACAATAAGTGCTTTCTTGCCGTACGGTGCAACAAACTCAGCAACATTATCTACTTTATTCCAACCAAATTGGATATTTACAGGTAAAAAATAAGAGAATTCCATGTGATAACCTCTTTTCTTTGAAAACTACTTCTTAGTGTTATTGTAAAGGATATTTAAAAGCATGTAAAACCTCATAGGGCTTTCACTAGAAAACAGGTATACTAATAATAAGAGGGGTATTTATATTTATATTTATAGAGGGAGAGAACATCTATGAAATTTGCCATTAAACATTTATGGTCTTCGCTGCGGGACCTAGCAACGCAGTCGCCTATATTACTGGCATTAATTGCCATATTTTCATGTACACCGTTGTATATTGAACAAGATTGGTTTGCCGAAATCGACATTAAGCTATACTCACTGTATTTCTTTATCGTTATATTACAAAGCTATATAACAAGGGCTCGAAAGTTTTCCGTTTTATATACCTTAGTAAGTATCGGAATCAGTGTTGGCCTTTATATGATTCACGAAAGCTACGGCTATGTGCGGGGTATTGAACTGGCTACGGAAAATATATCGTACCTATGGCTGTACTCCATGATTGCCTTGTATTTCACATCGCCTGGTGAACACTACATCGGTGAAATCATTAACCGCATCAAACGGATTGGCATCACCCTTGTTACGTCTACGATATATAACATTGTTATCATCATGAGTTTATGGTTCTTCTTCATCATCGTGGACCAACCATTCAACTTTGAAGAAACCATTTTTAAGGTACTCGCATCCATTAATATGTTCATTTGTCTATCTATGGTATGTTCTTACAAAGAGGATCCCGCAGGTCCTCCAGCACCAAACTCATTTTTTACTGTTATATTCGGCATCATCTTGCCTAAGGCGTCCATTATTACAGGCATTCTAGCTAATATCTATTTAGTCTTGATCCTGTTAGGGCTTCGAGAGGATACGCGTTTCTTCTATACCTATTATCCGTATGTAGCCATTTTCTACCTATTCTACTTGGCTAGCTTTAGATCTAGTGAAAGTAGCAGAACACAGCAAATCCTATGTTTCTTATTCATTACGTTAACTACACTGTGCTTAGCTCTTATCGGTAAACGTGTGATTAATGAACCAGTTCTCTGGCTCAATACGATTTACGTGAGTGCATTCAATTTAATCTTCTTAGTACACAATGTATACTCTCTTGTGAAGGGTTTAAAACCATCTGTACACACAACAGTTATGGCTCTTGCCTTAGGTACTGTTCTCTTGACGCCATTCATAGGATATGCAACGTATCGTGAATTTGTGACCTATACTAAAGTTGATGGCGAATGGCATGCAAGCCTACCAATAGCTGCTACCTTTGACCCTAACTTCACGGACTATGGCACACCATATGTCCCTGTAGATGATTTAAAACTGCCAGATACAAACCCAACAAACGGCAGACGCGTCGAGTATATCAATTTTGATGCTTTGTCTGCACCAAAGGTTATCTCTATTGCAGGATACGATAAATACATTGAAAACATCGAGTTAATTGTATACGAACAAGATCTTAAAGAATACCAAGTAGAGTCTGCCAACTTCGACTCCATCTCCTTCAAGTTCCTCAACAACGGCCTTGATTTAGAGGTATCTCTACCAAATGGAGTAACAGAGGTTCATCATATTTATGATAAGTTCCTTACAGTCGATAAAACAGCTATCGATCCGGTCATTATAGAAGGCAATGGATATAAGTTATTAATTACGTCGTACTTCATAAACCAATTCGATACACGTAAACTTAAATTTAATGTACTTTATAATTAAGCATATAATACAATATAGTAATAATTACAACATCATATATAATATGACAAAAGCAGTACCCCGGAAGAGGTACTGCTTTTATTCATCAATCTAACTTGGCTAGAATATGTTGGGCAAAGTCTTGGGCTGCTTTAAAATCATCTTCATTTGGGTGTACTGCAGCTTGTTTGTGACGTGCATCGCGATCAGCAGATTGACCGTGGCTATGCCCTTTCGGGAACATCTTGTACATCATTTCGATGACCTTAGGATCTACCTTGCCTTGGCAGATAAAGGTTCCTACAGGCTCTACGCCATCTGGTAAACAATTGGCTGCATTGATTAAACTTTCCTTTGCATGTGCCATTTGCGGTGGTACGCCTGCTGTTGCAAACAAGGCAATATGAGGATTATCTAATGTACCGAGTACATCACGAGCTTCTTTATTAGCTGTCCCTTTATCCACCCAAAATCCTGCAAACACAAGATCATAGGATGCTATATCGGAAGGCAATTCTTTCATGGACACACATGGTGTACCTGCTGGCAATACGCTAATAATAGCCTCTGCCACTTGTTTCGTATTTCCCGTAAGGGATGAATATATAACAATAGACTTCATGTCTTACCTCCTATTTACTATATATCTATTATAGGACATATATGACATGCTTTTAATAAAATAAATCACAATAGTATATAGAACGATATAGAACGGAATTTTATATACTGTCACGTACTATTTTACTATTCACAAAAGAGATACATCATTCAAAATCATCATACATATATGCTCTTTATATAGTACTTTCTAGCATTTATAACTATATCGATAAATTTAAGTATTCTATATTTATAAATTTCTAAATGTCAATATTGAATGTATAGAATTTTTTCGCTATAATCGTAACATAATGTATAAGCTCAATAGGAAAACTACAACATATAGTAGTTTTCTTATTTTTCTGATTAGACTTAACTTAAAGATATTTTATACTTTTCAGTCTAATCTTATATATGCTTAGATTAACAGTTTTATTACTTTTAAGACTCAAGGGGAACAGTAATGGAGATTATGATCAAGAAACGGGATGGCCATTTCGAGCCTTTATCCGTTGAAAAAACGAAACGTATGATTGCCTTCGCATGTTTGGGGTTAGATTCTTGTGATCCACTAGAATTGGAGTTGGATGCAAAGTTACAATTCGTTGATGGCATGACTACTAAAGAGATTCAAAAAACTTTAGTACAAACAGCTATTGAAAAGGTTATCTCTAAAAAAGACGACGGTTTCGGCAACCAAGTTAATAAAATGAACCAAGATTGGCAGTTTGTAGCAGCTCGCCTCTTCTTGTTCGACCTCTATAAAGAAGCAGCTATCACTCGTCGTTATAAAGCATTCGGTTATGGTAACTTCCCAAATCTTGTACATATGCTTGTAGAAGAGAAAAAATACGCTAACTTCTTCGTTACAGAATATACACCTGATGAATTGCAAGAGTTAGGCGATTACATCAAACCTAAGCGCGACTACCTCTTCAACTATGAAGGTCTTAAATTATTGGCTGACCGTTACTTGGTAAAAGGCTTCAACAAAGAAATCTTTGAATTGCCACAAGAACGCTTCATGGCTATAGCAATGCACTTGGCATTGGTAGAGGGCAAAAACAAAGTAGAATACGCTAAGAAATTCTACGATTTGATGAGCCAGTTAAAAATGACAACAGCTACACCTACATTGGCAAATGCTGGTACACCATTCCATCAGTTGTCCTCTTGCTTCATCTCTGGTGTAGATGATAACTTATGGTCCATTTACGACGTAAACAGCAAGTTCTCCCGCGTATCTAAACACGGTGGTGCTCTTGGTATCTACCTTGGTAAAGTTCGTGCATTGAACTCCGACATCCGCGGTTTCAAAAACTCCTCTGGTGGCGTTATTCCTTGGATCCGTTTATACAACGATACAGCTGTTGCAGTAGACCAATTGGGTAAACGTAAAGGCGGCGCTACAGTAACACTTGATATTTGGCACAAAGACTTCTACGAATTCGTAGAGCTTCGTACAAACAATGGTGACGACCGTCGTAAAGCACACGATATCTTCCCTGCTATCTCTGTTCCAAACATCTTCATGGAGCGTATGTTAGCTCGTGAAAACTTCACCCTCTTCGACCCTCATGAAATCTTGGCTGTAAAAGGCTATGCTCTAGAGGACTTCTACGACACAGACGATAACAAAGAGTTCACAAAACGTTACCTTGAATGTGAACAAGATCCGAACTTACACGGCATCGAAGTTCCAGCACTAGACATGATGAAAAAAATCATGCGCTCTGCTGTTGAAACTGGTACACCATTCATCTTCTTCCGCGACACTGTAAACGCTGCAAACCCTAACAAACATGCAGGTATGATTTACGCATCTAACTTGTGCCACGAAATCGCACAAAACGTTGGCTTCACAAACCTTGCTGAAGAAATTATCAACGAAGACGGCACTATCACTACAAAAACAAATACAGGCGACATGGTTACATGTAACTTGAATTCCATCAGCCTTGGCCGTATTACTGACGAAGAATTAGAAGAAAACATTGCCCTTCAAATTCGCATGCTAGACAATGTTATTTCCATTAACCAAGCGCCGGTACCAGAGTCTCGCATGACATCTGATAAATACCGCGCTATTGGTCTTGGTACGTCCGGTTACCATCACTACCTCGTAAACCACGATATCCAATGGGAATCTGATGAGCACATTGAAGTAGCGGACAAATTGTTCGAAAATATCGCTTACTATTCCATCAAAGCCTCCATGGAATTGGCTAAAGAAAAAGGTGCGTACCCTGCATTCAAAGGTTCCGAATGGGAAACTGGTGCATACTTCACACGTCGTGGCTACACATCTGATCGTTGGAAACAATTGGCGGCAGACGTTGCTAAATACGGTATTCGCAATGGTTACTTGATGGCTGTAGCGCCTACTGGTTCTACTTCCAACATTGCAAATACTACTGCTGGTATCGACCCAATCTTCAAAAAATTCTTTATCGAAGAAAAGAAAGGTTCTTTCACCCCAAAAACAGCTCCAGATTTGAACAACAAAACATTCTGGCTCTACAAAGAGGCGCATACAATCGACCAACAATGGTCCATCAAAGCTTGTGGCGTACGTCAACGTCATATTGACCAAGCACAATCTTTCAACTTGTATATCACACCTCAAATGAAAGCGAAAGAAATCCTAGATCTTTATGTTGAGGCCTATAAACAAGGTATCAAAACAATCTACTACATCCGTAACCAATCCCTTGAAATGGATGAATGCACTAGCTGCTCCTCCTAATACGAGATGTGTTTATAAATCTGATGACGACCTATAGCAGTATAGGTCGCATCGTTGTATAAAGGAGTCCTACTATGGATAAAAAACTGATTTTCAACGAACATGGTGAACGTGGCACGCAATCTATGATTGGCGGCAACACCACAAACCTTCGCGAATGGAACCGTATCAAGTACGACTGGGCGAACCAAATGTACCGTACAATGCTCAACAACTTCTGGATTCCTGAAGAGATTTCCTTGAACGAAGACGTTAAGCAATTCCCATACTTAACAGATTACGAACGCCGTGCATTTGACAAAATTATTGCATTCTTGAACTTTCTTGATTCTATTCAATCTGAAAACTTGCCTAACTTAAGCCGTTATATTACAGCATCTGAAGTGGCATCTTTATTGAATATCCAAGCATTCCAAGAAGAAATTCACGCTCAAAGTTATTCCTACATTTTGGACACTGTAACAAATCCTATTACACGTGACAAAATCTATGACGAATGGCGTACAGATAAGACATTGCTTGCTCGTAACCGCTTTATCGCCGATGCATACCAACGTTTCAGCGACGATCCTAGCGAAGCAAACCTTATTCATACAATCATTGCCAACTATATCTTAGAAGGTATCTACTTCTACTCTGGTTTTAGCTTCTTCTACACATTGGCACGCCAAGGTAAAATGACAGCTACATCCACTATTTTCAAATACATCAACCGCGACGAAGTAACTCATCTTGTATTATTCCAAAACATCATCCGCGAGTTACGTCGTGAACGCCCTGACTTGTTCACTCCTGAACTGGAAGCGAAAATCACTGACATGATTCGCCAAGGTGCAGAAAACGAAATCGCTTGGGGTCAATACATCACTGATGATAAAATCCTCGGCCTTAACAACGTTCTTATTGAACGCTACATCAAATACCTTGCCAATATCCGCTTAGAAGCAATCGGCTTGCCTCATCTATACCCTGAAATCAAAGAAAATCCTATGGAATGGATTGAAAGCTTCTCCAACTTGAATAGCACAAAAACTGACTTCTTCGAAGCAAAAGTTACAAACTATACAAAAGCAGCAGCATTTGATTTTGATGATTTAGAATAATAACAAAAAAGATAAAAGAAAAAGTGATTCTCACGGTGAGAGAATCACTTTTTTCATTATAAAGGTTATTCAGTTAATAATGGTTAGCCAGCTGTATATGGGCCGAATCGACCTGCAAATAGATAGGACCCCATTTTACCAAGTTTGGCAGCAAAGACAGAAGCTACGATACCTAAAACAATCATAATCCATGCGTTATCAGCATTTACACCGTTAGCAATAGCGATATAGGCTTGTGCACAGGAAAGAATAAAGTAAATCACTGTTAAGTAAATCTTTGCTTTAGGAATTTTAGATGTTCCTGTTTTGTAACGTAATTTACTACTAATATAACCAGAAATACCACCAATAATAACGAGGAGTGGTAAAATCATTGCTACTAATGTAATTGCAGAGAATAATATATTTGCAATAGATGGAATCAACAATGCAATAACAGGTACTAAGAAAGAAGCTACTGTTGCTACGATTGGGAAATGTACCGCAATTGGATGTAAGTGAAGATCTAGCAATTTTTCACGTTTTGGATCAATGCGACGTGGCTTGTAATCCATCCAAACTGTTGGAGGGAAACCACATGCTGGACAAGGTTGATCCCTGTACTTAGCTTCCTCAATATATCCGCATACACGGCAAATTATCCATTCAGTACCTTGTTCAGGTGTTGGTTTAGCTGCGGTAGAACTTGTTGCTGCCGTAGCTGCTTTTTGTTCTGCTGTCATAATGAATTCTCCTTACTTAAGAAATTCTATATAATCAAATAATAGTTAATATTTATATATATGTAAATATATATAAATATTATAGCATAATTCTCTAAGTAAATCGTAAAATTTATATACTTATTTATAAATTAAATGTATTGTTATACTAATGTACCTATAATCAAAGGCAATGGCATTTGATCTTGATAACTTAGAATATAACAAAAAAGATACCCAATCCAGATCTTTGAATTGGGTATCTTTTTATCGTTTATATTTAGAAATAGTCCCCAACGCCACCCTCGTTTTTACAGTCGACACATGGTAATACATTATAAATTGTATCAATACATTTGTGCGCAAATAGGCCTACACTGTAGATTAGCATTCGCCCCATGAATGTATTCATAAAACGCTTGGTAAAAGCAAAAGTTTTGTGTCCACCCTGTATCAAACTACCAACTATATAGATATTAGCTTTCAATCAATTCGGTGGTCCAGTTAGCAGACTGTAATAGATTGTCTAATAAACGAACTTGTTTTGCGATGTAATCAGCTTCTTTTTGAATATCTTTGACATTGACGGTCGGGATTAATTTGATTTCAGACCCTCTCGCACGAAAATTGATACTACCTGCGCTAGACGCCAATGTCCTATAAGCACTTAAACGCAATGCAGCACTATCTTTTTCCGCAATAACTTCAGTAATAGAACGACCTTCTACAATAGTTTTGCAATTTGTTAAATTAATATGTGCAATTAACTTTTGTAGTCTAGTTACACATTGATCTAATGTTTTTAAAAGCTCTTCAGGGTTCTCATTCGGTGTTTCCCCTTCTTGCACTAAACTATTTTGAGTCAAACGAAGCTCTAAATCGCTAATTTTATAATTCAAATCAGCACGTTCTTGTAATGCTTCTGCTAGTTTCATAAACTCTCACCTCATATTTTGAAATATATGGATATTAATATACTGACTGAACTAATACAAACTATTATATTTAGTATCTAGTTTCTTATAATACTTTCCACATCATCACATGTGGACAGTCTTCATCAAGGTATTCTTCCCCTTCTGCCTTATAGCCAAGGGATTCGTAGAATGGTTTTGCCTGTACTTGCGCTGATAAGGAGCAGGTCTTAAATCCATCGCGGCGAATGCCGTTTTCTGCGGCCATCATAATCTTAGTACCTAGATGTTGTCCACGATACAACTTACGCACCGCCATACGGCCAATATGGGCATCCCCTTCTTCGTTGCTTGGGAAATAGCGACATGTACCTGCTGGCTTACCATCGATATATAAAAGGACAAATTTTGCTATTTCATCTATTTCATCGAACTCGTCTTCAAAACCCTGTTCCTTCATAAATACATCGATACGAATTTGTTTTATTTCATCAGTTATATGATCTAAGATTTGAATCACCATATCGCCTCCACTGCTACTCATATATCGCTATTTGTGTAAAATTATTTTTGTTATCCATAGTTACTATCATTGCCTTAGTTAAGTAAGGTAATGAAAACGCCTAACGTAATGAGGTGGCTAGACCTCTAACACGTTAGGCGCATCATTTTTACCCAAATTTTAGATGAGCCTAACGCTACCGACACGTTGATTGGCTCTCTTTATAAACTCATTATACTACAATTTAGTCATGAATAGCAAAAATCATTTTTATACAAAAAGTCTTATTATATCTGCATTTCAAATAATTTATTAAGCACATTGTTTTTAAAACTTCCATGAAATTCTTTTTTAGGTATTGCATAATTTTATCATTTGGGTTTATACTATATCCATAATTTTTAGAAAGGAGCAACCAAAGATGACTAACCAAATTAGCACAGCTACAAAACAATACTTTTATTGGTTCTTTATCCAACGTACGGGTAAGGAACTATTTGTGGTACGCTAATTAAGGATTATTCAATATTAGTTGCTTAGAATAGTAAAAGGGCTACCCGTATTAGATTACGGGTAGCCCTTTTTGTTTGCTATCCGTATGGTAAGCCCTACTATTCACTGTAGTTAAAAGGAGGAATTATCATGATTATTACATTGAAACAAAACGCAGCAGCGGAAGAAGTATCCCGTTTACGCGGTGAATTAGAGGCTCAAGGATTCGTTATCCATCCAGTAGAAGGTACTCGATACAATATTCTAGGACTTATCGGTGATACTGCATCTCTTGATGCCCGTCAAATCGAGTCTCTAGATTTCGTAGATAAAGTAACTCGCATTCAAGAGCCATACAAAAAAGCAAACCGCAAATTCCATCCAGATGATTCTGTAATCAATGTTGGTGGTGTCCTCATCGGTGGTGGTCACTTCGCAGTAATGGCCGGTCCTTGCTCTGTGGAAACACCTGAACAAGTATTAGCCACTGCTAAAGCATGTAAAGAAGCTGGTGCTACCATCCTTCGTGGCGGCGCTTTCAAACCTCGTACATCCCCATACTCCTTCCAAGGTATGGGCCCAGAAGGCTTAGAGTTATTAGAGCTTGCTAAAAAAGAAACAGGTCTTCCTATCGTTTCTGAGGTTATGGATATCTCCCAATTACAATACTTTGATAATGTAGATATGCTTCAAATCGGTGCTCGTAACATGCAAAACTTCACGCTTTTAAAAGAAGTGGGCAAATTAAATAAACCAGTTCTTTTAAAACGTGGTTTATCTGCAACATACGAAGAATGGTTGATGGCTGCTGAGTACATCATGTCCGAAGGCAATGAACAAATTGTATTATGCGAGCGCGGTATCCGCACATTCGAAACAAAGACTCGCAATACCTTAGATGTAACAGCAATTCCTATGATGCATGAATTATCTCACTTGCCAATTATCATGGACCCTAGCCACGCAGCAGGTATGAGCCGCATGGTTCGTCCGCTTTCACTTGCATCCGTAGGCGGCGGTGCAGACGGCCTTATGATCGAAGTTCACAACGATCCAGCCAAAGCATTGTGCGACGGTCCGCAAGCATTGCGTCCAGACCAATTCACTAGCCTTATGAAAGAAATTAATGCGTTACGCCAAGCATTGGTAGAATGCACTAAATAATCTTACATATCACACAAATAAGCTAGTATCCGTTATAATAGATACTAGCTTATTCTTTTAAGAAAGGAACCGTTATGACTCGCATCCATATTAATGCATCTACACCGTATGATGTTGTCATCGAGGAAGGCGCTTTACAACGCATCACCGATTATATTAAACCATTAAAACCAAATTGCCGTGTTATCATCGTCAGCGATAGCAATGTAGCGCCCCACTATTTGGACTCTGTGAAAGCTAATATGGAACATGCGGGTTATACTGTTTGTGATTATGTTTTTCCTGCTGGTGAAAGCTCCAAAAATGCTCATCAACTCATCAATTTAGTAGAATACATGGCGGCCCAATCATTGACTCGCAAAGACTTGCTCATCGCCCTTGGCGGCGGTGTTGTAGGCGATATGGCAGGATTTGCGGCAGCGACCTATTTACGTGGTATCGACTATGTTCAGGTTCCTACATCCCTATTAGCCGCAGTAGACTCGTCTGTAGGTGGTAAAACTGCAGTCAATCTCGAAGCCGGCAAAAACCTATGGGGCGCTTTCAAACAACCAATTCTAGTCCTTTGTGATCCAGCTACACTCAATACATTACCTGAAATGGAATGGATTAATGGATACGGTGAAATTATCAAATATGGCTTTCTAGACGTACCGGGCTTACTCACGCAACTTGAGAATAGACCACTAATTAAACATCGCGGTAGTGTAAGTGGCGTTATTGCCCGCTGCGTACAAGCAAAAGCGGATATCGTGGAACAAGACGAACGCGAATCTGGCGTTCGTGCCCTCTTAAACCTCGGTCATACCTTTGGTCACGGCATCGAAAAAGCGAGTCATTTCGAGGTGCATCACGGTTATGCCGTTGCCATTGGCATGGTCCTCATGGCACAAGGTGCTGTCAAACATGGAGAATTAGATGCAGAGGCTTTAGAGAAATTAAAAGCCCTCATCAAAGCACACGATTTGCCAACCACAACAACAATTTGCAAAGAAGAGATTCTAGCTGCCGCTAAGCACGACAAAAAAAGCGAAGGAGCAACCATTAAAATCGTAGTACCTACTAGCTATGGTCACAGTGAACTCAAGGTAGTAACGCACGAGGAACTTGCTACCTATTTAGATTAAGGAGATTTATATGCATTCTGTAACGAACGCCATCCCTACTGGGACTATCGCGTCCATTCCTGCAAAAGCTCATGCGCACCGTGCATTGATTTGTGCCGCTCTCGCCAGCTCACCATCTACCATACTACTGAGCCGCACCTCTAAAGACATCGATGCAACTATGGACTCCTTACGAGGCTTAGGCGCACACGTTGTGTATGAAAATAAAGTTGTCACTGTTACACCTGGTCCTGCACCAACAAAGGGCAATGTAGTTCCCCATGAATCTGGTACCACATTGCGCCTCTTATTACCAGTGGCAGCATCCATTTGTAATGAGGTAGATGTGGATGCAAAGGGGCGTTTACCAGATCGCCCTTTAGAACCCATGCTCGGTGAAATGAAAGCTCACGGCGTAACATTCTCCCAAGATAAACCACCATTCACTATGACAAGTCTTCTCCAAGGTGGTCAATTTAGCATGGTTGGCGATGTGAGTAGCCAGTTTTTCTCTGGATTATTGTTAGCAGCCCCACAATGTGGAGGCGCTACAGTTACATCTACTACACAACTTCAATCTAGCGACTATGTAACATTGACGACTACAACGATGGCAGACTTCGGCGTAACCGTTGACCATACACCCGCACGTGGCACAGTACAAGAATCCTTTACGGTAACTGCTAATGCTACTTTTAAAGGTCAAAGTAATTACCAAATCGAAAGCGATTGGTCCAATACAGCGATTTGGATGGTTGCTGCCGCTATGACAGGCCAACCTATTACCATTACGGGTATGAACCAGAATTCTGTACAAGCTGACCGCCGCATCATGCAGGTCATCGAATCCTCAGGGTGCACTATTACATGGGACGACATGAATATCACTGTATCAGGTCGCGCTAGTAAGCCAATCCATGCCGACCTCGAGCAAATGCCCGATATGTTGCCAGTTATGGCAGCCCTCGCTTGCTCTATCCAAGGTGAAAGCTCCTTTGTTAATGGTGCTCGCCTACGGTTAAAAGAATCAGATCGCCTCGAAACCGTTGCTAATCTCGTCAGAGATTTAGGAGGCACGGTTCGCGAAGATGGTGATGACCTATATATCATCGGTAGTGGTATACTAAAAGGAGGACAAGGTGATTGTGTTAACGACCATCGCCTCGTTATGGCAGGCACATTGATGGCTCTCATTAGTGAAACCCCTGTCATCTTACAAGATAGCGAAGCTATTACAAAATCCTATCCTGACTTTTTCGAGGACTGGAACATGCTAGGTGGCAATGCACAGCAAGTATAGCGTCCTAGTCACAGCTAATGCGTTTCAATAGATAAGAATACTAGTCATACATACTATAAGTAGGAGTTAATATAATGGCATCTAATTTCGGTAAAACCATACAAGTATCTACCTTTGGCGCGTCTCATGGGTACGCCATCGGTGGTATCGTGGAAGGCCTGCCTTGTGGACATACCATCGACATCGACGAGCTACAAGCCTTCTTAAAGCGCCGTGCGCCAGGTCAAAACCAATTACAAACACAACGTAAAGAAGCCGATATACCTGAATTCTTAGCAGGTATGGTAGATGGCATGCTCAGTGGATCTCCATTGGCATTTATGATTCGCAACACCTCTCAGCACTCTAGCGATTACAATAACTTGCGCGACATACCTCGTCCATCGCACGCGGACTTTACGGCTCGCATGCGCTATGGTGACAAGGTAGATATGCGCGGTGGCGGCCACTTCTCGGCACGTCTTACAGCACCTCTTTGCGTAGCTGGTGGCATTGCACTACAGTTATTGCGTGAAAAAGGTATCGAAATTCACGGCCATTTAAAACAAGTTGGTACAATCCAAGATACTCCTATCGATATGGTTCATCCAGATATGAAAGCACTCCGTGAAATTGCTACAGAACCAATTGCTATGCTCGATGCAGACAAGCGTTTTGAAGTAGAAAACTTTGTCATGAAACTAAAAAAAGATGGCGACTCTACGGGTGGTATTGTTGAAGTTGTGGCTACAGGTCTACCAATTGGACTTGGCAATCCAAACTTTGATGGCATTGAAAACCGATTAGCTCGCGTTATCTTTGGCGTACCTGCCATCAAAGGCGTGTCCTTTGGCGGTGGCTTCGACATGTGTTCTCGCCTTGGATCAGAAGTAAACGATGCTTTTACCATGGACGGCGATACAATCACAACAACTACCAATAATAGCGGTGGCATTCAAGGCGGTATCACCAACGGCTTGCCCCTCATTATGCAAGTGGGCATCAAGCCTACTCCATCCATTTATAAGGAACAACATTCTGTGTCTCTTTCAAAAAAAGAGGACACGTTGCTCACCATTAAAGGTCGTCACGACCCATGTGTAGCGCTTCGTGCTGTACCTGTTATCGAAGCCGTTACGGCCCTTGTCATTCTTGATTTCTTAGGAGATATTGACCATGAACTTAGATGAAGTACGCGTTAAGATTAACGATATAAACGACCAAATGCTTGCCCTCTTCAAAGAGCGCATGGAACTCTCTAAGGACGTAGCGGCTGCAAAAAAAGAAATGAATAAGGCTATTTACGATGCCAAACGAGAGCGCGACATCCTCGACAAGGTAACAAAAGATGCAGGTCCAGACCTCGATCTATATGCACGACGCTTTTTTGAAGCATTATTTAGCTTGAGTCGTACATACCAATCTGAGCAACTATTCCAAGACAATGAATTTACTTTGAAAATGAAAAAAGCCATCGAGCAATCTCCTACTTTGCCACCTCAACGGGGCAGTGTAGCTTGCGCCGGCGTATTCGGCAGCAATGCTCAAATGGCGTGTGATAAATTATTACCTCTCAGCCAAATCCATTATGTAACGGGTTTCCGTGCCGTATTCGATGCCGTAGAGTCAGGGGAATGTCAATTCGGTGTATTGCCTATTGAAAACAGCTCCAATGGTTCTGTTAAAGAAGTATATGACCTCTTAGAAGAGCGCAAATGCTATATCGTTCGCGGCACACGCCTTTGGATTTCTCACGACTTGCTCGTGAAAAAAGGAACAAAACTAGAAGATATTCATACCATAATTTCCCACCCTCAAGCGTTGGGCCAATGCAGTCACTTCCTAGATAAGTTAGAGGGCGTAGAATTACGCTCCTATGATAACACGGCTCGAGCTGCACAGCTCGTTGCGGCTAGTGATGACCCAGGGGTGGCAGCTATCGCAGCACCGCAATGTGCAGACCTATATAATTTGTCTCCATTGCTAAGAAACATCCAAAATAGCGACAACAACTATACGCGCTTTATCTGTATTAGTAAGGACTTCCACGTATACCCAGGAGCTAATAAAATCTCAGTAGTAACGACAGCAAGCCATGCTCCAGGGGGCCTTGGTACATTGCTCACCAAATTTGCTAACATCGGTGTGAACCTTACAAAACTTGAGTCCCGCCCTATCGTAGGACATAACTTTGAATTCTTGTTCTACCTCGATTTGGAAGCATCCTTAGCAGATCCAAAAGTACTCTCCGTGTTGGCAGAGCTCCACGCATCGCAAGATAAATTCCGCTTGCTCGGTAATTATCCTGAAAATTAATATTTTCCTCTATGGTAGTGCTTATTAATGGCATATATAGTACAATGGATATAGTTTTAAAACTCCAATGGCTAATAGGTGACAGCCTATTAGCCATTTTGTGTATATTGACCTAGGAGGTCCTATGAAATTTGGTTTACTTGGCCGTACGTTGGGCCATAGCTTTTCCCCACGCATCCACAATGCTTTGGGAAATACTAATTATGAATTATTTGAACGAGAACCGAGCCAACTGCAAGAGTTCTTCGCAAATCCAGAATTACAAGGTATTAATATTACCTTCCCTTACAAGGTGAATGCCCTTGAGGCTTGCGATGTAGTTGACCCTCGCGCGGAACGCATTGGCTGTGTAAACACGATGGTCCGTAAAGACGGCAAATGGCATGGTTACAATACAGACTACGATGGATTTGTATTCACCCTAAAACACGCTGGTATCGATGTATCCGGTAAGGAATGTATCATCCTTGGCGATGGCGCATCTTCTGCTACCGTTCACGTGGCTCTTGAAGATCTAGGTGCTAAGAGCATCACGCATCTATCCCGTAAAACAGCTCCGCTCTATACCGATGCACCTAATTACTACGAAACAGCACAGATTATCATTAACTGCACGCCTATCGGGATGTATCCGCATAATCCGGCTAGCCTGATAGATATTATGCAATTTTCCAAATTAGAAGGCGTTGTAGATCTCATCTACAATCCGCGCCGTACCGTTTTGCTTTTACAAGCAGAAATGATGGATATTCCTCATTGTGATGGTCTACCTTTCCTCGTGGCACAAGGCGTTGAGGCAGCTAATCATTTCCAAGGTGAAAGCTTTGGCACCAAGGAAATCGAGCAAATTTTGCGAGATATGCGCCGTGAAAAGGAAAATATCATCCTCATCGGCATGCCTGGTGTTGGGAAAACAACTGTAGGCAAGGCAATCGGCAAAGAGATGGGCCGTACTTGTATTGATGTCGATCAAGAGTTAGCAAAAGAAATCGGTGATATATCCACATATATTACGGAGCAAGGGGAAGCAGCATTCCGTGAAAAAGAAGCAGAAATGATTGCAAAATTAGGCACAGAAACTGGCCTTGTCATCTCCACTGGTGGCGGCTGTGTAACAGTACCTAAAAACTATGCACATCTACGCCAAAATGGTCGTATTTACCAATTAACGCAACCTGTAGAAAAACTATCTACGTCAGGTCGTGTTCTCTCTAGTGGCGGCATAGAACGTTTACGTGAACTCGAAGAAACTCGCACTCCAATGTATAAAAGCTTTGCACAATGCATCGTAGAACATAATCGTAATGCACCGGAAACAGTGGCAGCTATACTAGAAGACTTTGAAGCAAGCTTATTGTAAGAGTTTATATAACGGTATTCATAAGATTGTTTCCTCTATATAAGTAAGGGCTTCTACATCTATAAAAGTAAGAGCATTTACATCTGTATTTCTAGATAAAACTAAAACTCATATCATGACATCAATGATATAAACTGAAAAGCAGTAGCTATCCTCAGGGTAACTACTGCTTTTTTTATGTCTCCTATGTATTATATATATTGGTAGAAAATCGCTTTAGCAATTACAATGTAATTACACAAAGAATTTAAAATAGCTTTCACCATGGAACTATCAAAATACAATGAACAAATTTCTATAAGCAATAGTCTTAACGTGACGACCATAAATAGGAGACATTATGAAAACCGTAAACCTACAAGTCCGCATCAACGAAGATCTAAAACAAGAAGTATCCAGTATATTGAAAGCACAAGGTCTATCCTATACCTCCATGTTAGACGCACTATTTCGTCAAATCATTAAAGAACGTCGCATTCCGTTTGCCATTGCATTACCAACGGCACCTATAGATGAAACACCTACACCAAGCACACTCAACAACGGCACCTATGAACAACCACAAACTACATTAAAAGCCTCAGATCATATAGGTGCATATGGTACACCAAGAGAAGAAAATCAAGAAATATCCTTCGATACAATCGATAAGACAGGAGTTCTTAACATCCGTATCAATCCTAAAGTTAAGACACTAACAACAGCTATTCTAAAAGAAATGGGATTAACCATGTCACAAACAGTTACACTTGTATCTAAACAAATACAATTTAATAAGGATATTCCACCTACTATCCTCCGTCCAGAATGGATTGATGCTATTAATAATGATTTCTGGACTGAAGAAGATTTAACTACAAGAATACAATTAGGGCTAAATCAAGCAGAAAAAGAAATTGGTGAACCTGCGGAAAAAATTTTTAATGAACTCCTTGAAGATTTATAAATATGGAGAGCTGAAATGAAGTATACAGTAATTATGACGCCTACAGCTAAGTCTGATATAGTAAATCTCAAAAGTTCACTAGAACAACAGATTATAGATTCTTCCTTTATTAGAAAAGAATTAAAGTTGATTTATCAAAAAATTTCTTCATTAGCTATCTTTCCTGAACGTTATCCTATTTTAAATAATAATACCAATTACAGAAAATTATCATACAAAAAATATCTTATTCTATATAAAGTCATTAATAATAACATATATATTTTTTATATCCGCCCTTCAAAAATGAATATACTACAAGAAATACAAAACATATAAAAAAGTCGGCTCTCGCCGACTTTTTTAATGCACTTTTACCCGTTTATGCTGTTGTTCATCGAATACGCCATCTACATCGATGGTATCTAGAATTCGTTTTAAAGCATGTACATCGATTTGCCCTGGTGCCGATGCTTTACCAGCAGAGGCAAAGGTCATGGCATTTCCAAATAGAGCTCCTGCAGTGCGTGTAACAGCACCTAGTTCTCCCATTGCCATCGTAATAATTGGATCCGAAGGATATAAAGCTTTCACTTCAGCCGTTGCTTCAAGTAGCGTTAATACATCACCAGTTGTGTGAGGCATAACGGCAATCTTTGGCACATCGGCCAAGAACTCTTTCATTTGAATAAGTCGATTTACAATGACTTCACGACTCGGTGTACAGTGGAAATCATGGTTGCTCATGATAATAGTGATTCCATGAATCTTAGCAAACTCTATCGTTTTAAGCATTCTATCTTGATCAAAAAACAGCTCAATATCGATAGCATCCACCAATCCTGTAGGAATCAAACGTTCTAGCATTGTAAAGTAATCTTGTGTAGAAATCGTTCTTTCCCCACCTTCACCTTTTGTGCGCCATGTAAAGAGCAATCCACGACCTTTCAGTTGTGGCTTGATGAGCATTAATAGTTCAATAATAGCATCAATGGAGTGGGCCCGCTCGAAATAGTCAATGCGTAGCTCTACTATGTGACACGGTGTATTACATGCTACTGCGGTGGCATCCAGAATCTCTTTCATTGTTGTGCCCACAATAGGCACGCATATTTTTGTACCCTTTTCTCCGAGTACAGTATGACCGATACGGACCATAATAACTCCTTTCTGTCCCACACGGTGAGACTAGTGACTTACCTTAAACTAACTATATACCAATATTTTTGTAAAAGCAATCAATCGGCCCATATTGGATTGCTATTCACTAAAAACGTATGAAAGCCTACTATTATGCACTAAAACAGTATTCTTAGATTAACGATTAACATCACTTTTTCTTATACCCTAGATTAAGACCTCTTACCAATAAACGGTCTGTATCTGAAAGCCTCGTATTATAAAAATAGCCTAAAAAAGTAAAAGCTCCTTACCAATATATATTAGTAAGGAGCTTGTTAGACTCTAATTCACACACTATATTTATCATGTTGTACGGATAGTTTCCGTGATTGGAATCCCATATAGAGTAATAACAAACCTGTAATACTAAATACATAGGATATCCCAATGTAGGTAGATACAATACTTGCGAACACAGGCCCTACCATAGAACCGAATTGTTGGGCCGTCGTCGTCATACCAAACATGCGACCTCTAAAGCCTGGTTCTGTATTAAGAGTTACGGCTGCACTCAAAGATGGGTTGATGCCCACAATACAAGAACCAATTAATACTTGTAGTACACCAAACCACCAAATACCTACTGGTAAGCTTTGAAGTAAGAGAACAACACCACTACCAAGCATACAGTAGGAAATGGTTCTAAAGTACCCACGACGCTCACCGAGGCGCACCCATATATTGGTCGTTAAGGAACCGGCTAAACCACCGATACTGAGGATTGTACCTGAAATGATGGCTGCCCCTTCCATAGTGCCTTGCATATCACCTACATAAAGCGCCAAAATAGGCTGTAGCATCATGATGACACATTGCATAAAGAAGTAAATCCATAAAAGTCTTACTAATACAGGTTGTTCTTGAACCGACTTAAAATCTTCTCGCAAGGATGTAGCTTTTACCGGCTGTTTGGACTGCTCCTTAGAAGTTGTATTTTCAACTTCTAGTTTTGGTTCTTTTACAAGAAACAATACCGCTAAAGTAGCAATGAATACGGCTATACCAGATATATAAAATACAGGGCGCATACCTACAACACTTTCAACGGCACCGCCCAAAAATGGACCGACGACATTACCTAAAATTAGACCTGTTTGGAATATGCCGAGGGCACGGCCCACCTGTTTCTCATCCACACTGAGGGAAACCATGGTCATCGCTGCAGGATAGAAACCATTAGCGAACCCAACTAAAGCACGCCCCATTAACAATTGATACTGATCCGTTACCATGCCGATGAGAACATAACTGACAGCAATGGCAAAACCAGCGCGCAAAGCCATCCGCTTTTTCCCTTTATTATCTGCAATTTTGCCCCAAATCGGCGCCATAATGCCAGCGATTAGGAATGTAATACCAAAGACGAGACCAGACCAAAGTGCCACATCATCCTTTGGAACACCGAGTTCCAATAAATATATTGGCAAAAAAGGAATTATCATTGTATAACATATGGCTAGCACCGTCATACTAGTTGTGATAATCCACACGTTGCGCATGCCACCTCGAGCATCATATACACTTGTACTCATGGTACCCTCCCTTCCGCATAAAATCGTTTAGATAAACTAATATACACATAAATCACTTTAAATTACAGTTCTACTTAGATTTCAATCTATGTTACTATTCATAAAATGTTTTTACATTTTAATTTCATATATAAAGAAGAGCCGCATACGAAACGCGACTCTTTCCATAAAAACTAACTTAAAAGATAGCTATACAATGTAGTAATTCGCAAAAATTGCTCATACAAAAACTTTAAAAGCTATCAATTATTCCGTTGGAAATTTGTGATCCATTACATCTTGCAAGGAAACATGTTCCATAACATGTCGGAACTCATCTTGTAAATACTGCCACAATGGAGCTGTCAAGCAGTCATTAAACATAGGACACGGTTCTACATCATCTTCTAAACAAGACACGAGAGCAATGGAGTCCTCTGCGGCATATAAAATTTCATATACATTGTATTCAGCCGGAGATTTCACCAAACGATATCCTCCATATTTACCACGTCCACTTTTAACAAGGCCCGCAGAGGATAAACGAGATACAATCCCCTCTAAATATTTATCGGAAAATCCTTGGCGTTCTGCAATCTCACGAATCGGTACATTTTTTTCTACCCCGTGTTCTGCAATATCCGCCAATATCCGTAAGGCATAACGCCCCTTTGTAGATATTTTCATAAGTTAACCTCTATATCATTCATAATATATTAATAGTATATCACAAATTCATACAAAAAATGGTGGGAAATATGATACACTATACATATATCGAAATATCTTTATTTAGGTATGATTTTAATTTCATATAGGGAGGATTTTATCTAATGTTAGATAAATTATTTCAACTCAGTGAGCGTGGCACAACCGTTAAAACAGAAATTTTAGCAGGTATCACTACGTTTATCACGATGGCGTACATCCTTTTCTTGGCGCCAAACATTCTTAGTCTTGCAGGCATGGATAAGGATGCGGTCCTCATTGCCACAGCCTTAGGTGGAGGTCTTGTGACGATTGCTATGGGTTTATTCGTAAACTACCCAATTGCTCTCGCTCCAGGGGTTGGCCTCTTGGCATTTTACTCCTTTACCGTAGTTCTCGGTATGGGCGTATCTTGGCAAACAGCATTAGGTGCGGTATTCATTTCTGGTCTCGTTTTCCTCGTATTAACATTGACATCAATACGACAAATGATCGTTGAAGGTATCCCAGCCTCCATGAAAATTGCCATTACCGTTGGTATTGGTCTTTTCATTTCTATCATCGGTTTAAAGTTATCCGGCTTGATGGCTATCTCCATAAGTTTGTCTCCAAACTCCTTGGGTCAAGTCGTACAGACACATGGTAATCTAGTTCCTCCAGCATCTGAGGCACTTTTAACGCTCGGTAATTTGCACAGTGGTGAAACATTGTTGGCACTATTTAGCCTCATCTTTACAGCTTTATTGATGGCTCGCAAAATTCAAGGTTCGCTCTTGATCGGCGTTTTAGTAACAACAATCATCTCCTATGCGACAGGCCTTTCCACAATGCCTGAGAACTTCACCGTATTAGCCGTTCCTGATTTCTCCAAAGCAGCATTCTTGCAATTAGATATTCCTGGTGCTCTTCACATGGGCTTAATTACGATTATCTTCTCCTTCACATTTGTAGAATTATTCGACTCTATGGGCACTTTGATTGGTACCGCTACAGAGGCGAAAATCGCAGATCCTAAATCTGGTAAATTCCCCGGTCTTGGTAAAGCCATGACCGTAGATGCTATCGGTGTTAGTGCCGGTGCATTACTCGGTACTTCTACAATTACGGCTTTCGTTGAAAGTGCAGCAGGTGTAGGGGCTGGCGGCCGTACAGGTTTAACAGCTGTCACAACAGGCGTACTTTTCCTAATTTGCTTATTCTTGGCTCCATTGGTATCCTTGGTTCCAAATGCAGCCACATCTCCTGTTCTTATCATCGTAGGTGCCCTCATGTTAGGTGCCATTCGCAACATCGACTTCGATGATTGGACTGAAGGCTTCCCTGCATTCCTCGTTATCGTATTAATGCCGTTCACATACAGCATCGCTAACGGTATCTCTGCAGGTCTTATTGCATACCCTCTACTCAAAATCATTGCAGGCCGTGCAAAAGAAGTTAACTGGATTATGTACGTATTGGCGGTTCTCGTTATTATCCGCTACGTATTCTTCTAATTAACGTATACCCATAATGATGCTATTAGTGAAAGCTACTTTATATTCGATAACTATAAAATCACTAATACCTAAAAGCAAAATATATGTAAATTACATACACTAAAAGAACCTATCTCCAAAGATATTACTCTAATATCTAGGAAATAGGTTCTTTTTATTATGTACTCTTTTACTAAACGCTAACGTCGTATGGCATCACCGAATCGTGCTATAGAGTCTTATTAGGGTTTAGTATTAACGAATCGTTTTTACACCGATTAAGTCTGTACGACTTGAATCAATATTTTTTAATGGTACTACATGATCTTTATAAAACTCTGCTTCAGATGCTTTCACAGGCACTTGGAAGAACAAGAAATATGCCATGTTATCTTTGCTCCACGCAACACTGCGTACTAAGCCCTTATCTACATTACCTGTATACTGTACATCACCGGTTGGCGTAGAGTCAATCCACTGTACGTCATGGTATTCCGTTGGAACATATTCTTTAGGCCATACCGTATCCATAGAGTAGCTCATGCGAAAGACCATCGTATGATTTACCCAACGTCCACTGCGTTCTTGATATTCTTGACCTTCCTTCCAATATACAGTTTCTAATACATCATTATCATAAAAATGTGTAGCATAGTATGTATAGCCAAGAGGCAAGTAACTTGGTACAGATACGTCATAGGACAGCTTACGAGATGCATCAATTACACCGCTAGGTAAGCCGATGGATTTACTCGTAAGCATAGGCCATTCAGAATTCGTATGTGTACGCAGTGGCAAACCAATAGTTTCAAAATGAGGTCTATCTTGTTCACCATTTTGTTTAACACTTTGCGCATCGTTTTCTCCAACATGTTGCTTATCATTGCGTTCACCACGTAATCGAGTATTATCAGCGGCTACGTTAGTAAGAGGACCTACAGAGTCTACAATTTTGCTTACAAAGTTTTGGTTTCTTGTAGAGGCAAAGTAGAGCATATATACTTTATTATCTTTTTCCCAATAAGCAATTTGAACAGAGTCGTTGCTAGAGCCTAAAGTATGTACAGGGACTCCATTAGGAGTAGTAAAGCTAACGGCATCATCAGCATCATATTTTGTCTTTTCCAATATAGGCTTTACCACGGTATCGATAGCCCACCCCATGCGATACACAATATCTGTATTAGAGAAGGTTAATTTCTGACCATATTCTCCATTATGTCCCGTTTCCGTATACACGATTTCTAATACGTCATGATCTCTTGACTTTACATCGCGTACTGCATAATCTTCAGGCATATAAGACGGAATTTGTAAATTATATCCAAAATAATTAGTAGTTGCCTCAATATTACGCTCTAGGATATCACCATTATCAAGTTGATCATACCACCGATAGCGATTCATTAGTTCTTTATTCTTTTCCACTGTATCAGTGGTAACTGTATGTCCATTTTCATCCACTAAAGGAGATAATGCACTAACTGATTGTACTCCAAAGCTGCTTACCACGGTAGCTAGTATTCCCATGGCTAATAATGATTTTGTTATTTTCAATCTCATAATTTCTTCTCTCTAAATTTAGATATTTCATAAGTATATATTACCGAGGTAATCACTTATCTATTACATTTTTAACTCAGATCACTGACTTTTAATAGTGCTACGTAATCTTAATAAAACACGCCAGTCTTTGCTTTCATAGGACTACATGTTCCTCTTTTATTTCTTCAATAGTTTTAGGTTTAATCGGTGTTGTCAGATAGTTACCAACTAGTTCATAACGAGAGCTATCAATACTTTTCAACGGTACCACATGGTCCTTATAGAATTCCGCATCAGCCTCTTTCACCCGTTCTAAGAAGAATAGAGAATAAGCCATGCCATCCTTCGCCCACGTAATGCTACGAACCATATGGGTTTCAGGATTTCCTGTATAATAAACCTCACCAGAATCACCTGATTTAGACCATTCAAGATCACCGTACTCAGATGGCACATATGGTGTGTCTCTCACAGTATCCAAGGAATATCCCATTCTATAGGCCATAATGCTATCTATATATTTTTTCCCATCCCGATAGATAGTCACACCTTTTTTGTAATATACAACCTCTAATACATCATTTCGATCTTGACGTGCTGTATAAAGCTGATAACCATAAGGTATATAACTAGGCGCCTTGACCTCATACGACAGTTGCTGTGCAGCTTCTACTATTCCTTTCCAATTACGAGCCCCTTCTTGAGTTTTCATAGGCCACTCTAATAAAGTCTTTCTTGGTAATGCTTTGATTGCTGAATCAGGATGAACTCTAGGCATATCAAATGTAACGGCAGCGGAAACGCCAACATTATCGGTAGATATTGAATCATTAACAACATCAGCTGAAACATATCCTGCACACAATAATCCTACAGCCATAGCAGATAAAACGGACTTAAATAGAAGCTTCTTCATGATCTCTCCTTTATAAAAACTTGATATATACTTTACACATATAATGATATATTTTCTTATTTATATCAAAAACATGCTGCCGATTCTGTTGCCCTAGCTACTTCATAAAACTTTTATCTTTCCTATTGTGAAAGTATAGTTATGAGCCATTAGCTGCTTTAATGCTTATTAGTTATACATAATAAAACATCCTACTAAACGCTATATTAAAATAGAGTTCAATAGGATGTTTTGTCATTATTTAGTTAATGGAGGCATAATAATATCTTGTTCAAGCTGTCTTCGTCTCTTTGCGGTATAGTCTACAACTTTAATTTGAACGACGCCCACAGAGTTTACCATGGCATCAGTAAAGGGAAATTCTCGACCAGTCTGATGCTTCATCAACACTTGTAAACCATGAGCCTTTTCATCAACACGCTCTAAGTAGGTAGCCTCTCCTCGGCCCATCACACTAGAATAAACCGAGCTATATTTACAAGGAATATCTCCACCTGATACGAGGGCCTCATCATTACCGTCAATTTCGATAAATACATGGGGGTTCACTTTAATCAAATTAAACTTCTTCCCCTCATGATAGCCATGTACATAGATGTAGAGTATATCATCTACAATTTCATAACCGAAATGTAAAGGTACCACGTAAGGATAATCACCATCCATCATACCTAAGTGAATGATGCGAGTGCTATTTAAAATGCCCTTAATTTCATCTATATTTGTAACCATACGATCTTGACGTCTCATAATAGCCTCCACAAGAATCGGAAAATTAATACACCTTACTCTTCATGTAATCTGCCAAGAAGATGTTTAAATTGAGCTTCATCACTCTTCAGCTTTCCGAAAAAGAGTTCATCAATTTGTTCAACTAATGGGACTGCATTTTGTAATATTGCACTGCCCTTTTCATTTAAAAGAACCGCTTTCGCACGTGTATCTCTAGAGTGTTCTTTTCGCTCTACAAAACCACGTTTTTCCAATAAACTCAATATTTGAGATACCGTCATAACATCTATCCCTGAAAGTTTTGAAATCATAACTTGAGTAACTTCGTTATCATGTTGTGATAGATACGCAAGAGATGCTAAAACAACAAATTGAGGATGTGTTAAGTTCAACTCTTTTAACGCTTGTTTTATAGTAAAATGCCATTTATTGTACACCCTCATGAACAATAATCCTGTTGATTTTTCTGAATTGTCTTTATATTTTGATGTAAACAAACAGCAATCACCTTATCTTTCTAAACAGTTTTTTAGAATAAATATAGATTGGGGAACATCTGAAAAAACTTGACTTAAAAATTCTAAATGTTGCTTATCTTCACTTTCTAAGCTTACAGTGTGTTTTACATTTACACTTCCGTCATGATTATCAATTATTTGATGTCCGAAAAGAATAGCACCAAATGGAGTTTCAGTCTTATCCCAAAACTCTTCAAAAGGTTTTACAAGAGTAAGTTGATATTCCATAGGTGGTATACCTTCAAGCTCCATTGTACCACATGAACCGGTCTCAAATTTACCGTTTAATGTAATATTTTTTAGATCCTCTTCCCAGTCATACCATTTTTCGATATTCGCATAATACGTCCACACAGCTTCTTTTGCCGCTTTTATTTTCAAACTAAAACTAAATTCCATTTTATATCCTCCTTTTATTATAAGTGTACTTATTATAAATTATTTTATATTATTCGTCAATAAACTTCATAAAAAAAGAATATTCTTTGCTTTTATCAATATAAGGATATACTCTATCAGAAAATCATATCATCTTTTGTCTACTGTAAAAATACATTTGACTTTTTAGAATAGATACTGTATTATAAGAAAATAGTTTTATAGATTCTATAGATTATGAAAGTTATGGTTATCCATGGCTTTTTATGTTTATAGATAGTTTGTAGAAAAGAGGTCTTTATTATGTCTGATACTCATCAGTTAAAACGGGGTCTTAAGAACAGGCATGTACAGTTGCTCGCTATCGGCGGTGCTATTGGTACAGGTTTATTCTTAGGCTCCGGCCGCGCCATTCACTTGGCTGGTCCATCCATTATATTCGCCTACCTAATAACAGGTGTTATTTGCTTCTTTATTATGAGAGCACTAGGCGAATTACTGTTATCTAACCTAAACCACCACTCTTTTATCGACTTTGTAGAAGATTACTTAGGGGATCGAGCAGCATTTATCACGGGATGGACATACTGGTTTTGCTGGCTTTCACTAGCCATGGCAGACTTAACGGCCGTAGGCCTCTACATGCAGTACTGGATACCGTGGCTACCCCAATGGATACCCGCCTTACTCGTTTTAATCGTCTTGTTGTTAATGAACTTGACAGCTGTAAAACATTTCGGCGAAATGGAATTCTGGTTTGCCTTGATTAAGGTAATCGCTATTATCTCTCTTATCATCATCGGTATCATCATGATTGTTACAGGTTTTACTACAGATGCTGGCGTCGCCGCCTTTAGTAATATGTGGAATTACGGAGGATGGTTTCCGAATGGAACGATGGGCTTTATCCTATCATTCCAAATGGTTGTATTTGCTTTCACAGGCATAGAACTCGTAGGTTTAACGGCTGGCGAAACAGAAGATCCTGAAAAGGTTATTCCAATGGCCATAAACAATATTCCATTGCGTATTATTTTATTCTATGTAGGCTCTTTAGCCATCATCATGAGTATTTACCCTTGGACTGCCGTTAACCCTGCTGCAAGTCCATTTGTGGCTGTATTTACCGCCGTTGGTATTACAGCCGCTGCAGGTATCGTAAACTTCGTTGTTCTTACCTCTGCAGCATCTGCTACAAACTCCGGTATCTTCAGTACTGGTCGTATGATTTACGCCTTGGCAAAACGCGGTCACGCCCCGAGTTCGATGCGCCGCTTGACTCACAGCAGTGTGCCATACCAAGCAACGATTTTCTCGGCAGCCGTATTATTGATTACGGTTGTACTCAACTACGTAATGCCTGAAGCAGTATTCGTTATGATTACATCAATCTCTACGTTCTGCTTTATCTTTATTTGGGCCATGATGGTTATTTGCCATCTCAAATATCGCAAAAAAAATCCTGATGTAGTGGCACAGTCTAAATTTAAAATGCCTCTATACCCAGTAATGAATTACGTTATCCTCGCGTTCTTCGTTTTCGTTTTAGCCATTCTAGCCTTAAACGAAGATACGCGAATTGCCCTCTTGTTCACACCAATTTGGTTTATTATTCTTTGGGCCTTCTACTCCATGCTTAACACGGACGATGAAGATGCCCTTGGGGAAGAACTCATCGAAATGGCAGGCGTAAAAGAACTTTACAAAAAACCTAAAAAAGACGATTCCGATGATTACGTAATCTAACAAAAAAGCTCGTGCTATGCACGAGCTTTTCTTTTACTTCATTGACGGGAAGTTTTGTTGTTCATATTGTTGTAGATATGCTGGTAAGTTACTTGTATCTTCATTGTAATTAAAGATAGTCTTAATGCGATAGCCTTCTTGAGTGATTATGATATCAATAGAGGATGGTACTTCTTGATCATTCTGTTGCAAGTGATTAACTAATTCTTGCAAGGCCTCTGTTTGATGTAAAGAACCGGCCATATATTTACCCTTGGATAGACCTGTATTTCTAATGACTTGGCCATTGTATACTTGACCTCTATTATCTTTGTAATAAAAGCGTACAGCATCCTTATCTCCCGTAGGAACAGCTTTAATATAAATGGTCTTCCAATTCTTTTTAATCATCACTTTTGTAGCTTCTGCTAAATTATTAGACAAACGTCGTGTTTCTTTATTTGTTGATTTAGACACACCATTAACCTGTTGAATTTCATCATTCATAGGCATATCAATAGGTGCCACTACTGGATCTTGTTCTACCTTTTTTGCATCTGCAGGCTGAACCGCGAACATACCAACAACCGCCATTACAGCTAATGCGGTAAGAGCAATTTTTTTCATTCCATCTCTCCTTAGAGAATTTATCAACACAAATTATAATTTACTAAATTAGTTGCTAAAATCCGTATCCACAATAGCGAATTGTGTATAGTCAGGGTACCGTTTTTGCATTTCTGCCTTGATTTTTTCTAATGTACTATGTGGATCTTCTTCGTCAAAGTCAAAGATAATATCGTAGTAGATAACCTTCTTTTCTTCTTGTACGTAGAAGGCATGTACTTGTACTACATGTGTATATAAACTAATAACTTGATCAAGAGCTTTTCTAATTTCAAGTACTTCTACACTTGGTTTGTTTTCAGCATATACACCAACAGTCATATTGATGCCAAACTTTTTATAAAGATGAACCGCAATGCCCTTTGTTAATGGATGAACTTCTGCCATTGTCATAGAATCTGGTACAGAAATATGAACGGAACCAATTGTTTCTCCCGGACCATAGCTATTTAATACCAAGTCATATACACCACCCACATTCGGATGCTGTGCGATAGTTTCTTTAATATTACGGATTAAATTATCATCTGCTCGAACACCGAGCAAATGGTTATACATTTCACGTAAAATATCATACGCCGCTTTTAAAATCAAAACAGAAATAACAGCGCCCACATAACCTTGAATATCAAAGTTAAAGAAAAATACTAAGCCTGCAGATACCAATGTAGCAAAGGTAATCACCGCATCAAAAAGGGCATCTATACCAGATGCTACGAGCGCATCGGATTTATATTTTTCTCCTTGTGCCTTGATGTAACGGCCCATCACTACTTTCACCACGATGGCAACAGCGATGATAACAAGACCTGGAATATCAAATGTAGATACCTCAGGGTGGATAATTTTATCCACAGATTCCTTAAGGGATCCAATACCTGCACCGAGAATGATGAAAGCTATGGCCATAGTAGTCATATATTCTATACGACCATGACCAAATGGATGCTCCTTATCAGCCCCTTTGGCGGCTAATTTCGTACCCACAATAGTTAATACAGAGGACAATACATCTGTTAAGTTATTTACTGCATCAAGGATGATGGCGATAGAATTAGACGCAAGGCCCACAATCATTTTAAAAATAACGAGAACGACATTACCTATAATGCCTTTTATACTGGCAAGCGTAATCCCCCGATTACGTGCTGCACCATTATCTTGTAAAATCATACTACACCTCTTACATTCTGATTTATAGTTCTTAAATTGAACTATATCGATTTGCTCCTATTTATATTATAGCTTATCGATTATCATTTGTCATTATTTTTCTTGAAAAATATTTTTAAACTTATTGATTTTACTGAATTATCAATAATTCTCATTTCTCAATTAGGAATTTTGATGTATTGTGACTTCACAATGTATAGTACAAACTTATGACTAACAAACTAGTATTTTGTATTACGTAACGAGTTAACCAGATCAGATTATGCCATAACCGTAATATGCTCTCCTGTGCGAATGTGTGTAAATACTACCTTTTGAGCGCGCAATTGGAATGGCTGTCCCGTAGGTTGTGCACCGTATAAGGTATCTCCTACAAGAGGGTGCCCTATATGGCTGAAAGCTACTCGAATTTGATGTGTTTTCCCTGTGTACAAACGAACTAAAACCTCAGTATATCCACATTTATTGGACTTATACACAGTTTTGTCCACATTTAGATTATTTTTATCCACATCTACTAATTCTATATCCACATTTTTTAGTCCTATATCCACAGAATTTTCAGACTTATTCACAGAGTTATCCACAGGCTGGGAAGAATGTCTACATAGGACGGAAAAATCTGTGCGAGTCTCTTTGCCCTTTGCATTTACTTCGTAATGAATACCATCAGCACTGCGTTCCATAGGGAATACTAAAGTATCCTCATCAGCTTCTACAATGCCTTCTACAGTAGCCATATACCACTTTTCAAAGGTGTTATCATCCATTTGTTGTTGATAAAGACTTTGAGCTAGACCGCTTTTTGCAATGACAATACAGCCCGTCGTATCTCGATCTAAACGGTTCAAGAAACGTACCTTTCGCTTGATACCATGTTCTTTAAAATAGTGCGCCACACCATTGGCAAGAGATAGTCGATCTTTAGAGTTCACCGTCACACCACTTGGCTTATCCACAATAAAAAGATCCTCGTCTTCGTATAAAACGGATAAGTCCATTTCAATTGGATCGTGGTCAATCTTCTCTTTAGCCATAGCAATCCAGATCTCATCGTCTACGGAGATTGCATCCTTTGGTGTAGCCTTATGCCCATTAATGTGGATTAATTTCTCTTCAAAGAGTTTAACTAAGGACTTTCGAGGATATTTAGTATCTAACACTTCACCGAGTGAAATATCACATGCTTCGCCAGTATGTTCTAGATCACCACTTGACATGTCTTGATTGCTACTCGATATACCTCGACTGCTACTAAATACGTCTCGACCGTTATTAGACAAATTTTGTTTTGCATATTTCTGACTAAGCACAGCGTCTATATCTACAGCGGTCACGGTCCACAGAATATCATCAGGACGATGTGTTTTTCGCGCCATCAGTATCTCCTTTCTACGAGTTCAGGATCTCGTGGCATATAGTTGAGTAGCGAGCTTGGTTGAACAGCTCGACCTCTTATATTTGTCTGTTCAAAGGTAATGGTCAATTCTTGTTTAGGTCGAGTGATGGCCACATAGAACAAGCGCTTTTCTTCATCATCACGACCTTCTGCAAGGGCAAAAGGACTTGGGAACGTACCTTCGTTGAGTCCTGCTAAAAATACGTAATCGAACTCACTGCCCTTTGCTTGGTGAATGGTAATGATAGGAATGCGGTCTTCGTTTCGCACCTGTTGTGCGGGCTCGCCCGCCGTGAGAGCTGCGAGCTGCAAGATTTGATTTAACCGCGCTAATCCTGCTGGCCCTTCATAAGCCGCATCTAATTTTTCCATGATACGATATAAATCGCGTATATGCTCTACTTTAGCCGCTTCTCCATGAGATTTGTAGTATTCTAGAACTCCCATTTGATTCATGATGTACGCCAATAATTTCGTTGGCATCTCCGTATAGGCTTTTCTACGCAACGTCGCCATTTGAGATGCGATATTAGTGAAAGCTGCCTTATATTTGTTAATAGCTACCATACGTCCCGTTGTAGTAGGCACGATATTTTCTTTCACCGCATAGATTAAAAGCTGTGCAGTGGCTAATATATCGTCCATTGCATTATGTGTTGGCTCATGGTGTATAGGGAACTTAGATGCTAGGAAGCCCAATTTATGATTTGGTAAATTAGGATAGAAACGACGGTAGATATCGAGGGTATCGTAGATAGCCTTGAACTCGGGATTACCTAAGTTATGACGCGCCAATTCGTTCGTAAAAATGCTTACATCATAGTTTACATTGTGACCTACAATAATAGCATTCTTAGAGAATTCCTTAAAGGCTTGTAACACTATAGCTGGCTCTTCGCCGTGCTCTTGTAAATACGCATCGGAGAAGCCGTGTACCTCTTCAGATTGACCAACAGGTACACCAGGATTGATAAAGCGTTCAAAGGTCTCTAAGACCTGTCCATGTTCATCGATGCGGATTGCCGCAATTTGAATGATGCGGTCTTGAGACGTATCCGTGCCGGTGCTCTCCACGTCATAAACAACTACTTCGTGCTGCTCTAATCCACTGACAAGCTTTGCATAAGGCTCCGCCTCAAAGATAGGCATATCCATAAAGTCCGTCAATTTTAAACCTACTTGGCGCGTCTCAGGGCTTTCAATCGCAGCAATACGAGCGTCACCAATACCAGCAACATAGCGCTTAATAATTCGTTTCGCACTGACAGAATCATTAGGATTCATCAACAACTTGAAGTAAGCCATAACATCTTTAATTTCTTGACGTCTAAAGAATTTAAACTCGTCGATAATCATGAAGTGACGGCGTTCCTCTTCAGATCGTTCGCCGTTAAGACGTTCAAAAGAATCACTTAGCTGCTGTGCCTTTTTATTATCCCTCACGAGAACGCCGATATTAGCATCCTTCGGTAATGCACAGATAGCTTCGTAGATATATCGACCCTCAAGGTAGCTATTTCTACAGCCTTTAATGAGAACAGGTTTGCCCTTGCTTTCACTATTGGCACGAGGCAATTCCGTGTAGATAGACCCAACTAGGTCAGGGAACATATTTTGCAAGGTCTTGAAAGCCATCGTAAAGAGCGTCCAATTAGAACGATAGTTTTCATAAAAGATGATTTTCAAGGGCTTGAAATCCGCATCAAATTGCTTCAGCAAGCGGAACGGATCGGAGCCACGCCATTCGTATATGGTTTGAAAATAGTCGCCACACAAAAGTACGTGATTACCTTCCCACAGCATTTCTAGAACCTTGTACTCTAGTACGCCTGTATCTTGCATTTCATCTACAGAGATATAGCTGTAACGACTGCGCCAGCATTCACGAACTACAGGGTCTTGGAATAGGCGATGAACACCGCAGATGAGGTCTGTAAAATCTAGACCGTGCACGGAAGCTAAGCTTTCATCATACGCAGCAATCCATTCGTGACCATGGTTCAAGAAATCATTGAGTTCACTATAGAGGACATTGCCAAAGCTGGAGAATTGCTGCTCAATGGCTTCACGCTGCTCCTTCTGCAAGCGTTCGATTGTCCGCTTGTAGTCACCTACGAGATCATCAGAATAAAAGCCATATAAAGAGCGATATTCTTTCACCATAGCGATAACATTAGCAAAGGACATTTCTCGCAATTTACCAGGACGGTACGGTTCAGAGAGTTCCTTGCAGTCTTCTTCGTCAAAGATGGTCACATCTGTGTACAAGCTTTCGTTGCGCTTTCCCTCTTGTTGGAGAATGAAAAAGCAAAAGCTGTGGAATGTACTAACCTCCACAGCCTTTGCAGGACTGCCTACGAGCGATTGAATGCGGCCTTTCATCTCATTTGCGGCCTTGTTCGTAAAGGTCATGCACAAGATATTCTCCGCCTTCGCATAGCCACCCTCGATGAGATGAGCCACCCGATAAGCAAGTGTATTCGTTTTTCCCGTCCCAGCGGACGCTAACAAGAGGATATTCTGTTCCACTTCATCAATAACGCGTTGTTGTTCACGATTGATAAGCATAAAAACCTCCTGTTATTTAATGCCGTAATATATAGCAGCTAAAACCATAGGAATAGGACCTAAAATTGCTGTTAATGCCCAAATACCAACTCCAATATCCATTGGAATCTCAAGTACATGAACACATACCCAGTAGGTTAAGCCACCAATCACAACATTCATAGCCACCCGTTTAATGGTGAAAAATGCTACCTTGAAAGCAATGTAGGCTACAGCAATGGAAATAACCGCCGATATAATCGGTGATGCTAATAAAGCTCCCATACTACTATCCTTTCATTTCTTGACGGTTCACTACGGCACCGCCTAGCGTTAATTCATCGGCATATTCGATATCGCCCCCCACAGGAACACCGCGGGCAATGCGCGTTACCTTGATGCCACTTGGACTTAATAAGCGCGCCAAATACAGAGCTGTTGCTTCCCCTTCGACATCTGGATCTGTCGCGAGGATAACCTCTTGTACAACGCCATCGCGAAGGCGTGCAATCAATTCTTTTACGCGAATATCGTCAGCACCAATGCCCTCCATAGGGGACAAGGCACCTTCCAATACATGATACAAGCCCTTATAATCACCACTGCGCTCGATAGCAATCACATCACGAGATGTTTCAACAACCATAATCGTCGTTTGATCACGATTTGGATTGCTACAGAATTCACAAGGATCTTGAGCTGATAAGTTAAAGCAAATAGAACAGTGACGCGTAGCCCCCTTCGCTTCTACAATGGTTTCCACGAGGCGGTCCACCTCTTCCTTCGGCATTTCTACCAAATGGTACGCCAAGCGTCTAGCCGACTTAGAACCGATGCCAGGCAAGCGGCGCAGCTGTTCTACGAGCCGTTCTAAAGCGTTTGTCATTTAGAATAAACCTGTTGGCAAGTTTAGACCACCAGTCACTTTGCCCATTTCTTGAGCCAAGAGGTCGTCTACTTTTTTGCTAGCTTCGTTTACCGCAGCCATTACGAGATCCTCTAACATTTCCACATCTTCAGGATCAACAGCTGTAGGATTCAATTTCAAGGATTCGATGATTTTTTCGCCGTTCATCACAACGGTTACAGCACCGCCACCTACAGAAGCTTCTACAGTACGAGTTTTTAACTCTTCTTGCATTTTCTTCATATCTGCTTGCATTTTTTGAACTTTTTTCATCATGCCAGTCATATTGCCCATACCTTTACCAAACATTGTATTTCCTCCTTTTAGGACATCGTCCTATACTAATATTCTAAGTCCATATCATTAATACTATATGACATAGGTTTATAACATATGTGTAACCTAATAGCCCGAAAGTCAAAGGTTATTATATAACAATTACTTTTTTATCTATTCTTCGATGACCTCGACTATGATGTCATGGTCTTCAGATAGTTTTTCTAATGTTTCTGCCAATAAAGGATTGTTTCGTTCCTCTTCGGTCATATGCGCTGGATCCCATGCGTATTCACGAGCCACCGTAACGCTATCGATAGCCTCTATTTCAATAGGTGCTGGTGAAAGCATACCATTTCCATCACCTTGCTGTGGGGTTACCTCACGAGGTTCACCCCCATCAGACTTTGGGACAGCTTCCACCTCGATATGTGCACCACTATCCATAGGGCGCTCTAACACTTCGCCATCCTCGCTGATAACAGTCACACTATCTAATGGATGTGGTGGCATATCATCTAAGGATGATACATAAGAACCCTCCATATCATCTACAGGTACATCATCAAAGGAATGAACCGGAATATCATCCCCTTCAATAGAACCCGCTAGAGACTCAATAGGAATTTCACCATCAGAAACCTGATTAGATGGACTGCCATCAAAAGATGTAATCGGCACATCTCCACCGGATGCTGGCTCTGTTTCTACGCTAGCTCCTAATGCAGTTTCTGATGCAGCTATTGTAGTTGTATTCGCATTATCACTAACTACTGTATTTGCAACAGCATCGCCGGTTTTCTTAGCTAAGAATGCCATCGCCGCAGCCTTAGCCGCGTCCACAGCCGCAGAATCAGGCTTACTCTCTTGCGGATCATTGGTCAAATCCATTTGTGTCGGTTCCGCACCGGAGGTCGTCTTTACGTCAACCATCGGTTCTTGTGGTCGTTGGGATGCTTTTACTTGGCGTTGTGTGGTACTACCAGCAGCCTTTTTATAGTCTTTATAAACTTGCGTGAGGGCATCTACGATTTCTACGTGTACCGCATAGCCCAGTGTATAAGTGAAAGCATCAGCTGCTTCAGCCAAGTTCACTTCATTAGTCATCACATTGAGATGCAATGTATTTTTAAAGGCCATGACCGCCTTGCTTTGGTCTACATATACAAGTTGACCTTGACCGATAACGGTAGAGGTCATATTGCGATTGCTATCCTTCAAGTATTTAATCACATTGGATTGTACATTGCGATACTCTTGAGCAGACAAGATTTGTTCACTAATGATGGCCTGTGTACTAACACCTTTTTTAGCACGACCTTTAGCTTGGTTTCTTGTAGGTTTTCGGGAATCCGTGTCCCCATTATTTGGCGGTGGCGCCATGCCAACCCCGCCCATCGGTGGCGGAGCCATGCCCACTCCATTCATCGGAGGAGGTGTACTACCTGGTGCTCCCATCGGTGGAGGCGTCATACCTACCCCATTCATAGGAGGCGGTGTCATCCCCACACCACTTGATTGTGGCACTGCATCAATAGTAGTATTTTGAGTGCTGCTCATTGGAGCATCCTGTGTAGTTACAGTAGTATCAACAGATACAAAACTATTCGCATAGCCACCTTGTGGTGGTACAAATGCATTAGCACCATATGTTGTTGGAGCTGCTACGGGGCCTCGTTGCTCTAATTGAGCCATGCGGTTCAATAAATCGTTTCGTTCAGATCTCTCGGCACTTTCTAGTGCATATACACGGTCTTCTAAGCTTTCATCAACAGAACCTAATTTAGCACAAAGCACGAGTAGGCCCATTTCAATGATGGTTCGTGGGTTGTCCACTTGTTTCGCATCATTCATGATGGATTGAGCACTGCGCACATATTGGTTAAGTTCATTGAAATCAACAGTATTGGCCTGAGCTAAAAACTCATCCTTAAAGGCATCGTATACCTTGAGCTCATCCGCATCAGGAGCCACCTTACCAACGAGCAAGGCACGCACATGTTGAATGAGGGCTTCCATAATTTGCGTCGCATCGCGACCTTCTGCCAATGCATCATGAACGTAGGATAATACTTTCGGGCCATCTCCGTTGCGCAAAGCATCTAAGAAATGAATGATCCATTCCTTACTTACAAGACCGATTAACTCTTCCACCACTTGCGGTGTAATAGAGCCCGTTGCCATACCTGCACATTGGTCTAGAATACTCAAGGCATCACGCAAACCACCGTCTGCATGAACAGCGATGAGCTGAGCCGCCGCAGAATCAAGACCAAAGCCTTCTTTTTCTGCTACGTAAGATAACCGTTGTGCGATGTCATCAGAAGTAATGCGTCTAAAAGTGTAACGCTGACAACGAGACACGATAGTAACAGGCAATTTTTCAATTTCTGTAGTGGCAAAGATAAACATCACATGAGCAGGAGGTTCTTCTATGGTTTTTAAAAGCGCATTCCACGCCTCTGTAGTGAGCATGTGGGCTTCATCGATGATGAACACCTTTTTACGCCCTTCAACAGGCATAAATTTGACGCTTTCACGAAGAGCACGCACCTCATCGATACCGCGATTAGATGCGGCATCGATTTCAAGGACATCCATGGACTGGCCACTCAAAATCGATCTACAAGCACTACACTCATTACAAGGGTGATCCGTTGGGCCATGCTCGCAGTTGATAGCGCGCGCAAAAATCTTCGCCATGCTCGTCTTACCAGTCCCCCGCGGGCCGGCAAATAAATAGGCATGAGCTACCTTATCCTCCCGGATAGCGCGCATCAATGTATCAGACACCTGATGCTGACCGACTACATCGGTAAATGTCTGCGGACGATACTTACGATATAGCGCAATATATGCCATTGGAACACCCCCTTTTTCCGAAACTTACAATACTTTATTATACCATATTCAGGAAAATTAGACATAAAAAAAGCGGCCCTATAGGCCGCCTTGCAATACTCGATCACGACAGCCCCCGGGTTCCCCGTGGCACATGAAGGTTACCGCTTAGTGCTGCTACCTCTCAGTCCTGACACGATTCACAGGCCCCCATTGCACAGGCCCGAGAACTGCCATGATCCAATATTGCAATATAAATATTATACATGAAAAAGCCTCTATAGTCAAAGCTATAGAGGCTTTTCACTGTATTCTTATATAACAAAAATTAACTAAGAAGAAATATATTATGCATATTTTTCTTTAAATGCAGCTAATTGAGCTTCCTCTAAGGACAAGCCTTGTTCTTTGAAGCGTTCAATAGCAGCTTGCATTTCCTCGTATGCTACAGGTACAACCTTTGTAAATCTGTTTACAAAGTTATTCCAGTTTTCTAAAATGTGACGGCCTTTAGCGGAGTTAGTATGCAATACATGTTGTTCTACTAGTTCTTTAATGCGTTTAAGGTCATCATTATTGGCCGGACGTAGTTCTACGAGACCTGTATTTACATAACGTTCATCGCAATCGAGGATATACGCATAGCCACCGGACATACCTGCTCCAAAGTTACGGCCGATTTTACCGAGTACGAGCACTTCGCCACCGGTCATGTATTCACAGCCATGGTCGCCGACGCCTTCCACAACGGCAGTGATGCCACTGTTACGAACGGCGAAACGTTCACCAGCTACACCATTGATGTAGGATGTACCAGAGGTTGCACCATAGAAGGCAACATTACCGATAAGGATGTTTTCGTCAGCCTCAAAGATAGATGCTTTAGGCGGATACACAGTGATTGTACCACCGGATAAACCTTTACCAAGGTAGTCATTCGCATCCCCTTCGAGTTCCAATGTCATACCTTTAGGGATGAAAGCACCGAAGGATTGACCTGCAGAGCCTTCGAAGTTCAACTTGATTGTATTGTCTGGCAAGCCGCTTTCACCATAACGACGAGTCACCTCAGAACCAACCAAGGTACCTACAACACGATTGATGTTAGTGATAGCCAATTTAGCACGAATCGGTTTTTGGTCCTCAATAGCAGGACGGCACATACGCAGGAGCTTGGACATATCCAAGGTGCGTTCCAACTCGTGATTTTGGTCAACCATGTGCATATGACCTACAGAGGCATTGATGTACGGACGGAACAATATGCGTTTAAGGTCAACGCGGGACAATTTGAAGTTATCGTCTTGCGATTTTTGACGAACAAGGTCGATACGTCCAACGAGTTCTGCTACGGAGCGAATACCTAGACGAGCCATGATTTCACGTAATTCACGTGCGATAAAGAGCATCAAGTTTTCAACATACTCAGGCTTACCTGTGAAGCGAGCACGCAATTTTTCATCTTGTGTGGCTACGCCGTAAGGACATGTGTTGAGGTGACAGACGCGAGCCATTTTACAACCTACCGCTACGAGTGGCAATGTACCAAAGCCGAATAGCTCAGCACCGAGCATAGCTGCTACAGCCACATCGAATCCAGTCATCAACTTAGAGTCTACTTCTAATTGAACACGGTCACGCAATCTATTGAGCATCAATGTTTGATGAGTTTCAGACAAACCTAATTCCCAAGGCACACCAGCGTGTTTAACAGATGTACGGCCTGCCGCACCAGTACCACCATCGTATCCGGAAATCAAGATATTATCCGCTTTCGCTTTCGCAACACCAGCAGCAATCGTGCCGACGCCTGCTTCAGATGTCAATTTAACGGAAATACGCGCATCTTTGTTGACGCATTTCAAATCGTAAATCAACTCAGCCAAGTCTTCGATGGAGTAAATATCGTGATGTGGTGGTGGAGATACGAGCTCAACGCCAGGAGTGGAGTGTCGAGCTTTCGCGATTTCAGGATATACCTTTTTGCCTGGTAATTGACCACCTTCACCTGGTTTTGCGCCTTGAGCACATTTAATTTGCAACTCTTTTGCATTGATCAAATAATTCGCTGTTACCCCGAAACGACCTGATGCAATCTGTTTTACTTCGGAGTTCATGCTGTCGCCGTTTGGCAATGGTTTGAAACGAGCTACATCTTCACCGCCTTCACCAGAGTTGGATGTAGAGCCTAAACGATTCATAGCGATAGCGATCGCTTCATGCGCTTCTTTACTGATGGCACCGTAACTCATAGCGCCCGCTTTAAAGCGTTTTACGATAGACTCTTCCGGTTCAACCTCTTCGATAGGAATACCACCGCCTACAGGATAATTCAATTCCATTAAAGAACGCAATGTAACATGGTAATCATTGCGAATCGCTTTGGAGTATTCTTTATATTTTGCATAATCCTTTCCGATAAGGGATTCTTGTAACAGGTCGATAGTCTTAGGGTTAAATAGATGCTCTTCCCCATCTTTTACTGGACCATACCAACCGCCTGGTTCGAGTACAGTTTCGTCGGATTTGAAAGCCCGTTCATAACGAGCTAATGCCTCATGTGCTACACCGCCAAGACCAATGCCGCCGATACGTGTTGGCGTATTTACAAAGAACTTATTAATGAAGTTAGTATTCAAGCCCAAAGCTTCAAAGATCTGTGCACCGTGGTAGGAACGAACTGTGGAAATACCCATTTTGGACATAACTTTCATGATGCCACCTACAGCGGCTTTAATATAGTTCTTTTCTGCTTCTTCTGGTGTAATATCTCCAAGGCGTTTACGAGCTTGCAAATCGCGAACTGTTTCAAGCGCCAAGTATGGGTTGATAGCTGTTACACCATAACCGATTAATGTACAGAAGTGATGAACTTCGCGTGGTTCACCAGATTCAAGGATGAGGCCAATTTCTGTACGCAACACTTTGTTAATCAAGTGATTGTGAACAGCAGCTACAGCCAACAACGCTGGAATTGGTGTATGATTTTCATCGACACCGCGGTCGGATAAGATCAACACATTTTGATCTGTACGAGCTGCTTCTTCTGCCTTTTCGCATAAATCATTTAGCGCATCGCGCAAGCCTTCAGCACCCTTAGTAGGATCGAAGAGAATTGGCAAGGTTACGGATTTCATGCGACGACAATCAAGAGCCTTGATGGACGCCAACTCTTGGTTCGTAAGGATTGGTGTACGCATGGACAACGCATAGGTTCCTGCTTTGTTAGGATCTGTTAGATTACCAGAGTTACCAAGCATAACCCGTGTAGATGTAACCATCTCCTCACGGATAGAGTCGATAGGAGGATTTGTTACTTGTGCAAACATTTGCTTGAAGTAGCTATATAGCAATTGTGGTTTATCGGACAAGATAGCTAAAGGCGCATCGGCACCCATGGCACCTACAGGGTCTTTACCATCTTTTGCCATAGGCACAATCATGCGAACAAGGTCTTCTTGAGTATAACCAAAAGCTTGTTGTTCTTTAAATAAATCATCTACTGTTGGAATTGTACTTTCATCGGCCTGCGTAATTTCAGACAAATGAATAACGTGTTCCTTTACCCATTCATTGTATGGCAATTCAGTAGCGACGCGATGTTTGATTTCTTCATCGGAAATGATACGTTGCTCCTCTGTATCAATGAGCAGCATTTTACCTGGTTCTAAACGGCCTTTAGCACGGATATTTTCAGCATTTTCGTTTACAACGCCAACCTCGGAAGCCATAATAACGCGGTCATCTGTTGTCACATAGTAACGAGCAGGACGTAACCCGTTGCGGTCAAGGACACCGCCAATAACTGTGCCATCGGTAAATCCCATAGCCGCAGGACCATCCCATGGTTCCATCATAAAGCTATTGAACTCATAGAAATCATGTTTTTCTCGGCTCATGAGATTATTGCGTTCCCAAGGCTCAGGGATCATCATCATGATCGCATGAGGCAAGGAACGACCTGTCATGTGCAAGAATTCCAATGTGTTATCAAACATAGCCGAGTCAGAACCGCTATCATCTACTACAGGGAATACCTTTTTGATATCTGGGAACAATGGAGATTCCGCTTTACCTTCACGAGCATTGATCCAGTTTACATTACCGCGGATGGTGTTGATTTCACCATTATGAACTAAGAAACGGTTAGGATGTGCCCGAGCCCAGCTTGGGAATGTATTCGTACTAAAACGGGAGTGAACCATTGCCAACGCAGAGGTAAAGTCAAGGTCGCTCAAATCAAGGTAGAAGTCTCGCAATTGACCAGGTGTTAACATACCTTTATATACGATTGTTTTAGAAGACAAAGATGCGATATAAAAATCGCTAGATAATTCCTTGCTTAATGGAATGATGCGTTTTTCCGCCAGTTTACGGATGATATATAATTTGCGTTCAAATTCCTTATTGTTAGTTACATCGGGACCTTTGCCGATAAGGATTTGAATCATCCAAGGACGAATCGCCGCAGCCTCTTTACCAACCTTTGTACCATCTACCGGCACTTCACGCCAGCCGAGAACAACTTGGCCCTCTCCGCGTACGACCTCTTCGAGAATTCGTTTTTGCTCGTTACGGAGACTTTCATATTTATGGGCAAAGACCATACCTACGCCATATTCGCCAGCTGCAGGCAGTTGAATACCAAGCACTTCGCACTCACGTTTGAAGAACTCGTGCGGAATTTGTACCAAAATACCGGCACCATCCCCTGTGTCCTTGTCAGCACCGGCACCACCACGATGTTCAAGACGCTCCAAAATGCGTAAACCATCGTCGATAATATCATGGGATTTTTTTCCCTTAATATTAACAACGAAGCCCATGCCACACGCATCCTTTTCAAATTGGCTGCTGTACATACCATTGGCTTCAAGTCTAGCTTGATCTAGACGTTGTTGCTTTATTGTGCTTTGCTTCATATCCATAACGTGCACTCCTTCATATCACTTGATTATTCCAAGCACTGCGGCATCGTTCCGTTCGGTCTTGGTAAAAGTATAACTAACAAACTATTTCTCTATAAAATTATCAATTTAACATTCTATAGAATTTTATGTCTATACACAGTATACTCCTGTCCACTGTGAATTGAAAATATAAAAAAAACATGGTCTATGCTTTTCATGCATAGACTATGAGTTTTTATCACTATTGTTTTTTGTATACAAGGATACAGGGATAATAAGCTTCTCATCCAATAAGCACTATGGGCTTATCATTTAGAGTGGAAAAATCAACACTTATTTTTCTCGACCAAAATTATCCCCTACTTCACATGTAATCGTAATAGCTTCGTCCTTACCATACGGAACGAAAGTTAGCTCCGATGCGTGCAAACATTGACGTGTATAGGGCTTATTACGCGTACCATACATAGCATCACCTACGATGGGATGACCAATATGTTCCATGTGAACGCGAATTTGATGAGTTCTACCAGTCAACAACTTAAACCGTAACAGAGTATTGTCTCCCTCATGATCAAGAACAATATATTCTGTTTGAGCAGGCTGCCCAAATTCATCGATAACGCGGCGATTATCGAATACTGAATCCACCCCGATAGGCGCATCTACCATGCCATCCGCATCAATGCGACCTTCTACAAGACCTGTATAAATGCGGTCAATACGACCTGCCTGTAACTCATCTGTATAGTATTGTTGTGCTTCCTTTGTTTTACCAAAGAGAATGCACCCCGATGTATCTCGGTCGAGGCGGTGCACAGGTCGAACCTTATGAACTACGTTTTTCTTCGCATAATACCCTGCCACATAGTTACTCAATGTACAAGACTTCGTTTGCCCTGCAGGATGAACGAGCATAAAGGGATCCTTATTTACAACTAACGTATGCGCATCTTCATAGAGAACTGTAATCGGTCCCTTTTCTACATCAACCCCATAATCCTTATCTTGTGGTAATTCTAAGGTTAACACATCCCCTTTTTTGAGTGTCCGTTGTGAATGAGCCACACGGCTATTAACTTTTACCCGTTTCTTGCGAAACATCATTTGGATATCCCGAGAGGATAGGGAAAATCGTTCCTTTACATATTTAGAGACCGTCAACTCTGTCGGTTCTTTCACCGTATACGTTTTCCAGCTCATATTACCACCATTCGTTAATATATGTTTTTTGTTCAGGATAGAGAATATCGAAATAGTCTAACCATTCTTCGCTTACTGATAGTTTCCCTTCAAAAACAAGGTCTCGAGCCGTAAGAGTGCCCATTAATAACTGGCTTAATGCACCGACCTCAACGGTAATATCCGCTTCACCATCAAATGTATCAGAAATCTTTTTAACGGATGGAGTTAATGCACCGCCATATTCCACTTCATAACGGCCTTCGTTCCAGCTGCAAAGCCCATCTTTTACTGCAAAGGTCATTGTTATAGGCATCATCAATGCCTCTGGATTTACAGGAATCGCTTCAAAAGCAGCTTTTACATCTACAATACGACTCATCATATATGGCATGGTAGCATGGCCAGTTCTACCATCAGGATAGAAGCGATAATATGTATCGTGAAGGCCTTCATTCCAACGGATAGACGTACCTTGAGAACGGTGATTATAGAAATAATTTAATAATGCACGTTGTACACGGCGTGTCGTGTAAACCAGCTCAGTAACAGGAATTTCAGGCTGACCTAAACGATACACTGCATAGCCTTCAATGACATAGTCATCGTTGCGCACTACAGCAATGTTTACGCCTTCTGCAAAGAAGCTGCCTAATAATCGTTTCCATTCCTTTTCACCGCGCTCTGCGTAGCCAGAAAGACGAGCCGTATATGTTTTATATACTGGATCTAACAAAGTCCATTGATCTACGCTATTTAGCAAGCCAAAGCTCAACGTTTTATCTGTCATAGGGCGCAAGTCTTCTAGCGACATAGTGTTCACCCATTGATGAGCATAGAGTTCCCAACCATATTGTTGATAGAATGCCGCCTTGGATGGCATCAAAATCGTCATAGCTTGTCCGCGTTTACGAAGCTCCTCTAGTGCAGAGGTCAATAATGCACCGCCTACTCCACCACGGCGAGCCGCAGGATGTGTTGCTACGCCTACCATATAACTCGTAGGCAATACGGCCCCACGTATATTAAGATTGTATTGACGCAAATGAACGGTACTCAACAATTGGTCCTGTTCTAGGCCGACCATTGTATTTTCTGGTTCATAGCACTTTGTAAAATAATATTGGAAGAATGGATCTTCCTTTGGTTCAAAGCAGTACGCCCATAGATTTTCCACATGAGGCGTATCTTGAACCGTCGCAATTCTAAATTCCATGTTTATATCCTCGTTATATCATAAGAGCCGTTATCTATCTATTGCGTCACAGCGTATAATATCTAATCTAAGCACATCGCATCGCCATATCGCCATATCGCCATATCGCCATATCGCTATGATGATACGATAGTTACATTCAAATAGATAGGCTAACAATTCTATTATAACAAAATGAGCTATGAAGCACATCGACTTCATAGCTCATTTTTTATTTACCACCTGTCGCATTATCTGCTTCGTTAGCATATACTGCGTCATATTTTTCAGCAAAATGATCTGGGTTATAAGATTCTTTTGCTTGACGAAGACCAGGCAAGCCCATATCTTCTTCACGGTTAATGAATTCTACATCGCTGAATTCATGACGAATAAATTCATTATTGATCGCTTGGTACAAACCACGAATATCTGGATTTGCTTTTTCAATATGAATCAACGCCATTTTATCATTCAACAATTCACCGATACTGAAAGCTTCCACGCGGCCAAACAATTTAATGGTGCCGCCTTTAAGGCCTAGCACATCCCAGTTATCAAATAATAAATTGATAGCAACCAATTCATCTTCGATACCTTCTTCATGATGGGTTTCTACCCAAGATGCTGCTGTTTCGCGGCATAATGGAATGATATCTTCTGTAATTGGCACATATTCATAGTTGGAATATTGCATGCGGAATTGATTTAAATGGTTTTTCTTTTGACGGAACTTCTTACCGGACAAATTGATAAGATCTTCAGACTTATAAATGTATTCGTAGTTATCGCGGTCAGGTGTGAATGTGTAGCGTCCAGGACATAATTCTTCCATGCGCTCTTTCATGATTTTGCTAATACCTTTGAAGCGGAATGGCAATTTATTTTCCACAAACCATTCTTTAGCGCGCAATAAACCATCAAGGAACTTTGCATCTTTACCAGCAAATGGAGGCAATAGGAATGGTTCACGCTTACCGCCACCTTGAATGTACAACACGCCATTTTCTTCAGCCCAACGAATGCCGTACGCATCTTGCCACATAAATAATGTAGTAAAGCAGTTATCAGATGCTTCATAATGATGTTGTTCAAAATACTTATCGATTAATGGTTTATCTCTTAATTCAAAACGTTTAAATTCTAAAATAATAATCCCTCCTATCAGATTCCTCTTCTGAGGTTACCGTCGTTATCGGTAAAAGTTGAATATAGCCAAATATTCATTAGGCTCTTCATAATACTCTATTGAAGTCACTTAATTTGTAGTTATAATTTTACAGATTCCCCTAATTCAAAGGTACCATCTGTAGTGATAACCTTATCACCTTCGTTTAAGCCAGAAATAATGGCTACGTCATCGCCTTCAGTGATGCCTACCTCAACAACACGTACGTCAACGGTATTATTTTCAGTTAACACATATATGTACTTGCCATCTTGGTTTTCACGAACCGCCTTAGTTGGAACGGTCAGCATCTTGGCTTTCACATTAGATTCAATAACGAGTGTATAGAATTCACCAGCCTTGATTAGGCCTTTCTCATTGTTGAAAGTAGCTTTTACGAGAACACTTGGCACATTTTCAGGCTGAGTAATATCTACGTAAGTCAATTCCCCCGGTATTTCTTGGTCCCCCACCTTGAGAAGTACCTTCATACCATTCTTGGCTTCAGATGTACCTAACTTCATAGCCGCATCACGGGGAATGCTGAGGGATGCTACCATCGGCGTGGATTGCTGAATCATCATAAACGGACGGTCCGCAATCGCCATTTGACGGTCTTCGTTATAAATAGATGTCACCGTACCTGCTATAGGAGCCACGATTGTAGAAGCTGCCATCTGTGCTGATACTTGAGCAATTTGTGCCTCGATAGCCGCCGTATTGACGCCTCCCCCACCACCAGTTGTGACTGTTGTAGTTTGTGGTTGAGATCGTTCCAAAATACGATCATATTCTTTTTGTGTGATTATGCCTGCTTCGCGCATGCGTTGAGCCTGTTCCAATTGAGTACTATCTATAGATGCTGCAGTCGTAGTCGTCACAGCTGTGGCATATGATTGTGATTGGGCTTGTGCTAATTGTCCTTGCAAGGATGCTAGCTGTTGTTGTAAAGCCGATGTATCTACAGTGGCCACAGTTTGACCTTGCTGTACTTGGTCGCCTACTTTCACAGCATACACGACCTGCCCCGTCAAGGTCGGCGTTATCGTCGCCTTATTAAGGGCCGTTACATTGGCATCATTATGAATCTGCAACGGCATATCCTTGTACGTTACCTCTGCGACGGATACGGTTTTCGTACCACATCCCGCAATAGCGAGTGTCATAATCATAACACCAAGGATAGCAATTACAGAGCAGAAACGATTTATTTGCATTCTGTCACTTCCTATCATATTGATTTTTATCAATACCTTAGTATATCATAAAATCAGTTAGAATTGTATGAAAGCTAATTCCTTTAATTTATGGATATAACGGAGGTTCTCATGGAAGAACGGATGGACTTTAGAATTTTAAACAATAGTAGCTTCATTCCCTCCATCGGTTATGGTACCTATAAAACAGGCACCGAAGGAGAGACTGAACAGGCCGTTGCCAATGCACTTGGCGTAGGCTATCGTTTACTCGATACGGCCGCCTATTATGGCAATGAAGAAGCCGTGGCTAAAGGAATCAAAGCATCTGGTATTAAACGAACAGATATAATCATCACTACTAAAATCTGGCACACTGATGCAGGCTACGATAATACGATGCGTGCTGTTGAAAGTTCCTTAAAGAAATTAGATACCAACTATATTGATATCATGCTAGTACATCAACCACTAGGTGATTACTACGGTTCTTGGCGCGCCATGGAAGAATTATACGATCAAAATGTACTCCGTGGGTTAGGTCTATCTAATTTTTACGAAGACCGCCTCATCGACTTGCTGTACCACTGCAATGTAAAACCGGTGGTCAACCAAATCGAATGTCACCCGTTCAACCAACGTCAATCACTCTTACAATTGATGAGAAAGCATCAAGTTGTAGGCATGGCATGGTCTCCATTTACCCGTGACCGCCAACCGATTTTTGACCATCCAATCATCAAAAGCTTGGCAGAAAAATACGGTGTTTCAAAACATCAAATCATCTTGCGTTGGCACATCCAACGAGGCATCATTCCATTGCCAAAGGCCAATAACGTGAGCCATATGGAAGCAAACTTCGATGTATTCGATTTCAAACTCACCAACATCGACATGGATGTTATGGAACTACTAGACCAACGATCCTTCTTGGAAAATCATCATACTGCACCAGGGCTTGAAAGACTGTTACAACTAAAATAAAACGTAATATACTAATTAAATACTAAGTAACATGCATTGTTGATAACAATTACAATAAATATAACAATCATGCCATCACGATAAGCAAAACAGTATTTGTAAAAATAAAACCACGTATATCTAACCTTTCATAGGAATAGATATACGTGGTTTATTTTATTTTGTCACATTAAATATGGCTTGTACAAGAATCATATACGCTACAGTTCCTGCCCCAATAGACATGAACATATTTCGCTTCCATATATGAAGCCCCACTGTAACTAACAATGCAATTAATTCAGGAAATCCGTAAGGATATGTTAGAACTACAGTATCTTTAAAAGTGTACACAACAAGCATCCCCATTACCGCTGCAGGTAATGCCTTTCCCAAGTACTGTACAAAATCTGGCGCCTTTTTACCGGGAGGGAATATGAGAAATGCTGCGAATCGTGTAAGCAATGTACCTGCTACCACAATAGCAACGGTAATGACCATTTCAAAACTAGTCAAGATGTACACCTCCCCACTTATACGCAATATAAGATGCTAGGAGCATACAACTCATAGAGGCAAGCATAAAGATGGATTTTCCTACCAACAAAAGCATCGCCACCCCTATTATCGCACCAGCAACACCAAATAATCTTATATTATTATTCTTAGCATTCAACAACATCTCTAAGAAAATAACAATAAATAAACCTGGTAATACAAAGTCAATACCTCGTAAATCTACAGTGGCTAACAGATTACCAAATAGACCACCTATAAAAGTACTAACTACCCAAAATACATAATTTAACCAAGTTACGTGGAAATAGAACGACTTTTCATCTACATCATCGGGCAACTGAGTACTTACATTGATAGCAAAGCTTTCATCACACATCCATGCAATGGTGGGGAACCATTTCCAGCCCATATTTACATATCGTTGTAACATTGATAACCCATAGAAAAAATGACGACCATTAACGAATAAGGTCAAAATGAAGGCATTGAGAGGATCAAATCCAGCTAACATCAGTCCTATCGTTACAAACTCCATGGAGCCTGCAAAAATAGTAGCCGCCAAAGCTGGTGCGGTCCACCAAGGGAGTCCTTGGCTAGTAACATAAAGACCAAAACCTAAACCTAAGAAAAACAAACTGATACCAATAGGTACCACCAAAGGTAGCGCAAAAGAAAAGGCACTTCGGCGTTTTGTTTCACTCAAAGGATTTCCTCCTTTCAAAATCATAAATTGTATATCATATAAAATGTACTCAAGAGCTAAGCAAATTTAACCCCTATATCCATTAACAAATAAACTCTAATAATAAAAGACACCATATGGTGTCTTTTATTTAAGCTATTATATTATACATTCTATGCGATATGTGTCAAATTTTGATTATTCTCAACATAACTCTTTATAAAGCACGCGTTAAAATTTCGCGAGCTACTTTTGGTGTTACATCACCATTTTCACCAAGTTGTGTCATGCCATGGTCCTCTAATTGTTTCACAATTTTATCAACTGCTTCTTCACCAAGACCATAGTCTTTCAAATGCGTAGATACGCCAAGGGACTCGAAGAATTCACGAGTTTTAGCGATAGCCTTGTCCGCTTTTTCTTCGTTTGTACCTTCTGTAATATGCCATACCCGTGTAGCATATTGTGCCAATTTTTCAAGTTTGTCTGCTTTTTTCACTTCTAACAATGCAGGTAATACGATAGCCAATGTAATACCATGGTCAAGATGGTACGCCGCAGTTAACTCATGGCCAATCAGATGAGTTGCCCAGTCTTGTGGCACGCCGGCACCAATTAAACCATTTAATGCCAATGTAGAGGCCCACACGTGGTTAGCACGAATATCGTAGTTTTCTGGATTTTCTACTGTTTCTTTGCCGATTTCAATCATAGTTTTTAAAATACCTTCGCTGAAACGATCTTGAATACGACCTTCTACAGGGTATGTTAAATACTGCTCTGTGGTATGCACAAAGGTATCGATAACGCCATTCTTAACTTGTCTTTCAGGCAAGGTGAAAGTCAATGTTGGATCAAGCATGGAGAACTTAGGGAATACTAAGCTACTGAATACAGGGTATTTACCGTCACCATAAGTAATAACTGCACCATTGTTCATTTCGGAACCAGTTGCAGGTAGTGTCATAACTGTGCCAAATGGTAATGGATTTGGTACCATGTCTACCGGAACCTCTGGCACACCAGCTTTCATTACCTCAATAACGGGACCATCATAGGTAGCACCCATAACGATAAGTTTTGTAGCATCTACTACAGAACCGCCGCCTACAGCGAGAACGAAATCTACGCCATGTTCTTTAATGAAAGCTACCGCACGTTCACAAGTTTCAAGAGATGGGTTTGGCTCAATACCACCAAACTGCTCAACCTTGCGGTTACCAAGAGCTTTCACAATGCGATCAATAAGACCACTGTGCACAGCGGAGCCACCACCATAAGTAATGAGCACCTTTGCATCCTTTGGTACCAATGTATCTAATTCATCTAAACGGTCTTTACCAAATACGATATGTGTAGGGTTATAAAAATCAAAATTATACATACATCCTCCATTAATCCGACATATAGATATATGAATCCATATTAGAATTATACAAAAATATTTAAAATATAAATTTACTACCTAGCGATCACACATTCAATATAACACATTAATCAATATATTATATTGAATTGTATTATAAATGAGCTAGAATTTCACCATAGTTTTAATCTATAGCTAACTGATATGCTTTTATCATATACAAATCCCCTTCATCCATGATAGGATATAACCATTATAAGACTTGAAAGGGATGATTATATGAAATTAAAAACATTGTTAGCACCATTACTTATCGGTGCTCTTGCATTTGCTATCGCTGGTTGTGGTAGTACATCAAATCAATCAACACAAACACAAAAAGAAATCAAAATAGGTGCTACATCTGGTCCTCATGCACAAGTAGCTGAAGCTGTAGCAAAAGAAGCTAAAAAACAAGGAATCGATCTTAAAGTAGTTGAATTCTCAGACTATGTAACACCTGATAAAGCCCTTGCAGATGGCGATATTCAACTGAATGCTTATCAACATGTACCATTTATGGAAAACTTTAACAAACAAAATGGTTCCAACTTAGTAGCAATCGGTAAAACAATTTTGGTGCGTATGGGCTTATATAGTAATAGCGTACACAGCGTACAAGATGTACCTGAAGGCGCTACTGTTTCTATCCCAAATGACCCTACTAATGGTGGTCGTGCATTAGCATTATTAGCTAAAGCTGGATTAATTACGTTAAAAGATGGTGTCGGCTTCAAAGCAACAGTTGCAGATATCACATCTAACCCGAAGAATATAAAGATTCAAGAACTAGAAGCAGCTCAATTACCTCGTAGTCTAGATGATGTAACAATTGCAGTTATTCCAATGAACTATGTGCAAAGTGCTGGTCTTAGTGTAGAAAAACAAGGTTTCTTCTTCGAATCTAAAGATGAACCACTAACAGTTATCGTACTTGCAGTTCGTAGTGAAGACAAAGACAACGAAACATACAAAAAAATTGCAGATATTTACAAATCTGATGCTATTAAACAATACATCGACGAAACATTCAAAGGCACTATTACAACTGCCAACTAATAAAGTTTATATCGTCACTATATAACTAAAAAGAGATGCCCCAATGATTACAATCATTGGGGCATCTCTTTTTTACTCTTCTGTATCAAATGTAACATCTAATGGTTGACGCTCTACAATATTGCGATATCGTACTTTAGGATATCCCATAAGAATGCCACCAGCTACAATTTTATCATCAGGTACACCTAATTCATCTAATAATGGTTGGTATTCAGCTTCTCCAGCATGTTCAAAGAAACCAGCCCAACAAGTACCAAGGCCTAAAGTCGGCGCATATAGCTCAGCATAAGACAAGCAAGAGTGACCACTATCATGGGTACGATGAATATCTTTTTTAGAGCCAATTGCCACTACGAGAGCCGGCGCATCGCGCAAGATATACTCCTTGCCTTTATCTACCTCTGCTTGAGCAGCACGAGCATAGAGACGCATAATCGGTACTGTTTTTGCAGCCAGATGCATCCACTCTAGAACAAGATCAGCAATACGGCGCAACGTTTGTTTATCTCGGATTACTATATACGAAATACCTTGTGTGTTAGTCGCTGTTGGCGCCATTCTTGCAACGTTTAGCACTTTGCGAATGAGCTCTACAGGGACTGGTCTATTTTGATAGTTACGAATAGAGCGACGACTACGCATGAATAGCTCAGCTTGCTCAGGCGTTAACTTAGGTTCCTTTGTAATATCGATTTGCTCCTTACGCGGTGTCATATCGCTATCAAGAGCAAGCGTTGGGCATACGGAAATACAATGCCCACAGGAGATACAACCTCCCCTGCCAGTTACAGGTCCAGCATCGGACATCACCAGCAATCCGGTCGGACAGTCAGCAACGCAAAGGCCGCATCGTGTACAGACTTCTGTATTGACGGTAAATAACATCTGAATATCCTCCAAATACTACTATAAAGCCTATTATAACATACAAAATCAAGTCATATCTAGTTTTAAACAATTATTCTAACTGTATTGGGACTCAACTAACATTTGTTCATTCGCTTTTAGGATGGGGCCCCGTCTCGTTAGTACAACTTGGTAAAAAAAGTAAGAATACGCTTGCTTGCTCCGTTCTTCGCAAAGTCGCTGCACAAGCGTATTCTTACTTTTTTATCACTGTATTTATAAAGATGTCCCATCCAAAAGCGTAAATAATCTAGCTAATACTTATGTAGCCCCATTACAATTACACCTTGAAACAAATCATAGAAAACACTATCATTTTACACATTATAATAAACTTTATAGTAGTGGCGCCATGCCCACCGTGGGGAAGGGACTAGCCTACGGCTAGTCTTGATAGTAATTTAGTCAAAATTACTTGGCCGTCTCTCCCTTCCCCCATCATATAAAAGCATATTGAGTAAATATCGAATGTAGCTTGTCATGAGGCCGCTCTGTATATTAGTAAGGTAAGTCGCTTTGCTATGGGACTAATTTACATCAGGTGTTATAAAAATGAAACTGGGTACCTCTGCAGCGACTTTACGAAGGACGGAGCAAAGAGGTACCCAGTTTTATTTTTAATTAAGTTGTCGCAATGAAACGGGGCCCCATAGCAATCGACGTAGAAACTACTTATATGCTAGGGCCCCATCACAAGCGAAAACCACATTTACTCAAATGCTTTTATAAGTTCCATGTATTGCGCTTTGTGTGTCATTCTCCAGGTCCCAAAGTCTGGTTCTGGAGATTCGTTTAGAATATTTGCCAAAGATTCCAAAAATTCTGGAATTTTTGTAGCTACAATATTGCCAGCCATTTTACCGAAGTTTTCAGAACCCATGTGTTCTGATCCACCATCTACAAGGATGAATGCTACCATAGGTTTTTTATCTACTAATTTTACAGCACCATGGAATCCAATTTCACCGATTTGGTGTGTACCACAAGAATGTGGACAGCCGGATATATGTAAACGAGGTAGTTTTCTTGTGTCTACACCCTTTTTTTCAAGGTGTGCGAAGATATCTTTTAACAGACCGTTAGAGTCTTGCATACCAATCTGACATATAGTAGAACCAACACAAGATACGGAACGGCGGAAATCATTTTCGGCACTATCATCAGTTATTTCCGCAATTTTGCGTGCTTCATCAGCTGTAAGATTAATGAAGAACAATGCTTGGTCTGGCGCAATACGTGCTTCTACTTGGTCAAGTGTCACTGCATAGTCAAGGGCAGCCAACAAGTGTTCTACGTTCGCATCACCACCTGCTGGATGGTATTCTACGTAATATAAACCTTCTTGTTTTTGACGGTGAATACGATAATTTTCCACAGAATCATCACGCTTACCAGTTTTTGTAATTTCATAAGCATAATCAGCCGGATTAATAGTTAGGTGTTCTACTTCTTTTACCATAGCTAGGGTTTCTTCATAGATCTTGATGAAAGCTTCCGCCCCACCCATTTCAGCAGGCATGTAACGAGTACGAGCCTTACCGCGGTTTTTAAAGTTACCATGGTTAGCAAAGACCATAAGCATAGCTTTCACATGGTACAAAACATCCTCAGGCGCTACATCATGTGCCACCGGAATACCAATGCGAGGATTAGGACCAATACCGCCACAAGCATACACATCAAAGGTATTGTGTTTTGTTAAGTTAAAACCTAGGTCCTTGAACGTAGAATGTGGGGTACTATCAAAACCATTATCTATGCCCATTTTAAATTTGCGAGGAATCTTGATATAGAACATTTGCTCCATAAGAAATTCGCTAATTGCTGTTGCATATGGTGTAATATCTAGAGTTTCACGAGGATCAATGCCGCGTAAAATACTAGCTACTACATTGGGATTATCACCACCAGCACCACGGTTGTAAATACCGTGGTCATAACATTCCTTATAGAGCTTTAATATTGTATCACCATCAAGGCCATGCATTTGTAAGCATTGACCGGTAGTGAAATGTACGTGTTGCAGGTTATATTTACGAATGGAGTCCGCTAAAAACTGTATGTGCTCGCGCGTCATGCGACCACCGTTGAAGCGCCAACGGCTCATGCCAGTATTTGCACCGCGCTCAGCGTAACTACCATAGGCACCAGACTGCCCTTTATAATCTGCAATAGATAGTTCTTTCTTATAGAACTTATGTGTCATATCCTCAAACTTTGGATAATCTGCAATTAATCGATCTTTCAATTCTTGTGTAATCATACTATTACCCTCTTGGCTTATATTTATTAAGCATAATTCGTAACTTTATAACGCTTAGTATACCATACATGCATAAGTATGTTAGTAGCTAAGCTCACAATTTCAATATCGATTATTAATAATATAGTTTACAATCTGTAATAATTATCACTTTTAAAAAGGCAAAAGAAGCTGTAACCAAATGTGGTTTTACCACATTCAGCTACAGCCCCTTTTTATAATAATTATATGATTAAGTGTTGTTAGTTTTTATACGCGACCTTCATTAGGATTATTGTATGCGTCTTTATCGATAGTTCCCATGATTTTATCTACTACGAGAGCATTTGTTAAGGAACCAGATACGTTCAAGCATGTACGGCCCATGTCGATCAATGGATCGATAGCTAGAATTGGACTAATGGAGGTGAAGTATGCACCAAGGCCTGTACCACTAAGGGATACGGATGCAGCCATTGTAGCCGTACCTGGCACACCTGCGATACCAACGGAACCGATAGCGATAACGATAACACTCATGATGTACATAGTCATATCGAATGGAATATTCGCTACATTAGAAATGTAAACAACAACAAGTGCAGGGAATACGCCGGCACAACCTTGCATGCCCGCAGTAGTACCGAAGGAAGCTACTGTATTAGCCGTTGTAGCATTTACGCCAAGACGTTTTGTCAAGGTCTCTACAGTTAATGGCAATACCCCCATCGAAGAACGAGATGTAAACGCCAATAAGAGTGGTGCTTTTGCTTTCTTGAAGTATGTAATCGGATTGTAACCAAAGCTAGTAATCAAGATCGCTTGTACAACAAACATAATCAAAAGACCAACGTAAAGTAATACTACGAACAAGCCCATATCAAGAATAGCTTGTACACCGCGTGTTGCCAATGTAGAAGCTAATAAGGCAACTACACCATATGGCATAAGACCAATAATGAAATCAGCTACCCAGGAAATCAACTGATGAAGTTCATCAAATAGTTTTGTGAATACCTCCATAGAGTTTGTCCCTGTTTGTTTTAATAGACGAGCTACGCTACCCAAGATAATTGCAAATACAACAATGCCGATAACATTTGTTTCAGCAGCCGCTTGAATTGGATTACTTGGAATTAGTGCTCGGAATGTATCAACCATAGGTTTGATCTCACGAATCTTCTTACCAGATTCAACAATATCAAAACCTTGCCCTAAACCGAAGGCATTCCCCAAAATTAGACCGACTATAGCAGCAACGGCTACCATGCCGAGATTCGTAGAAATCATAGCAACTACTAACTTTTTAAGATTAGCACCTGCCTCCATGTGCAAAATAACGTGAACAATAGAGATAAAAACGATAGGAATAACAAGCATGCGGATTAAGTCGATGAAACCGCCCCCTACGAGAGAGAACCACTTTGTACTTTCCTTAATATAAACCACTTTGGATGGATCATCAGGGAAGCCTGCAATAATTTGGACCGCTATACCAAGTACGGCACCGGCAATAGTACCAATAATAACGAGATTACCGAAGGATGTGCCCTTGCGTTGCAATACATAAATACCTATTAACACGAGCACGAACACCGCGATAATACCAATACTTAATGGATTGCTTAACATGAGGTAATCTGTAAAGAATGGAATATTCATAATACACCTCTTTAATTCATATCACAACAATAGGTTATGAATTTAGTATAGCATATATCGAAAAAAATACAAGTATAATATTTAATTTCTGGTAACATTTAATGTATTCTGTAATATATGCACCAAAAAAGCGATTTTCTAAAAGAAAATCGCCTTTAGTAAATCTAGCTATTATATTATCTATTAACTAAGATATAGGTTACTTGGATAGGACCATGAGCACCATCTACAGTTACCAATTCGATATCCGCCGTACGGGATGGACCAGAAATCAAGCAGATATTTGTAGGGAACTTAGCTGGATCGTTATAATACCGTTCAGCCAAATGTTCCATTGTTTGTGTCATGCGAGGATTAATTGTGTCAGTATACAACACAGCAATATGTGTTGTAGGCAACAAACTAATCACACGGCCAGAATCCTCACCAGAAGCTTGTACTACAGTAGCAGTTTCCGCAATACCGCAGTATGGGAATGTAATACCAATATCAGCATTAGCAGTATTAGAAATACATTCTTCACGACCTTTAGCTGGATCCCATTGGAAGTATGTACGAGTGCCGCCATTATTAGCTGCATCTTGTTCGAACAATTCTTTTAATTTATATTCTTCTACTTCAGGAGAGCTTGGGAATACAATTTTACCGTTTCCCCAGTCGTCAATAGCTGCCAAAATTGTTTCACCTAGTTTGTCAGGTGTAGTTTCAACGAATTTTGTACCAACACGTTGACATTGTTCCTTAAACATTGTCAAAATTTGATCGCGATTCAAATCTTGGAACATAGTTTCTTGAGGACCATGGCTATAATCAAAGCCTTCTACAAAAGCAGGGCACATTTCTTGATCACGGCCTAATGCACGAGATAAACGTGCAATAAATTGATTACGTTTAGCTACATCCATTATTTTTTCTCCTTCTTCTTGTTCTTTTCATGTTCAGCATATAAATCACGGAATTTCTTGAATTTCAAGGAACCCAACTCTTTAGACTTAGTCCAACCGTTCATAACTGGAATAGCTTGAGTCCATTCAGGCATGTTACCTTCTTTATTACTAATTAAGTTCATGCCGATAGCACCAGCTTTTGTGCCAAGATCAAATAATGTTGCATTACCGAACATCTTAGCAGCTGCTGTGAAGATAGCTTCTTCTGCTTTTGGACGAGTCTTTTCAATATCAGCCATGATATGACGGTGCTCCATCAACAATTCATGCAATGGAATAGCTACTGGACAGTTCTCTGTACATGCACCGCATAATGTAGAAGCATATGGAAGATCGCCGGCTACATCGTAACCTTTGAATAATGGAGTCAATACAGCACCCATTGGACCTGGATATACAGAACCATATCCATGACCGGAAACGTGACGGTATACAGGACAAATATTCATGCATGCGCCACAACGGATACAACGTAACATTTCTTGGAATGTCCCACCCAAGATGCCAGAGCGTCCGTTATCGATAATAATGATATGAGTTTCTTCAGGACCATCAGCTTCACCAGGACGCGCAGGGCCAGTCATCATGGAGAAGTAGTTAGAAATTTTAGAACCTACTGCAGAACGGTTCAACATTTCCATCATAACATCAAGAGCTTTAAAATCAGGAACAATACGTTCTGTACCTAAGAAGATCAATTGAGTCTTAGGAATAGAACTAGCCATACGACCGTTACCTTCGTTGGAAACGATTGTACATGTACCAGATTCAGCAACTGCAAAGTTACAGCCGTTAACACCTACATCAGCTTTTAAGAAGCGCTCACGTACATAACCGCGTACAAAGTGAGTCATTTCCGTAGGGTTTTCAGTTCCTGTATAACCTAATTTTTCAGCGAAAATTTCGCGGATTTTGTTACGTTCAAAGTGAAGACCTGGTACTACGATGTGAGATGGGGGACTTACTGCAGTTTGCAAAATAAATTCAGCCAAGTCAGTTTCGTTAACTTCAATACCAGCTTCTTCTAACACTTCGTTCAAACCAATTTCTTCAGTTAAGATAGTTTTGGATTTAACGATCATTTTTGCTTCGCGTTGGCGAAGGATATCTAATGCAATTTGAGTTGCTTCTTTGTCATCGAACGCAAAGTGAACTTTAGAACCAGCTTTTTCAGCGTTGTCAGCAAATTGACTTACATAGTAATCCAAGTTGTTAAGTACGTGATCGCGAATTTTAGCCGCTTCAGCGCGGAAATCTAACCATTCAGGAACATCCGCAACTACTGTATTACGTTTATCATAAAACACGTCTTGTGCTTTTTTAATAGCTGCAACTTTGAAATCGTCAGCCAAACATTCTTTTATACGTGTTTTATAGGGGCGATTGTCATATATAAGTGCCATGTCGTCTCCTCCTTAACGGCAGTTTAAGATTTCAGCAATATGCATAACTTTGATACGGCGATCAATTTCGCCTTCTTTATGAAGACGATCAAGCATACCAGCGATGTTCATCAAGCACGCTTGGTCAGAACCGGAGATAACGTTGGCACCTGTGCCAGCAATTTCCAATGCTTTTTCGCGTGTCATAACTTCACTGATTTCAGGATTTTTAACTGAGAAAGTACCGCCGAAACCACAGCAACGATCTGCACGTGGTAATTCAATCAAGTTGATATCTTTAACGTTTTTAAGGAGTTTGAAAGGAGGCTCTTTAATGCCCATCAAACGAGTTACGTGGCAAGATGTATGGTATGTTACGGATTCGTTGAAACGAGCCCCTACATCTTCAACACCTAATACGTCAGTAATAAATTGAGTGAATTCGTAAATTTTACCACTCAATTTTTCTGCGCGCGCCAACCACTCTGGTTGATCTTTTAAGAAATGATGATATTCATCGCGGATTGCAAAAGCGCAAGAACCGGACATGCTGACTACATATTCAGCGTTCTCAAAGCATTCGATTGTATTCTTAATTGCATCCATAGCTGCGTCATTGTAACCGGAGTTAGTAAACATTTGTCCACAGCATACTTGTTTCTTAGGTACTACAAGCTCACAACCTAATCTTTCAAGTACTTCTACACCAGCCATACCTACATGAGGGTAGAACATGTCAATCAAACACTGTTGGAAAAGATGAATTTTCATATTATCTTCCTCGTCTTTTCTAGTACTTAACCTAATAAAAAATTTTGATATGTATGTGTTATGGCAATTTTTAGTAGTGAATTTTTCGACTAAATTTCTGCCCTGAACATTACTTATGCTTTCAAATAAATATTCAAAAGCTCATCGCTATAATTATAAATTAATCATGTAGATATTGTCCAAAGAATTGCTATATTCGTATGTACCCTTTTATTTCTTATATCGTTATGATTTTTTGTAATAGCAAACATTGAATTTTATCACATCTATTATTTCATTTATCATTTTTTCTTGTAAAAGCCCCATAAAATCTAGATTTTGCGAATGTTTATCATTTTGCATTTTTAACTACTAGAAAATCAACTTTTATCTATATTTCATTCTATATTTATATAATCAAACTTAATTTTTCAAATTCATGTAAGTTTTATCCTTATATATTACATTTTCTTATAGTAGTGTATAAATTTAAAAAGTGTTATAATTTATTTTATATAAGTATAGTTTGAAAGGAGCCCTTTTCATGAAACTAAATAAATTATCTTTGTCTTTAGCAATTACATTGGCCCTTGGCTCTACATTCAGCATGGCTCACGCTGAAACAACTGCGACTCATATAAAATCTGAAGTATCTAATGTGGCTACTAGAGCTGAAGTTTCTGCTAAAGCGGATGAACACCGTGTTGATACATCTGTTAAAAACGATACTAAACGTATTGATACATCCGTAAAAAATGATGCTAAACATGGTAGCACAGTTGTAAAACGTGATGCAAAACATGCTGATGCATCTGCTAAAAACGCTGCTAAACGCACTGATACATCCGTAAAAAACGATGGTAAACGCGTTAACACTTCTGTAAAAAATGACGTTAAACGCATTGATACTTCTGTAAAAAATGATGTAAAAGAAGATGCTGTAAAGGTAGAAGGTAAAAAAGCTGTAAAAGCTAAAGAAAACTTACCTGCTGGTATATACCCCGACACAAAAGATAACTGGGCTCGCGATGCTATCCAAGCAATGACACAAGCCGGTTACCTTTCTGGTTATGCTGATAATACATTCAAACCTAGTGCACAAATTACTCGTGAGCAAGCAGCTGCTATTTATGGCAAAGTGCTACAACACAACTTAAACGAACAAGAATTAGCGGAGATTGCAACAAAAGAATCCTCTACCTCCTACTCTGACGTGGAAGCAGATCGTTGGTCTAGCTCTGCTATCAAATTAGTTAGTGCTGCAGGCGTAATGGAAGGCACATCTAAAACAGCTTTCACACCTAGCAAAACTATGGACCGCGAACAATTCGTTGCATCCGCCGCTAGCCTAGCTAAAAAATTAAATCTTTCTACACCTGTAAAAGCAGAAAAAGTAACATTTAAAGACGAAGCTAGCATCTCCTCTGCTTACTTGGCAGATATCCAATACATAGCTCAACGTGGCATCGTAGCATCTGGGGCAACAGAAAACTTTAACCCTAAACAACCTGTAACAAGAGCACAAGCGGCAACAATCTTGAACCGCATGCTTAATGGTGCTGGCCTTGCAACACCGAAACACAGTACAACTGAAGCTAAAGCTGAAACAACTGTAAAAGAAGATGCCAAAAAAGCTGATACAGCATTAGAGAAAGATACATCTAAAGTAAGTAAAGACGCTAAAAAAGATGTAGCTAAAGCTGATAAAGCTGTAAAATCTGATGCAAAAAAAGTTGAAAAAGACGTAAAAGGCAATAAAGATGCTACAGTAGCGGAAAAAGCTGAGCCTACTCACACAGTTCGCCCTGTTCGTCGCAGCACACTAAAAGCACTTGATCAAAAACAACAAGCTGCATTAGAAGACAAAGTATTTTCTGAATTAAATAAAACTTACAAAACAGAAGATGCATTCCAAAATTATGGCGTAATGTACTGGCGTGACAACCAATTACACGTAGCTTTAAAAACAGACAGCGATATTTCCACAGTAAAAGCTAACCTTGCAAACCGTGGTGATTCCACTGTAAATAACTATGTTGTAGTTGAATCTTCCCAGTACAGCCAAGCTGAATACGATGCAATTGATACAAACTTCCGCAACTACTACAACAAAAATGAAAAAGCAGGTACAATTCTAGCTACATTCCCTGATGTAGAAAATAACCAACTTTACGCAGTTGTATCTACAGCATCTAAAGAAACACAACAAGGGATCTCTAAATTATTCGGTTCCAAAGTAAAAATGACAGTAAAACGCTAATCGGCGTTACACTTAACCAGCCAAGGCAGCGTATACTCAATAGTACTACGCTGCTTTGTTGTATATCACAATGCATGCCAACTAATTAACTATGATGCGACGGATATAGCTTTTTATGCTGGTGAAAGTTTATATTCTACGGCTATCAAGCACTAGCCTTTACCATGATTAGGAAGGATTTTTATGTACAAGAATACCCCTCACGCATTACGTGCCCTCGTACTCGGCACATTATTGACTACAACAGGCCTTGGTTTTGCTTCTGCAAACACAACCACTACAACTCATGCTCCTGCAACTACTGTTGAAGCCACTAAAATGGAAACTACTAGAGCAGATGTAGCTAAAACAGAAGTAGCTAAAATGGATGTTACTAAAACGGAAACAACCAAAATCGAAACAGCTAAAATTAAATCTACTAATACTGCATCACCTGCAATTGTAAACACCTCTATTGGTACACCTCAAGATATTCAAAAAATCCGCGCCCACATCTTTACAGATGTGCCTAGTGATTTTTGGGCGGCTAACTCGATTAGCACTGTAACAAAAGCAAACCTAATGAAGGGGTATTCCGATGGTACATTCCGACCTAACCAACCTATGACACGTGAAGAAGTAGCAGCTCTCTTCAACAATATCACGGATGATGGTACGGCCGCCTTTTTATCAAGTAAATTTAAAGATATTACATCTGACCGTTGGTCTGCTCTTGCTATTGAATCTGTAGCTCGCAAGAATATCATCAGCGGATATGGTGATGACACATATAAACCAGAAAAATATATGTCCCGCCAAGAGTTTGCGGTAGTAGCAGATAACTATATCCATTACTTAGGATATACCACTGAAGACCCAACAGTTCTTGATAATATAGCCTATGGAGACCAAAAATTCGTGGCTCCTTGGGCACAAGATTCCGTTCGTGAACTTGCCTATCTTGGGTTCACAAACTACGCTCCAGGTACATTGTTTAACCCTGAAAAATATGTAACTCGTGCAGAAGCAGCGGAAATTGCGTATCGCATGACACAAACAGAACAAGCACTTGCCTTCCACAACACATTGCTCAAGCAACAAGTAGAAAATAAAACAGCTAATATCATCGACAAAGCATTAGGTTATGGCAATGATTTCACCAAATTCCGTCAAGACGGGGCCCTCTTCTGGGAGGCAGGCCAATTACATGCATCTTTAACGGATCAAAAGAAAACTGACCTCGTCTCCAAAGCAATTACAGAAGCTCATGATCCACAGCTAGATAGAACTGTAGTCGTATCAAAAGGTAAATTAAATCAGGCCCAACTAGAGGAGTATCAATCCGATGCCATTGCCCTTTACCAACAAAAAGAACCTCAAGGAAAGATCCTTTCCATTTCCCCAAATACTGATACGAGTGCCCTTCTCATTACCGTTGATTCTATTCAAAAATCGACATTGAAAGCATTTAAAAAGAAATTCCATGATAATGTATTCTTACAATTACCACCAGAACCACTTACAAAGTCAGACGGAAATATTCAATTCCCATTACCACCGCGCGTAAACTATTATAACGACAAACAATAACATAGAAAAAAAGAACCGCCCCCTTAGGAGCGGTTCTTTTCACAATTAAACAGCTGTTACTATACACACATAATCGAATTTACACAGTTCGATTATTTTTTTGTTACATCATTTTCGCGGTCACGCAAGATACCAACTGGTACATATACCGTACCTGCGCTATGGATTGAATCTACGTCTTGTTGCAAGATCATTACAACGGAATAATCATCTGTTGTGTAGAATTCAGTAGGCATTTTATCGATATTTACATCGCCACCTAATTTATCTTTCACATCTTGATTATTATTAATCGCATTCACCAATTCTTTTTTATTAAGACCACCAAGATCGTACAAGGACAATTGTCGACCTGTTGTGGTGTTAAATGTGAAGCCTTTTACATAGTTTACACCATTGGCATCATGATCACGCATTGTATACGTATGAATCAATACGCTGAAAATGCCGTTTTTATCTGTTTTAACATCATAGTACATAACTACATTTGTTTTATCAGATTCTTTAGCATTTAACTTTTCTACATCATTTTGTATTTTAGAAACATACTTTTTGATGGTCGTATTGATTGCTTTTTCTACCGCAGGGCTAACAGATTTAACCTCTGGGAATACTAAATCCAAATGATCTGTAGTAGATTCCACAGGTGATACAGCAACCTCTTTACGATCCATATAACGGTCCGCATTTGGAGCTACCACTTCAACTGCATTACGATCTACTTTAGACGCTTTAGAGCGCAACGCACGATTCTGCTCAGGTGTAGCAGTACTAGAAATACGATATGTTAAATCATTACGATTTACACGTTTCGCATTTGTTTGATTTGCTTGTACATTTACAGTATCTTGCGTTACAGGTATTACTTCGCTTGCTGCGAAGGAGACTACTGGCAATGCAGCAGCCATAATGATGAGTACAGACTGTTTTAATTTCATTGTTTAACCTCTTATTGTTCTTGCTCAGCTTTCATAGCAAGAGCTTCTTCTTTATTGAACTTGTGTGTAACAACACGGCGAACAAGATAGAGACCAGCGAATATGAATGCAAGCAATCCTAACCATTGTGCTGTGCTTTCAAATTCAGGACCTACTAATTCAAGTGGAGCTTCCCCACCACCAGTTGTAACAGACAATACAATAATAACAGCTATGATTACACCAATCAAGCTTTCACCAACGATCAGACCAGAAGCAAAGAGAACACCGCGGCGATTGGATTGCTCTACATCGTAGTCAGCAAGCTCACCGGCACGCATTTTAGCACGAGCTACAAGATAACGACCTACGAAGTAGCTGATGAAAGAACCAATAATAAGTGGTACTTCTAAAGTAGGTGGTAAATAAATACCCATACCAACAGCCAATGGAGGCAATGTTAAGGTAGCAGTTGTGCTCTTGAGAATCAAGTTGACGATAATTGCCACAACACCAACGCCAACGCCGATTAAGATATAATCCCAATCCATGCTAGAGTTGAAGATACCTTGCGCAATGGTAGTCATCAAAGTCGCTTGAGGAGCCGATAATGCAGCGTTTGGATCCATTTCAGCACGTGGTAACGCACCTGTGAAACCGTATGCTTGATAAAGCAAGTTAAGAACTGGAGCAATTGCAATGGCACCGGCTACAGAACCAAGTAACAAGGCAATTTGTTGACGCCAAGGTGTAGCACCAACGAGTTGGCCAGTTTTCAAATCTTGTAAATTATCATTAGAAATAGATGCAATCGCAATAACTACGGATGTCATAAAGATAGCCATAGCAGTAGCGAACTGAACACCTTCTTGTGTAGCAAATAAATTATTTTCCGCTGCGATAAAGTATACAACTAAGGAAGAAATAATAGTCGCTAAAATACCGATACCAGAAATTGGAGAAGCAGATGTACCGATAAGGCCTGCCATATAGCCACATGCTGCAGCTACGAAGAAGCCAATCAATAAAGCTACTACGATACCTACTACAACGAGTGTCCACATTAATCCTGCACTAATAGGTACGACAGATACGAAATCCCAGAATGTAAATACTAAACCAATAAGAATAAGTATAAATACACCTAAAACGGATTTTGTACTCATATCTGTATCCATACGATGCAATTCACGTTCTACGGAACTGCTATTCATAGATTTAACAGAAATTTTCATACCTTCGATGATAGGTTTGATTAAGGTAATCAAAGTCCAAATCGCAGCAATACCAATAGCACCAGCACCGATGAAACGAACTTTAGATTTCCAAATAGCTATCGCAAACTTAGCAGTAGCACCGCCATCTGGAGCAAACATATTAGTGAAGTAAGGCACGAAGCCAGCCCATGCGATGAGTACACCGACGAGGATAGCGATACCAGAGGCGATACCGATAAGATAACCAGCACCTAACAACGCTGTAGAGAAGCCCAAAGGAATTTGAGTAATCCCTTTACTACCTACAGGGATCCAGAAGCTCATACTATCGCCAAGCACCTTAAAACCATTTGCACAGAGGCTAATAAGACCAGCTACAAAGCCACCGGACACGATGTCTGTCATACCAGAGCTAGATTGAGGACCTTGTTCACCATTGTGAGAGCCAACCTTCAAAATTTCTGCTGCTGCACGACCTTCAGGATATGGTAGATCGCTATTCACTACCATGGCACGACGCAATGGAATGGTAAATAATACACCTAGAGAGCCACCACAGGCACAGAGCAAGAATGTTTGCCAGAATGGAAAGCCATTCCAATACCCAAGCATGAGTAAACCTGGCAAAATAAAGATAATGGCGGACAATGTACCAGCCGCAGAAGCCTGCGTTTGTACCATGTTATTTTCAAGAACATTAGAATCCTTGAAGAACCGTAAAATTGCCATTGAAATAATAGCTGCCGGAATGGATGACGAGAATGTCAAACCTACCTTCAAACCGAGATATACGTTAGATGCTGTAAAAATAACAGTAATCAATGCACCAAGTAGCATCCCACGTAACGTCAGTTCCGGCAGATGAAGGTCATGGCTCGTAAAGTCATGTTTCATAAGTACTTACCTCCTCTGTGAAATCATAAACTTAAAACAATATACTAAGCTACTTCCATTTTATCGTGTTAAAGCGATGATTTCAATATATATGCGATATTTATAATGTATACATATGAAAATTATAAATTTAAGTTTTCCCACAAATATCTTGAAAGGTCTATTCTGTATCCAAAACACTTTATTAAGCGTGGTAGCCCTCCAAAAGCCTCCAAAGCCACCCACCCTGCTTCGCAGGGCCGCTAAGTCGTTTTTGGAGGACCCCCACGCTAATATATACCTAATCGTTTACCCTAAGAATAGACCTTTCATTATTCACCAAATGAAATATTTAATTTATAATTTTTCTACATATAACGCATTATCAATCTTACATATAGATTGAAATCATAAAGTATGGAGAGAAGGAAAGCACAATATACTTCCCCTTTCTTATATGCGCATTATGCATATACACCTATCAATTATATGAAAATAGAAATCATTCTCTTTTATTCTGTACAAATATACAGGATTTTATATAATTAAAGTACCGACAGTAGGGTCGGCATGTCTTTTAAGGAGGTTGTAAACATTATGGAAACAAGAATTGAATATGATTCAATGGGACCAGTCGAAGTCGACGCTAGACGAATTTACGGACCTCAAACGCAACGCTCGTTCAATAATTTTAAAATCGGTGACCACCGCATCCCTATTGAACAAATCAAAGCGCTTGCGCTTGTAAAAAAAGCATGTGCTTTAACCAATGCAAAGTGTGGCGCAGTAACTGAGGAAAAAGCGAAACTCATCGCTCAAGTAGTAGATGAAATCGTGGACGGCAAATGGGATGAAGAATTCCCGTTAACCGTATTCCAAACAGGCTCCGGCACACAAACTAACATGAATGTGAACGAAGTCATCGCTCACCGAGCTAAACAGTTAGATGAATCCAATCCCCTTCATCCTAACGACGATGTAAACCGCGGCCAAAGTACAAACGATACATTCCCTACAGCAATGCATATTTGTGCGTACTTTGAAATTACAAAACGCGTAATTCCTGCATTGGACGGCCTTATCGGATCCTTTGAAAAATTGCAAGAAAAAGGGAAAGGCTTGCAAAAAGTTGGTCGTACCCATCTACAAGATGCTACTTTCATCATGGTAGACCAAGAAATTAGCGCCTTTGTGGACGGCCTAAAAACTGCCAAAACTATGCTCCTTCAAAATGCTGACCACCTCCTCGACGTAGCACTCGGTGGTACTGCGGTTGGTACAGGTGTGAACACGCCTAAAGGCTATCTAGACGTTATGGAAACTGTATTGCCAGAGGTAACAGGCGCTCCATTCCGTGTTAAGAATAACAAATTCCAAGGACTTGCTCTCAAAGATGCATTTATGATGGCTCACGGTGCACTTAACACATTAGCGACTACCCTATTCAAAATCGCTAACGATGTGCGCTTCTTAGGCTCTGGCCCTCGCTGTGGCTACGGCGAATGGCATCTTCCTGAAAACGAACCGGGCTCCTCCATCATGCCAGGCAAGGTAAATCCTACTCAATGTGAAGCTTTGACTATGGTATGCGCCCAAGTATTCGGCCACAATACAACTATGACGCTCTGTGCAGGTAGCGGTACGTTCCAATTAAACGTATACATGCCTATCATGATCTATGACTTTGTTGAAAGCTGTCGCCTTCTCGCAGATGCTATGAACTCGTTTACAACACACTGTATCGACGGTGTAGAATTCGTACCTGAAAAACTCAACTTCTTTGTAGAACAATCCCTCATGATTGCTACATCCTTAACACCATACATCGGCTACGATAAAAGCGCTAAGGTTGTAAAAGAAGCGTACAAACGTGGTTGCTCTATCAAAGAAATCATCTTAGAAGAAAAACTCATGACCGAAGACGAATTTGCCGAAGCAGTTCGCATGAAATAAAATCTCTCTCACCTCTATGACATATCTGTAACATCCTCTCATACCTCAAATGAACGGAAAATAAAAGGACGCTATAGTCTTGAATTCTTCAGTACTACTTATTACTGAAGATTAGACTATAGCGTTCTTTTGAGTTTTATAAGACTAAAAAAATTAGATTGTAATTTTTTGACCTAATAAAGTTTCTAGCCCTTTGAAAACTTTAATAATATTAACATATCCTTCTTGAATAGCATTTGTGTTATATGGAGGCCTGTAATCATTTGATTTTGTATTTATTACCATATTTCTAAAAATTTCTTGATCGTGTATAGAGAAATCATTAAATGATGTATAAATAACTAATGTGCTATCATAGGCTTTTCTCATATCATCTATTGTATCATCAGCATAACTTAACTTTTCACCGTATCCTTTTTGATTATAAAAACTATCATTAGGTAGTTTCTCTATATAACCTATAAACGGAATATTCAATATTTTTGTGAACCCTCCAGCCCCATAAACATATATAAAAGGAAAGTGTGTTTCATAAGAAAAGACATAACCTTCTATTCCTACTCTTTTCCAATTATCCCGTAATGCCATATTAAATTGATACGGCCATTCATATCTCCCTAAAGCCCAATTCATTGTACCGTCTAAATCAAAATTATAGAACCAACAAAAAGGAAATAAAATTAGAATAGTAATAAGAATATTTTTTAATATCCGCATGTCTAATACCAAATCCAGATTTCTCACGAATTCTAGATTACCACTTGCAAAAACTCACGCTAAACGAATCCAAGCAAAAGTATAATATTTAATAATAGGTTAAAACATATAAATATATGTATAAGGCTACTAGAAAAAGCCAAGAGTATAAGGCGCCTTTAAATAATTTTTGATGCTTTTGTGTTTCAACCGCATCATAATTTTCACTACTAGGTATATAATACATTCCGATTAAAGAAATCCCCATAACAACTGAAGACAAAAAGAATAATACAAATATCGAAACGACTTCATGGAGCAAACCTAACCCAAGCCATATAGACATACCTAACATTGCCACAGTTCTGGCTAATGAAAGCTTACCTTCATGAGTAATTAATTTGTATACAAAAAATATTATTCCTATTATTATAATTAAGTCCTGAAGCATTACTTCTCTATATCCTTTTTTAAATTAGATTAGATTTGATTCTATCCTTATAATAATCCCCAAATGACGCTCCAGCAACACCAACAGCAAAAGCCCTACAGGGCCCGCACTACCTCCTACAACTCCACCCCCTAATCCAGTAGCTACTGGAATCAAATTAGCTTCCCAAGCCTTTACTAGTTCACGCCCTCTGTACATTTGGTAATCATTTTGCATATCGTTAAGTAAGAAACCTATTGAAACAGGCCCTCCAACTTTCGCTACAGTTCGAGTAATTTTTGATGCGTTCTCTGCATAATACACATATCCAACCCATGGTTAATTTGCTACTTCAGATAATACATTTTGAGCAACAGACTTGCCTAAGGCATCCTTAGTCCAAACAAATATAGACTTAGACTTAGATTCAGATACAGGCATTACACTCACTTTATCAGATGTATCAACAAAAATGAATCTTTCATTATTGGGTCCATTACTGTATTTGGCTCTAGCCAAAGTAGCCATTTCATCTAGTATGATTGTAGTACCTAATGATACATCTTTATTCATAAGAGTGACATGATAATTTATGCCTAGCTTATTGACTATCCTTGCTCCTAATCCTTTAACCCCTAGAAACATATCATCATCATAAAAATAACCTTCAGCTTTAATAGTATAAGTTCCATCTACATTTTTACTAAGAGAAGGATTCTCAGCTTCTTGAATATAACTTATAGTTACGCCATTTTCAAGTATTCTTATTAACTCTTCAACACTACCATTATTATCAAGGTTTCTAATAATTGCAATTCTTAAAGACTCTATCTGATGCTCACTCAATTGATTCCATTTAGTCCCATATTGTGCTTCAGCTGCACCTGTTACAGGAGAATAACCTAAAGTACCATTTACAGCAGCACCTAGTAATGCACTTAATGTTTGAGCTACATCAGGTTTTTCTTTTGCAATTTTTTGAATTTCTCCAATTAATGCTTCATTGGTAGCACCAGCATAAAAACCACTACCTGGTTTATTCCCTGCCATACGAGAAGATACTTCAGCGACTATGCCATGGGCTATCGCTTTTGCAACTTTACCTTCTTTAGAGGTTGGATTCAAATTATGTAATTGGCCAAAGGCTTCTTTTGCAAATAATTTAGATAATTCTTGACGTTCTTCAATTTTCTTGTTATCAAAGATTTCATCAAGCTTATTCAAGCTATCTTTTATATCTCGTTACAGTGTTTGAATATTAACGCTAGCGTCTCCCTTGTGGATTTATACACCTGATATTATATTGGTATTATACTTAGCTCAATAATAAGGATATAGCTAATAATAAATCAAAATATATAGAAAAATATATAAAGCTATCATAAATATCCAGGAGTATAAAGCCCCTCTATATAGCTTTTGATGCTTTTGAGTTTTATCCTCATCATAATTCTCACTACTTGGCACAAAATACATTCCTATCAAAGAAATCCCGATACATATTAGCCACCAAAATAGTAAAACAAATGGAGATATCAGTTTACTCAGCAATACTAATCCACAACCGACAATAATAGAAAACGTTGCAATAACTCTAGCCATACTAAGCTTACCTTCATGCGTAATAAGTTTGTATATGAGAAATATAATCCCCAATATTATAATCAGATCTTGATACATTACTTATCTACATCCTTCTTTAATCAGATTTAATTTTATCTGTAGCACACTCTCACTTGCCGCAACAGATGTAAAAGAACCGACATTTCTAGAAACGACTTTCTAAATATAAATCTTATAACAACACTACATGATTAGGCATCTTATCAAACGGCATTAAATAATCTGAAAGACTTGTTAATTCGTCCAAATCATTACGACTTATTACATATAGATGAAGTCCATCATCTTTTTCAACTATATCAGCTCTCCCACCATACCATGGTCTTTTATATGATAATATCTTGCTTTTTATATCTCCATTGAGATTAAAAATCTGTAATTGATTCTCTGCAACAGCTAAACCATATTTATCAGTCACAGATATGTCAAAATACGGAACAGAAATAGGGTTTTGAATCTGAATCTTTTTTAGATTATCTAATATCGTAATATTATTTGTATCTAAGCATACTAATTTTCCATTATGAAGAAAGGACTCTTTTATTTCACTTTCATAAACAAAGTATGCAAATTTTTGATCATATTTGGCTATTTCATCTATAATATGAACAGAATAATCAATCAATGACAAAGATACTATCCCTTTATTGGTACGCATTAAAATTATGTCATCACTAAATTCGTATAATTGATAAAAATAGAATTCCTTAATATTATTAGGAATAGGTATTAACTTCTCTCCACGCCAGGTCCATAACAATGAAACCATTAAGTTTATCATTTATAATCATATAATTTACACATCGCAAAGCAAAAATTATAACATTTTCTGAACTTGGACTTTTTATCTGTTTAATGGGTTCTAAGTCTATCATCTATATTCTTTCTATAGTTTCATTAGATTATAATTCAATCATTTTTACATTAAAAGTAGTCCACAATCTTTCGTCTCTATAATATCTTTTAAACTCCTACCATTTATTATTGGATTTTCTAATAACGGTAAAAAATCATTACATTCATCTAAAAGATCCTTATTTTTCCATAGTTGCCATAATGCACCATAAGTAACAATCCCATATGTGGAATCATTATAATATAGTTCTAACTCCCTGTTACATCTCAAGCCTTCAATAACTTCGTCATATAAAGAAACATCTAAACCACTCATTGATGTTTACTCCTTCCTAATTTTTCTAGTCAAACATACTTATCCTTAAGGATTTACCAATCACCTTATAAATACTGATATTAAACACAACAGACTAATTAGTACGCTTGGCATTTTCAAGTCATTTACTTAATCGAATATAAACCAATTATACATATAATACTTTCTCTAAGGGTTTAAAAAATGTACAGAGATTTCTCATCATATAACTCATTGGCAAAAATATCGCTAATTGTGTGGCCTTCTAAGCAAGGTATCATTAAAAAGGTATCTAAATCAGGTTCTTTAATAACACATTCATCATTAATCCAAAATTCCCAAACAACATTATTTGGAGTCACAAAGCACTCTAAACCGTTATACCTAAATTCAATCTCTTCATTCATGTCTAGATAACCTCTTATCTCTTCTAGTTTATTCATTTTCTCTCACTAATTTTGATTTTTACTAAAAATCTACAGCACATACAATAATAATCATACTTTAATAAACAATGTACTTTACTCTTCTCAAAGATAAGAGCAACATATATTTCATTTTTATTTTAACATTAGAAATAATGATATTTCTAATTTAAACTCTGGATTTTATAAATAAATACAATAACCTCTGCTAGGATACTATCATAGCAGAGGTTAATTAGTTGTACGCCGAATAGGCATGACTAAACCCCCAGTTAAACTGGGGGTCAGCAAAAATTCTTAGAGAAAAGGAAAGAACCTCCTAGTGCTAGAATGGAGTTGGTCTGGCAACCACAACATTTCAACATAGG
>NZ_JAWFXN010000010.1:0-73574 GCF_032575955.1 Veillonella parvula
ATCGAGCTAGATAATTGCTGTATTTATAAGTTTTGTGTGTGAACTTTAAATGCCACGCCATCTTGAGGGGGTGGTGAGCGTACGCTCGTGAGGGTTCAAGTCCCTCCAACCGCACCATTTCTATTTGCTAATTAACAGATTGTAACGCATTGTAACGATAATTTGCCCCTTTTCTGCACCTTTAAAAAATAAATTTTTGCCCCTTTTATATGAGGGTTATAATAGCCACTGCACATGATGCGGTGGCTTATTTTATTATTGTCTTTAGACTGGTTCGCGACGTAGTCGCGAGTCATAAAACCACCCGCTATGCGGGTGTGGCAACGAAAGTTATACAAAAAATCACCTTGCTTAAGTATAATGTAGGTGTTCAGACCGCATTGTACTTAAGCAAGGTGATTTGTAAGTATTATATAGTATATGCTTTTTACTAAGTATTTAACTATAATACATTAAGTTTTTATAAAATCAATTAAAGGTGCTCAGTTGTTACCAAAGATATTATTTGTAAACGAGTTATTTTGGGTTTTAATGAAGCATATGAGATTTCTCGTATACAGTTCATAGATATTTCATCTCTATTCATCGCTGCTATATAAGGAGAACTATCTTGATTACCAATGATTTGGAAGGGTAATTCGGAATTAATATCTCCACAGTTATTATCTAATAGTCTAAGTTTTCCCGTGCGGGTTTCTTTGTCAAAACGAATTATATTGCATTGAATTATTTCTGGTGTTTTGTCGACCATTGTTTGCTCATTATAAAGATCTGCAGATTCACTGCTAAAAAATATTGGAGGAGCATTATTTGACTCATTGTGTGCTTTAAATTCTGAGAATGAACCATTTACCATGGTTTGTGAAAGTTTTCTATATGTAGGGATAGATTTATTAGCAATCTCATACGTTTCTTGAGGGTACTCTATTTTAGCTCCGGTATTATCCGTATAAATAACAGTGTTATTATTTCCATTAATTTCTATTTTGGGTTGCGTGTTAGATTTTAAACCATTAAAGAAGCGTGAAGCTAATTCACATGCGTAACAAGTGTATGTCCAGATTGACTCAGGAGTAGATAACCCTAATAGAGGAAGGGTAAGTCTTGCACCTTCAACAATTAGCATCAAATCAGATGATAAAGAACCAACTGTGAAGTCTTTTACAACAACCTTATATACATTATTTTTGTTTGGTCGAATACGATCGATATTATTAATAGTACAATAACTTTTATCTATTAAATGTTGGAAATAGAGTAAAAATGATGCAGTTGCGCGTAAATCCAAAGGATATTCGCTGTTTAGTCCACCTTTTAGGTTAAAAGAAATTTTTTGTGGTAATAAAGGATTGTTTATTATTTTGTTCATTATAATATCCTCCTATTTAATTGACTATATCAAATAGATTTTATAATTCATCAATTATAAAAATTTATAAAAAACTAAATGGCAAAGGATAGGTTTTAATGAAGATTGTATATGATAAAGAGATACAGAATCTCCTATTAAGATAGATATGCAAATTAAGTCTGAAGTGCACTAAGGGGACAGATATTAGTGTATTTATAGAATTATTTGTAGTTTTGTAGGTATGGAAAATGAAAATTATCCATTTGTAGTCTAAGTTGAAATAATCTCACAATTTTATTGATTAGATTTTTTTTGATTCACCTAAGCTTTTTACATCTTTTAAAAGCTTAGTTTGTTCATATTTTGCGATGTACCATTCTTTAATAAAATACTCTATTAGCTTTATTAGTTTTTCCGCATCTTCAGGATTAATGTCGATGATGGTGTTAATATCTTTATTTGGATGGGCACCAATATTTCCTATCTCTCGTAAAACATCTATAGCTTCAGTCTGAAGTGTATTTAAATTAGGTTTTATTGCCTCAATTTCTTGATATAGTGTTTTCTTTGTAACCTTCCAGTAATCACGGATCATGCTCTGTATGCAACGTCTAGATAAGGTAGCAGAAGCTTTAGGACTAAGATGTAATATAGCATATGCTTCGCTATAGTCTTCTTGGATATGAGAGGGAACCACATTACTATAGTCTCTTGCCAAAGAATTTGGAATTATAGGTATAGTATTAGAAGAATTACCATCGTTATTTTTGGCTATTAATTTATAAGTTTCTTTATCACAATTAGGGCATTTATAAGCCGATATAGTTATGATAGGAGTTTCTAGGTTATCTAAATAGCTTGGTTTCACAAAATTATTATAGATTGTTAAATATTGTTTTTCGTTAATATTTGGAAAAGGGAGTGTAACTTGTTTTGCTATATAAGCATTTTGATGAGTTATTTTGTATTCTGTAAACGTTTCTTCAGTTAAGGCCACAGCACTATTACAGTATGGACAAATAAATTTAGACATTTTTACTACCTTCTTTATCATATATCCAGATTGACTTTAATATATTTATTATATAATGAAAAAATTATGAAATCAAAAATCATTTTGAGAGTTCCTTGATGTTGAACTATAAGAGTCTTTATTGGCATACCTTCATATTATGTGTACAATCATAGTAATAAGTAATATACATTTATGTGTGTAGTTTTCAATATGAGAGAAGATTATGGTTTTTAATTATGGCGAGACATTGCGTATTCGAAGGGATTTATATACAATCTTAGGCAAGATACGCTACATTGATACTCATGGAAAGATATGGTATGAGTATAAGTTAGTCAAACATAGTAATAACAAGGTATTTTGGCTCAGTTGGGATAAGAAGCGAGATGCGTACCAGTTTTCCAAGTTGTGTGGAAAAGCACTACCAGCCGATATGAAACTCGTAGATAGTGGTTATGAGATGGTAACAGGCACTTGGGGTGAGGTAGACGTAGGTACTACTGATACTGCTAAATATAAAGAGTATGAAAATGCTGATGGTACTGCTACGTTTTCTGTTCAAGAGTGGGCTTTTGAAACGGAATATTCAAAAGGCTTTTACATTAATAAAGAATACGTATCTGTCGAAAAGAATTCAGAGGTAACCGAGTCTATTCTAGATAAAATGGATACGATTAAGAAGCTAAAGTTCATAGGACCAGTCGGTTGGATTTTGGGGAACTTATTACTTTATATGCCAATCTTTGATATAAAAATATTGAATGATGTACGTGATGTACTTACATGGCCTTATATAGTAGCTGGGAGTATAGTCCTTGGTATCATTGTGGCTTGTGCTTTCATTATTTCGAGAACTATGCGTTGATGAAAACACATCGGTTATATAGGACTCCCTTTCGTGGGGGAAATAAAAGGTCGTAACATGTATTAATACATATTACGACCTTTTTACTATAGGATTTATTTGTTAGGGGTTAGTTATTAGCTTCAGCTGGTTGAAGTTGTTCAAGCTCAGCTTCTTTAGCATCTAATTCTTTGGCGCCAAAATGAGCCAATACACAGAATGTAATACAAAGAACACATGCTACTAATAAAAGATAGAAACCTGCATTCCAACCAAATTTATCTGCTAAAACACCAAATAGTGTTGTACCTAAGTTTGCACCAACAATGTAACTCATGAATCCACGAAGACCAACAGCAGAACCTACTGCAAATGGTGGTACAATATCCATAGTTTGTACTGAAGCTAAGAATTGAGGAATGTAGATTAAACAACCTACAATAGCAGCGAAGAAAGTAACCCATAAGAGAGACTCGCTTTGCCAATAACCAAATATACAGAAGAAGATAATACTTATAGCAATGATTGCAGGTGGCATGCGATAACCTTTAAAGAATTTATCGGAAATATAACCAGCAAAAATAGTAGAAGGAATAGCCGCCCATTCAAAGAATAAAAAGGCAACAGACATTTCTGCTTTGGAGAAACCCTTTACTTGTAATAAATAAATTGGAAGCCAAGTAAGCATACCAAAGCGAATCATGTAAACGAAGGTGTCAACTAATGATACATACCAAGCGTTTTTATTTTTCAATACGTATTTTACAAAGATTTCTCTTGTGCTCATATGCGGTGCTTCAGAACTTCTGTGCGCCTTATGAGCTGTGTCGGCGATGATTTCACTTGTTGGTGGTAAGCCTTCACGTTCAGGGCTTTCTTTGATTAAGAAAGAAATGGCAATTGCTATGATAACTGCAATAAGCGCTGGTACACCATAACTCCCTAATTGCCAGTGGTCTGTAGTAGTGAAATATAATGCGGCGGCTACGATTGGTGCTACGATACCACCACCGAGATTGTGTGAAATATTCCAGATAGCTCCATAACGGCCACGTTCCTGTTTTGGGTACCATTTAGCTAAGGTGATAAAGGATGGTCCTACACCAAATCCTTGGAAAAAGCCATTTAGTACTACTAAAACTAAGAAGAAGGCGAGACTATCGGCAAAGCTCATAAAGATATTGATAATTGCACAGCAAATGAGACCGAAAGCCATAAACTTGGCAGGACTTGCTTTGTCCGCAAGACTACTCATAAAGCCTTTACTTAAACCATAAGCGATAAGCATACCACTAGATAGCAAACCAATTTCTGTTTTGCTCATATGGAGGATATCTGATAAAAAGTGTGTTGATAAGGCAAAGTTATTACGAACAATATAGTACGCAGCATAACCTATAAAAATACCAATTAATGATTGCAATCTATATTTATAATATAGATTCATAATCATGCTTTGTGGAACTGATGATTTTGCCTCTTTAGGTTGTAGAAATGAAAACATAGTTATTACCTTTCTTTCTTAATAACTAAATCCTATTGCATTGTTAATACTACCATTTCTATAGAATTCATGTAAATGATTTATGAGATAAAAATATTAATTTACAATTTAAATTGTTTATTATTAGCTGAAGATGTGTATAGAAAATATTTGAATTATAGACAAGTACTTCTTAATATATTAGATTAAATATATTGGGAGGTTATTATCTATGAAATATTTACGCCGTGAACTTAATCAAGTGGAAAAAGAATATTTAAAGCAATTTGGTGAAGGTTCTTTAAATCGTGTCATCCTTCATGATCCTGATACAAAGGATAAACAAGAGGTGCAAGATACTATTGATATTCTAAAAGAAGCAATTGCAAAAAATAAACCTCTAGAACAGGTTCCAGAGGATATGTGGAAGCTTATTGAGTTTTAATGTATATGACTTACTATATGAGAGGTATAGCAAGTTTTTTAATATAATTATTTGATGGAGACTCGAATGAATTCAAAAGGAATTGTACTAGTTGCGATAGTATTGTTTGCTAATATAGGAATAATAAATGCTGAGCAGATACCCATTCCATCTGTATCAACGCCATTAGGTGCAAAAACTACTCAACTTGATAGAGTACAACCTCAAGAAGTTATGCCTTATTTGGAAAGTAAAGTTACGGGTGAAACAGAATTATCTTATGCTGTTATGTCCGTTGCTAAAAAAACATTTAATGAACAAATGTTGCTAAATCGAGAGGTAGAATCACGTATGCACGATCATATTGAGGAACATAATAGAACAATAAGAAGTGTGCCGCAACGAGACCTTATTAAAAATCCTTATACAAGAGAAGAAATTGAAAAACAAATTGTAAAGGCTATTAATTTTAGAGAAAGCAGTAAGTACCCTGTTAATGACAAGGAATATTACAATCATATAGATATAAATAAAATAAATGATTTGTCTGGTTTTCCAAAGAAAATACCTTCTTTTGCTAAGCAGGTTGATATTCATTTAAAGCCGCCTAAGGCGATTGAAGATGGTCGGTATATTCAAGTTTCTTTTACGGGTAAACCATCAGAACTAAAGCCCTATATTCAAGATGCAGAAAATCATGCTAAGGTTATTATTACTAAGGGGGAGGCTGAACGTGTTTCTATTAAACCGTACGAAGATGTTAAGACGAATTATAAAAAATACTTGTCTACTATATTGCCAGAAGAATGGATTGAAGTAACAAATATATTCAATAATATGTATCAATATAAAATGGCGCTAAGCAATGAGAATATTAAGCGAAAGGTTGATCGTGAGCTCTCTAACCAAATGAATAATCAAATGGTTTTGGACTTAGAGCAAGATACTAGTAAATTAAGTTCTGATAAAGTGTTGCCTAATGATGAAAATAAGACTTTACAGAAAAAATATTTAGGTTACTATTCGTATAAAGAAGTGAAGCGACCATTTAACGCAGAGTACACATTCTATATCTTTAAATTTGATTATTCATATAATATGTTTACTGTTGCAGGCATGGCCGTTAATCCAGAGCAAACTAGAGTCATTTATTTTCTTAATACAGTAGAGTAAAAATAAAAAGGCACATTGTTTTATGCGCAGACCATCTATAAATGAATTGTTTAAGATGGTAGTTAAAAACAATGTGCCTTTATTTTATAGCTTGTAGAGTTCAGGTTTGCGATCTCTAAAGATATTGATTTTATTGCGAATATCCTCTACTACGGTGAGGTCGATATCTACAGATGAGATGCCTTCCACGGTGTCCATTTCAAGGAGGTTCGTACCCCATGGATCGTATACGGCGGAGTGACCAGTACTTTGGACTCGACCCACAGTACCACAGCCGTTGACTGCACATAAGAAAAGTTGGTTTTCAATGGCGCGCACTTCGTTTAATACTTGCCAGTGGCGTAAACGCATGGTAGGCCATTGAGCAGGTACAAATAATAACTCTGTATTTGATAATGCAGCCATTCTTACGAGCTCAGGGAAGCGAATATCGTAACAGATAACCGTACTACAAGGAATACCATCCAATTCGAAATGAGTGGTATGTGTACCGCTAGCAAAGTATTGGTTCTCTTTAGCAGGGCTAAATCCGTGCATTTTGGAATATTCTCCTACGAGTGTGCCTTCACGGTTGTAAGCATAGGATGTATTAAATATTAAATCCTCTTTTGCTACGGCTACAGAACCGCCCACAATGTTTACACTGTGTTCCTTGGCGAATTTACTTAATAAATCTTTTGTTCTTTCTCCATTTCTATCAGAAATGTTGATTAAATCCTTAGATGGATGAAATCCTGTGTTCCATGTTTCGGGCAAGATGATAATATCAGGACTTTCTGATAGGGCTTGTGAAAGTAATTCTTGGACGCGTGCATAATTGTATTCCACTTCGTTTACATGGACGTCCATTTGTATAAGGCTTAAGCGTTTTTTCATAAGAAATCCTTTGTTTATTGGATGAGCATAATTTTAGTAATGTGTATTATAATTAGAATATTAAAGCATTATTGAACGGATTACAATATAGCTCTAAATAATCGTAGAAGTTTTAAATGATTTTTGATACTGACGATTTATATGAATTTAGGCTTTCAGGTGTTATAGGCATCCAGATGAAACTATGTATCCTAGACCCCGAAAATTGATTGATGAAGTACTAATAAAGCGTTACTTTTTACTATTCTTCATGGAAATGTTATAATATTCTGTATATAATTGTGTTCTGATAGAGGAGGACCTATGAAACGGATTCCGTTGGTAACACTGTTAGTTTTGGTATTGGCAATGGTTGTGGCAGGTTGTGGCGTGCTTTCACAAAAAACAGAACCTACTAGTTCAGTACCGCCTGTAAAAGAAGTTAAGATGGTACATCCATCGGGCATTCCTGTCCTTATGTATCATAAAGTCGGCGATGACAAAGATAATGATGCGGTTATTCGGGAGGATTTATTCAGAGAACAAATGAAGTTCCTCAAGGATAACGGTTATAATCCATTGACGATGGAACAATTGTATGAATATGTTGTAAATGGCGCTGCAGTGCCTGAAAAACCAGTTGTTTTGACCTTTGATGATGGTTATGCAGATACATATTCTATCGTATATCCAATTATGAAAGAATATGGATTCCCTGCAACTGTTTTTATCAATCCTGGCGATATTGGGACTCGTTTAACTTGGGATCAAGTACGTGAAATGCATAAAAATGGCATCACTATTTCCAATCATGGTTTCCAACATATAGAAATGGGCCAATTGTCGGAAGCGAAACAAATTGAAAATATCACAAAGGCCCAAGAGGCACTTGCTAAAGAAGTAGGCATTAAGGATAATCCTTGGTTCTGCTATCCATATGGAGATAAAAATGAATTCACCGATTCGGCATCTAAGAAAGCTGGTATCAAGATGGGCATGGCTATGAAGTCTGGCTGGGCTCATACGGGTGATAATCCATATAATATTTTGCGTGTTTGGGTAGGTAATGCGGTGGATATCAAGCATTTTGAAGAACGCATTAGCACCGAACATTTCACTGATTTATAAGGAGAAATACATTGTTCAAAAAGAATTGGGTAAAGTTCATCGTTATGGTGTTCTTATTTACCGTTATCACATCACCCTTCGTGGTGCTCTTTGGACCATTTAATAATGTAAAGCGCGCCGTTATTGGTGCTATCTTACAATCTCGCCATCCTCATTACATTACGTGGTTGTTTAATGACGAAGAATTACAAGCTATTTTGGGGACTGTAGGGGTTGTTAAAAGCCAAGATTTGTTCAAATTTAATGCTCGTGAAGATAAGACTTTAAATCTTGAAAAAATCCAGTCTGCTCGTTATGTAGGCTATATTTTAGAAATTCCTGATCCTCGTCGTATCCAAGTAGGCACAGCAGCTAATATTCAAGAAAAAGGCGATACTACAAGTAATATTGCGAAAATGAATAATGCTGTAGCAGCGATTAATGGCGGTGGATTCCACGACCCTAATGGTACTGGTACAGGCCGTTTGCCATATGGTTTTATCTTGCATGACGGTGAGTACGTTATCGGTAAGGATGTAGGTCCTGATGAAGACGTAGACTTTGTAGGTTTCTCTAAATCGGGTAACCTTATTGCTGGTAATTATAATAAAACTCAGCTAGGTGATATGAAAGCTATGGAAGGTATTACCTTTGGGCCGCCTCTTATCGTCGATGGTAAGAAGATGATTACTGAAGGTGATGGTGGCTGGGGTGTAGGCCCTCGTACTGCTATTGGTCAAAAGAAAGATGGTACAGTGTTATTCCTCGTAATCGATGGTCGTCAACCAGGGTACTCCATTGGTGCTACCTTGCGTGACGTACAAGATATTCTTTTTGAAAAAGGTTGCTACATTGCAGCAAATTTAGATGGCGGTTCTAGTTCTACTTTGTACCTCAACGGTAAAGTAGTAAATAAACCAGCCGATTTGTTAGGGGAACGCATGATCCCAACGGCGTTTATCGTGAAATAGGAGGACAGATGAAACCTTTTACGCGTGTACTGAGCGCCTTTGCGGTAGGTATTCTTCTGCAAGGTGGGGTATACCTATACCTTGATCAATATATGTTTGCACCGACTACAGAGTTTAATGTAGCAGGCGCATCAAAAGACGATACTAAAAACTTTCCTGATGTGAAAGAAGGCACTAAATATGTATCCTATGACCGTCAATTCATGGCCGTTGTTACAGAAAACTCTTTGAAAATTTACAAGGCTAATGAAAGTACCCCTACAAATATTGATTTGAAGGGACGCTCGATTAGTTACTTTAACTGGATGCCAGACCGTAACTATGCTATCATGGGTTTATATGACTCCAGAGATGTTGTCATGGCTCGTCTTAATGCGGATGATCCAGAACATGAAGTTGATACGAAACTTGAAGACTTGCCTCGGGGCAGTAAAATCGTAGATGCTGCGTACTCTGAAGCGACGAATGTGGTGTATATGAAGGTAAAAGTTCAAGAGCATACATATCGCATTTATCGGACCGATGCTAACTATGATACACGTCGCGTTTACATGCAAGCTACTGATATCGGTCATATCGGCGTATTCTACGATGAAGATAACTTCTTCTACGATAATGTGAGAACTGGGGATGTCTTCATGTTTAATGGCATTGAAGGGGGATGGCGTGTTATCAACCCTGAAGGGCGTTTCCGCTTTATCGGTGTTGATATGGACAAAACTATCTACATTGCTCGTGTTGATGAGGACAATAATGCATTGACTGTTTACACTGGTAAATTAGGTGTAGGCTTCAATCCGGTTTACAAATACAATCACCCTACTACATTTAATGAGTTGACATTATCAGATGTGAAAAATATCATTAAGAATGGTAGTGAAGAAACTACTAAGGTAACAGAAGATACTACATCTTCTAAATCATCCAATAGTAGTGGTAGTAAAAAGAAATCTTAAGAAAAAGCCTTTATAATGTTCTTTCATTATAAAGGCTTTATTCCTATAATAGTATGTACCCTAAGGATATCTATGAATATATTATTTGTACGCCTTAGTTACATAGGTGATATTTTGCATGCTACACCTGCTGCGCGGTGGATTAAGATACAGTATCCTAATGCTAAGTTGCATTGGATTGTAACGCCTAGTATGGTAGAGCTTTTACAGGACAATCCCTATGTAGATGAGATAATTCCCTGGGAACGGGATGAATACGAGGCTCATTCTAAAAAACTACATATCCCTACAATGTGGCGCATGTGGTGGGATCTTAAGGCCAAATTAGAACCTTATAAATTTGATGTAGCCATTGATGTGCAAGGACGTCTTATAACAGGGTTAGTACTATTAGCTTCAGGAGCCCCCATTAGACTTGGCCTTGGTGGCACAAAAGAGTTGAATTGGTTGTTTACTAACTATAAAACGAAGCCTAGTACAGATCATGTGATTAAGCGCTATTTAGAGGTAGCTCAGTTGTTAACAAAGGCTGTTACTGAACATGCAAATTTAGATACATCGCTTAACATAGCTAAATGCGGTGTTGAAAGTAGTTCTCCACTAAATGAATCTAGTGCTAATACGCTGTACCACATGGATTTTCAGGCGCCATCAAATTCACATAGTTGGGCAGAAGAGCAATGGAAATTGATTGATAATGATGTTTCTTTGTATCAAGGCGTGGTAGAAGCTCCTTTTCGCGTTGGTCTAGTATTAGGCACCTCTTGGGAAACGAAAGAGTGGCCTCAGGAAAAATGGTATTCTCTCATTAAATCTCTTCAATATAGAGCAAATTTTGTTTGTTTAGGTGGCCCTAAAGAGGCTACTCAATATAAACCCTTGATGGACTCGCTAACAGATGAGGGCATTGATAAAATCGTACTGAATATGTTAGGGAAAACGACGCTTCAAGAGTTAGGGGCTTTAATTGAAAGTTGTGATGTAGTAGTTACTGCTGATACTGGAGCTCTGCATATTGCGTTAGCTTTAAATAAGCCTGTAGTAGCACTTTTTGGCCCTACAGACCCTAAATTATGGGGACCTCTGACGGGAACCTTTAAGGTGCTCGTAAATGATGAATTAGATTGCTTGGGCTGCCGAAAACGACGTTGTCCTAAGCCTGATCAATATTGTATGTCTGGTATTGAACCAGTACGCGTAAAAAAAGCGATTTTTGAATTGATAGGAGATACACATGGCAAAGTTTAAAATCCAAAAAGGTTTATCCGATGCGGATATGATGAAAAATTTTAAGGATACGGAAAATTTTGAAGATACTATGCTCAATATGGAGCGAGATGCTAAGAAGCCAGTAGTTCACCAAAGTCCAAAGCAAAAAGAAGATGCATTTTACCGTGAGTTCTTAACTGAAAAAGTAGAGACTATAATTGGTAAAATGCTCCTTGATATCAAGATGGAGTATTTTAAAGAAGGAGAAGGGGCCTTTTCTATTCAAGTAAAACGGGAAGGTAAAAATATTGTCCTTGAAACTGCGCCTAAAAAGGTTAAGCCTGAGAAGTAATGCGTATAATGGGAACTCTTAAACTTTAAAGATTACGTCAGAGCCTGTCCGTAAATGGACAGGCTCTTTTGTATGTTTATGCATTTAAAAATATCGACTAAGTTATTAATAAAATTGATGAACTCATAAGCATACCGATGTTTATCGAATTACTACATTTATAAATACCGATATATTTTGAAAAGTATTTAATAATAACTAAAAATTATTACGATATAATTTTTAGTTTCTTATTAAAATGAGCAATTACAAAAAAATTAATTTGATTAAACATACATGTTAAACTCTAGTTCCTCTGCAGTTTTTTGTGATATTCATCACGAAAAAATCATCTTTGTATACATGAAATTATGAGTAAATAGCATAATGTGGTTGTTGACAAAGAATTTTATAAGTAGTCTAATATAAGTATGTATTACGATTTTAGCGCGTTTGGCTAGTGTGAGCAGACATCGAAAAAATCGTAAAAAAAATAGGTATGAGATAGTTGTTTGATGAGTGTATAAAGTTACATACACAGACTATTTCGATTTGGAGGATTAACATGGCTAAAAAATTAAGAATTTGCGAAACCGTTCTTCGTGACGGTCATCAATCTATTTTGGCAACACGTATGCGCTACGAACAAATGGAACCAGTGCTCGGCCTTTTAGATGATATTGGTTATGAAGCTCTTGAATGTTGGGGCGGCGCTACTTATGACAGCTGTCTTCGTTTCTTGAATGAAGATCCATGGGAACGCCTTCGCAAATTGAAAGCTAATTTGAAAAATACCCCATTGCAAATGTTGCTTCGCGGTCAAAATTTGTTGGGCTATAAACACTACTCCGACGACGTAGTAGAAGCATTCTGTAATGCGGCTGTAAAAAATGGTATCGACCGTATCCGTATTTTCGACGCATTGAATGACCCACGCAATATGGAAGCTGCTATTAAGTATTCCAAAAAAGCTGGTGCACACGTTCAATCCGCTATGGTATACACAATTTCTCCAGTTCACACAACTGAAAGCTTCTTGAAAGTAGCTGAAACTTTGGTAGAAATGGGTACTGATTCCCTTTGTATCAAAGATATGTCCGGTTTGTTAGGACCTGCTGATGCATATGATTTGGTTTCTACTTTCAAAAAACGTTTCGGCGAATTGCCAATCGACTTGCACAGCCATTTCACTTGCGGCCTTGCAAGTACTACATACTGGGAAGCTGCTAAAGCTGGCGTAGATATCATCGATACTGCTATCTCTCCATTTGCTCATGCAACTAGCCAACCAGCTACTGAAACTATGATCGAAATGTTCAAAGGTACTGAATGGGATCTTGGTCTTGACCTTGATAAATACATTCCATTAGTTGACCACTTCCGTAAAGTAAAACAACAAATCGCTGAAGAATTCAACTTGAAACCAGCTAGCGATGTAATCCCAGCTGTTCGTCGTTACCAAATTCCTGGCGGTATGTTGTCCAATACTCAAAACCAATTGAACGAAATGGGTATGGGCGATCGCTTCTTCGACGTTATGGATGAAATGCCACGCGTTCGTGAAGACTTAGGTTACCCTCCATTGGTAACTCCAACATCCCAAATCGTTGGTACAATGGCTATGATGAACGTTATGATGGGCGACCGTTACAAAATGGTTCCTAACGAAGTTAAAGACCTTGTACGCGGTAAATATGGTGCGTTACCTGGTACTATCTCCGATGATATTCGTCGTACTATTATTGGTGATGAAGAACCTATCACTTGCCGTCCTGCAGATCTTATCGAACCTGAATTGGAAGGTTACCGTCAAGATTTAGCTTCCAAAGGCTACAATGGTATCACTGATGAAGACGTATTGACTTACGCTATGTTCCCAGAAGTTGCTATCAACTTCTTCGATGCAAATCGTCGTTAATCCAAACTTTAAAAGAGGATTCTTAGGAATCCTCTTTTTTTTGACCATATTTAAGCTATCCTCATAGAGAAATAGTATAATCCAGTATATATTTTGTTTTATTAAATGAAGAGATTCAATAGTTGTTTTATATTTTATATTTTAGTTTTTTATAAATAGTATAGACAAGTTCCTATTAAAAGAGGAGACTAAGAAACTGATGAAATATCAGATATTACCATTTTTCATATCGCCATAAGATACATGGATGCGTGTGAAAATATAATTTTTACGAAAAGCATAAGATATTAAAAGGGTCGAGGTACCGTTGAATAATCAGTCAATTATAAACTACGTATGAAAGAATCGTGAAAAATATGTTGGATATTTGCGTGTTTTACTTGCGTTAAGCATTAAAAATAGCGTAAACTATAGAGAGTATCTACTATTTATGATATTGAGGTAATCCTGTGAATTTACAAATACGAATTTGGATATCCAATGTTGTGCTGTTTGTTGTACCTATTTTAATAGCAATTATCTTATTTTTGCTATATTTTACAGGTTTGCGCATATTGGCCAATGCCGGTTATTATTTGCGTATTGAGCAGGAACAACAGTTTAAAAGTGTCAGTCGAATAACTGAAACCATTACCTTTTATGGGTTAGAAAATGATCTAATTAATAGCTTGGTTAAGCCTAGCTATAGCTTACTTGATCCAAAGGAAGTATATGTTGAAGTACTTGATCAAGGAAGTATGGTGTATAACTACGGTAATCCACAAATCTATAGTGCTTCTGCCATTGTTGGTCTTATTGATGTTAACCCTGAATTACAGGGCATCGTATATCAATCCAATAATACTTTCGTTTATGAAATGAGAAAGTACGATGGTCGTCATTCCTATGTATACCATATTGCGATTAGGCGTGCTACTCATGGTAGTGATAGCTTAATGGAATCCGTATCTTTCTATATTATCGTAGTTTCCATATTGCTCTTTATTGTTACATTTTTTGCTATTAACCGATTTGTTACACGATTTATCATGATTCACGTTAAGAACATGACAAAGTCGTTAGAAATGGCAAATCGTCAGATTGAAATGGAACAGGAGCAACAAAAAGAGCTACTCGCTGGTATATCCCACGATATACGAACTCCGTTGACGGCTATTAAAGCGTATGCTGAAGGTGTTCGTGATGGTATTGCACCAACGGAAGAGCAACAAAAAAGATATATGGGGATTATTTTGAAGCGGGCCAATGATTTGGATTCTATGTTAGAAGAACTATTCCTCATAACAACATTGAACTATAAAAAAGAATCTCGTCCGTCTGAGCGAATTGAATTAGGTCAGTTTGTACGTGACTTTGTAGAAGATCATTTAGCTCCGTATCAATCGAAGGGGCTTGAGATTAAGGCTCGTATAGCTACGGAAACACCTTTTATCAATGCTAACCCACAATTGTTACAACGAGTTTTGCAGAATGTGTTGAACAATAGTGCTAAGTATAAAATGGCCGATATTGGTCATTGCGTCATAGATGTAACGAGTGATGATGATTTTGTATATTGTGTCATCAGTGATGATGGTCCAGGTGTACCGCCAGAATCTCTAGAGCGTCTGATGCGCCCATTCTATCGTGTAGATTCGTCTCGTACGAATCCTCAAGAAGGTAGTGGCCTAGGATTGTCGATTATCCGTCGAATTATGGAAATCTTTGAAGGCCGAGTTATGATTGAAAATGTAAGGCCACATGGTCTACGTATTATATTAGAGTTTCCTAAGCAAGGAGAAGAATCATGAGTGAACATATCTTAATTATTGAAGACGATTTGGATATTGCCAATATTGAGCGTGATTATTTAATGGTGGCGGGCTATGATGTAACTATTATGACTAATGGTACAGATGGCATTGAAGTAGCATTGAATACTCCTGTAGACCTTATTATCCTTGATGTTATGTTGCCAGAAATGGATGGTTTTGAAGTTTGTCGCCAAATTCGTGACAAAGTTCGTGTACCAATTGTTATGGTAACTGCGCGCCTTGACGATATCGATAAAATCCGTGGTTTAGGCGTAGGCGCTGATGATTATATTGAAAAGCCATTCTCTCCATCTGTATTGATTGCGAAGATTAAAGCTATGTTGGCGCAATATAAACGTTTAACAGAGCGCGATGCAATGGAAACTAACGCTATTCAATCCGGTGAAATTCGTCTCGATCCTAAGATGATGAAAGTATGGGTGAATGAAAAAGAGGTTCATCTTAAAAAGAAAGAATTCCAGTTGTTAGAATTCTTGATGCGTAACCGTGATATTGTATTTAGCAAAGAAGAATTATATTCTCGTGTATGGGGACTTGACTCCTATGGTGATTATGCAACTGTAGCGGTTCATATTAATCGTTTACGTGAAGAAATTGAGGATAATCCATCTGATAGTAAGCATATTATTACAGTATGGGGCGTAGGGTATAAATTCGTTTAGTATCGAAAATATGCATTCACATTATACTCACGTTATTCGTGGCTATTGATTAGATATGACTTCATAGAGAATTTATTATAGAGATATAATCAAAGGTTTAAGAATTGTTTATATAGTTACTTTGATAGTTTAGATATTCCATGTATACTTATTTAAGTAAGGCTGACTATGACTCTAGATAAGTAATATTTTAACTTCTCTCTCTTAATAAGTTCTCTCTAAAGCTTATCTAGATCACATATACTCTCTCTCTCAACAGTCCTTACACTCTCAAACTATATGCATAAAGGGCATTTGCTAGCGACGGCTAGTGAATGCCCTTTATGTTTTTTAGACTTTAGATAGTTGAATACATTCTATATAGCTTCTTTTAGAATTCTAGGTATTTATCTAGTGGAGGATATACGGTTATAATAATTATACTTTTATAAGAAAAGTTATAAATTGATATCTTGCATTGTAAAAGCAGGCGTACTATAATAGGTTCATCAAAATCAATTTTATAAAATTAATTTTGAGATGATTTGAATTAGTGTGAGACGTGGCGTATTTATAAAGCATCATAATTATATGATTTATGATTTGGTTCTAATCTTAACTTTTATAATCATCATTAAGAAGTTATGGGTGATGTAGAAGAATATTAAGAAGAATATAAGGAGATCTACATGACATTTTCAAAATATAAGAAAACAGTAATTGCGTGTATTCTTGCTTTGGGTATTGGGGTAGGCGGAGGATACTATTTCTTTGGCAGCCCTGTTAATACGCAACCAACAAACGTGAGAGAACAAACTAAACAGACTAAGCCTATTACTGAAACGCGTAATACCTATGTAGTACAAGCGGCTAAAGAATCTGGGCCTGCTGTAGTAGGGATTACGACACAAGTATTTCAAAAGGATATTTTTAACCGTACTATCTATGCTGGAGAAGGTGTTGGGTCTGGTGTGCTTATCGATAATGATGGACATATTGTAACAAATAAACATGTTGTGGCAGGGGCTAAAAATGGGGAGGTTACAGTATCATTGTCTGATGGCAGTACGGTGACGGGGACCGTTATAGGTTCAGATTCACAGACGGATTTAGCAGTTGTAAAAATTAAACCTCCAAAAGATATTAAACCTATAAAAATTGGGGACTCTGACTCCTTACAAGTAGGGGAGCCAGCTATTGCTATTGGCAATCCTTTAGGTCTTGAGTTTAAAGGTTCAGTTACCTCTGGTGTTATTAGTGCCTTAGCACGTACAATTGATGATCAAGGTCAACGATTCCCATTGATTCAAACTGATGCAGCCATTAATCCAGGTAACTCAGGTGGTGCACTTATTAATGCAGATGGCGAGTTAATTGGTATTAACAGCTCTAAAATCTCTAAAGAAGGAATTGAAGGTATGGGCTTTGCTATTCCAATTAATTCTGCGATGACAATTGTTGATTCTATTATTAAAAATGGTAAGGTCATTCGCCCTTATATTGGGGTGTGGGCTGTAGACCGTCAAACTGCAGCGCGCAATAATGTAACCTATGAAGGTGATGGACTTCTTGTTGTTCAACTTGATCCTAATGGTCCTGCTGCACAAGCTGGTCTTGTAGAAGGGGATACGATTGCACAAATTGATGGTAAAGATATTACTACATTACTTGAATTAAAAGAACAAATTGATGCTAAGAGCCCTGGAGATACAATTTTGGTATCCTATACTCATAACGGCAAAATGAAGAGTACACAGCTTAAATTAGGGGAAGCGTCTTCAAATTAGAATCTAGTAAATAAAACTTAATTAAGTATTCCAATAATGCACTACTTTCTTTTGTAGTGTTAGAAAATCCTCATCTTTTAGATGAGGATTTTTAGTTATAATAGGGTACTTTAATAGATTTTGTATAAAAAATACCATAAATAAGAAAATTTTTTTGAAAAAATTTTTCCCTATAAACGCAGAAATTAACTGTGTTTATAGATTAGAAATAAGAAAAAATATATTAAATTTCAATATTTTTTTACAAAGTACCTTGCGTTCCGAGGTACCTTATGTTATTATGTATTTGTCAGTACATGATAGTGACCGTAAGAGAGCTTTCACATTGGCAGGCAAGCACAGCCTAAAAGGGAGGAACTATGCAAGTTCAATTAAAAAAAGGTGTTATGGACATGCTGGTGCTAGCATTATTAACACAAAATGATCGCTACGGATATGAAATCGTAAGCACCATTTCAGAATATATTGAAATATCTGAAGGAACGATATATCCATTGTTTAACAGACTGAAAAAAGAAAAGTATGTTGAAACGTATTTAAAGGAGTCTTCTACAGGCCCATCACGGAAATACTATCATATCACGAACGAAGGCCGTACAGCATATAACAAGATGCGTCAAGAATGGGATGATTTTTCTGGTGTTATCAATATGCTGTTGAAAGGAGTCGATAATAATGAACAAAAATAGCTTTTTGGATGCATTGCGTAATATATTTAAAAAAGCGCGTGTTGCAGATGTGGAGAGTATTATAGAGGTTTATGAGGAGCATTTTGCGGTAGGTTATGAAAAGGGGCTTACCGATAGTGAGATCATTAAATCCTTAGGGACTCCGGAGGAAATATATGCATCTTACGTAGATGCAGGTATCATTACAGACACAATGAATCAAGATGGTAGCGAAAGTAAATCTGTTAATATGCAGGAAATTTATGCACGATTTGATGATTATAAAGAACGTCTTTTACCTCAATTACCGGGCATGGCTAAAAAAGCATCTAAGACTTTGCTCTCTATTGGAAGTGCCTTATCCTATATTGTAGGTGCTCTTATATTCATTATTACACCGGCTATATTGTTCTTACTAGGTAGCTCATGGCAACCATTTGAGAATGTTACTGCATTTCCAGTATTGTCCATTGTAACTTTAGTGGCACTTGGTGGTGTAGGTTTATTTGGTGGACTTACATGCGTCTTTGTTGGCACAGAGCTTCGTGGTGTGCGTGAACGTTATTTCCGCAATGTGGACTAAGGAGGATTTATGAGACGAATTATAATTACAGCGATTTTAACCGTAATCTGTGCGGTTGGAGCATGTACATCGTTTGCAGTAAATGATTTACCTAATTTTGGTGAATGGATGAAAACAAATGAACAACAGTTTAGAAAACCACATAGACATGATGGTCCTAATAAATATATGGATAAACATATGATGGATGGAAATAATCAAATGATGCCTCAAGATGGCATGGGGCCAAATAATGGCCAGCATATGCACCAAAATGGTCAAAACCAAATGATGCCTCAAGATGGTATGGGACCAAATAATGGCCAGCATATACATTCAAATGGTCAAATGCCTCCACAAGGTCAAATGCCTATGCAAGGCCAACCACCTCAACAAACTAATGGTAATGCACCACAACAACAAAGTGAACAAGGTGTGCCACAAGCTACACAAAACTAACGATACTTTATGAGTCCATTTCTCTTATAAGATTATAGAGTACGTGGTCATGAAAGTGCATTCATGGCCACCATAGAGCCACATACTCTATGTGATACATTCGTATCAGAATCTCTCTCTTACACACAATAACTACACACAAACAAAAAGAGCTCCTCAGTGAAGGAGCTCTTTTTGTATCTATTTATAAATATAGACAGTAGTTGATGGACTGGGAATATTTTATTAACTTCCTAATGAAAAACGACCTATGCATGTATATAGGTCGTTAAAAAATTATTTGATGTGTTTAGAACCGCGTTCTGTCATAGCTACGCCGTCTTTGCAAAGAGGGCATTCTTCAGGTTTATAAGTTGGAACTTCAAGATTAAGTAATGCTTGTACCTTTTCATGAGGTACACCGAATTCTGCTTTGCCCCCAGAACGGTTAACAAGAAGGCCTACACCTACGATTTCACCACCGGATTGGTTGACAACATTTACTACTTCTTGTACAGAGCCACCAGTAGTTACGATATCTTCAACGATAAGAACTCTTGTGCCTGGCTCGATTTTAAAGCCACGACGTAATGTCATAACGCCTTTTTCGCGTTCTGTGAAGATAGCACGGGTGCCAAGCGCTTTACCTACTTCGTGAGCAAGTAAGATGCCGCCGGTCATAGGTCCAATAACAAGTTCTACATTTTGATCGCGGAAGCGTTCAGCTAATTCTTTACAAAGTTTTTCTGTATATTTTGGATGTTGTAATACATTAAATTTTTCAACATACATTGGACTGTGGAGACCAGATGTCAAAAGGAAGTGACCTTCTAAAATAGCTTGAGTGTCGATCAGTAATTGTTTTACTTCTTGTTCTGTCATCATTTGGATACTTTCTCCATTTCTTCAATAATTAAACGAACCGCTTCACGAGGGTTTTCGGCTTGTGTAATAGGTCGACCGATAACAAGGCGAGATGCTCCATCTTGTAATGCAATAGCTGGTGTAGCAACCCGTTTTTGGTCGTCTGTTGTTGCAAAGGAAGGGCGAATACCAGGGGTAACGATGAGGAAGTCATCGCCACATGCTTTACGAATCATTTTAGCTTCTAATGCGGAACATACAACACCATCCATACCACAGTCTTTAGCGAGTTTTGCAAGGCGAATGACTTGGTCGGAAATAGGTAGCTGACCACCAATAGCAGTCCAAGATTCATCGTCAAAGCTAGTTAATGCGGTGATGGCTAATAATTTTGGGCGTTCTACGCCTAGTTCTTTGCCACTCTCACGAGCTGCCTCAACAGCAGCTTTCATCATGACAGGACCACCTTGACCATGTAAAGTAATTAAACTAGCGCCGAGACGTGTTAAGGAAGCTACGCCATGGGCTACGGTATTTGGAATGTCGTGCAATTTCAAATCAAGAAATACTTGTTTGTTTTGCTCCTGTAAAAAACGAATTGTTTTTGCTCCTTCGGCGTAGAATAGCTCCATGCCGACCTTGTAAAAGCTAACCGAATCACCGAGGGATAATACGATTTTTTTCACTGCATCCATCGTGGATACGTCAAGGGCAACGATTAATCTGTCATCTGCCATGTTGCAACCTCCATACTACATACATATCTAAATAATTTTCACATACTGAGGGCCTATCTGTCAATTAAAATTGGTGTGAATGAGGTGATTATTGGTCACCTTTGAACAGTAGATTATAGTCTATTTCATGCTATAATAAGTAGAGTAAATGAATATAATTCTTATATATAGATTTTGAAAGGAGTCCTATGTTAGATTTTGTTGCATTAGACTTTGAAACAGCAAATAAATTTAAAAATAGTGCGTGCTCCTTGGCGGTTATTACCGTAAAGGACGGACAAATTACCAAAAAGGCATATAGCCTCATCAAGCCTCCGTTTATGAGTTTTGATGATGAATGTATTGAAATTCATGGTATCCAACCGAAGGATGTTCTTCATGAAAAGACCTTTGATCAGTTGTGGAATGCCATTTATGAAAACCATTTAAAAGGGAATATTATGGTGGCTCACAATGCGAAATTCGATATGAACGTATTGCGTGCTACTTTAGATTATTATAAAATCCCTTGGCCAGAACTAGATTATGCATGTACAGTTAAACTTTCACGTGCGGTATGGCCTGATTTGGTTAATCATAAGTTGAATACAATGGCCGCATATATTGGAGTTGAGTTTAAACATCACTATGCACTGGATGATGCAGAGACTTGTGCAAAGGTTGTATTAGAAGCTGCTAAGTTGAAAGGCGTTAATTGTTTACCAGATTTATTAAAGATTACAGGCGTACCATTAGAACCATTCATTGATGATAAAAATCGCTCTGCTCAAGATGCATTACATAAAGAGCCAGAACCAGAACAAATGTCGTTCTTTTAGTAAGGAGAGGTACTATGTTGGGGAAAGAATTATTAGCTTATGTAGATCATACATTATTGCGTCCTACAGCTACATGGGATGATATTAAAGAAGTTTGTGAGGATGGTATAAGGTATAAAACTGCATCTGTTTGTATTCCTCCAGATTTTGTAGCATCCGCCCATGAAGCATATCCAGAACTTAACATATGTACCGTTATCGGTTTCCCTTTAGGATATGAAACAACAGAGGTAAAGGTGGCAGAAACGAAACAGGCCATTAAAGAAGGCGCTTCCGAAATTGATATGGTTATTAATCTTGGAGATGTAAAGCAAGGTGATTTTGAAGCGGTAACTAGTGAAATTGAGGCGCTTAAGAAGGCTTGTGGTGATAAAATTTTAAAAGTTATTATCGAAACTTGTTATCTTACAGATTCTGAAAAGGTGGCGCTTTGCAAATGTATTACAAATGGTGGCGCAGACTATATTAAAACATCTACTGGATTTGGTAGCGGCGGTGCAAGCCTTGAAGATATTAGACTCTTTAAAAAGCATATTGGTCCTAATGTACAGATTAAGGCTGCAGGTGGTATTCGCTCTATTACGGATATGAAAGCCTATATTGCAGAAGGTTGTAGCAGAATTGGAGCCAGTGCAGCTGTAGAGTTATTAAAGAATCACTTGAATGAAGAAGTATAATAGAAGACCACCTAGGCTATGCTTAGGTGGTTTCTTAGAATGGCGGTGTAACTATGCGTATGTATGATATTATTCTGAAGAAAAGGGCGAACTTGCCATTAACAGATGAGGAAATCCGCTTTGTTATAGATGGCTATGTAAATGGAGAAATCCCTGATTACCAAGTGAGTGCGCTCTTGATGACCATAGTTTTTAATGGTATGAATGCTCGCGAATTAGGAACTTTGACCTTGGCTATGGCTCAATCAGGTAATATGGTAGACTTGTCAAATATTGATGGGATTACCGTAGATAAACATAGTACAGGCGGCGTGGGAGATAAGACAACACTTATTATTGCGCCTCTCGTAGCCGCTTGTGGCGGTAAGGTGGCTAAGATGTCTGGACGTGGACTTGGTCATACAGGTGGCACTATTGATAAGATGGAATCTATTCCAAATTTAAAGGTATCTTTAGAGAAAGATGCTTTTATCAATCAAGTTAATCAAATTGGTCTTGCTGTTATTGGTCAGTCGGAAGGGCTTGCACCTGCTGATAAAAAGCTATATGCTTTGCGCGATGTGACGGGAACTGTTGATAGTATCCCTCTTATTGCATCCTCTGTTATGAGCAAAAAATTGGCTTCTGGTGCGCAAGCAATTTTGTTAGATGTAAAGGTTGGCAGTGGTGCCTTTATGAAAAACATAGAGGATGCTCGTGAATTGGCTAAAGCAATGGTAGATATTGGAAAGGAAAATGGCCGTTCAGTTAAGGCTATTTTGACGGATATGGATCGACCGCTAGGCCATGCTATTGGAAATGCTTTGGAGATTCGCGAGGTTATTGATACGTTGAAAGGTCATGGTCCAGAAGATTTAACGCATGAATGTATTATCATGGCTGCCCACATGCTCGTATTGAGTCATAAATGCGACTATGAAACGGCTCTCAGTCGTGTGCAAGAGGCACTCGACTCTGGTGCCGCATTAGAACGATTGCGTATGATGATTGATGCTCAAGATGGCGACAGCCGAGTTATTGATGATGAAAGCCTATTAGCCATTGGCAAATTCACCTATGATGTTACAGCGCCTCAAGACGGTTATATTATCCATATGAATACAGAACAATGCGGGATTGCATCCGTTATGCTTGGAGCCGGTCGGACCGTTAAAGATGGCCCCATCGATTATAGTGCAGGTATTGTAATGCACAAAAAAACTGGGGACGCCGTTAGCATGGGTGAAAGGATAGCCACACTATATGCTTCTGATGAAAGCTTGCTTTCTAATGCTGCAAAGACATATTTAGAGGCGATTACCTTTGGCGAAACTGCACCAATCATGGCGGATACGATTCTTGATATAGTGGAATGAGGAGATCCATATGATAGAAAAGGAAACTCATATGACAGAACAGGAAATTCAAAACCTTATAGATCGCGCCATCGTTGCTCGTGAGAAAACTTATAGTCCGTATTCCCATTTTGGCGTAGGTGCAGCTATTCTCTGTGAGGATGGGACTATTTATGAAGGGTGTAACATAGAAAATGCTTCTTATGGCTTAACGAACTGTGCAGAACGAACCGCTATATTTAAAGCTGTATCAGAAGGGCATACAAATTTTAAGGCTCTTGCCGTAGTTGCTGATACGGAAGGGCCTTGTGCACCATGTGGTGCTTGTCGTCAGGTAATGGGAGAGTTTAACATTCCTATTATCATTATGAGAAACATGAAGGGCAATATAAAAGTAGTATCTATTGAAGCGTTATTACCATTTAGTTTTTCATCTAACGATGTAATTGATAGATAGTACCTTCAGCATTGGAATATTCCAAAGACAAATTATCTGAATTTATTGTATCTGGAAGATAATCGTCACCATAAACGAGTAGATATATTTTTTTATTTGTTGGTAAGTCATTTATAGATATAAACGGCATGACATCTTTAGCGTTCCAAGAAATAGTAGTTGGATCAGGGGCTACTTCATTGGGGCCGAGTAATTGATATACTTCATGACCGCTATAGTAAGTAGGTGAAACGCGATATCTACCACTACCTTGTACAAGAATGGAGTCATCACTAATAGACTGGCTAATAAATTGGCTAATACTAGGTGTTGAGGCTTTCTTCATTTGTGGTACTGCTACTGCAAATGTAAGCACTATATAAGCAATACCCATAACGAATGCCGTTTTATAAATTAAGTTGATACGTTTGTAGCACATAACAGCTATTAATATAGTTAACGGTGTTAAAGCAGGAAAACTATAGGTGGAGTACTTAGTTGCCATACAAGTGAAAAATAGGATAACTATACCAGCCCAGACAGCTAAAAAGCTATGGAATGGAATATTGGTAAACCAATTCTTGCGATTACTATAAATTGACTTCGGTAATATAATGGACCAAGGTAATAATGCTATGATTGTTATAGGAATGTAATAGTACCAAACATTGAATCTTGGATGCTCAGACACTGTAGCACGAAGCCAATTATGGACACCTAGAAAGACATTGATAAAGTCATTTCCATGGGTGATATACATATAATAATACCAACTACCACCGAGGCTTAGAAATAGTAACAGTCCAGGTATAATCTGTAGACTAAATAATTCTCGAATATCTCGTCTGATTGCAAGGTAAACTAATATGATGAGACCTGGCAATAGGAATCCAATTGGACCTTTAGTCAATACGGCAAAAGCAGATGCTATATAGGCTAATAGATAGTAACGTTTATAACCTCGTTGACCTGTTTTATGATGTATGTATCCTATGTAAAAGCTCATTAAGGTAGCATTAAAGTATAGTCCTAGGGTCATATCTGTTATAAGAGATTTTGCGATAATCCAATATTCTGCTGACACGGATACGATAATGGCGCTCACAAGAGCAATAACGTGGTTTGTTTGTGCTTTTACAAAGCGATAGATTAGAAAAATATTGCAGAGAGCTAAAAGGCTAGAAAAGAATCTAGCGCCAAAGTTTGTAATGCCAAATAGTTTGAAACCAACAATGAGTTCCCAATAATAAAATATAGGCTTATCATACCAATAATGACCAAAAATTTGTGGAGATAAATAGTTTTTGGTTAGAAGCATTTCTTTTGCGGTTAGCGCATAATTAGACTCTACAGGATCCGTAATACTAAGATATGCATTTCCAATAAAATAAATGATGGCAGAGAAGATAAGGACTATCAAAATATGATAGTTCTTATTTTTTAAGACATACTTCATAGCCTTAACCTTTCATGCTAAATTGTTTACTCAATGGTTGGTTTGCTTTTTTTATAAGATATAGGCTTAGTTTTGTATTTATGAGTAATCGGAAAATATTATATTTAGGGTGATTTAATAGCGTATCAATCTTAGAAGATAAATAGTTTTGATAGACTTTAAATAACAAATATGTGATGAGGATACCCATGATAACGTCTAGAGGATAATGATGACCAACAAAGACTTTCGCAAAACCTGTTAAAATGGTTCCACTTAGTAGAATAGAACCTAGTCTCTTATAAACTGCTAAAATTGGTAATGAAATAGCAGTCATTGCCATAGCATGGGTGCTAGGAAAACTAGAATCAGCTACATGAGGAATAAGTAGATTTACTGTGTGTGTGACGAATGGTCTTGGTTCTTGCACTATGAAACCAATGATACTATGAGCTATCATGGTAATACCAAGAAATGCGATAGTATGTATGCAGGTTTTTATAAGTCTTTTATCTTTAAAATAGAGGCCTAATCCAGATAAGAGTATCAGTAATAAAGCAAAGACTATTGAAAGGTATTTTACAATGTATATCATACTTGTATCTAGCCACGTATATGTACCTGCTAGGCTGTTGATAAGTTGAAAGATTTCGTAATTCATATATATCTCCTTTTTATTTGATGACTTTCTTGTATGAATACATCATAAAGGAGAAATATTACGAAAATATAACGATGAAATTACATCTTCTAAAAGATTGATTTCTATATCATGACAGATAAGATATAGGTTTGTATAATAGTTAAAAAGGAGGTATCTATGCTTTTTAACTGGTTTAATAGCTTAGGCGTACGGCGAAAGATGATAATTAGTAATTTATTAATTATTATCATACCTTTTATTGTTTTACTTACCGCCTTATCTATAGTATGGGGGGTTATTCGTTATACTAATCCTGTAAATCATCGTCAGTGGATGATGCTAGCGCCTAGTACAATTCAGTCTCAAGTATTTCAATTGGGGTTAGAACAAATAAATAAGAAACTTTCAAAAGAGTCTACATCAATAAGTGATATTTTGGATAGTAGTGCTGTTTTAGAAGCACAAGGCTTAGATATAGTCATTCTCAAAGATAATAAAATAGTTTATGCTACGCCAGATATAGAGCCTAATATAATGTTATCGAACGTTAAAAATATGATAAATGGCTTAGAGTCTAATCATTATTTGAACTGGGAAGGCAACCAATTTACCTATGTGAATTCCTATGATATGGGACTTACAGTGTATGGTGCTGGTAGAATCCCATTTATGACTAAAAGTATGGGGCCAGAATCAACGGATAAGAAAATGGTGGAAGGCGCTTTTGGTATAGGTATTTTAATGATAATAGCTATTATCATTGGTATAGGCCTATATATATCCAATCGATTAGGTGAGTATATTTTGAGACCTGTCATAGATTTGAAGCAAGCTGCTGATGATCTCAAAAATGGGATAGTGCCAAAAAGAATTGCTGTAAGAAATCACGATGAATTAGGGGTTACTTGTGAGGCATTTAATAATATGCAGGAATCATTGCTTAAAGCCCGTCAAGAGCAAGACCTTTATGAAGAGCGTAGGCGCGAAATGATAGCAGGGGTTTGTCATGATATTTCAACACCACTTACATCGGTAAAGGGGTATGCTAGTGGTATTATTGAAGGTATTGCAAATACAGAAGAGAAGCAAGCACGCTATGTGCAGCGGATTTATGATATGGCGGGGCGTATTGAACATTTAGTTAATATGCTATCGGACTTTTCGCAACTAGAGTTAAAACAAATTCACTACAATCGAGATACATATGCATTAGATGATTTAATTCGAGAGTATATTAGAGAGCGACATTTAAATAATCATGAACTTATCGTTTTACATGAATCGTATAGTGCCGAAGATAGTTTAATAGTAATTGATCGGATACAGTTTTATCGTGTTTTGGATAATCTTGTATCCAATAGTATAAAGTATAGACGTGGCGAATCTGTATCTATTGATATATCTACAGCTAAGATAGATAATGGCTGTAAACTGACTTTTTCAGATGATGGGAAAGGTGTTCCTACAGAAATGTTAAATCGTTTGTTTGATATTTTTTTCCGTACTGATGAAGCACGTACAGAGGTAGCTAATGGTAATGGCATTGGGCTGGCTATTGTAAAACAAATCGTTGAAGATATGAATGGTTCTATTCATGCTGAACATAATGATAGTGGACCTGGACTATCCATTGTGATGGAGTTTCCTTTGGATAAGGAGTAAAAGTATGGGAAAAGTTTTAATTATTGAAGATGATATGGGTATCTATGAGTTAGAGCGAGATTATTTAGAAATCGAAGGCTATGAAGTAGACATTCAAACTAATGGCGTTGATGGGTTAAAGGCAGCCCTTGATTATGAATATGACTTAATTATTCTTGACATTATGATTCCTAAAAAGGATGGATTCTCTGTGTGTCGAGATATTCGTAAGGAAAAAGAAATACCTATTATTATGGTCAGTGCTAAACGTGAAGATATTGATAAAATTCGGGGGCTAGGACTTGGTGCTGATGATTATATGATTAAACCTTTTAGTCCGGCAGAGCTTGTAGCACGTGTTAAATCACACATTCAGCGTTATAATCGCATCCGTAATAGTCTAAGCCCTACAGTTGTGTTGGACGCAAAAATTACTGCAGGTAGCTTAGAGATATTGCTTGATTCTCATCAAGTTTTTTTAGGTGGTACTGAGGTGAATTTGACTCCACGTGAATATGACATTTTAGTTCTTCTTGCATCTAGCCCTAATCGTGTATTTACAAAAGAAGAAGTATTTGAAAGTATCTGGGGGATAGACTCTTTAGGAGAAACTTCAACAATTATGGTTCATATAAATAGATTAAGAGCTAAAATTGATAAACAATTCCAAAATGAAGAGTATATTGATACTGTTTGGGGTGTAGGGTATCGTTTCCATAAATGGGATAATTATATAAAACAATAGTATAAAATATTAAATAAAAAAGGCGTCTCAATGGAGACACCTTTAAACATAATTTTGACTAGTATATGAAGAAAGCTAGCCGCTGAGGCTAGCTTTTTGATGCTTAGAATGCAGGAACAATAGCACCTTGGTATTTTTCTTGGATGAATTTGATAATTTCAGGACTATGAAGTGCAGCCATCAATTTTTTGATGCGAGGGTCATTTTCATTGCCTTTAAGTACAGTTACGATATTTACGTAAGGGGAATCGTTATTTTCAATTGCCAATGCATCTTTGCCAGGGTTAAGACCTGCGTTTAATGCAAAGTTAGTGTTGATAGCGGCTAAGGCTACATCGTCAAGGGAACGAGGTACTTGTGCTGCTTCTAATTCTACGAATTGATATTCGTTAGGGTTCGCAGTAATATCTTGCACTGTAGATAAGATGTTTGTAGAGTCTTTTAATGTAATTAGACCTTGTTTTTGTAATAACAATAATGCACGGCCACCGTTTGTAGGGTCATTAGGAATAGCGATTTTAGCGCCTTTTGGAAGATCTTTCAAATCTTTGATTTTACGGGAGTATAAACCCATTGGCTCAAGATGAACACCACCGGCAGATACTAAGTCAAGTTTGTGAGCTTTTGCGAATTCCTCCATGTAAGGTACGTGTTGGAAGAAGTTGGCATCAATCTCTTTGTCCCCTAAAGCCAAGTTAGGTGTGTTGTAATCAGTAAATTCTGTGATTTTTAATTCGATACCATCTTTTGCTAAGATTGGTTTAACTTGTTCCAAAATTTCTGCGTGAGGTACTGCTGTTGCCCCAATTTTTAATACTTGTTTGCCATCGCTAGCAGCTTGTTTGTTGTCGTTACCACAGCCTGCGATTAATAAAGCGCCGCCAAGGATGACAGTAGCTGCTAATGCTAAAAATTTTCTCATTAGACACACTCCTTATACAATAATTACATATAAAATATTAAATCTATAGTACTAAATAATTTCCTATCTATCAAGAAGGAATTATTATAGGTTCTCCATAACTAAAAACTATGGAGAACCTATAATATAAGTATGTTCATTTTTTAAATTAATTTGCCCATGATAAGTCCAATCGCCCACATTAGTTGATAAATCATAGCGGCTCCAGCGGTAGTACCCATAGCCTTATCTAATTGGAACTCATCTGTATTGGTAGATAATGTATGAATTGTTTTGAAAGCTAGTGGTGCTGCAAGGAACGCTAATAAGGCGAACCATGTCATATGGCCTACTATAATCCAAGCAATGATCCAAATAAAATTGAAAATATATGAGATACTCATTAAGCTGAGTGCTCTTTCACGACCAAGCACGATTGGCAACGTGTGACGTCCATGGCTTTCATCATTACGAATATCTCGGATATTATTCGTCAACATGATGGAACCAACTAGCAATGCAGATGGAATTGCAGGAATTAACAGGGCTAAGGATAATTCTCGTATCCAGGCATAGCCTGTAATGAGTACGATAGCAAAACCCATGGCGATACCAGAGGAAATTTCCCCAAATGGTGTTCGAGAAATTGGTTTTGGACCGCCAGAGTAAAGGAAACTAATTAGAATACATAAGAAGCCTACCGGGATGTAGTACCAAGTTATAGTAGCAGATAAATAAAGACCAATAATAATGGGTACAAACATGAGTACTTTAATCATCGTTATAATGAGCTCTGGTGTTATAACGCCACGTGTGATAGAACCAGCATTACCTACCTTTTGACCAGCATCGAGTCCAGATTTAAAGTCTTTATATTCATTCCATAAATTAGCTACAATTTGGGCTGTTACAACAGCTAAAAATATGAGCACTGTATGGAAAATGGCAAGACCTGTACCCTGAGCAGCACCAAATGAGTAATAACTAAAGGCGGCACCTAAAATGGTAGGCCCCAATGCAGCAGCTAATGTGCGAGGCCTAGTGAGGGGAATTAATTCTTGTATCATGTTAAAAGCACACCGAGTGTGCACTCCTTTCCATTTCTCATACATATATCATCTTTACATGTCTATTTATGTATTGTATAGCAGAAAGGTAAGCTTGTAAATTATACTATACAGTTATATATGTCGATATAGTATAATAATTAATATATGCAGTATAGATTATCCTTTAAACTCTTAATATATACTGCACAGATTATCTAACAATCTATACATAGTGTATTGTTAAAAAGGTGAGGTGTCTTATGAGAACTCTCAATAAAAAGTTGATGACATTGGCTTGTGCCACCTGTTTAACTGTGGGTATGGGGGCAGTGGCATGTGCTGATACGGTAGATTTAGGTTATGGTATGTACGGCAGTACTTCCCCAACTGTGAAAGCTGTAGAAGTTGTGCATATTTCTACTGATGCAAGATTGCGTAATCAAGAACAAGATAAATTTCTCAAAGTAGCAAATAAATCTGCTGTTGATACTATTAATAATGTTGTGAAAGTACAGACTGGTGTAGCTGTTGAACCAGTGAAGGGGGATTTTCTTGATGGTTACTCCTTCTATCAACTGCAAGGTACTGATAAACAAGGACATCATATAGGTGGTTTAATTGTTATTAACTATTCTAAAAATGCAATTGATCAAGTTATAGGTATGAATAAGACTATTTTAGAGAAGGGGTCAGATGCGGAAAAAGCCGCATTAAAGCATTCTATCTCTAAATATGTAGAATCTTACTCCAAAGAGACGGCCCAACAACAATTACAAGGCCTGAAGAGCAATACTATTGAAGGTGCTAAATTATCTAAAGATCTAAAAACGATAAATGATAAGTTACCTTCTCAAATTATAGGTGTCTTTGATAAAATGCTTGCCACAGATAAGAAATCATCTCCTAAAAGTATAGAAGAGGTCCGTTCTTATGTAGACTTTATGGCAAAACAAGTAAGACTAGATGCAACGCATGTGGCCTATAAACCTGTTCAAACACGCTATGGTACAGCTATGACAGGCGATTTACGCGGTAGTCTAAAATATGATGGCTTTAGAAATACCTATTCCTTAATTGGTTATGCTGTTCCTACAGATAAAGGTGTATCTTTACAGCTTTTAATGTCTGATGACTCTAGCCATGATTATTGGGCTAATGAGTTGAATCATATGTATCAAACACAATCTCTCAAGGGAGGAAAATAATATGAAATCTTTGAAAGTATTGGCTTGTGCAGCTTGCCTAATGGGTACTGTATCTGGCGTAGGTTTTGCTAAGGATGTACAAACAATTGCAGGATCCATGATAGTGCCTAACAATGTAACTGTTGTTTCTGCATCCAAAACAAATACACGTGATTTTGTAGAAAAACAATTAAATGAAGAACCTTCAAAATCTACGATGTCGAATATGATGGCAAAGGAATTTTTCCAAAACTTTGGTACTAATTTTGATATATACCAATTGCAAGGGGCAGATAAAACTGGTCAAAAAGATGCATTCGTAGTAGCTGTAGATGTTAAACAAATAGCGCAACAAGTGGCTAAAGAAAAGGCTAATGACCCTATGTTTATAGCGGCAATGGCCGCTCTTGATAAAGGTCAAATTGATCCTGTAACAGAGCAACTTCTATTAGGAACAATAAATAAACAGATTTCCACTAGCACAACAGTAGTTCCTTTGAATAGACCTATTAATGTGTCTAGTCGTGATCCCCAAAAAGCAACGATTATGCCTAAAACACTTAAAACTCTAACCGTAGAAAATGCAGAACAAGTACATCCGGTGGGTGGCACAAAATATCAAACATATGCAGCAAGCTCTCGCTTGTTATATGCAGATGGAAGTGTACAAACTCCACTCTATGCAAATGCTGCATTTGTGTTGAAGCCAGGAAAGCCAGTGTTGTATGTAGGTATAACAACTGATGTACAACGTGATTATTTCAAACCAATATTTGACAATGCATTCAAATCAATTAAATAATTGGTTATATACGTACTTTTATTTTATATGTGATATATTGAGGTAAGTCATATATATCGAGGCATCAACATGAGTTTCACGCCTTAAATATAGTCATATTAATTTATATTTATTTATAAAAGGAGATTTATCATGAAAACAATTTCTACAGACAAAGCACCAGCAGCAGTAGGCCCTTACTCTCAAGCTAAAGTGGTTGGCGGTTTATTATTTGCTTCTGGTCAAATTCCACTCAATCCTACAACTGGTACAGTTGTTGAAGGGGGCATTGTAGAGCAAACTGAACAAGTATGCAAAAATATTGAAGCCGTATTGACTGAAGCTGGTACAGATTTTTCCAAGGTTGTTAAAACAACTTGCTTCTTAGCTGATATTGGTGATTTCAAAGCATTTAATGAAGTGTATGCTAAATATTTCACTTCTAAACCAGCTCGTTCATGTGTAGCAGTAAAAGACCTTCCATTAGGCGTTATTGTAGAAGTGGAAATTATTGCGGAAGTATAAGATGGATTATATTTCTTTGTTACAGTCAGAGATGCGTCCTGCCTTCGGTTGTACTGAGCCAATTGCATTGGCTTATGCGGCTGCGAAGGCAGTCTCTGTTTTAGATGAGTTTCCTAACCATATTCACGCAAGATGCAGCGCGAATATTATCAAAAATGTAAAATCTGTAGTCATTCCAAATTCTGGGGGGCGAAAAGGACTAACGGCGGCCGCTACACTGGGTGCTATTGTAGGTCATCCAGAGCGTGAACTAGAGGTGTTGGAATCTGCTACAGACGAAGATCGCAAATGGCTTGGTACATTGCTTGATGCTAACTTCTGTACCGTTTCACTCGCTGAAGGCGTAGATAATCTATATATAGAAATCACTGCAGAAACAGATGAACATACAGCGGTTGTTCGCATTGAAAATGACCATACGAATGTAACCTATGTATCAGTAGATGGTGAGATTGTCTCTGAAACAGTCAATGAAATTAAGAAAGCGGCTAAAACAGAATATGCCATGACCTTCGATAGCATTTACGAATTTGCCTTAACCGGTGATATTTCTGGTATCCTACCTCAAATTAAACAGCAAGTTGAGTATAATACTGCAATTTCTAAGGAAGGTCTGTCCAATGATTATGGATCTAATATTGGACAATTGTTATTGTTAGATGAAGAAAATCCATCTCTCGAAACGAAATGTAAGGCTCGTGCCGCAGCTGGCTCTGATGCGCGTATGAGTGGCTGCCCTTTGCCTGTCGTTATCTGCTCTGGCTCTGGTAATCAAGGTTTAACCGTGTCTGTACCAATCATTACGACTGCCGAGGAACTTGGTAAAAGTGAAGATGAATTGTATCGCGCTCTCGTCTTTGCTAACTTGCTAACGCTTTACGTTAAATCTGGTATTGGTAAATTGTCTGCATACTGTGGCGTTGTATCTGCCGGTGTGGTAAGCGTAGCAGGCATAGCCTTTTTGAAAGGTGATAGTAAAGATATCATTGAGAATACCCTTGTAAATGGTCTTGCAAGTCTATCTGGTATCGTATGTGATGGTGCGAAACCATCCTGTGCAGGTAAAATTGCAATTTCCCTTGATGGCGCCTTTATGGGATATAAACAAGCTCGCCTTAATAAAAACTACCAAAAAGGCGATGGCCTTGTAGCATACTCCGTTGACGAAACTATCCGCAGTATTGGTGCTGTGGCACAAGGCATGAAAGAAACGGATGTAGTTATATTGAATGAAATGCTAAAACACTAAACTGCAAGTGACGTGGTTAGCTGAATATAAAAAGAACCCTTCGTTGGTCTGTACCCTCAAAAATTGTGTCCAATTTTTGGGGTACAGTTCACGTGAAGGGTTCTTTTTTGTTTATTGTAATTTTTTAGGATCTTTAAGTATCAATGAAGCCCCAAGACCTACTACTAGGAATGGTACGAGTGTCATCATAGCGGCAGGTAAAGAATAGGTATCCGCAAGGTTACCTACTACAGGTGCGATGATACCGCCGATAGTTTGGCTCACCCCGAGGGTAATACCGGACGCAAAGCCGATGCTTTTAGCAAGGTAGGTTTGGCCTAGTACGATAACGGGGCTGTAGCTAAGAGCTTTAGCAGCGCCAATCATGAGTAGTAACATATAGGCTATAGGCATCATGATAACAGGGGAGAAGGTTGGCACTTCTGTTAATAGGAACATGGCTGGCAACCAAATCAATAGGGATAGTCTAATGATTTTAATGGGACCATATTTGTCGCCTAATAGACCGCCAATATATGTCATGAAGATACCGATACTAAAGAATATGGTTAATGCAAAGCTACCTTGCTCTGGGCTAGTGCCGAGTTCACGAGTCCAGAAGATAGGAATAAATGCATTGATAACGCGGAAGTTTACTGATTGGCTTAGGATGATAATAAACAAGATACCAAAGTATTTCCAGTAATTCTTTAGCGGCTTAGCCACTAGTGTAGGGTTTTCCATAGCTACCGCTTGGTCGATAGTGCGTGCTTGAGTTACTATGCACGGCATGAGGACGAACAAAACCGTTGAGATAATAAGCCCCACTATGGTGAAAGCTGCCAGTCCATGAGGTCCTACTGTATAGGCAATAGAGCCCGCAAAGAGTGGACCGATGGCAAAACCAGAGCTACCACCGATGGCGAAGGTACCCATGGCTTTACCTTTTTTACCACCTCCCAGGCGATTCATGATTTTCGCTCCTTCAGGGTGGAAGATAGAGGAGCCTACACCAGCTAAGGTAGCACAAACAAGCAAGCTTTCATAAGAGGTTACAAAACCCATGGCACCTGTGCTACAAGCTGAGAGCAGAACACCTAAGGCGATTAGCCGTGGCTGATTGATCTTGTCAGAGACATAACCTAATAATGGCTGTAACAATGAAGATAATGCTGTATTGGCTAATATGAGAAAGCCTGCCTGCTCTAAACTAAGTCCATAAGTGTAGATAAATAATGGCAAGAGGGCAGGTAATACACTTTGACAGGAGTCGTTAATCATATGACTCACCGTAATGAGATAAGGGTAATATTTTTTCATAGTAGTGGTCCCTTCGCAAAAAAGCGCTAACCATGGTTAGCGCTTTATATATTTTATATGGCAGAGGAGGAGGGATTTGAACCCCCGCGCCGGTTGCCCGACCTACCGCATTTCGAGTGCGGACCCTTCAGCCTCTTGGGTACTCCTCCGTGTTTTACGGCGCTCTTTAAAAAAGTCTTTCATGATTTGACTACATTCATCACCAAGGACACCCGATGCTAATTCGGGTTCATGATTTAAACCAGGGTGAGAGAGTACATTGAAAAGAGACTCTACAGCGCCTCCTTTGTAATCACTTGCACCATATACAACACGGTCAATACGACTGTTGATGATGGCTCCAGCGCACATCGGACACGGCTCTATCGTAACATACAGGGTACAACCAGTCAACCGCCAGCGCTTGAGTACATCGCATGCTTCGCGGATGACGAGCACTTCTGCATGAGCTGTTGCATCGTGATCTAATTCACGGCGATTATGGTGGCGTGAAATGATTGTATTGTTTTGCACTAAGATAGCGCCGATAGGAATTTCTCCTAGGTTATAGGCCTTGCGAGCTTCCTCTAGAGCAAACGCCATGAAATACTCGTCACGGCTACGCTCATCCATATTTTTAATCTCTATAGGTGTAATGTTCTTTGTCATTCTCATACCTCTTAATGTATAATATCTTACATAAAGTCTATCATAGTGTGCGAAGTTATGCGAATAGATTGTGTGAGGGTATTATGGATATTATTTGGTATATATTTGATATGATTGGCACTATTGCCTTTGCTATCTCCGGAGCACTTGTTGGGGTGGCGCGGAGAATGGATATATTTGGTATGGCTGTATTGGCACTGGCTACGGCAATCGGTGGTGGAATTGTACGTGATGTTCTCTTGGGGTATTTTCCGCCGAATTCGTTACGCAATATTGTATATGTAACTGTGGTTATTTCCGTAACAATTATCGTATTTATTATCTATAACAGCCGTTATCGCAAGCATGCTATGGGCCCTCGTAGCCGAGCAAGCTATTTATTAGCCGATGCAGTCGGGTTGGCATCTTTTACAGTAACTGGAGCATCTGCAGGATTTAAACTATATCCTGAGTTGCCAATTTTCATTGTTTTATTAGGAACTATTACTGCTGTTGGTGGTGGTATTATCCGAGATATGCTGGCTCAACGGATTCCGTCTGTTTTAAAAGAAGATGTGTATGCTCTACCTAGTGTTATTGGGGGCATCGTTTATTACTTAATGGTTATTTCTAACTGGGTTGGAGAGGCTGTATATGGTGCGTTTACCGTTGTACTAGTTATCCGTTTACTAGCTATTAAATATAATTGGAGCTTACCCAAAGTGCGCTAAAGCTAAAGGCACTGCATTTGAGAAATAACAGGTAAATGATATAATTATACTATTAAGTATTTCATAAAAGTGTCAGAAAAAAAGAGTATTATATAAGAGTTAATTTTCGAGTCGAGAGTACTCGTGTACACAGAAGGAGATTTGCTTTATGACAAATAAATGGTTGAAAGTAGCATTAATGGTTACAGCCATTGCTACAGGTACATCCATCAAAATTGATGCAGAAACCGTATTATATGTACCTCAAGATGATCGTCCTGTAAGTTTGCAATATACAGTTGATACAGCTCGTGAGGCGGGTATGACTGTGTTGACACCACCTCAACACTTGATTTCTGGTAAGACGTACCAAGGTCAAGCTGATCAAATTATGGCTTGGGTAGAGCAAAATGCAGGTCGTGCTGATGTTATGGTATTAAGTACAGATACTCTTATTTATGGAGGTCTTGTAGATTCTCGTAAACATAATATTCCTCTTAGCACATTGCAAAATCGCTTGAAACGTATTGAAGGTTTAAAAGCGCGTAATAAAAATGTACGCATCTATGGATTTGGTACCGTAATGCGTTCCCCACGCGCGAGTGGTGGTGGTACTGAACCGGCCTACTATGCGGAATATGGCCCAACTATCTTCCAAATCGCTGCATTACAAGATAAATTAGATTCTGGCTCTTTAACGCAAGAAGAAACTCAAAAATTGATGAGCCTACAAGCCTCTGTTCCTGTGGAATACTTGCAAGACTGGTTTGACCGCCGTCAAAAAAATATGAAAATCAACAAAGAGTTGATTGATGAAACTCGCAGTGGTGTATTCGACTACTTTGCATTAGGTCATGATGATACATCTCAATTATCTCAATCCGCTCTAGAAGGTCGTTACCTTAACAAATATTCCAAGGATATTTCTGTTGAAAAATACGGTAGCTTCCCTGGTGCTGACCAACTTGGTCTCTTATTGATGGCGCGTTCCCGTACCGATGTGAGCACAGAAAAACCTACATTCTCCGTAATTTATCCACTCGGTGGCGGAGGTAAAACATTACCAGGTTACGAAGATCAAACGATTGATAAAACAATTGCTCAACACGTTGAGGCTGTAGGTGGCACGATGGTGACACAAGGTAAACCAACTGTATTATTGGCTGTTAATACACCTCTTACTACGAGTACAGGCGAGTCTGAAAACTTCGAAAACTTCCCAATGATCTCTAACTCTACAAATGCTTTCGTAGATCGCATTCAACAAGCTGTTGACTCTGGTGTGAACGTAAGCGTTGCAGATATTGCTTTCAATAATGGCGCAGATAATACATTGGTATCCGCTATGTATAAACGAGATTTGTTGTACAAAATCGGTGCGTATAATGGTTGGAATACAGCAAGTAACACAGTAGGTTACGCTATTGCTCAAGGATTATTGCTTAAATCTATGAGTCCAGAAGGTCATCGTGATATGTTGACGCAACAATATTTGGATAACTGGGCATATCAAGCAAATATCCGCAAAGATATTTATCGTATGCAAGATTCTATCAGAACAGACAATGTTCGTTACTCTGGTGAATTAAATGAACGTCTTGAAAGTTATTTAGGTGAACGCATTCAAGATTTCGCTGAAAAATACCTTAAAATCAATCCTCGTACAGTAAAAGCTACATTCCCATGGGGACGTCTATTTGAAACGGATATCACTGTTTATGACAAACCAGTGGTACCACTTGAAAAAGAATTACGCTTGAAACGAGAAGCTGAAGCAAAAGCTAAGGCTGAAGCAGAAGCTAAGGCTAAGGCAGAAGCGGCTGCTAAAGCAAATGGTCAGGCTGTACCAGCTCAACCGGCACAACCTGAAAAAGCTGCAACACCTCAATCCCCTACATCTACATCTCCGGTAGTTAAACAACCAGCTACAGAGTCTCAAGGTCCACGTGTGGTACCGACACCTGCAGTGGCACCTGGTCAATAGTGAATAGGCAATGGCTATGAAAAAAGCGTTTTTACCGGAAATTACTTATATGCGAGGCCTCTGTATGCTCGGTGTTATCGGCATTCATGTAGGATCTTACGCATTGCAAAATCCTTTTGTAAATTTAGAACTCATCAGCGTGTTAGAAATTCTCTCTCGCTTTGGAGTGCCTGCGTTTTTCTTCCTCTCTGCATTTGGCTTGTTTTATCATACCTCGGTAGAGGGACCATTCTCATATAAGGAATTTATGCACCGCCGCATTCAGGTGGTGCTATTTCCATATATTACGTGGTCCATCTTTTACTTGCTATATACAGGGATGACAGCTCATAACCTTGGCAATTTACATCCAGGGCCGTTGGCGATAAATCTACTCTTTGGTACCTCTATGTATCATCTATATTTTATGGTTATTTTGCTATGGTTCTACGTGATGATGCCATTATGGCGGGCCATGGTGAAAGTCATCTTAAAACGGCCTGTATTTTGGTTGGTGTTACTATTTGTCATCCAAGTTGGTATCGATTATGTTTCGTCTTACATGCTTGGCCGTTGGGTAACAGAAAATCTAAGCAATCAGCCAGTTCTTAAATATCTTTTTGATATGCGACTCAACTATTGGGTTATTCATTATGTGTGGATTTTCCTTTTAGGTGCCGTATGTGCTGAACGATATGAACCCGTCTGCGAATATATGTGGCGTTATCGTTACCTTTTAGGCGTCAGCGCGGTAAGCTCCATATTGTTGATGCTTGGCTCCTATTACTATGTCATGGACGTATGGCATTACACTGTGTTAGAAGCAATTTACACGGTACATCAAATGAGTCCTATGGGCGTTCTTTATACAGGATTGGGAACGATGTTTAGTTTGTTCCTATTCCAAAGGCTACCTATGAATGTGACGATGGAGTCCATTTGGTCTGAGATAGGCGATAAATCGTATGGTATTTATTTATCACATCCATTTTGGTTGTTAATCATTTCGGGTGTGATGGCTAAATATAATCTCTTGTATACGGTGTCCAACGTGTTAATTATGTATATTATGGCGTTGGGATTATCCTATTTGTCTACGGTGGCTCTTAATTATATGCCTAAATCTATCCGTAAATTTATACTGGGGCATTAGTCTAGTATGGGAACTATTGTATAGAGAAACCTAATTGGTACTAGTACTCTAATGGTGTACCTAGTTTTAGTTATTTCTGTAGTGCTGATTTAGTATTAAAATAATATTTGTTATACATCCGCTAGGATATAGTTTTTAACTATGGTATCCTAGCGGATTTTTGTATATCGAATTAATATCTTTCACAAAGTAAAGTGTGAAAATTTGAAAGTAATTGTGTTATAATAAGTCCATGATGATTACCACTTGATAGAGTAACGAAATAGAAAAAGAGGTGCTCCTATGCAAGAATTAACATATTTTAACGGTGAATTCGTCGAACCAGGTGCCAAAGTTATCAGCATTGATGACCGTGGCTATTTATTTGGTGACTCTGTATATGAAGTTGTTCGCGTCGTAAAAGGCCGTTGCTTCGCTTTGTCTTACCACCAAGATCGCTTGTATCGCTCTATGCGTGAAATGGATATCCCTGTAAAAATGACCCCTGATGATTTGACAGAATTGCACGAAATTTTGATCGAGCAAAGTGAAATCAAAGAGGGCTATATTTATTTACAAATCTCTCGTGGTGTAGCACCACGTCATCATGCTTATGATCGCTCTAAATTAGAACCACAAATGCTTATGTCTATCCGTACCTTGGATTTAGATGAAGTCAATAAATTGGGTGAAGGTGTAAAAGCGATAGCTTTGCCTGATGAACGTTGGGAACATGTAGATATTAAGACCACTAACTTGATCCCGAATATTTTGGCGCAAACAAAAGCAGAAAAGAAATTTGCCTATACAGCCATCTTGTTCCGTGATGGCATTTGTACAGAGGGCGCTACATCTAATGTGTTTGCTGTTAAAGATGGTATCTTGTACACGCATCCAGCGGATAATCATATCTTAAAAGGTATTACGCGCCAAATGATCTTAACCCGTGTAGCACCATCTTTAGGTATTACCATTATTGAGAAAGAATTTGACCGCACCTTTGTAGATGAAGCGGACGAACTATTCTTTACCGATACAATTGGTGGTGTCATCCCAATTACTAAGCTAGACAGAAATCCAGTATCTGGTGGTAAACCAGGTGCTATTACACTTCGTCTACGCGAAGCACTAGAAAAATTGATGGAAGAAGGACTACCTTGATAGATAAGCTGCTTTCATCAAATGTTAAACATTTACCTTAAGAAAGGAAATTATTTTGATACAATTAGAACACATTAGTAAAGTCTATGAAGGCGCTACTCGTGTGGAAGCGTTGAAAGATATTAGCCTAAATGTGAAAGAAGGCGAAATCTTTGGCATTATCGGTCAATCCGGTGCCGGTAAATCCACATTGATTCGTTGCATCAATATGCTCGAAGCACCTACATCTGGCTCTGTTATCGTAAATGGTACAGACTTAACTACACTTAGCAAATCTGATTTGCGTAAAGCGCGAAAAGATATTGGCATGATTTTCCAACATTTTAACCTATTGTCTTCTCGTACCGTATATGACAATGTGGCATTTCCGTTGGAATTACAAGGAATGAGCAAATCTGAAATCAAGGAACGCATTACGCCAATTCTTGATATCGTAGGCCTTACAGACCGGATGAACAACTATCCATCTCAATTGTCTGGTGGTCAAAAACAACGTGTTGGTATTGCTCGTGCTTTAGCGTCTAATCCAAAGGTTCTCCTTTGTGACGAAGCTACATCTGCCCTTGATCCTCAAACAACAGATTCTATTTTGAAATTGTTGAAAAATATTAACGAGAAGATGGGGCTCACTATTGTGCTCATTACACATGAGATGCACGTTATCCGTGAAATCTGTGATCGCGTGGCGGTTATTGAAGGCGGCATAATACTTGAAGAAGGTAGCACGGTTGAAGTATTCACACATCCTCGCGAAAATACGACAAAAGAGTTTATTAGCTCTGTAGTGAGTGATAACTTACCTCCAGAAGCATTGGAACACTTGGAATTACATGATCAATGGATTGCAGGGACCGCACCTTTAGTGCGCCTCAAATTTACAGGACAAGCAACAGATGAGCCTGTAGTAGCAGGCCTTGTGAGACGCTTTAATTTAGATGTAAGCATCCTTTTTGGCGGCATTGATTACATCCAAAATACGAGCGTTGGTCGCCTCATCGTTATCTTGAATGGTGACCCAGAAAATGCGCAAGAAGGTTTGGACTACATCAAAACGTTACCAATTGAAAGCGAGGTGATCGGTTATGTCAGAGCAAATCATTAATCTACTCATAACTGGTACCCTTGATACATTGCAAATGACGATAATTTCTACTGTAATGGCAATGTTATTAGGTATTCCTCTTGGTGTTGTTCTGGTTGTTACTTCTAAAGGTCATATCTTGGAAAATGTAACACTCAATAAAGTATTGGGTGCCATTGTCAATGCAACGCGTTCTGTACCTTTCATCATCTTGATGGTTGCTATCATTCCGTTTACTCGTATGGTGGTAGGTACATCCATTGGTACAACTGCAGCATGCGTGCCGTTGACCATTGCGGCAATTCCATTTTTGGCACGCCTTGTAGAAACGTCTATTAAGGACATCAATTTTGGCGTTATCGAGGCGGCTCAATCCATGGGGGCAAGCCCATTACAAATCATTTGGAAAGTATTATTACCAGAAGCATTGCCAACAATTATTGACAATGTAACGGTTCTTATCGTTAACCTCATCGGTTACTCTGCGATGGCTGGTGCTATTGGTGGTGGTGGCCTTGGGGATATTGCTATCCGATATGGTTACCAACGTTTCCAAGCCGATATTATGATCGCTACAATCATCATCTTGATTGTATTGGTACAAGTTGTACAAATGATTGGTGATGCTTGGTCTAAAGCGATGAATAAGAAGTAGGAGGATCCTATGAGTATCAATGAAAAATTGAGAAGTCAACAAAATGACGAATTGTTCACCGCCATTTTAACGCTTGAAAATACAGAGGAATGCTATGCATTTTTTGAAGATATCTGTACGATTAACGAATTAAAAGCATTATCTCAACGTTTGCAGGTAGCAAAAATGCTTCGCGCAGGGGATAGTTATGAGAAAATCGTAGAAGAAACAGGTGCGAGTACTGCAACGATTAGTCGTGTAAAGCGCTGTTTAGTATATGGTGCAGATGGTTATACATTGGCTCTCGATCGTCTAGGTGCAAAATAAAATAAATTAGCATGACAACGGTGGCCTTTGGCGACCGTTGATGTGCTATCTGTAGGAGGTTTATTATGGAGTGGCTCATTACGGTAACAGGTTTACCATTTGATATCCTTATACTCGTTTTACTCGCCGTAGCTGGTGCGTTTGCTGGCTTTGTAGACTCCATTGTAGGCGGGGGAGGCCTCATTTCTGTACCTGCCATGTTATTAACAAATCTTCCACCTAGTGTGGCTCTAGGCAGTAATAAATTATCCAGTATCTTTGGTGCTGGCAGTGCATCGATTACATTTTTGAGAAATCACATGGTTGATTTTTCCCTAGTTCGTAAATTACTGCCTTTTACCTTTGTGGGTTCTATGCTTGGTACCTTGGCGGTTGTTTCTTTACCACCGCTATATGTAAAGCCTATTATTATCATATTACTTGTTTGTGTAACACTCTTTGTGGTGTTCAAAAAAGACTGGGGTGAAATCAATCGTACATCTCAGGTAGCAGGAAAAGCGCTATATATTTGTATGGCTTTTGCTCTTGGCATTGGTATATATGACGGCTTTATTGGTCCTGGTACAGGTACATTTCTGATTATGGGCTTTATCTTTACAGGCTTTGATTTTTTACATGCATCTGCTAATGCAAAAATATTGAATTTTACTAGTAATTTGGCGTCTTTATTGGTATTTTTATATTTAGGACACGTCAATATTACGTATGGTCTTGCCACCGGGGCAGGTCAAATTATAGGTGCTTATTTAGGCTCGCATTTGGCAATTGCGAAGGGCTCATCTTTGGTGCGAGTTGTATTCTTGTCGGTAACGACAGTTATGTTGTTGAAATTAGTCTATGACTATATTTCAACATTATAGGAGGGCAAGGTATGCCTCATAAAAGTGATGTTCAAGTGGCCTTGATTAGTGGTGGTACATCGGGTATTGGATTTGCTACGGCAAAGCTTTTACTTAAAGAAGGTTGGTGTGTAGTCATCAATGGTCGAAATGAAAAAGTTGGTCAAAAGGTTAAAACTAAGCTACGTCGCTATTCCTCTAAGGTGCAATATATTCAAGGTGATGTATCTAAAATTGAGGACTGTCAGCGAATTGTAAAAGAAACAGTAGATTTATTTGGTGGGGTGTCTGCTCTTGTAACAGCTGCAGGCTATTATGAAGAAGAGTTACTAGCTGATGTTACAGAGGCAGCTTTTGATGAAATGTTTGGAACCAATGTAAAAGGTACTGTATTCTTATGCCAAGCGGCGCTTCCCTATTTACGGTCTTCAAAGGGCAGTATTGTAACGATTGCTAGTGATGCGGGTTTACAAGGTAATGTAGCTTGTTCTGTATATGGTGCGTCAAAGGGAGCTGTAGTGAGCTTTACAAAATCTCTATCCCTTGAAATGGCACCTCACAGTGTTCGTGTAAACTGTGTGTGTCCTGGTGATGTAGATACATCATTAGTAGATAAACAGATTGCTAATGCCCACCAAGATGCGGCGGCTGCTAAGGCTGAAATGGGCCAACATTACCCATTAGGTCGTATTGCTAAGCCTCATGAAATTGGAGAAGTAATTGTATTTTTGTTGAGTAATAAGGCGTCTTTTGTGACAGGTGCAGCCTGGACAATCGATGGAGGACTCACAAGTTGGTAATATAGAAAATATTAGAAGCTATTATATATGGATAATTAGAAAAATTCATTTCACTTCTATCAATAGAATGGTATAATAATACTAATAATAAGACCTATAGTTGGTTCACAACAAAGGAGAATACTTATGGCAGAATATAATGGCGTAACACTTGAGCCCCTTACGGATGGATCTCAAGATCGTGACTATCAAGTTGAACAATTTATCTTCTGGGGGGCAGGTCGTGCGGCAGCATTGGCATTATCCTCTAAATTCAGCAGTGTCGCTTTGTGCGCCAATGCTACGTACATGGTAACTCGCATTGCTCATCTTTATGACGTAGAATTGCAAGCAGGTGCTGTAGTTGGTTTAGTAGGTGGTCTTAGCACAGCTGTAGGTACAGCTGCAGTATCCCTTCTAATTCCAATTAAAGCTGTTCGCGTTCCTGTAGCTATCGGTTTAACTTATGCTATTGGTAAAATTGCACATATTTGGATTCAAGATGGCATGCCTTCTGATATCGAACGTTATAAACCGATGGTTGCTGAATTCCTAGAAAATGGCAAAGCTATTGCTTCTGAAATCGTTCGTGATGCAAGTGCTAGCATTCCTTTCACTCAAGGTCAACGTGACGTATGGGCTGGGATTGCTAATGAAACAGGTCTTGCTAAAGAATCTTTAAAGCAAGTTTACGAAGAAAAAGTAACACCTGCCATTAATAAATGGAATAATGAAACAAAATACCAAATCCATGATAACGCAGCAGAGGTTGTAGCAAAGGTTTCTGATGCAGCGAAAGAAAAAATTGATTCTGCTAAAGAAGGTATTGAAGTAGCCAAAGAATTCGCAAAAGGTGGTGTAGAAGTGGCAAAAGCTTCTGCACAAGTAGCAGTAGAAACTGCAAAAACTAAAGCTTCTGATGCCGTAGAGATAGCAAAAGATGTTGCTACAAACACTGTTAATACAGCGAAAGATAAAATTGGCGGTTTGCGTAAATAAACGCTGAAGGATTATTATTACTATGAATCCATTTAATATTATTAAGTATGGTAAGTATTTTAGCGAATCAAGATTTTTAGGCTTTCTTGGTCGATATGGTAAGAAACTTGCCTTTGTACAACAAGCAGTAACCTTGTTCCTTTGTTTTCGTGACAAGGATACTCCCAAATATGTAAAAGCGGTCATTGCAGGTGCCTTAGGGTATTTGGTATTACCTATTGATATTGTGCCGGATGCGATTGCTGTATTAGGTTGGGTAGATGATGTGGCAGTACTCGGATTAGCCTTTAAGATTGCGAATCGTTATATCAAAACGAGTCATCAAGAAGAGGCAAAAAAATTCTTTCCATTTGGTAGCAGTCGCTAACTTTTACCATTTTAGGCAGTTTGATCCACAGTGATTGAACTGCCTTTATTTATTTGACACACTAAAGTAATAGATATAGAATAAAAATTGTATACTATTTAAAAAGGACAGAATTTATGCATATTGCTTCAGTAAATGTACGATTTTATGAAACTGATATGATGGGGATTGCTCACCATAGTAATCATTTTAGATGGTTTGAAATGGCGCGCATTGAATTCCTTCGTAAGATTGGTGTCACTTTGTGGGATATGATGAATGAGGATATTGTATTTCCTATCATGAATGTATCTTGCAATTATAAAGAACCTGCGAATTTCGATGATGAACTTCACATCGAAACGTATTTGGTTAAGATGACAAGGGCTCAAATGGTGTTTCGCTATCGCATGCGCCGTGCTAGTGATGGAGCGTTACTTGCTACGGGGGAAACTAAGAACGCTTTTATGTCAAAATCAACAGGAAAGATTGTGCGATTAGACGATACTTTTTATCTGCCTATGTTAGCAGCTGTTGAGGAGATGCCGCATGAGTAATGTACAACAATTGCCTATCGGTGTATTTGACTCTGGTGTAGGCGGATTATCTGTGTTAAAGGTGTTACAAGAACAATTTCCTAACGAAGATTTCATCTATATCGGTGATAATGCGAATAATCCTGTAGGTAATCGCAGTGATGATGAAATTACTTATTTGGCGTGTCGTATTGCGGAGACGCTAGAAAAGCAGCCTGTTAAGTTGATGGTGATTGCCTGTAATACCTTCACCGTTGTGGCTCTTGATGCGGTACGTGAACTTGTATCTGTGCCAGTTATTGGTGTATCACAAGGTGTGAAAACAGCCATTAATAAAAGTAAAAGCAAGACTATCGGTATTATGGCAACCGTAGCCACTGTAAATAGTCATATTCATAAGCATGTGGCTTTAGAAGTTGATCATGAGGTTTTGGTTTGGGAACAACCTTGTCCAGAGTTGGCGGGGCTTATTGAACAAGGTCATTTAGATGATTACTTTGTTCGTGAAGTATGCAAGGATTATTTAGAACCTTTATTATCTCGAGAAATTGAGGTAGTCGTTTTGGGCTGTACTCATTTCCCATTTGTACAACCTTTACTAGAGGAACTAACATCGTGTCGCATTCAGTTTATTGATCCTGCTTTTGAAACAAGTGAATTGGTTCGTCACAGACTAGAGAGTAAAAATCTTTTCAATCCTCAAGATACTGTAGGTACCGTGACATTGTATTTTACAAAGGATGTCGAACTTGGTGATACATTGAGTGCATCCTTCCTTGATACAAGCCGTCGTACCATTGAACATATTACATTATAAAGGAGATACCCCATGTGGTTTTATAACATCCTCAGTGCAGTAATAGCTATTATTGTGGCTGTTGCAGCTCTGTACTTATTATTCCGTTTGTTTGTATTGAAACAAGGTAATGAAAATATTGTCTTATTAGCGAAACGAGCAACGAACTTTCAAGTATCTGATCGTAGTTTTGAATCCATTACGTTGTTCTGTGATATACCATTTGTAAATAAAGGGCGCCAATTGGGCACAATAATGGACTTATTTCCACGTCCATTATTACCTGAAGAACATTTTGATGCAGTTAAGGTAAATGCCTGGGCTATGGATATTAATCGTCCGCGTCAAGATGGATACTTTGAAGCTATAATTATCAAACCACGCAAAGGTGGCACAATTCGTGTATATGTTACATTAACAGGTAAAACTGGCAATATTCGAGAAGATATTAAGGGATTCCCTTATATGGATATCGATATTTACTACCAAATCGTGGGTCGGACAGACTATCATATCGATAAGCAGCGTATTCGTTTGACTGCTGAAGAAGTTCAAGCAGCAATGGTTCAATAAGGAGGCATAACAATGGCAGAATTAGAGTTAGTATGTGTGCCAACACGTATTCTTACAGATAATGATGACATCGTTGATGCTATCGTTGAATTTGGCGGTCATAATATTGGACCTGAAGATATCGTATGCGTTGCTGAATCTGTAGTGGCTATTACACAAGGCCGTTTCACACGTCCTGAAGAGCTAGATGTATGCTGGCAAGCTCGTTTAATTAATCGTTTTATCCATCCAGATGGCTCCATGGCATCTATTTATGGTATGCAATCGGCTATGAATTTGGACGGTAAATGGAAGGTATTAGGTGCTTTTATTTTAGGGGCTATTGCTAAAATTTTCCGTAAACCTGGCGTGTTCTATGCAATTGCTCGTGCTGCATCCTTAACCGATGATGTAACGGGGACTATGCCTCCATTTGATAAGCATATTGTATTTGGTCCAAAGGATCCTGATAAAGTGGCTGAGAAAATTGTATCTCGCACTGGTTGTTATGGTGCCGTTGTAGCTGACGTTAATGACTTGAAACGGTCCGCTATTTTAGGTACAAGTCGTGGCATTGACGCTAAGAAAATTGCACAATTGTTGATTGATAATCCATTTGGTAATGATAGCCAAATGACTCCGATTGTTATCATCAAAAATTACGCATCTGTATCTGGTAAATAACAGAAGGCTGTACTCATCACATAGAGATGGGTACAGCTTTTTTATATATAATGAGATTGAATACGAACTATACGCAGGGTTGAATAGGAATTGCATATTAGTTCAAATAGAGATTATATGCTAGCTTAAATTGAGTTTTCTTTACTCTGTTTTGAGTTTGTATAGATTCTTTATTAATACTAATAAGGAGGTTATATGTTACTAGGGTTAGACGTAGGTGGTACTTTTACCGATGCTGTTATCGTTGATGGCCATCGTGTAGTGGCAACTGCCAAGAGGCGGACTACAAAGGATAATCTAATGAATGGTATAGGTGAGGCCTTAGATGCAGTTTTAGAGGACTGTGATACATCAAATATTGAACAAGTAACCTTATCTACTACTGTGGTGACTAATACTATTGTAGAAGGAAAGGAGCAGCCTGTAGACCTTTATGTAGTAACAGGGCCTGGGCGAAACGTTGATGATATTTTTCCTGTGAGCCCTATATACCTTCAAGGTTATACAGATCATAGAGGTATCGTTGTAGAGCGTACCCCTACTGATGCTGTACGTGGTATAGCCAACATGGTTCAAACACGTAGTGGTACTGATTTGGCTGCTGTGTCCGCTAAATTTGGGGTGCGGAATCCTCAAGAAGAACTATCTATTACAGAAGAATTGAAAAACACGTATCTTACAATTTCTAATGGCAGTTTATTAAGTGGTTCTTTAAATTTTCCTCGGCGTACTATTAGCGCTTATTTTAATAGCGCTGTAACACCAGTATTTACGGAGTTTAAGAAAAATGTTGAAGATGCTCTCAGTGCACGGAATATATTGGCTCCACTTCACATTTTAAAGGCCGATGGTGGTTCTCTACCTATGGAGCATATGGTGAGTCGTCCAGTAGAGACTGCCTTTACAGGCCCTGCCGCAACAGTTCTTGGACTATCTGCTCTCGGCGCTATAGGTAATCAGCATACAGTGGCTCTAGATATTGGGGGGACTACAACGGATATATCCCTTTGGAAGCATGGTAGACCATTGATGACAAAAAATGGTGTATCTATTCGTGAGTATCCAAGTGCAGTGCGATCCTTTGCCGTTACCTCTGTCGGCATTGGTGGGGAATCTGTAGTTCGCTTTAAAAATGGTAATCTTACCGTAGGTCCTGAACGAGTGGGACCATCGGTAGCTCTAGGGGGTATAGAACCTACCTTGGGGGATGCACTTATCGTGCTCGGTCACGCGAACTATGGCGACTTTAATCTAGCATCACGAGCTTTACAAGATTTAGAAGATGCTATCCAGGCTACGTTGCAATCTAATAATGTAAATACCTTAAATAATCAACTAACTCTTATTAAGACCTCCTCTGATGTAGCAAGACTAATCCTACAAAAGGCGTTGGAAACGATTCAACGTGGCGTAGATGAGGTCATAACGGTTGAGAATAAACGCCCTATTTATGTGGTGGCAGATATTGTAAATCCTGATATATTTGTGCCTGAACATATTGTTGTAGTAGGAGGCACGGCGCCAAGTCTCGGAGCGAGCATTGGAGAATATATGGATTTACCTATTACGATTCCAGAAAATGCAGCCGTAGCGAATGCTATTGGTGCTGCGCTAGCCCTATCTACCATCGAACTCACTGTCCATGTAGATACAAAACGTCGGTTGCTTGTTATTCCTGAATTAGGTATTAAACAGCAAAATTGTACTTTAAAACGAGCGGAACAAGTTGTAGAACGAACTAAAGAGGCTCTCAGTGAAGAGGCTTTACGTTTAGGTTTAGATACGGCGCAAGAAATCGAGGTCATTAGCATTGAAGATTTCCCTGTGGTAGAGGGCTGGCAATCTATGGAGCGTTTAATTACGGTGAAAGTACAACTAGCGGCGGGGGTGAAACACTATGTGGAATAAAGGACTATCCTATCGAGAGCGTCATGGCCTTATAGAAAAGGATACGAACACGAAACTGAATGACGACGTGAATTCTACTATTGATAAGGCTAAATATCATCACAGTTTAGGTCTTGTCTTTTTCCCTGCTTTTGACTGGAAAATTTCTGAAACACATCCTGAACGACAAGAGCGTTTACTCTATACGCGAGATCAAATCGTAGAGGAAGGTTTATTAGATATACCCAATATTAGAGAATATAATCCAATAGTAGCGGATTGGGATACAATAGAGCGAGTTCACGTTGGTGCTCCAGATTTAGAGTCTTGGGTGACTGAAGCTCATCGGGTATCTGCTGGAGGTGCTATTGCGGCAGCTGATGCGGTCATACGCGGTGAAGTAGATCGCGCCTTTGCGTTAGTAAGACCACCAGGTCACCATGCGATGGCTATGGTTCATGGTATTCGTGGTTTCTGTACGATTAATATTGAAGCCGTTATGATTCAACACATACGTCAAACCTATGGAATCAAACGCGTTGCCGTAGTAGATACCGATGTACACCATGGTGATGGTTCTCAAGATGTGTTTTACCATGATCCTGATACGTTGTATATTAGCTTCCATCAAGATGGACGTACTTTATATCCTGGAACAGGCTTTATGGATGAATTTGGTGGACCTCAGGCCATCGGTGGTAATATAGATATTCCACTACCGCCAGGTACCGGTGACGAAGGCTTGATGAAGGTCATGCGTGAGCTTGTATTGCCTATCCTTGAAGAGTTTAATCCAGATATCGTCATTAACTCGGCTGGACAAGATAATCACTTTAGCGATCCATTAGCCAATATGCAGGTAACTGCAAAGGGCTATGCAGAGCTAGTCGATTTATTACAAGCAGATATAGCAGTTTTAGAAGGAGGCTATTCCGTACAGGAAGCATTGCCATATGTGAATACAGGTATCATTTTATCCATGGCAGGCCTTGATTACAGTAAGGTCGTAGAACCTGCCTTTGACCCTGTTAAATATAAGCAAAGTCAAAGTGTAACAAATTATATAGATGAGCTTATCGCTAAGTGGAAGGTACAATGGGCTAATCGATATCGTATAGCAGAAGAAGAACGTGCTAGTGTAGGTGATATTTGGTCAAATCGTTACAATGTGTATTACGATGAAACGGGCGTACAAGAGGAGCGCCTTGAAAGGGTGCGCATGTACGAAGACAAGGTAGGCTGGTATAGTGTACTTTCACGAGGACAATATGGACCGTATGGACCGCAAAGCGTATATGCTATGTTCATCCCTTGGCAAGCAGATGAAGGAACGCGTCAAGATGCTATTGTAGAAGCAAAACGAGCCAAAGCAGAAGGGGGAGCTAGCCGTTATGTTGTGGTGGATCCACTCGGCAACGGCCAATATGAACTATAATGTTAATCTCCGTAAATGATAACGCCAGTTATCATGTTAGAATCGCGAATTACAATATAATTCGTAATGCTAAAAAATAGTAAAATTGTGATATAATATAAGTAATAACGCCCCTTTGTGTAAGGGGCGTTCTAATATTTAGTTTTAGAATGGTGAGGTTCCTATGCGCAGTGATAATAGAACAGCGGGTCAATTGCGACCTACTAAAATAACACGGAATTTTACAGAGTTTGCTGAAGGTTCTGTACTTATTGAGTGTGGTAAGACCAAGGTTATCTGTACGGCTACTGTTGAGGATTCTGTGCCACGCTGGCTAAAAGGTTCTGGGCAAGGATGGGTAACTGCGGAATACTCATTATTGCCACGTTCTACGCAAACTCGCGTGAGCCGTGAGGCTGCAAAGGGAAAACAAACAGGACGGACTGTAGAAATTCAACGCCTTATCGGTCGTGCTTTGCGTGCTGTCGTAGACCTTGAAGCACTTGGCGAACGTTCTATCACTATTGACTGCGATGTGATCCAAGCGGATGGTGGTACACGAACAGCATCTATTACAGGCGCCTTTGTAGCCCTCGTTGATGCGGTGGACTTCACCTTTGGCGGAGCTGGCAAATTTCCAATTACTGACTTCTGTGCAGCCATCTCCGTAGGTATTGGTCCAGATGGTCCTATTACGGACCTTTGTTACGAAGAGGACAGTGCAGCCATTGTAGATATGAATGTAGTCCGTACCGGTTCTGGTAATATGGTTGAAGTACAAGGTACAGGTGAACACGGTACATTTAATCGTGATGAGCTCAACGCTTTACTTGATTTAGCAGAGGCTGCTACAGATGAGCTCATGGCTAAACAACGTGAAGTACTTGGTGCGACAGCAGATAAAGTAGGTAAAGAGTATCCTACAGCTCCGGAGGTATAAAATGGAACAAATTGTGCTTGCTACAGGCAATAAAGGAAAAATTCGTGAGTTTTCCGAGGCCTTCTCCCACTTATCTATTGATTGTGTACCTGTAAAAGCTGTGATTTCCATTGAGGAGCCAGAGGAAACTGGTACAACCTTTATGGAAAATGCTTTGTTGAAGGCCCGCTACTATGCAAAGGCTACGAATCGCCCATGCCTTGCTGATGACTCTGGCATTACGCTTGATGTCCTCAATGGTGCACCAGGTGTATATTCTGCGCGTTATGCAGGTCGTCATGGTGATGACAATGCAAACAACGAGAAGTTAATTCATGAACTACAAGGGAAAAGTAACCGTACAGGTCATTATGTATGCGCTTTAGCACTTGTATATCCTGATGGTAGAGAAGTGACGGCTGAAGGCTATTGCGATGGACTCGTTCAAGATGAGCCAAAAGGGGAAAATGGCTTTGGCTATGATCCGTACTTCTATGTGCCTGAGTTTAAAAAGACGATGGCAGAGCTTAGTATAGAAGAGAAGGAAACGATTAGTCATCGTGGCCGTGCACTACGTGAATTAATTAACAAGCTTTGATATTTTCGAACTATATGGTATAGTTCATATAAATATATAATATAGTGGCATTAGAGATTAAATACAATGAAACGAATTGGCATTTTAAGTGACACTCATGGGTATCTAGAGGATATCGACCTCGTCTTGGCTGCTACCGCTGATCAAGACATCGATATGTGGCTTCATGCTGGTGATTTTGGCGATGATGCACGCTATATGCAGGAACATACGGATATTCCTGTGTATGCTGTGCGTGGCAATAACGATCGTCTGCAACCGCTTGAACCACGAGAGCAATTGATTCCTCTTGAAGATACCTATATTTACATGACTCATGGTCATGAGGTATCATATTATAATCGAATACAAAAACTGATTGAGTTAGGAACTGACATGGGTGCACGACTGATAGTGTCCGGTCATAGCCATCATCATGGTGAGGTTCGTGCCCGTGATGCGGTATTTGTAAATCCTGGCAGTATTTCTTTGGCTCGTGATCGCTCCGGTGGTACCTTTGCCATCGTTACCTACGATAATGGACAGTTTGATGTAGAGTTTGTGTATAAACAAGATATTGTTTAGTTATATGATGAAAGCTTCGTTTGCGAAACTTTCAAAAGGAATAGTAAGTCTATGCATGGAAAGGGTTATGACATATCATGGATACACCAGTTAAAGCAAAGCCTAAAATGAAGTTATATGGTTTTAACAATCTCACGAAAACATTGAGTTTTAATATTTATGATATTTGTTATACTCGTACGGAAGAAGAGAAAAAACAATACATTCAGTACATTGATGAAGTATACAATGCGGATCGTTTAACGGCTATTTTGACGGAAGTTAGCCATATCATCGGCGCTAATATCCTTAATGTAGCGAAACAAGATTATGATCCACAAGGTGCTTCTGTTACGATTTTAATTTCTGAAGAGGAAATTGAAAAAGAAGATGTAGTTATGCATTTAGATAAATCGCATCTTACTGTACATACGTATCCTGAAAGCCATCCGCACAAAGGGATTAGTACATTCCGTGCCGACATTGAAGTGTCTACATGTGGACAAATCTCTCCGTTAAATGCACTTAATTACTTAATTCAAAGTTTTGACTCTGATATTCTTACCTTGGATTATCATGTACGTGGCTTTACTCGGGACGTGTCTGGTAAGAAAATTTATATTGATCATCGTATCAATTCTATTCAAAATTACATCAGTGCAAAAACTCGCAACATGTACAACATGATTGATGTAAATGTATATCAAGAAAATATTTTCCATACAAAGATGATGTTAAAAGAATTTGATTTAGATAATTATCTTTTTGGCATCACTGAGTCAGAGTTGAGCGATCGCGAAATCAAGCAAATTAAACATCAATTAAAGCAAGAAATGATGGAAATCTTCTATGGACGCAATTTGCCATCTGTAAAAGCTTAAAGATAGCTTTTATAATATTGTTGTGACAGCTTTTATCGTATAATACGAAGATAGACTTGAAGTAGATAAGCCTTATATGGTTTATCTACTTTTTATAATTTACTTTATTACTACTGGAGCTTAATCTTTATTACTACTGGAGCTTAATGATAGTTGTTTTTAAAATTTTCGAGAAACTATATCGAAAAAACTTGAATTATGATTTAGCATTTTGTATAATACAATTAGTTAAAGGTATAAATTACCGACTCTAAAGAGTCCGAGTGTATCCACAAAGGAGAATTGTTATGGACGTACGTGAATTAGCTGTACAAAAAAAACGTGAATTAAAAGGTTTCCTTACTGTAGGAACTAAATATGAATTAAAAGACGCTCATGATTTATCTGTAGCTTACACACCGGGTGTAGCAGAACCATGTTTGCGTATTAAAGATAATGAAGCAGAATCCTTCGAATTAACTTGCCGTTCCAACATGGTTGCCGTTGTATCTGACGGTACTCGTGTACTTGGTCTTGGTGATATTGGCGCTGCAGCAGCATTGCCAGTAATGGAAGGTAAATCCTTATTGTTCAAAAAATTCGGTGATGTAGACTGCATTCCATTGGTTGTAGATACAAAAGATGCTGATACATTGATCAATACAGTAAAATTGTTGCAAAAAAACTTTGCTGGTATTAATTTGGAAGATATTTCCTCTCCTAAATGCTATGAAGTTGAAAATCGTTTGAAAGCAGAGTTAGAAATCCCTGTATTCCACGATGACCAACACGGTACTGCTATCGCATGCTTAGCAGGTGTAAAAGGCGCTCTTCGTTTGGTTAAAAAGGATTTAGCTACTGCTAAAATCGTTGTAAACGGTGCTGGTGCGGCAGGTGCTAATATTGCTCGCTTATTATACCTTGCAGGTGCTCGTGATATTACATTATTGGTATCCTCTGGCGTATTGCATAAAGACTACAAACGTCTTGACTCTTTACAAGCTGAATTAATCGATTTACTTAAACTTGAAGAAAAACATGGCGATTTGGCTGAAAATGCTAAAGGTGCTGATATTCTTCTTGGTGTATCTGCAGCAGGTGCTTTTACAAAAGAAATTTTGGAAAGCTTAGCTGACGATGCAATTGTATTTGCAATGGCTAACCCTAATCCAGAAGCAACATATGCTGATATGAAAGCTGCTGGTATCCGTGTTGCTGGTACAGGTCGTTCCGATGCTCCTAACCAAATCAACAACGTAGCAGTATTCCCAGGTGTATTCCGCGGTGCTATCGACGTTCGTGCGTCTCAAATCACTGACGAAATGAAATTAGCTGCTGCTGACGCTTTGGCTCACTTGATTCCTGATAGTGAATTGAACGAAGAAAACGTAATGCCATCCGTATTCGATCCTCGCGTAGCTCCAGCTGTTGCTAAAGCAGTTGCTGAAGTTGCTGTAAAACAAGGTATTGCTAAAAATCCTCAAGCAATAGAAGATGGTAGCTACGAAGGTTAATTTATTTGCTTTACTAGCATTTTATAATCTTATATAACCATAGAACAATACAACATGCACCTCGAAAGGGGTGCATGTTTTTATATGATCGATTAAGTATATGATTGGCTTTATACTATTAGGGTGAATAATCTATAGATTAAAATGATATAGAGGCGTAGGCGTATAGGATAATAGACGTCAGGATCGATATATTAAAGAATGTATTAATGTATCAGTAAAAAAATTAATGAAGTTGTAAAAAAGTACTTGTCACTAGTTTCTATCAATGATATAATAATTTTCGTTGCAGAGCGATACTTGAAAGAGTAAGAGCTCAGCAAGAGTAGTGGTTGACATCAACTACCGGGTTTGCTATAATAGCAAAGTAATTAATGACGGGGCATAGCGCAGTTTGGTAGCGCACCTGGCTTGGGACCAGGGGGTCGCAGGTTCGAATCCTGCTGCTCCGACCATTTTTTATTTGCGGGTGTAGCTCAATGGTAGAGCCCCAGCCTTCCAAGCTGGTCGCGAGGGTTCGATTCCCTTCACCCGCTCCATTTTTTTTTGCCTTTTTTAGGGTATACTAAGATAGGGTGTAGTTGACGATACATAGTACATAATTTATACTATAATAGATAATTATATAGGGAATCCACATGGTTCAGTAGCTCAGTTGGATAGAGCAACGGCCTTCTAAGCCGTGGGTCGGGGGTTCGAATCCCTCCTGGATCACCAAAGAAATAAGCGGATAGTTCGTAATGAACTATCCGCTTTTGATAGGTTTATAGGAGTATTCAATATGGATTTAAATAGTATGATTCCGATTATGCAGGCACTCGCACCTGCTACCCCAATTGTAACAGTATTGGCTAAAGGAATCTTTGCTACTATTTTTTGTAGGAAAAATACAGAAGCTGTTGAGTTTGAAAAACTAAAAATTGCTAAGCTTGGTGAAATAGCACAAACATTGCTAGACAATAAGTTAATTACATATACTGAGTTTTATAAAGCATCAAATTTTGAGAAAATTGCAGTAATAGCTGATAAATATATCTCAGATAAACCTTCAGAAGATACTATTCTTAAATTTGATTTTGATTGGTTTATTAAATTTTATGACGCGGTTGGTACTGTTAGTAATGAAGAAATGCAAGAAATTTGGGCTAAGCTATTAGCTAGTGAAATTAATACGCCTAACTCTATATCATATAAGACCATAGAGCTATTAAAAAATATGTCATCAAAAGAAGCACATTTACTAGAAAAATTATTGAATAAAAGCATATTAATACGTAATAATTGTTTTATTCCTAGGGATGAAGATTTTTTAAAGCATAATGATATTAAATATGAAGATTTATTGTTACTAGAGGATTATGGTTGGTTGAAGATACCTCAAGGATTAACTATGTCAATTCAAATATTGGTGGATGAGACAGTTAATTTATGTATATCTAATCAACATACGCTTCAAGTAAAAAATATAGGGGAAAAAGAACAAACATTAAAGATAGAATTTTACCCATTTACTGTATTTGCTTATCAATTATTATTAATAATTGGCTCTTTAACAAATGATGAAATTTTATATTCATTTAAAGAAGTTTTAGAAAAGAATCATCATGAAATAGAAATTAAAATTGTACCTACTGTGGCAGTTGAGGTAAAATAAATCTCAATTAAAAATCTGAAATATTGAATTGTCTTTTGAGTACTTATTTAATTATTATAATTTTATAATAATATGAATATCTATATCTATATCTATATATGATAGCTTTTGATAGTTGCTTTGGCAATTTTAACAAAAAAAGAATTTTAAATTAAATTACACCCCAAAAATTATGTCTAATTTTTGGGGTGTAATTTATATTATGTTCTCCCTTTAGAAATATTTTAGCCATGTACTAATTTTTACAACTCTGTGTATAGCTTGAGGATCGTTAATTTACATTTATTTCTATAGTATTTTTCCGCAACCAATTTGCGAGTGCTATATTTGTCATATTTCCCGCGGCTACATTGATAATTAGGTTTTCTACGTCTTGTTGTGAAGCAGTAATATCAAGTCCATTGATAATAAGATATACATACATGCTGTGGAGTGCCGTTCGTTTATTGCCATCTGTAAAAGGATGGTTGTTGGCGATGCCGTAACATAGTTGTGCCGATTTATCGTAGATAGATGGATATAAATCGTTAGCCATGAAAGTTTGGAAGGGCGCATTGACTGCTGAGATTAATAGGTTTTCATCGCGTATGCCGGATGAAAGGACAAATGCATCTTCTAATTGTTTATGGAGTTCATAGATATCTTGTACGGTGAATTGGATATTAGGTGTAGTCATTTATTCTCCAATGCTTTATATAGATCATAATTCCGCTTTAATACTTGTTGCGAGATATCTTTTATCAGCTTTTTTAGTTCTTTGTTAGTCTCGCTGGTTAGGAAGGGGGATTCGTGGTTTATTTGATGAGTGGTAATTTTCGAATCTTTTGACTTCATAGATTAAACTCCTTTACTGTATTTTTGAATTTTATATTCACTATATATTTGACTTTTATATCTATATATAGGTAATAAATCAATATAAACAATGTGATTTATAATAATCAAATCAAAAGTTCAAAATGATTTATCTTTTAAAAACCCAGTATTTATCTATATTCTTGGCGTATAAATCAAATTAGTTAAACAAAAAAGTCAAAAAATAATCAAAAAATCTTTTTGGTTTATTGACTTTTTGACTTTTAGGGGTTATTATAATGTCGTAGGGTAAATAAACCCAGTAAAAATAGTATTAGTCAAATAGTTAAACTCTATGATGTATGAGGGGGTAAAATATATGAACAACAACTTTAACAACTTTGGTAATGAATTTTCTAGCATGAATGATTTGTTTAATCAATTGATGGGTAATATGGGTGGTTATTCCACGGAACGACGTAGTTATAAGATTAATGGTCGCGAAGTAACTCCAGAAGAATTTGCGTTTTATCGTCAAACTGGTCGCTTACCATCTAATGAAGAAATGCAAGCTGCTCAAGCTGCGCAACAAGGTAAAATTAAACAAGATGGAATCCTTGCTCGTTTGGGGACAAACTTAACTCAACAAGCTCGTGATGGTAAACTCGATCCTGTCATTGGTCGTAATAAAGAAATCCAAGAAACAGCAGAAATCTTAGCGCGTCGTACTAAAAATAATCCTGTACTTGTAGGTGATGCTGGTGTTGGTAAAACTGCAGTAGTAGAAGGCTTGGCACAAGCTATTGTAAATGGTGATGTTCCAGCAGCTATTAAAAATAAAGAAATCATTTCCATCGATATTTCCGGATTGGAAGCGGGTACTCAATACCGTGGTTCTTTCGAAGAAAACATTCAAAACCTTATTAAAGAGGTAAAAGCCGCTGGCAATATTATTTTGTTCTTCGATGAAATTCACCAAATTTTGGGTGCTGGGTCCACAGGTGATGGTCAAGGGTCCAAAGGCTTGGCAGATATCTTAAAACCTGCCTTGTCTCGTGGTGAAATGACTGTAATTGGTGCTACAACACAAGATGAATACCGTAATACAATCATGAAAAACGCGGCTCTTGCTCGTCGTTTTAATGAGGTAAAGGTAAACGCGCCATCTGCAGAGGATACTTTCAAAATCTTACAAGGCATTCGTCCATTATACGAAGCGCATCATAATATTGAATTGCCAGATGCGGTGTTGAAAGCAGCTGTAGATTATTCCGTACAGTATATTCCACAACGTAGCTTGCCTGATAAAGCTATCGACTTAATCGATGTAACAGCAGCTCACTTGGCATCTCAACATCCTGTAACAGATATTAAAACATTGGAAGCAGATATTGCTGATGCTAAAGCAAAACAAGAGGAATATGCTCAAAAAGAAGACTATGAATCTGCGATTAATGAAAAAATGCGTATTCAAAAGTTACAAGCAGAGCTTGATAACCATACAGAAAATCAAAAGGTAGTGGCTAAGGTCAACGATGTAGCAGAAGCCGTTGAAAGAATGACAGGTATCCCTGTATCTCAAATGGGGGCATCCGATATCGAACGCTTGAAAGACATGAAATCTCGTTTAGAAGCTCATGTAATTGGTCAAGATAAAGCAGTAGAAGCCGTATCTAAAGCAATTCGTCGTAATCGTGCAGGCTTTGACGAAGGTAACCGTCCAATCGGTAGCTTCTTATTCGTAGGTCCTACTGGCGTTGGTAAAACAGAATTAGCTAAACAATTAGCTCTAGATATGTTTGGTAACAAAGATGCAATCATTCGCTTGGATATGTCCGAATATAGTGATCGCACAGCCGTATCTAAATTAATCGGCGCTACAGCTGGTTATGTTGGTTATGAAGATAACTCTAATACATTGACTGAACGCGTACGTCGTAATCCTTATTCCATCGTATTATTCGATGAAATCGAAAAAGCAGACCCTCAAGTTATTACATTACTTTTACAAGTATTGGACGATGGTCGCTTAACAGATGGTCAAGGTAACACAGTAAACTTTAAAAATACTGTTATCATCGCTACATCCAATGCAGGTTTCGGTTATGGTAATGACAATGATGATGAAAATAAAGTAGATGTAATGGAACGCATCGCGCCATTCTTCCGTCCAGAGTTCTTGAACCGTTTCAACGCAGTTATCGAGTTCAATCAATTGAGCAAAGAAGATTTGAAAAAAATTGTAGATTTGATGCTTGATCAAGTGAATAAAACTTTAGCTAAAAAAGATATCACTCTTGATGTAACAGATGCAGCTAAAGAATTGTTGATGGAACAAGGGTATGACAAAACTATGGGCGCTCGTCCATTACGTCGTGTTATCGAATCTGAAATCCGCGATAATGTAACTGATTTCTATTTGGATCACATCGATGCTAAACACTTGCTTGCTGATGTTAAGGATGGTCATATTGTAATCTCTGAAAAAGCAGATTCCGATGATAGCAAAGACCAAGATAAGGCTGAGAAATAAACAATAGACGTAAAAGTGTCAGAATAATCATTTGACAAATCTGAATAAAGTAGTAATATTAATAGCATAATTATATAGTGAGTATGCAAGGGAGCCTATTATATAGGCTGAGAAAGGGCTGCGAGCACCTGACCTTTATACCTGATCGGGATCATGCCCGCGTAGGAAGCACGCTAATACTTAATATGGGTATCGATCATTTTGTTCGATACCCATTTTTGCATACCTAACTATATATGTCTTTTATATAGGAGGATGTAAAATGTTTATGACTCAATTGGAATCGGCTATGGCTGGTGTAGTTACGAAGGAAATGAAAGTCGTCGCGGAAAAAGAACGTATGGATGAAGAGGTATTACGTTCACTAGTGGCAGCAGGAAAGGTTGTTATTCCTTGTAACAAGCAACATACTAGTATTTCGCCTGAGGGGATTGGCAAATGCCTTAGAACGAAAGTCAATGTTAATTTAGGTACATCAAAAGATGTTACTGATTATGATAGTGAAATTGAAAAGGTTAATCGAGCTATTAGACTTGGAGCAGAGTCAATCATGGATCTTTCAACTCATGGTGATACTCGTATTTTTAGACGTAAATTAATCGAGACATCACCAGTAATGATTGGTACGGTGCCTATCTATGATAGTGTTATTCATCATCAAAAAGATTTGGGTGAATTAACGGCTCAAGACTTCTTGGACACTATCCGATTACACGCTCAAGATGGTGTAGATTTTATTACTATCCACAGTGGTATTACGAGAAAAACAATAGATCAAATTAAGAATCATAAAAGGTTGCTCAATATTGTTAGTCGCGGAGGGAGTTTGGTATTTGCATGGATGAGCATGACAGGCCATGAAAATCCATTCTATGAATATTTTGATGAAATCTTAAAGATTTGCAAAGAATATGATGTTACTTTGTCTTTAGGTGATGCTTGTCGTCCGGGTTGCTTGGCGGATGCCACTGATGTGTGCCAAATTGAAGAGCTTGTAAGGCTTGGTGAATTGGCAAAACGAGCAAAAGAATATGGTGTACAAGCTATGATTGAAGGACCTGGACATGTACCTTTACATCAAATACAAATGAATATGGAAGTTCAAGAATCTTTATGTGATGGAGCGCCATTCTATGTATTGGGACCGCTCGTCACAGATATTGCTCCAGGCTATGACCATATTACGGCTGCTATTGGTGGCGCTGTAGCGGGTATGCATGGTGCGTCCTTCTTATGCTATGTTACACCAGCGGAACATTTAGCCTTACCAAATGCAGATGATGTAAAAGACGGAATTATGGCTTTCAAAATAGCGGCGCATGCTGCAGATATTGCTCGTGGTATTCCTAATGCAAGAGATATAGATGACACTATGGCTAAGGCACGTCAAGTTCTCGATTGGGAGGCACAATATGCTTGTGCCATTGATCCTGAACGGGCTCGTTCTATTCGTGAAAGTAGAGCACCGGAGGAAGATCATGGTGAAACCTGTTCGATGTGCGGCAAGTTCTGTGCTGTACGCAGTATGAATAAAGCTTTACAAGAAGAATATATTGATATTTTATAAGCTTTTTCATATGGGAGGTCACTATGGATTTAATTGTTAATGGAGAGCCAAAGCAGGTTTCAAACGAGCAACTTCATTTGGTTCTTAACGAATTAGGGTATGCCGGTAAACACTTTATAGTTGAGCTTAATGGCGAGATTCTTAGTAAGGAAACGTATACAACCACTAAATTAACGGCTGCTGATAGATTAGAAATCGTTAGCTTTGTAGGAGGTGGTTGATATGTTGGATTCATTTACTGTAGGTAATACAACATTTTCTAGTCGCTTGTTAGTGGGGACAGGGAAATATGCATCCTATAATTTGATGCGAGATGCACTGGTAGCATCGAAATCAGACATTGTGACGGTTGCTCTTAGACGAGCAGGTACAACACAAAGTGAAGAGGATATATTAAATTATATCCCTGATAGAATGCATTTATTACCGAATACATCGGGCGCTCGAAATGCAGACGAAGCAATACGTATTGCACGTATGGCAAAAGCATTAGGCTGTGGTAATTTGATTAAGATTGAAGTCATTCAAGATCAGATATATTTGATGCCCGATAATTTAGAGACTATTAAAGCCACCGAGGTGTTGGCAAAGGAAGGGTTTATAGTCTTTCCTTATATGAGTCCTAATTTGATGGATGCAAAGCGACTAGTAGATGCTGGTGCTAGTTGTGTTATGCCCCTCGCTTCGCCTATTGGTAGTAATCGTGGACTTGAAGCAAAAGGATTGATAGAGATTTTAATCAACTCTATTGATGTGCCTATTATTGTTGATGCAGGGATAGGACGTCCTTCTGATGCAACAATAGCTATGGAAATGGGGGCTAGTGCTGTTCTTGTTAATACGGCTATTGCTACGAGTTCGGACCCAGTAGGCATGGCAGAGGCTTTTTATGATGCTGTAGAGGCTGGTCGCAAGGCATATCTTGCAAAATGTGCACCTAAGAAGTCTGTAGGCAGTGCATCTTCACCGTTAACTAGTTTCTTGCGAAAGTAGGGTGAGGATATGTCATTTTTAGATGTACTTTCAAGAGTTTCCGACGAAGATATAGCTGACATATTAGGCGCAGTAACTGATGATGAAATACTTTCAACACTCTCTAAACCTAAGTTAGCTATTGATGATGCACTGATTCTATTATCACCTCAAGCTCTGCTGTATTTAGAAGATATGGCACAGTTAGCTCATGAGAGAACGGTACAGCAATTTGGTTATACTATACAACTATTCACGCCTATGTATATTTCAAACTATTGCGACAATGGTTGTGTGTATTGTGGATATAGCCATCGTAGTGGGATTGCTCGCGAAAAGCTAAGTTTAGACGATATTGAGTTTGAGGCGAAAGCAATCGCTGAAACGGGATTAGAGCAAGTTTTGGTATTAACCGGCGAATCTAAATCTTGCAGTCCACCGTCATATATACAAGCTGCCGTAGAAAAATTGGTTCCTATTTTCAGTAGCGTTAGTGTCGAGGTGTATTCACTTACGCTAGAGGAATATAAAGGATTAGTCACAGTTGGAGCGGATGGAATGACGATGTTCCAAGAGACATATAATCCGACGTTGTATGCGCAATTACATCCATTTGGGCCTAAGAGTGATTTTGCAAAGCGGATTGATACGCCTGAGTTGGCTTGTCAGGCTGGATTTAGAGTGGTCAATATTGGTGCTTTAATGGGCCTTGATGAATGGCGTCGAGAGGCATACAAGACGATGTTACATCTTAATTACCTTATGCAACATTATCCAGATGTAGAGCTATCAGTTTCCGTTCCAAGAATTCGACCTTGTGCAGTAGGTTATTCACCAAAACATCCTGTAGATGATACGGCATTGGTTCAATATATTTTGGCTTTGCGTCTTTTGTTTCCCCGTGTGGGAATTACGCTTTCCTCTCGTGAAAGCAAGTATATGCGTGACAATCTGGTGAGACTTGGGATTACAAAAGTTTCAGCTGGCGTAACAACCTCTGTAGGGGGACATACAAAACAAGATGATTCTAGCCAATTTACAATCAGTGATAATCGCAGTGTAAGTGAAATGGCTGCAATGCTCGAAAATAATGGGTATCAACCCATTTATAAAGATTGGCAGGCACTATGAGGAGATATATGTATGGCTCATATGAATAACGAATTTGAAACGGCTATATCCCACTTCTATAGTCCTGAGGAGTTTCGTAAATTGCAGACTTCAGTAGTAGGCGTTTTAGGTGCTGGCGGATTGGGATCCAATTGTGCGGTTAATCTTGTCCGTAGTGGTATTCGAAATCTAATTATTGCAGATTATGACATTGTAGAGCTAAGTAATTTAAATCGGCAATACTATTTTTCGCGTCATGTGGGACAGTATAAGGTAGAGGTTTTACAAGATGTGTTAACTGCCATTAATTCAAATGTTATCGTTAAAATTTATAAGGATAAATTGACAATCGAGAATATACCTGAAATCTATAAAAAAGCCGATATTTTGATAGAAGCCTTTGATGCGGTAGAAGCTAAATCTATGTTTTTAGAGGCTACAATCTCACTAGATGTACCTAAAATCATGGTATCCGGATTGGCTGGAATAGGTAATTCCGATACGTTACGAACTAAAAAGCTAGGTCAAAATTTATATATTGTTGGTGACGAGCATTCCGGTGTAGAAGATGCGTATCCTTATGCACCACGTGTAGCTATTGCTGCTGCAAAACAGGCGGATCTAGCGTTATCACTTTTACTAGAGAACACCATGTTTAATGAGGTAAAATAAGTGAATAGAAAAGACAAACTAACAGCGGTAATGAATGCTTGCCCTATATATGGAATTACGGGTGGTACTCGAGATGTAGTTCCGCTTATGAAAGATATGTTAAGCGCAGGGATACGAATTATACAATATCGTGAAAAGGGAAAAATGCCTATTCTGCGATATCAGGAGGCTATGATTTTGAGACGATTGACCTCTGATTATCATGCACTACTAATTATTGATGATTATGTTGATCTAGCGTTGGCTATACATGCTGATGGTGTTCATATTGGACAAGATGATTTGCCCCCTAATACGGTAAGACGAATTGTAGGGCCTAATATGTTGATTGGCTGGTCAACCCATAGTATATCTGACCTAAAAGCGGCAAACAGATATACAGGTGTTATTGATTATATTGGGGTAGGGCCTATTTTTTCTACACAAACAAAACCAAATGCTAATCCTGTAGGCATTTCTTATATATATTGGGCAAAGCAGTTTAGTAAGGCTCCCATTGTTGCTATTGGGGGCATTAAAACCACAAATGCTGATACCGTTTGGCAAGCGCATCCCGATTTTATTTGTGCCGTTTCTGAAATAACAGAATCGGATAATATACAAAATACTATTTATGAGCTCATGATGGGATATAGTAGGGTCAGATAAAAATGAGTATACATACAAACCACAAGATTTTAATCTTGTGGTTTTTGTATTTATAAAATAATTTTGTAGATTTGATAAATATCCTTGCTAAGATATAGGTTTATTTAGTATAATCGTATCATTAAATTCAATATTCTATAGAATATTATAAAATAGATGAAGATGGAGAGGTAATAGTATATGTCTCATTATGTAGATTTAAATAGTGATTTAGGCGAAAGTTTTGGTAATTATACATTAGGTATGGATAGTGAAGTATTAAATCACGTAACAAGTGCTAATATTGCTTGTGGTTGGCACGCTGGAGATCCTCTTATTATGGATGCGACTGTCCGCATGTGTAAAGAAAAGGGCGTAGCCGTAGGGGCACATCCTGGTTATCCAGATTTGATGGGATTTGGTCGTCGTGCGATGGCAGTAAATCCTGCTGAGGCGAAAGCCTATATGATATACCAACTGGGCGCACTACAACCTTTTTGTGATAGTTATGACATTACTTTACAGCATATGAAGTTACACGGTGCCTTTTACAATACAGCTTGTGTTACGCCTGTAATAGCTGATGCAATTTTAGATGGTTTACAAGCAGTAAATCCCAATATTGCGGCCATGGTATTGAGTGGTAGCTATATTGCTCAAGAGGCACAGCGACGAGGTATTCCTGTTATACAGGAGGTGTTTGCCGATCGTGGCTACACAGAGGAGGGAACATTGGTTCCTCGTACAGAAGTAGGTGCTTTCATCAAAGACCCACAAGAGGCTTTAGACCGAGTTCTCATGATGGTTACAAAGGGTAAGGTTGTTACTAATACGGGGAAGACCATTGATATTGTGGCTGATTCCGTATGTGTTCATGGTGATAACCCAGAAGCAATAGCTTTCACAAAGTATATTCGGGAAGGGCTATCAAAAGCTGGTATAACGGTGGCGAATTTTCAACACCGATAACACTATTAAGAACATTAAAATAAATGCTTAATTAATACTAACAGAAAATACGAATATAAGTATTAAAAGCAAGTATGAGCTTTAAGCAATAAGTATGACATAGATTAATTATTATTTTGGAGGTTCCTATGAAACCAATTACAGGTAAAGCGAGTTTCTCTGTCCTATTAGGGGCAGCTTTCTTAATGGCCACGTCATCTATTGGGCCTGGCTTTATGTTGCAAACAGCAGCGTTTACAAATGAGCTGAAAGCAGACTTTGCATTTGCTATCGTTATATCCGTTATTTTCTCTATTATTGCACAGCTTAATGTGTGGACAATTATTGGTGTATCCCAAATGCGCGGTCAAGATATTGCGAATAAGGTATTACCAGGCCTTGGGTATATAGTGGCATTTTTAATTTCCCTTGGTGGATTAGCCTTTAATATCGGTAATATTGGTGGTGCTTCTATGGGCCTCAATATTATATTTGGTATCGACACAACAACAGCAGCCGCTATTAGTGGTATTTTGGGCATCTTACTATTTACATCTAAGAAGATGGGTGGTGTTCTAGATAATACGGCTAAAGTACTCGGTACGGTTATGCTCGTCCTCATTGCTTATGTAGCATTTTCAACGAATCCCCCAGTAGGGACAGCAGTGACTCATGCGATAGTACCTACGAATTATCCGTGGCTTGCTACGATAACTCTTATTGGAGGGACCGTAGGTGGATATATAACATTCTCTGGTGGTCACCGCCTTATTGATGCTGGTATTACAGGTCAAGAACATTTAAAGGATGTACGTCGTGCAGCTATTATGGGCATGTCTGTTGATGCGCTAGTTCGTATATTATTATTCTTAGCTGTTCTTGGTGTGGTATCTATGGGATTTGTACTAGATGCTAAGGATCCAGCTGGTTCTGCTTTTCTTTTAGGAGCTGGTGAAATCGGGCATAAATTATTCGGTATAGTGTTCTTCTGTGCCGCATTGACCTCTGTAGTAGGGGCTGCCTATACATCAGTATCCTTTTTAAAAACATTGTTTAAGGTGGTAGAACGAAATGAAAAATTGACTATTATGGCATTTATCTTTATTTCCACATGTATCCTGATTTTTATTGGTAAACCAGCATCTCTATTGATTTTAGCTGGTTCTGTAAATGGGTTAATATTACCTGTTACATTGGCAGTTATGCTTGTCGCAACTCATAAATCTGAAATCGTAGGAACATATAAACACAATAAACTTTTATATTATACAGGGTGGATTGTAGTGCTCGTAACATCTTACATTGGTGTTACATCTTTAAAAGGTATTGCTAAGTTACTAGGTTAATTAATTATCTGTGAAAGCACCATTACGTTCATCTTGAATGTGATGGTCCTTTCTAGTTATAGCAGGAGGTACATATGAAACCTACAATTTCACCTGTAGGGGATTGCGCTATCTCTATTGATTTTGGTCAAGCAATCGATCCAAAGATTAATCGACAAATCCGACAAGTTATAGAGCAGATTAAACTCTTACAGCTAGATGGAATTATTGAACTAGTTCCTACATACTGTGCATTGCTTGTTCAATATGATGCAATGGTATATACGTATTCCGACATTTGTGGAACTCTTAATCCAATATTACAAGAATCTGTAACAGACAGCGGAAATGAACGTGTTACGATTGTTGAAATCCCGACCATATACGGTGGCGAGTATGGTCCAGATCTAGGTTTTGTAGCCTCTCACAATCATATAAGTGAAGCTGAAGTTGTATCCATTCATAGTGGTACTGATTATTTGGTTTATATGTTAGGTTTTATTCCTGGTTTTACTTACTTAGGTGGGATGGATCCTCGCATTGCAACTCCGCGCTTGTCTTCGCCAAGAACTTTGATTCCTGCCGGGTCTGTAGGTATTGCAGGAGAACAGACTGGCACATATCCATCAGATTCTCCAGGGGGCTGGCAGATTATTGGACGCACACCTTTGACTATGTATGACATGTCTAAAAAGCAAGCTGCATTATTAAGGGCAGGGGACTACGTTCGTTATGTGCCTATCGATGAAAACGAATTCCATAGGATTAAATCCTTGGGTATGGAATATATTCCATCTATATATGAAATAGAAAGTGGTGATTTACGTGGATATAAATGAGTTTCAACGCGCTTTAATCCGCGTAGATGCTCCGGGTATGTATACAACGATTCAAGATTTAGGGCGTATTGGCTTTCAACAATATGGTATGCCTGTGGCAGGTCCTATGGATAGTGAAAGCTATCTCTTGGGACAGGCTCTAGTAGGAAACAAGGAACCGCTAGGTGCTTTAGAATGTACCGTGTTACCTCCTACGCTAACTGTTCAAGGTACATGTATTGTTGCTTTTACAGGGGCCGACATGCACCCAACCATTAACAATTTAGTCGTGCCTAGATATATACCTTTTATTTGTCACGAAGGGGATATCATTTCTGGTGGCTTCAGCCAATGTGGAGTGCGTATGTATATTGCTTTCTCTGGTGGTATCGATGTTCCTGCTATTAACGGTAGCGTATCGACTCATACAAAGGCTAAAATAGGTGGTTTTGAGGGGCGTTCATTACAAGCGGGCGATCAGTTTGGCATTAAAGCATTTACTAGAGACGAAGTGAATGTGTGCGACTTCTATGGTGGTCATAACTTATTCAATACTGCTTTATATAACCGCGGCGGTCGTGAGTGTCACGAACCTTTGCGTGTTGTTCTCGGAAATCAAGCAAAGTATTTTACAGAGAAAGGGATTAGGACCTTTGGTAGTAAAATATATACATTGACTGTACAATGTGATCGCATGGGCTTTCGCTTGGATGGCCCTGTTATAGAGCATATAGATGGTGCAGATATTATCTCCGATGGCGCTGTATTTGGTTCTATCCAAGTTCCTTCTGATGGAAACCCTATAGTGCTCATGGCAGATCGGCAAACAACAGGTGGCTATACAAAGATTGGCACTGTGATTACGGCAGATTTACCTAGGTTAAGCCAATTACCAGTGGGGGATGGAATTCATTTTGATATCGTATCTGTCGAAGAAGCACAAGCGATATATCGTACATATATGAAACGCTTACATAAGCGTATACAATTAGCACACGAGCAAAGTGTATATGCCTTTAATGTAACTTAATTGGTTTTCTCTATTTAATTATATAAACTAGCAATAAAGCTATCTTGTAGATTGTTATTTCTATGAGATAGCTTTTTTCTTTGAAAATTGTAGTAAATCAGCTATTGGCTAAGGAAAATATCTAGTGTTTTATATGATTTTAATGAAGTAATTATCTCTGTAGTGATGATATGCGATTTAGTCCGTAATATCTAGCTGTAAAGATATTTTTTTAGTATCTATAATCTCATAAACGAAGTTTAAATAATTGATTATGAGTTTATATTCATTTTATCTCTTTAGTATGGTATAAAATAAGCCCGTATTTAATATAAATTTGTGACATGAATCACTATAAAGCTTATTACTACGCTGTTTTTGCAATACCTATAATTGTGAAAAATAAATGAAAAAGCTTGATAGTATATTAAAGGTTTTGATATACTTAATATATTGAAAAATTTGAAATTCTCATATGATTTATCATATGAAGAAGCATAAAGGGAGCATTAATATAGTTTATAGGAGAAAATATGAATAAGATTTTCAAAGTGGTTTGGAGCAAATCAAAAAATTGTTACGTAGTAGTATCTGAGTTCGCTAAGAATAATAGCGGAAAAAAGAAAATTGTTGTAGCAACTATCTTTGCTGCATTAGCAATGTCTAATGCTAGCATCTCTATGGCGTCAAATGATGTGCCTTCGAATCTGCCTGCAACAGCAGTAGGCTTGGGGCCTAATGCTTCTGTTAAAGGTGATAAAGCTGTAGGTTTTGGTTATAATGCAGCAGCTGCTGGTGGAAATTCTGTTGTTATTGGTTCTAATTCTAGTGTTGCTGCTGGTAGCCCACAAGGAATCGCTATTGGTGGTGGTAATACTGCTAATGAAGGTGCAAGAGTAATTGGAGAACAAGCAATTGCCATCGGGGGAAATACACTAGCCAAAGGACATTCTTCTATTGTTATTGGTGGCGATGATGTAGTTAAAGCTGATGGTGTAAAAGTTATTTACACTACAAGTGGTGGAGCGACTCAAATTGGGGATTTGCGTAGTGCTGTTCAAAGCTTAACTGGCTTTGATATGAGAACCCCAATGTTTACAATGGCGACGGCTGGTGAATCTGGTATCACATTAGGGATGAAAGGTCAGTCAGGCAATGTGGGCATTGCCATTGGTACAGGTGCAAATGCGAAGGATCGTTTATCAGGAACTTCTAGTGGGGCTTCTGGTCAAGCCAATAATGATGTAACAAATGCTATTGCTATTGGCACAGGGGCTAGGGCAAATCGTGATAATGCTATTGCCATCGGTGGTGGTTCTAACACTGATGTAGGCGGTACAAAACAATCTAGCTATACATTGCCAAATAACGTTGTTGCTTCCTGGGCTGGTGGTGATAAAACATTGCCAGGTGACGTTGTATCTTTTGGTTCTAAAGGGTATGAACGTCAGTTGAAACATGTGGCTCCTGGTGAAGTAAGTGCTACTTCCACAGATGCAATTAATGGCTCTCAACTTAGCGCTATTGTAGACCAAATCGCTTATAAATATATATCTATAAAATCTTCTGATGTTGCTAATAAAGATAATACTGGTGCTACGGCCGATAATTCTATTGCTATTGGCCCAAATGCCGCAACAGACGCATCTGCAAGTCGTTCTGTGGCTGTTGGTGATGGCGCCAGAGGTAAAGTAGTAGATGGTGTAGCAGTTGGTTCAAAATCTATAGCTGATATTGCTTCAGGCGTAGCGGGATATAATGTTAATGCTAGTCGTACAGATATATATGCTGGTTTAAGTGGTGCTGCCCTAACATCTAAATTAGGTGGTGTTGCTGTTGGTACGACAAACCAAACACGTCAAATTAATTATGTTGCTGCAGGTACTGCTGATACAGATGCAGTAAACGTTGCACAGTTAAAGAGTGTTAATCTAGCTTTTACAGGTGATACTGGTACAGGTGATGTGAACCTTGCTAATAGTAAATTAGCTGTAAATGGTGATAATACATACATTAGCACTACAGCTAATGGTAAGAAAATTACAGTTTCTGGTAAAAAGCAAGATATCACGGTAGCAAATGGTAGCGCTACAGCGACTGCTGGTATGGCGGATTCTGCTAACGTAGCTAATGCAATTAATCAAGCAATCGATCAAAATAAATATGGTTGGAATCTTTCCGCTAATGGAGAAGCTACACCAGTAGCGGTTGAAAAAGGTAATACAGTAGATTTTTCTGGTGACGATAATGTTGCAGTTTCTAGAAATGATAAGAAAATTTTTGTAGCCTTGAAAAAAGATCTTTCTAAATTAAACAGTGCATCTTTCAATAATGCTAGCGGTAATGAAACTGTTAAAATTGATGGTGATAAAGGTATCAATGCTGGGAATTTGAAAGTTGCTAATGTAGCAGATGGTGTTGCTGATAAAGATGCTGTCAATGTATCTCAATTGAAAAAAGTTGATGATAAAGCTGAAGCTAACAAAATTGCTATTGATACAAATAAAACTGCAATAGCTAAAAATGCAGGTGATATTGCAACAAACAAAACAGATATTGCTGCCAATAAGGACAGTATTGCTGCGAATACGCAAAAAATTGCTGACAATAAAACAGCAATTGACAAAAATGCGGGTGAAATTGCTACAAACAAAGGGGATATTGTTTCTAATAAAGCTAATATTGCCCAAAATACTGCTGCTATCGGTCGTAAGATTTCTTTAGGTGGTAACTCTGGTTCGACTGATGAAAAATCTTTGAGCACAGGTGATGTGAAAT
>NZ_JAWFXN010000011.1:0-54914 GCF_032575955.1 Veillonella parvula
TCGAACACAGTAGTTAAGCTCATAAACGCCGAAAGTACTTGGCTGGAGACGGCCTGGGAGGATAGGAAGCCGCTGATTGCTTAAAGGCACACCTGAGGGTGTGTCTTTTTTTGTATGGATTTTTATTCTTTTAAGGGAACTAATGAGCAAAGCAGTAGACGTTGAAGTAGTTACTTATATAATTAGCATTAATTATCGTGCTTTGAAGCACATATTTTTCTCATGGATATGGTATACTTAGGCTTATATCATATTTATAGGAGGTCATATGGCTAAAAAAATTGCGGTTCTCGTGAATGAGGATACAATGCAGCGCTGTTCTTGTGGCGGTTGTTTGAAAGCATTTATGAATAAAGCGGATTCCTTTGAGCGTTATGCTGATGAGGATATTGAGTTGGTGGGGTTCACACATAGTGGTGGGGATCTAGCTAAGAAGATTGAGTCTTTTAAGAAAAAAGGTGTTACTACGGTACATCTTTCTACATGTACGCGTGGTAAGAATGAAAATTATGAAAGCATTGCAGAGCAGTGTGCTGAGGCAGGCTTTGATGTAGTAGGCTATACACATGGTGGCGCTGTTTCTAAAGATGGTAAAGAAGCGGTAGTACTTTCAGCTAAACCAGTAACGACAGATCAATAGTTAGAAATGTTTGAATTAACCATAATAGATTGCACCATCTTATGATAGATGAATGATTGTTCCATTATTCATTCTATATTTATCATGAAGTAATATTATATAGGTAGTGTGGAAATTCTGGCGTTTTCTTACATTATATATTGTTTTATTATATAGCTATATCATTGTTTAAGAGGTTGAGAGAATGAACAAGAAACTTACAGTGGCTACTTTATCTATTGCTATGGCAGTGACAATGGCACCTACTATGATGCAAACGGCTTCTGTTAATGCTGCGTCTGCTGCGGTACAATCTTTAGCTGGTGGTGCTATTGCTATGGCTTACGTATCTACTGCATTAAATAAAATGGATAATTCTGCAGAGGGGCAACAGGAGAGTTTGGCGCGCACAAAAGAGAAAACTGGTTACTTAAACGATAGTGCAGCCCAAGAGCGTGTAAATCGAATCATGAAGACATTAGAGGCTACACCTAGTGTAAAGCGTTCTTACGTTGTATATGCAAATCCTGATGAGGAGTTTAATGCGTTTGCCACACTTGGCCGTGTTATGTCCATTAACAAGGGTGCTTTAGATACACTTGATGATGATCAATTAGCCTATGTAATGGCCCATGAAATTTCTCATGGCGAGCATAAAGATATTATTAATGGCGCTAAGAAACAAATTGGTCTTTCTACAGCAGTCGGTATAGCCGCTGGTGGTAGTGAAGGCGCGGCTATTTTATCTAATGTGGCAGGTAATTACTTATCCAATCAAGTGTTTACGATGAGTCAAGAAAAAGCTGCTGATGAGTTAGGCTTTAAGATTTTAAGTGAATCTCCATATAATGTAGGTGGTGCTGCTGGTTCTATGGCAGTACTGCGCAACAAAGTGGGGGAACACTACCGTGAAGGGCTTTCACAGGTGGTAGCACCTAATAACCATCCAAAGTTGTCCGATCGGGTGAACAATAATATTTCTCGCATGTACGCCTATTCTGGGAACCATGTAAATGTATCGAATGGTACTGTGTACGTAAACGGTGATAATATCTATACTCCAGCAGGTAGTGGCCGCTACACAGGCGAAGAGCGTGCTTATTACATGGCTGGTAAATTGGCACGATTGTATCATAACAATCAAGTGACACCAGGTTCTGCATCCTATAGTGGTGACACTGTAACGGTAGCTGGTCAATCCATTGTTTCTACGCCAAATGCAGATGTAGCATTACAAGTGGCAACAAATCTTAACAATGCATTTGTAAAGCCTGCAGGTTCTGCTGTTAATGCGAAAAAACCAGTGAAGGTTAAACAAGAAAAACCTAAAAAGGTAAAAGAAAATAAAAAGATAAAAGCTGATAAAGCTAAAAAATAAATGAGAGTTATAAATGGCATATAATTTGCTTTAAGGATTTATGTTATTATAATCAGAATAATCAGAGGACTGAGCCCATGAAGGCTTAGTCCTCTTTTTATATGGATTGTAATTTTTATAGTTTGAGTATAAGTTTATATGTTAATAAGTTTATATGTTAATAAGTTTATATGTTAATAAGTTTATAAGATGTATTGAGGGATATACGAGTAAGAAATAGACTGTAAAGATATTGTTGATCATAAGTATAATTATTATTCATGTGTAAATAAATTATATTCATAAAGCAATAATAGATTCATAAAAATACAGAGAATCTTTTGAGAATGGAAAGTGAATTGTAATGGGTTTATACCATGAAATATAAGAAATTATCTTGTTAAACATAGTTTCTATAGAAGGTTTTATTATATTTCTTGTAATATTTATGAATTATTTATGCGATAACTTAGTGTTGTCTATATATGGCGGACAGATGTATATTTAAGGTGGATGAAATATGTAGTTAGAATGGAATCCTATAGAAATACCATAACGGTAGGGGGTATAGGGTTATTGTACTTATACATGCTTTATAGGATAATGTCAATGTTGGTGGTTAATCTAATAATATAGATGACCATTTTTTTGTTAAATAATACGTAATTTTATACATTATATGGAGGCTATGATGGAGTATACAATTCACCTATTTAATGCAGGTGGTTTCGTTATGTATCCACTTGTACTATTCATGTTAGCAGCATGTACTATTTTATTTGAACGTATTCGTACGTACAGAAACATCAATCATGAGTTACAACAGTTGTCCGATAGCATTGATGCAGGTCGTAATAGTAATAATTGGTCTACTCTAGAAAATTCTATAAAAAATAGTGATGACGCATTGAGTAGATTCGTGTCTCCTATCGTGGAGTCTGTATATAGTGCGGAAGGTTTAGAGAACCGTTTACATGATGTGGTAGGTTACATGGATGAACGTTTAAAACGTGGCCTTAACTGGCTTAGCATGATGGTAACAATGGCTCCATTACTTGGCCTTTTGGGTACTGTTGTTGGTATGATCCGCTCCTTCGCAGCCGTTGGTGGTGATATTGGTGCGCCTACTGTTATTACAGGCGGCGTATCCGAAGCGCTGGTTGCCACTGCAACGGGGCTTTCAGTAGCCATCGTAGCATTAGCTATCCATAGTTGGTGTACAGATAAAGTAAATTCTGATATTGCAAAGTTAGAGCAAAAATTAGGTTCTATTATGGATTTATATATTAGGAGTCAACGATGAAACGTAGTTCAGTAGGCATACAAAAAGAACCTACCATCATGATTATACCTATGATTGATATCGTATTCTTCTTGCTCGTATTTTTCATGATGAGTACGCTATACATGAATACAGAGGAACAAATTCCTCTTAACTTACCAAAGGCCTCCTCTTCCTCTGCGAAGACGATTGAGCCTATCACGATTTCATTAACAGCTACACATAAAATGTATTTGAATGAACGTGAGATTGCCCCTGATCAATTGGGTAATGAAATTCAAGGGATTGTTGCAAAAGAACCTCAACAGGCATTTATTGTACGTGCCTCTGAGGATATTGCATATAAGGACGTTATCAATATTTTAGATAATCTTAAAATTAGTGGTGCTCGGTTTGTTAGCGTAGCTACAGAACGGAAGTGATTCTATGGTAGACAAACGATATGGAATTCCTTTCGTAGCTGCATTGGTATTAAATCTTGTATATTGGGGTGTTGTAGGTGATTGGTTTGGTCATATAAAACCTCCAGAAACACAAAAAAAAGACTTGGTTATCAACCTCGATATGGGGCAGCAAGAACCTCCTCAAGAAAAGAAGGATCCTGAGAAACTAAAGATTCACCCTGACGACAAACCCGTCGCAGGGGGCGGTAAAGCAGGTAGTGTGTTGCCTGATTTATCGGGAAAGCCCACAGAAGGCTTAAAAAATCTGAATCCTTACTTAGGTGGCAATGAGACGGCATCAGTCAATTTGAATGGTAATACTGATAATCCTGTTGGTAATCCAGGAAGTGGCAATGTACCAGGCCCTGGTGGTGGTAACGTTGGCAATGGTGGTAAAGCTAATGATGGGCTAGGCTCAGAAGTGGGAAATCCTGGTACTAGTAATACGGAAGGTACGGGTTACTTTGATGTTTCTGAATACCGAGCTAGCTTAGATGCTAATAAAGTAATGCCGCCACAAGCTGTTCGACGAGGTATTACCGGAGTAGTTACTATTAGAGTTTATTTTGATGGTGAAGGTAATTATGTAAGTGCTAAAATTGAAGAAAGCAGTGGCTCTAGTCTTCTAGATAATGATGCACTTGCACTTGCAGCTAGGTCAGGCGGTGCTATAAATACAACTGGCGAACCCAAATCAGATGTTTTTTATATAAGATATAGCTTTGAGTAGTGATTTGAATAGCTAGATTTAGTTGGAATAAAATGAATAAAAAGCAACTTTAATATGGAATATATATTATGTAGGGGATATGAGGATACTCGTATCCCCTACACTAAATTGCCCGGTGTTGTAGTATTTAAGCTATAAATTAATAGATTTTAAATAGTTTTTAATAGAAGATATAGGATGATAAATGGAATGAATAAATATGTATATGCGGCCACAATGATAGGTTTATTTAGTGTGACTACTAATGGTTATACTGTAGATGTAACAACTAATCAAAGTCAAGAGGCGGCAAATATTATTAATATAACAGCTAATCGCACAGCGTTATTAGATTTAGATACACCGGTATCGACTTCTGTTATTACCCAAGAGGATATACAAAATAGCGGCGCTAAGACTGCCTTTGATGCGGTCGCCAATGTACCGGGTGTAACCATTAATTCCTTTAGTGCGTCTGGCGCAGATTTTGGTGGCATGGATAGCCGTACGAATATTCGTGGCCTCGACCGCGGTGCACTTGTTCTTGTAAACGGTGTACCTATGAACTTAAATGGTAAGAGCGGAATTGGCTCTATACCTACTAGTGCGATTGAGCGCATCGAAGTCGTGAAGGGGGCAGCCTCCACCTTATATGGTGCAGAAGCTTTGGGTGGCGTTATAAATATCATTACAAAGACGCCGTCAAAAGAGGGCGGTTCTGCTACAGTAGCCGTGGGCAATCGAGGGGCTAAGCGATTTGATCTTTCTTATGGTACTGATCGTTTTCTTATTGGAATTGATAGAAAATACTGGGGAACTCAAGATCCATCTACACCTGTGCGGTATGACTATACGGGTCGCAAGGGTTATGATTACTACACTACGCGCAACAAGGGTAATTCCTTAGGCGTGTTCATGAGTGGTAAGCTTTCAGATAAGATAACCTTAAATTATAATCGCGCTGAAAGCCGTTCCTCCTTTGGTCTGATTAGTACAGAAACAAATCCTATGAGACAGGCTCATCATTCTACGACATATCATTACAAGGATGACCGCAACAATGCATCTTTGACTTATAAGGATGACAATACGACGGGAACATTGTTTTATAATGACCGTACTATGCGTGGTGAAAGCCGTGTTCATAGTGCTAAACAGTTCAAGCCGACCGAAACCAGTTATGTAGCTCGTCAATATGGTATAGATGTACAACATGAATGGGACTTTAGAGGCGGTAAGGACTACCTGATTGCCGGGGTTACAGGTAAGCAAGAAACCTATCGTGCCACACAGGCCCCTGTGTACACACGGCCTCATCGTAATACCTATGCGGTGTACAGTAGCTATTCTCGTGAAATCAATCCAAAATGGACTGCCATTTTGGGCTTGCGCTATACAGCTATTAGTGATCCTATTAAGGACCAACATGTGTTAACGCCTCAGTTCCAATTGTTGCATACCATCAATAAAGATTCCTCCATGTACTTAAATATAGGGAAAGCGTATACGATGCCTAGCTTGAGTGATACATTCCGCAGTGTAAACCGCCAATACACAGCAGTAAGTGGTAAAAATCTTAAGCCTGAAGAGGGTTGGAACTATGAATTAGGTTATAAACGCCTTAATAAGAAGGATAGCTGGAAGGTGGACGTGTTCTATATGGACTTCAAGAACTTCTTCCAATGGCAACCTGATGTAAATGGTCGCCCAACCGTTCGCGTAAACGGTGGTAAATTCCACAATGTTGGGATTGAAGCTGAGTATAGTAGACATTTGTCAGATCGACTCAAAATGAGTGTAAGTGGTTCTTATTCTAATCCAAAACAAAAGGAAATGAATGAAACCTATTGGAAACAAGCGGCTCCTAAGTTACAGTTTACAACCGGTGTTCATTATAAAAGCTCTACGTGGGATGCAGGCACATCTTTGAACTTTGTAACCAAACGTTTGCGCAATCGCGATGGTGGCTTGAACCCTAACATTGCTCTTTGGAATGCTTACGTTGGGTATCACTTTAATAAAGATGCTACATTACGCCTCGATGCACGCAATCTTTTGAATCGTCATAATGTGGTATCCAATGGAGATTATGAATATTGGGATGCACCATTCAATTATGAATTAAGTTATACACAAAAATTTTAATATGTATTAACGATACAATCCCCCGAGAATGCAGTAGTGGTAGGGGTATGGGTTTTGTGCGGTCCAAATAAATGTGTAATAATACAAATATGTAGTTTATATAATTGTGTGAATATATATATGTGTTAAGTGAGGCATTTGGTATGAGACAACAAATTAAGCATCGTATATCTATACTTGTGGGTTTAGCATTGATAGGATTGTCTGTGAATGGATATGCAGCAGAGGTAAGTGCTGATAAGACTCCCACTACAGCTGCATCAAGTGAAACTAATGGAGTATCTGAAATCCATACTATTAATGTAACAGCAAATCGCATGGCTCTTTTAGATTTAGATACGCCGGCTGCGATGGATGTTATTACTCAAAAGGACTTAGCTAATAGTGGTGCCAAAAATGCATTTGATGCGGTTAATATGGTACCCGGCATTACGTCTTTTTCCTATGGTGCATCTGGTCTTGAATATGGGGCTATGGATAGCCGTGTGAATATCCGTGGTCTTGAACGGGGCTCTTTGATTCTCATGAATGGGGTACCGATGAACCTCAATGGCAAGGGCGGACTTAGCTCTATTCCGACTAGCTCTATTGAACGCATTGAAGTATTAAAAGGTGCAGCGTCTGCTTTATATGGCGCTGATGCTATGAGTGGTGTTATCAATGTAATTACTAAGACTCCAAGTAAAGAAGGGGGCTCTGCTACGATAGGTTTTGGTAATATGGGTCGCCAAACTTATAAAATTAACTATGGCACGCCTCGCTTCTTAATTGGTGTGGAACGTAACTTCTTTGGTGCTCAAGATCCAGAAACCCCTATCCGCTCCGATATCGGTGCTTATGCTAGAGGCTATGAATATTATACAGCTCGTAACAAAGGGAATTCCTTAGGTGTATTTATGAGCGGTAAATTAAATGATAAGTTGACTTTGAACTTTAGCCGTTTTGAAGGTAATTCTTCCTTTGGACAGTTGAGTACGGAAACGAATCCTATTAAGCAAAAGCTTCACTCTACAACATATGCTTATAAAGATACTAAAAATAATGCGTCTTTAGTTTATAAAGATGGCAATACTACAGGTACAATCTTCTACAATGATAGAGATTTGTATGGTAAAAGTCGCATACATAGTAAAAAGACATATACGTTGAGTGATAACAACTATATTGCTCGACAATATGGTTTCGATGTGCAACATGAATGGGACTTCCGCGGTGGTAAGGATTATTTCATTGCAGGTGTACTTGGTAAACGAGAAACATATCGCACTAAATCTGGTCCATACTATGGAAATCCACATCGCAATAGTTATGCCATTTATGGTACATACTCCTATCAAATCAATCCTAAATGGACTAGTATTTTAGGCTTGCGTTATTCGGATATTAAAGATCCTGTAAAAAATCAGCGCGTATTAATTCCACAGTTCCAATTACAACATCGTATCAACAAGGAATCATCCATGTACATAAATGTTGGTAAAGCCTTTAGAATGCCGAACTTAAGCGATACTTTCAAGAAAATTAATAAAGGCTATGCCTCTGTTAGTGGACGTAATTTGAAACCTGAAGAAGGTTGGAATTACGAATTAGGCTATAAACACATTACTAACAAAGATAGCTGGAAAGTAGCGCTCTTCTATATGGACTTTAAAAACTTCTTCTCTTGGAAACCGGATAGCAATGGTAAAAACACGATTCGCGTAAATGGTGGTCGCTATAGAAATGTCGGTATCGAAGCCCAATATGGTCGTAAATTAACAGATCACTTAAAAATGACTGTGGGTGCATCGTATTCTAATCCAAAACAACGAGAAATCGATAAGACCTATTGGAAACAAGCTAACCCTAAATTGCAATTTACAGGGGGTATCCATTACAATAGCTCAACCTGGACTGCAGGTAGTAGCATCAACTTTGTCACAAAACGGATGAAGAACCGCGATGGCGGTACAAACCCAAATCTTATAGCTTGGAATGCATACGTAGGCTATCAGTTCAATGAAAACTCATCCTTGCGGCTAGATGCACGTAACTTGTTAAACCGTCATAATGTTATTTCCAACGGCGACTGGGAATACTGGGATGAACCATTTAATTACCAACTCAGCTATACTCAAAAATTCTAGTCTTTATGTAATCACTAATTAGAACTATACAAGGAGTATCATCATGAACAAGAAAATTGGATTTTTCATATGTTTGATGATACTCCTTTGTGTATGTATAGCGGGTTGTGGACCTCAATCGGAGGCAAATGTAACGCCATATACTCGTTATGTTGACAGTCATGATGGCGTTCAAGTTGCTGTTCCAGAGCATCCAAAACGGATTTTATCACTGTCTTCTGCGGTCGACACAATTTTATTAGGACTTATAGAACCAGAGCGTTTAGCAGGCATTAATAAATTGTCTACCTATGAGGAATATTCGCTAGAGGCAAAGCGCGCAAAGTTGGTAAAACCTGTGTTGAGCTCGTATCCTTTGGAGAAAATTATAGCCTTGAAACCGGATCTCGTTATAGCGCCAGATTATATATCGGCTGATGTTATCTATGGTTTACGGCACATGGGTATAGCCACTGTTGTGGTACCTACTCCTTCTACGGTGGACGGAGTGATTCAGAATGTGATGGAGATTGCTCATATTATCGGGGAAGATGAAAAGGGTAGCTTTTACAATCGGAAGATTCACCGTGAAATAGATGAAATAAAGCACCTAGCGGAATCTATTCCACTTGAGCAGCGCAAGACGGTTCTCTTTGTGTCATCTATGGACGGATACACGGGCACAGGAAGCCTTTTTGATGATATGTGTCACTATATGAGCATCTATAATGCACCTGATCGAATTGGTTTACCACCACGAATACCTTTTGGGGAGGAGCGTGTGCTAGCCATGAACCCAGACTATATTTTTATTCCATCCTATAAGGGAATGGACAAAAATTTGGCGGATAGATATTTAAAGAATCCGGCCTTTCAAAATCTACCTGCTATTAAGGAAAATCGAGTTAAACCCTTACCAGCAGCGTACCTGTATACAATGAATCAGCATATTGGTGAAGCGATGCTAGCCATTATGCATACTGTGTATCCTCAATTAGAAAGGAATTCTCATGACTAGACAGAAACAACGCATCATGGCCATAACTCTGATTGGGGTATTGCTATGTATTGTGAGTTTATTGGCACTCCATGTAGGGACCATTATGATCCCTATCGGAGGGGGCGTGCAAAGTATTTTAAATGGCATGGGCATACCTGTGAGCTTCACGGAGCCCATTACGGCTGAACAAGAGGCTGTACTGTGGTATATCCGCATGCCACGCCTTATCATTGGACTTCTCGTGGGAGGCGCCTTGGCATTGGCTGGTGCGGTTATGCAAGGGGTATTCTCCAATCCATTGGCAGATCCAGGTATTATGGGCGTATCCGCTGGGGCATCTCTCGGTGCGGTTATCGCCATTGCTCTTGGCGTAACATCCCTTAGTATGTTTTACATGCCTGCTTTTGCCTTCGTAGGGGCCTTTGTATCCGTTGGAATTACTATTTTGTTAACTTGGCGTAATAACAAGCTCGATACCACAACCTTGTTGCTGGCGGGTGTAGCTGTTAGTATGCTGCTCGGCGCTTTTACATCGGGCATCTTGACCATGATCAATGAGTACCGGTTGCGTGAATTCTTATTCTGGATGGTGGGGGGCCTAGATTTCCGCCGTTGGGATCACGTTTTGCTCGCCGTGGGTCCTATCATGACGGGCAGCGTTATATTGATGATGCTCGGTCGTCACTTGAATGTGCTCGTTCTGGGTGATACAGAGGCGCGTGCCTTAGGCTTGCCTGTTATGGCATATCGCATGGTATTCCTATTTCTAGCATCCGTAGTTACAGCTACCGCTGTATGTGTCAGCGGATCCATCGGCTTTGTAGGTCTTGTAGTACCTCATATTGTACGGCTTTTGGTTGGGCCGGATCATCGAATACTATTGCCTATGGCGGCTGTTGGAGGTGCCTTATTCCTCGTATTCTGCGATACATTAGGCCGCGTCATTGCTCAACCAATTGAGATTCGCGTTGGTATTATGACGGCTCTCTTAGGGGCACCGTATTTTCTTTATTTACTTCATCGCTTGCGTAGTAAAGGAGGGGCCTAATGAAACTAGATGTTCAATCTCTATCCGTCACATTAGGGGAAACCACCATTCTAAAGGATGCGTCCTTTTCTATTGATAGGGGTGAGTTTGTCGGCATTATCGGGCCTAATGGTTCTGGTAAAACGACGTTATTAAAAACCTTGCGTGGTCTCTATCCTACGTCTGGTGGCGATGTTTTGTGGGATGGTAAAAGCATCGCTTCTTTGAGCGACAAGGAAATCGCTCATCATGTGGCGTATATGCAACAGTCCGTAAATGTTTCCTTCGATTATGAAGCCATCGATATTGTGATGACCGCTCGTTATCCGTATCTTAAATGGTGGCAACAAGAGGGACCAGAAGATAAGGTTATCGTTGAACAGGCTATGAAAGAGGTCGGTGTTTATCATCTGCGTAATCGCTCCGTACAAAACCTGAGTGGCGGTGAGCGACAACGGGTATTCTTAGCAAAGGCATTAGCTCAACAAACAGAGGTCTTATTACTAGATGAGCCGACGGCTGCGCTCGATTTAGTGTATGCTGACGATATTTTCCATGAAGGCCGCCGATTATGTGACGAAGGCAAAACGATTTTAATCGTCGTTCATGACTTAGAGTTAGCTGCCAAATATTGCACCAAACTCGTTTTGGTGAGTGATGGTCACATCGTTGATGTAGGTGCACCTCGAGATGTATTGACGGCAGAAAATTTACGAAATGCGTTCCGTTTATCGGCTGCGGTCTATGACGATCCGTACTTTAAACAACAACGTATCTTTGTATTCCCAAAAGGAACTACAAAGATTGATGACTTCAAACAAACCGAAGTTACTTCAGAAATGTCTATTGATCCAAATCTGAAATAGTTAGAATGGATTACGATACTTAGCGTTTTCCTAGGGGTTATTGATTTATTATGTATGGTGATTATTTTGTATTGCGAATCTGAGTGAGGTTAGGTGTATGCTATATCCATTTACTGCTATTGTTGGTCAAGATGAAATGAAATTGGCCTTGTTGCTCAATGCCATAAACCCATCAATCGGCGGTGTGTTAATTGAAGGCGAAAAGGGCACTGCAAAGTCTACGGCTGTACGTGCGTTAGCGAATCTGTTACCTCCTATGGAAACAGGCGCATCAGCGATGTCTGTTGTTGAGCTACCTATCAATGCTACGGAAGATCGTGTTGTAGGATCCATAAATTTGGAAAAGGCATTACAAGAGGGGGTAAAAGCCTTTGAACCGGATATTTTACATGCAGCCCATCAAAATATTCTCTACGTAGATGAGGTTAATCTATTAGATGACCACATTGTAGATATTTTGTTAGACGTGGCAGCTATGGGGGTGAATACGGTAGAACGGGAAGGGGTGAGCCACTCTCATCCATCTCGTTTTATCCTCGTAGGAACGATGAATCCTGAAGAAGGCGACCTTAGACCTCAGCTGTTAGACCGTTTCGGACTATCTGTTATGGTCTATGGAGAACAGGACCCGGCACAACGTATGGAGGTAATCAAGCGTCGCCTCGCCTTTGGCGACAATGCTGAAAGCTTTGTAGCGTCTTACAAGGAATCAGAACGTAGCCTGCACGAACGTTTATTACAAGCTCGTGAAGTATTGCCAGGCATCATCCCATCTGATGATGTGTTGTTGCAAATAGCGAGTATCAGCATAGGTGTCGGCGTTGATGGACATCGCCCAGACATTACGATGATGCATACGGCTCGTGCTCATGCAGCCTTTCACAGTCGCAACCAAATTACAGCGGAAGACCTCAAGGTGGCGGCACGATTAGCTTTAAAACATCGCTTACGTCGCTTGCCATTTGAAGAACAAGGTTACGATGAGGAGCGCATTGATACAGTGGTATCGGCAGTGCTTGAGGGCTAGTTATGGAAACATCTGTACAAGAGGCCCTCAAAATAGGCCTTGTAAACGACCAGATTCATACCATTGTTATTTCTGGAGGTACCGGTGTTGGTAAAAGCTATGTACTTCGTCAGTGCCTCGAGAAATGGCAAATTCCATATCGTTTGATACCTGTTTATATAGATACTTCACAACTACAAGAGTCCATCGATTTTGAAGCATCCTTTGCACAGGGTAAGATGGTTATGGCATCTGGCTTATTAGGTGATACGAGTAATCGATGCTGGGTTGTCGATGATGCTCACGTTCTGTCGCCTGAAGTCCGTCATGCACTATTGGTAGAAGCGAAACGTCGTCAAATACTACTGATACTGACCATAAACCATGAGGATAGAACCTTAAATGATGTGGAGTGGGAACTCGTAGATGTGCATGTATCTATGGATGTACCTACACTACAATCTAAGGTGAAGGTGTTACAACGAAGGCGAGATGAAATTGAGCCTTCATCTGAGGATTTATTGAGCCTAATAGATTCTAAACAAGTTCAATCTATAGTTGTTCCTGATGCTATGCTTTCACTGGCTATATCCTATGCATTGCAAGCTCGAACCGTAGGTCATGGAGCAGAGTATGTATTATTACAAGTGATGAAATCACTGGCAGTTCTTGATGGTAGTTCTTACTGTAAGCCATCTCATGCGGAACGAGCCGCTCTCTATGTACTGCCTCATCGCATGAAACGCAATGATACACCTGAGTCTCAGACTTCACAAGGAGAGGCATCTAATAGTGCAAGTGACCAAAACCAGTTGCAGGAGAATACCGAATCAGCAACGGATGATTCGGATGTAGACGACTCTAATAACTCTGATTTTAGAGATTCCAAGCGTGATGAATCCCATTCTGACGAGTTAAACTCTAATGGGTTGGATAATTCAAATATCGATGGTCATGACGGCTCACGTGATATGGATTTTGATGATGGTAAATCAAGGACATCCAATCATCCAGAAACATTAGAGTCTACAGCGAATGAGTGGGGAACTTCTGATTCAATAAATACTTATAGTGACACATCTAATGGAATATCTTCTTTATGTTTGCCCGATACTGTTGCCCGTATAGCTAACCAGTTCTTTCAATGGAAATTGCAATCTTCTAAAACGGTAGACCGTCAGTATCGTAAAGGTTCTGGTCGGCGCCTTATGACTAGAACAAAGGATACTAGGGGGCGCATGATTCGAGCGTATCAAGATGAACAGGCTTTAGAGGATTTGGCTTTAATTGACACATTGCGTGCAGCCGCACCGTATCAACGATTGCGGGCCGTTGAAAGGGTAAAACAATTACAGGTAGATACCCCATTAAATGTAGTGGAGCAATCTGTTACATCGGAATGCTTATGTCAAATGGACCCACAAGCAGAGCGTCATGATTTAAAAGGGCTATCTATTGTAGTAAAACCTCAAGATTACCGCCGAAAGGCTCGGGAAAAGAGGATTGGTGCGTATCAGCTTTTCGTAGTGGATGCTAGTGGCTCTATGGCAGCTCGCCATCGCATGGAGGCGACAAAAGGTGCGATTTTGAGCCTCTTGCGTGATTCTTATGTTCACCGTGATTCGGTGGGACTCATTGTATTTCGCAAGGACTCCGCAGAGGTATTATTGCCTTTCACCCGTAGTGTAGAGCGAGCAGAACGACTGTTAGCTACATTGCCAACGGGGGGCAAGACGCCCTTAGCCCAAGGTTTACGAGTCGCCTATACTATGTGTGATAGATTGCTTCGCAGACATTCGGCGGAGCGGATTCAAATGATTTGTATTACCGATGGTCGTGCTACTTCGGGTGCTTCTGAGGACCCTGTAGGAGAGGCGAAACAATGGGCTCGTATTTTAGGGACCTTGCCAGTAGACTATATCGTTATCGATACGGAAACGGGCTTTATCAAGCTCGGCTTAGCTAAGGAATTGTGTAAATTAATGAATGGCAGTTATTATGCGATGGACTCTATTACGTCAGATAGTATTTTGCGCGTATCGCGGAGGTAGATCATGAGTCGACTCCTGTATATTTCTAATTTAGGAAAACAAATCCAATATATAGAAAAAGCTGTTGCTACTTACCCGGAACTCTTACAGGGCGAGGTGGACCTTTGCAATATGAAAAAGCCTCCTCAATGGGATGCTGACTTTGAAAGTCGCTTACGCGCTGCCGATGTAGTTCTGGTAACGAATATGGGGGTTGGTTTAGACTCGCCCTTCTTAGAACGTCTGGAACGCTGGTTATATGCACATCATCCTAAATACTGGATTGATGTAGTAGAACCTAAGAAAACAGATATTTTATATCGCAATTTGGATGAGGATAAACGGGTCCTTCTTGAAAGCTACCGCCGAACCAGTGGGGTCATGAATTATGTACGCTTAATCAATGGTGCTTTCAGTACAAAACCTACCTCTGAATGGGAAGAGCCAGATCCTATTCCTTGGCAAGCCATTATGGGTCGAGAAGGCAATATCTACGAAACTTATGATGAGTTTATGGATGCCGAAGGGCATCGAGATTGGCCATCTATAGCGGTGTACTTTTACCGTGACGAGTGGATTATGGGGGATATTTATTATCAACAGGCCTTATTTGAAGAAATTTATAAACATCAGTACAATCCGATTATTTTTTATGGGCAATACGGTTCGAATCCTCGCGTAGGCATTCCGAATATGAAATTGTCCATGAACCATCTTTTTGGGAAGGATATATTCCCCTTTGACGTGCTTATCAACACTTGTAAATTCTCCTTCCAGTCCTTAGGGGCTCAAACCTTGGAGGAGTTAAAATTACAGGACGTACCTATCGTTCAAGGGTATACCATATACATGGATGAGAAATCCTGGGCCGAGAATCCACAAGGTGTAACACCTTTAGACGTGAATTTATCTATATCTCAGCCTGAGCTAGATGGTGTTATTCAAGGCGGTGTTGTGGCATGCCAAACCTATGATGAGCGTGGACACTATGTGTACTTGCCTGTGAAAGAACGCATCGTTGCTATTGTACAACGAGCTATTAAATGGTCTACATTGCGCCATATCCCTGTATCGGAGCGAAAAGTGGCCGTTATATTACATAACTATCCGCCTAAGAACTCCAACATTGGCTCTGCCGCAGGTCTTGATACACCTGAGTCGGTGCTACGGTTATTGCGAGATATGAAGGCGGAAGGTTATACCATCGACACGGTGCCAGAAACAAGTGCAGACTTGATGGATGTGGTAACGTCTCATATGACGAATGACCGCTTCATGCTCACCGATGAACTACTAGCCTCTGCAGAAGGTCGGTTAAGTAGCGATGATTACAAAGCATATTTTGCTACGCTGCCGGAAGATACGCAGGTGGCGATGATTAAATCTTGGGGCGAAGCCCCAGGGGATGTATTCGTCTACGATGATGACGTGATTATCCCAGGTTTCTCTAATGGCAATCTGTGGATTACGGTACAGCCACCCCGTGGATTTGGGGAGAATGTATCGGCCATTTATCACGATCCTTGCTTGCCTCCACCACATCAATACTTAGCGTTTTATCACTGGGTGCGCGATGTCTTTGAAGCTGATGCAGTTATCCATGTTGGTACCCATGGCTCTCTAGAATGGCTGCCCGGTAAGGGGGCTGGACTCAGCGCTAGTTGTTATCCGGAAATCGGCATCTCTAGTTTGCCAAATATTTACCCGTACTGGACAACCATCATTGGAGAAGGCATACAGGCTAAGCGGCGTAGTTCAGCCTGTTTAGTGGGCCACTTGTCGCCACCGATGACGACGGCGGGACTTTACGATGGATTTGAAGAACTAGAAGCTTTACTAGATGAGCATAGTCATTTTGAACAGGAGCATCCTGAGAGTGTAGCTGATATAGGCGAAGTGATTCGCGAAAAGGCCTTGGCCTGTCATCTTATCGATGAAAAAAAGGGACCTACTATGGTGGTGGACGATATAATTACAGAAGTTCACGAAAAGCTAAGCGATTTGAAACATATGCAAATGCGCAATGGTTTACATATCTTGGGTCAAGGCCCTGAGGGGACAGATTTAGAAGAATTTATTACCGCTATCATACGGACCCCTCAAGGAGATATTGCATCAGGTCTTGAAACGCTAGCCGCTGAGTTAGGGCATAATTGGTCGTATCTAGAGGAACATGCTGGCGAAATCAATGATGACGGAATTCGTAATAGTGTGATTATCGATCGAATTTGGCAGGAATTACGAGCGTTTGTGTCTAATATTATACATAAACCAGATTATAAGGCGCCTCAAAGTTTAGAGCCTTTGGTAGATGCCATAGTTCGTGAGTATATACCTAAATTAGGTCAAACCCAAAATGAGCTCAGCTCTATCTCTAAAGCGTTACAAGGAACCTATGTTGAACCTGGCCCCGGTGGAGCCCCATCGAGTGGTCAAGTCGATGTATTACCTACGGGTCGTAACTTTTATGGTTTAGATGAAAGAGCCTTGCCTACAAAGATAGCCTACCAATTAGGTATAGAGCTTGCAGATCAAGTTATGGCTGATTATATTTTAAATGAACAGCGCTATCCCGAGACGATAGGGATTATCTTATGGGCTAGTAGCAACTCTAGAAGTCATGGTCAGTGTTTAGGTGAATTCCTCTACTTGTTGGGGGTTCGTCCTAAATGGCAATCTAACGGTCGTATTTCAGGTCTCGAGGTTATTCCGCTAGATGAATTACAACGCCCTCGTATCGACGTGATGGGCCGCATCAGTGGTCTTATTCGAGATATGATGCCTACTGCCATTAGTTGGCTCGACAAGGCAGTTGAAATGGTAGCAGAATTAGATGAGTCCTTGGAAGACAACTACGTGAAAAAGCATATTCATGATGATGTGGATTGGCTTGTTGAACAAGGTGAAGATCCTATGCTAGCCACTAAAAAGGCGCGCCTTCGTATCTTTGGCGACCCACCACAAGCCTATGGCACGGGTGTGGGTGCCCTGATTGAAGGGAAAAATTGGGAGTCCTTAAGCGACATTGCACAAGTTTACAGCAAGTGGAGTAGCTTTCACCTGCATGAGGACATTCCTCAGGATATGAGGCTATTCCAACGGCGATTAACTACGATGGATGTAACCATTAAGAACGAAGATAATCGGGAAACGCACATTTTGAGTGCTGATGATTATTACAGCTATCATGGTGGTCTCATTGCGGCGGTGCGAAATGCAAAAGGTAGTGCCCCTCGTGCCTATGTGGGGGATAGTACAGATCGCAGCCGCGTCGTGATGCGGTCCTTATCGGATGAGTTTCGCCGCGTTGTACAAGGGGAAACGCAGAATCCGAAATTCATTCAGGCCATGATGAACCATGGCTACAAAGGGGCATCGGATATGTCTAATGTGGTTTCTCATAGTTTTGGCTGGGATGTTACCAGTGATGTGGTGCCTGACTGGGTTTATGAGGGGTATGCTAACAAATATGCCTTAGACAAAGTGGTGCAAGACTGGATGCGCAATGTAAACCCTTGGGCCTTACAGCGCATTGCAGAAATTTTGTTAGAAGCCGCTCAACGTGGCTATTGGTATGCAGCTCCAGATATGCTGGAGGAATTGCAGTCTCTATATATTTCAATGGAAGGTGTTATAGAAGGTCGTTAATATGAAACAAAGAATATCTATTATATGTACCATATTAATGATGGTACTTCTGGTGGTCGGCTGTGGTCCTACGCAGACGGGGACTACGGGCACCACACATCAAGTTACGGATGGTACAGGGGTAGCCGTTACGGTGCCTAACGAGCCGAAGCGCATCGTTCCCGTCGCTGCGAGCACAGAGGATATCGTGTTATCTTTGGTTGATCCGAGCCGAGTGGCAGCTGTTGGCACGGTACCTAACAATGTGCCTGACGAGTCTGCCAAGGTTGAGAAACATGTGAAAGCAACTGCTGAATCCATGCTATCTGTACAACCTGATTTAGTGTTAGTTCCAAACTGGATGTCTCCAGATGCGATTGGGGAAATGCGAAATATGCAAATTCCTGTTTACGTCTATAAGACTCCGACTACGGTAGAGGAAGCAAAAGCAGTTATCCATGAAATTGCTGGACTTTTACATGCTTCTGATGAAAAGATGATTGCTAGTATGGATGCAGATTTGAAAACTGTCGAAGAATTAGCAAATAAACATACCGGTGAACGCCCTGTAGTGGCATTTTATACGCAATTTGGTTTAACCGGCGGCAAGGGATCAACCTTTGATGATATGACTAAATATCTGAAGGTTACCAATGCGGCGGCTCAATTAGGCTTAGGACCTTTTGATAATGGAACGCGAGAGGATTTAATTAAAGCGAATCCGGATATTATTATCATCCCATCGGTGGCTTATACTTCTGATGGTACTACGCCAGCAACGGCAGAACAACTCTATTCTGATCCTGCTTTGCAAGGGGTTAAGGCCATCGCCAATCGCCGTGTGTTCTTCGTAGATTCATCGCAGGTCATGACTTATTCCCAATTTATGACCCGCGCAATGGTTTCTATGGCACAAAATATATATAGCAAGTAATTTAGTGTGTGTGGAGGTTTTTATGAAAGTATCAAGAATGCAACGATTATCCCTATACGTAGGGTTAGCCCTCGTATTTGGTAGCACTTTGAGTGCTCCTAATGTATTAGCTGTTGAAGCTGGTGATGCGAAAGAAGCGCATACCATTGTTGTTACCGCAACTCGTAGTGAACAACAACTTTCAGAAGTGCCAGCTAGTGTAGGCGTAGTAACAGGTGACGATATTCGTGAGCGCCATGCTACGAATATGAACGAAGCCTTGAACATCGTACCGGGCGTAGATATTAATACGTATGGTGGTGGCGTAGGTTACACGAACTCCAATGCATTCCGCATCAATGGGTCTGACCAAGTATTGTATTTGGTAGATGGCATCAATATGGGCGCAGCAGGTGTGAATCCGCCGATGACTATTTTGAAAGATATGTCTAGCATTGACCGCATTGAAGTCCAACGTGGTGCAGGCTCTACATTGTATGGTTCCGGTGCCATCGGTGGTGTAGTAAACGTAATCACTGCAAAACCTGAGCAAGGGGTACAAACTAAACTTCGTGTGATGGGAGGCAGCAATGATTTAGAACAATACGCTATTACAAACGAAGGTAGCAAAAAAGATTGGTACTGGCGTGTAGGCGTACAAAAAGATATCATTGGCTCCTACAAAGATGGTCATGGCGTGCGCATTCCTCAACATGGCAACAGCCATACTGCATCCTTCATGGTGGGCAATACAATCAATGATAAGAACGATGTAAAAATATCTTACGACACATATCGTGGTGATGTAATGTACTCCGACCATTTGGGTGCCCTTAATCACATTCGTTATGGTAATGAAGCAAATGACTCCTTACGCGCTATTTGGAACAACAAAATCAGCAATCGTTGGAGCCATCAATTATACTTGATGAACAATCACTACAAAACAACATACGATGGGTACTTAACAGATGTGAAGACTCGTGGTATCGGCGATCAAGTTACGTATAAAGCAAAAGACCATACCGTTGTAGGCGGCTTCGACTGGCGTCAAGATAAAGTGGTTAACATGGGTGGCGTGAAGCTTACGAATGCGTCTTACTTCATTCAAGATGAATGGAAATTCGCTCCTAAGTGGACTGTAACGCCTGGTATCCGTGTAGACCATCATTCTGCTTTCGGTACACATACATCTCCATCCATCAGCCTTGGCTATGATGTAAATGAGAAGACAAATGTGTATGCTGCGTATAAAGAGTACTTCTTGGCACCTACACCATACCAATTATTTGATGGTTTCAATGGCAACCGCAACTTGAAACCTGAAACAGGTCATGAATTTGATTTAGGTGTACACCATAAATTCGGTAAAACTTGGAATGGTAATCTCAGCTTCTTTAGCCGTAGTACAAAGGATAAGATCGGTTGGGTTATGACTGATCCGGCAAACTTCACAGGTCAATATCGCAATTTTGACACTGAAAAAGCTCGTGGCATCAATGCGGATGTGCGTAAACAATTGACTAATCACTTGTCCGCACGTCTTGGCTATACGTATACTCATATCGATGCAACACCAACTCGCAAAGCAAACCGTGATGGATATGTACCAAAACATGCTGTTAACGCAGGCCTTGATTACAACGATGCTAAATGGGATGCTCATTTGGATATTCGTGGTATTATCAATCGTCCTGGTACAGCAGATAATGTATTTCCACGTAAAACATACTGGTTGGCTGATATCAGCGCTAACTATCGGGTACGCGAAAATGTTACTGTATTTGGTCGTATCAATAATATCTTTGATACATACTATGCGGAACAATCTAGCGTTCGTTGGGGTAACCCTGGTGACTGGTGGCCAGGTCAAGGTCGCAACTTCCGTCTAGGTGTAGAAGTGACTATCTAATAGATATAACTACTGCAATGGCTAATAGATATAACTACTGTAATCGTTCGATTATAAAGCTATACTAATAATTGACAATTACATCATAGTTATTTGTATAGCTTCAAAATGTAATCTATATCATGGTGAAAGAGCCTCTTATGGGGCTCTTTCATTTTTATTATAATTTTTGATGATATATTGAGACCGCACTAAGCACCATGAGAGTTATTTTCAATAACCGATAAATTAGGTATAGGTAAATAAGTATATGTTATAAAACTATAGATTTTCTATAGTAAAAGCTCTATAATATTATGTATCTATCTATAGGTATTCATAGTTTATGTTTTGTGATGTACACATATATTTGCTTGTATAGTAAATGTTTTGTTACTTTCACAGTTATCAAAACCTTCCCATGGAGAAGGTTGATTTTTAGAGGAGTTGGATCGAAATGAAACAACCAGAATTATCGCCGTATATGATGGCTCGCAAGCCGTCTGGCATTCGCCTAGGACAAATTAAATTCTTGGAACGTAAGAACCCACCTATCTTGGTGAATGGTTCTATTGGCAATGTAATGCGTCCTATGCATCCCGCCATGCAGCGTAGGTTGTTTGATTTGGGTGGTGTTAATAGTCCGTTCCACAATGGCATTGTGCCATACGTACCAACTACGGGCACTGATGAATGCCGTGAAGCATTTCTACATATTTTGCGCAGTCAAGGTTTTGATACAACAGGCCTCGATGTACTCGTAACAGACGGTGCATCCATGGCGATGGAAATCATCATGCTCGGCGTATGTGGTGGTGCAGGCGAAGAGGAACGCCCTCTCTTGATGTTCAACCCTTCTTATACAAACTATGATGCAGTAGGTCTTCGCATAGGCCGTAAAACGGTTACTGTAGAGCGGGAGCTTAATGAAAATGGTGAGTTTGAATTGCCGTCCGTAGAGACTGTAGAGAAGCGCATTATCGACACAAAACCTGGTGCGTTGCTCATCATTCCTTATGACAATCCGACTGGTCAATTGTTTAGCAAAGAAACGCTCATTGAATATACAAAATTGTGCGTTAAACATAATTTGTGGATTATCTCTGACGAAGCGTACCGCGAATTGGCTTATGAAAAGGGGAAAGAAACATCTAGTATTTGGGCTTTAACCGATAAAGATGTGCCTGGCATCGAAGGCCGCCGTATTAGCCTTGAAACAGCTAGTAAGGTTTGGAATGCGTGTGGCCTTCGCATTGGAGCTATCATTACGGATAATAAATTATGTTATGAAAAATCTGTTGCGGAATATACGGCAAACCTCAGCGCTAATACATTGGGCCAATATATCTTTGGCGCATTGAAACATGAGTCCTACGCGCAATTGCACAACTGGTATGAGCAACAACGCGACTACTATCGTCAAATGATCTTTGAACTCCACAAAGGTTTTAAAGAGGCAGAACCGGACTTTATCGTGTCTCGCCCTGAAGCGTCTATTTACTTTGTAATCGACGTGAGAAAGGTTGCAAAACCTGGCTTTGATGGTGTAGAATTTGCTTCTTGGTGTGCCGAACACGGTGCAGTAAGCCTTGATGATGGCAAGGAATATACACTCCTCATGGCGCCGCTCAATGGCTTCTATAGCGGTAAAAATGGCGATAATAACCCTGGTAAAACACAATTGCGTGTGTCTTTCTGTGAAAACCCAGATTTATTGCGCTTGGCTCCTGAATTATTATCTAAACTATTCAGAGCTTACGAAGCACAACGAAATGTATAAAAGTAAAGAGTGCCCTCCCAAATGGGAAGGCACTCTTTTTAAGTTATGAGCTGTATATATACTATAAGTGGTATAGTATCACATAAAAAAGAGCTATAATTTTGAATATTATAGCTCTTTTCGTTTTTCCCTAGATATGGTAAGTAGGGAAGGGCTTTTATTTACTTTCTTTATCATGCTGCGGTCCCTTAGTACGTATTTCGACTGCCAGTTGCTCGCTAGGTATGGAGCTTTCATCAATTGATGGATATGAAGTGTCTTCTAAGATAACCGTTTCTAATAATTTGTCAATTTCGTCAGACTGTATGGATACTTCTTTGTTGTACCATTCGCCAAATTCGTGAATAACCTCTTCGTTGCGACGGAAATAGGTATATTGGTCGATTTTACGCGATTCTACAAGTTCAGCATTCTCTAAGATGCTCATAAATGTAGAAATAGAAGATTGCGATACACCGCAGCGCTTTTGTATACTCTTAACGCTTACACTATATGGAAAGTCGATAAGCGTATTAGCGTGTACTTGTACACCGAATTCTTTCTCTGGGTGTTTTAGCCACAATATAATATCTAACCGATGCGGATTGGATAATGCTTTCAAGATTTTTAACGGGTCCATAGGGCCTCCTCTTAATTAAAAAATAACGAGTTCCCAACCTTGACCGTGGACTTGCATTATGCGGTCGTATTATACGCGTCTTGCTCCGTATAGGGTTTTTGCTACTTTTATCATACGCTACTTTCACCGTGAAAGCTAGACTTACTTATAAATTTCACGAATTGATGAATTTTATTGCACTTATTTAGAAGGGAAAGTATACATTAGTATTAATATATAATGAGTATATATACAACCTGTAGAGACTTTTATAATATATTCCTGAAAAATATAGAATATATTCATCTTTCTGTGATAATTTTTAAAGGTATTTTGGTTCTAAATAGAGAAATATATATACTATATGAACTTATGTAAGTCTAAGCTTTCATTTAAAGGAGCTGAGTATATGGCAATTGATCGCAATGAAACATTTGATGTTATCGTTGTTGGCGCAGGGCCAGCGGGTTCTGCGGCAGCATTACGCCTTGCGGAGCAGAGGGTAAAAGTTTTACTTATCGAACGTGGGACCGCACCAGGTGCTAAAAATATGATGGGTGGACGCATCTATACACATTCTTTGGAGCGTCTTGTACCGGACTTTAGAGACCGTGCGCCGTTGGAACGAAAGGTAACAAAAGAGCGCATTTCTATTGGTACAGGTAATGAAATGACCACCATCGAGTATAGTTACGAAGATGGTGAACCTAATGAAGAATCCTACGTAGTATTGCGTGCTAAATTTGATAAATGGCTAGCAGAAGAGGCAGAGAAAAAAGGGGCTCTCCTCGTATCTAATGTACAGGTAACAGAGCTTATTACCGAAGGTGAAGGAAAACATCGCCGCGTAATAGGGGTTCGTTGTCACGATGATGAAGTATATGCAAAACTAGTTGTTATCGCAGAAGGTTCTAATACATTATTATTGGAACAGGCTGGTCTTACAGGCCCTACAGATCCAAGAACAATGGCTGTAGGGGTAAAAGAGGTATATAAACTCAAAAAAGAGGATCTTGAAAATCGCCTTATGCTATCTGGCGATGAGGGGATGGCGTGGCTTACATTGGGCGATATGACCGATGGCCTATTAGGTGGTGGATTTATTTATACGAATAAAGATAGCCTTTCTGTAGGTATGGTTGTAGGCCTTGAAGATATCGGCAAAGCTACTAAATCGGTAGATGATATGCTGTTAGCTTTCACAAGCCATCCAAGAATCGCACCACTATTAAAAAATGGACAATTGAAGGAGCATAGTGCGCATCTCGTGCCAGAAGGCGGGTTCAAAGCGCTGCCTAAGTTGGGCGGTAATGGGTATGTTATCGTTGGTGATGCGGCGCGCATGTGTATGAACTTGGGGTATACCATTCGTGGGATGGACCTTGCCATCGAATCTGGCATGTGTGCAGCCGATGCGGTTAACGTAGCCTTGCGCGATGAAAATATGGAACGCGTTGCTAAATTGTATGAACGTCAAATCAAGAATTCTTGGCTATATAAGGACATGAAGCTTTATAAAAATATGCCTGCCTTCCTCGCATCCAACCCTCGTATATTCAAAGAGTATCCAGCTCTTGTGAATAATGTGATGCGCGATGTATTCACTGTAAACGGTGATGGGGCAGTACCAATGATGAAAAAATTGATGAGTAGTGTAAGTGATGTAGGTTTAGTTACCTTGATTCGTGATGCTTGGAAAGGGGTGCGTTCCCTATGAAATTAGAAGAGCGCTTGGGCGCCAATAAATACTATGTAGATGAAACGTCTCCTCATATCATTGTGGATGGCGCTGGCTTTGATCTGGAAGAGAAAATGAAACTCGTAAATGGCTGTCCTGCTGGTTTATATACATTACAAGAGAATGGCGATTTAGCCTTTGATTTCGCTGGTTGCCTTGAATGCGGTACCTGCCGTGTTCTCTGTGGCGAAACCATCGTAAAAACTTGGAAATATCCGCGTAACGCTAAGGGCGTAGAATTTAGACAGGGGTGAGTGTATGGAGTTATTAGTATGTATCAAACAGGTTCCAGATACATCTGAGATTAAGCTGGATCCAGAAACGAATAATCTCATCCGCACAGGTCTGCCTAGTATTGTAAACCCTTATGATATGCATGCGTTAGAGGCAGCTCTTGCGGTAAAAGATCAATATGAAGATAGCCGTGTAACCGTTGTCACTATGGGGCCTCCTCAAGCCGAGGCGGCACTTCGCGAGTGTTTATCCCTCGGTGCGGATGATGCGGTGCTCATTACAGACCGTGCTTTTGGCGGTGCAGACACATTGGCGACAAGCTATACAATTGCCTCAGCCATTCGTCATATTCAACGTACCATGAATCGTGAATTCCAAATCATTTTCTGCGGCAAGCAGGCTATCGATGGTGATACGGCTCAGGTAGGGCCTCAAATTGCTGAGGAATTGGGCATGGCGCAAGCTACCTATGCTTGTGAATTATCCGTAGATCAAGCAGCCCAAAAAGCGATTGTAAAACGAGAACATGAAAATGGTTACGAAATTGTGGAAGTTCCATTACCTTTATTGGTAACGGCTACGGCTGAACTCAATGAACCTCGCCAACCCGGTCTTTGGAGCTCGATTTACGCTAAACGGTATACGATTACACATATTACATTGCGAGATATGCCGCATATTGATGAAAGCCGTATTGGTCTCAATGGCTCTCCTACACGTGTGCGCAAGGTATACCAACCACCGCTTCGAGGCAAGGTAGAAATGCTTTCATCCGTGGATGAAGGGGCTAAGAAAATTCTTGAATTGGCTTATAATATCAAGCCAGAAAAGTTTTCTCATCTATTAGTGCCTAGCGAAGAACTGGTTGAAGAGCCTGTAGATACCAATGATGAGGGCGTAGATGTAAAAGATCCTGTGCAGCGGGCTGCCACAGTTGAAAGTGTATCCTCCAGTGAGTTTAAGGTTTTAGCAGCTGTTAAAGGTGAAGAAGGTTCCAAAGGAGGTGATCGATAATGGGAGTGACAAATTTTGATGAATATAGAGACGTCTTTGTCGTAGCAGATACCATCGATGACGTAGTGCATCCGGTTACGTACGAACTTATCGGTCAAGCTCGCCGTATTGCCAAGGAATTGGGTCAACTCGTTCAAGTTATGCTGCTTGGTGAGAATGTTCAATCCGAGGCGGAGGAACTTGTAGCACATGGTGCCGATATTGTTCACGTTTTTGAAAGCCCTCTTTTGAAATACTATACAACGGACGGCTATACAAAGGTTTTGACGGACTTCTTTGAAGATCATAAGCCTAATATTCTTTTGATTGGTGCAACAAATAATGGTCGTGACCTAGCACCTCGTATGTCTGGTCGCATGAAAAACGGCGTCGTAGCTGACTGTACCATTTTGACAGTAGATACTGAGGAAGGCCTTGTAGAATGGACACGCCCTGCCTTGGGGGGAAATATTTTAGCTGAAATTATTTCCCCAAATCATCGCCCACAAATGGGTTCTGTCCGTCCTAATGTATTTAAAAAGCCTGAACGCATTGCAGATAGTTGGGGACGCATTCAAATTGAAGCATTTGACCTTAAACCTGAAGATATTCGTATGAAGCGTCTTGACTTCATTCCGTTCAGCAAAGCTGGGTACAACATTCAAGAAGCGGATATCATCGTAGCCGGTGGTCGTGGCATGGGTTCCAAAGAAAACTTTGATAAGCTTTACGAACTTGCCGATGCTATCGGCGGCGTTGTAGGTGCTACACGTCCTCTCGTTGAAAAAGGTTGGATTGAATTGCCATACCAAGTAGGCCAAACAGGTAAAACTGTAAGCCCTAAACTATACTTGGCATTCGGTATCTCCGGTGCTATTCAACACGTGAGCGGTATCTCTGGGGCTGACACAATCGTGGCTATCAACAACGATCCAAATGCAGAAATCTTCCAACACGCTAACTATGGGATAGTGGGGGATTGCATGGAAGTTTTAAATGATATGTTGGCGCATTTGAAATAAAAGATGTGCATAAAGTGGCATTAGAATTGTAATACAATAAGGAAAGAGGATACCCTTCCCGAAAGCCTCCAAAGCGAGCTAAGTCGGTTTCAGAAAGGGTATCCTCTTTTTATTATCATATTCCTTAATCCATATGCCACTTTATGTGTTCTTTTAAATACCACCTGCGCCGACATATCATTTTAGAGAGAAGGGAAATGCGCCCAAGGCGGCTTCGAATAGGTATCCCTATTTGGCTTACTGCTGCTGTAGAGCTCAAATATTAGTGTATTATAAACAAATGCTCCGACATATTATTTATACAAAGGGAAAGTCGCTTCCAGAACGGTAATCCTTTTTCATTTCTATGCGTTTTACCTTAAAATGCGTCAATATGTCATTTTGGGGAGTAGGAGAGTGTGGTACGCGTAGTAGCCTAGAGTCCATTACGTATTAAAGTGGTATAATTAGGATATAGATATAGTTCGGATTGATAAGGAGGTTTTTATGGCTCGTAATGTTTTTGTTACTGGTGCAACGTCTGGTATTGGTCTTTGTATTGCTGAGGCGTATGCAAAGTATGGTGATAATGTTTTGATTTCCGGCCGCCGTGCTGAGGTGTTGGCTGAGGTACAGGCTCGTTTGTCTAAGGAATACGGCGTGCGCGTTGAGACGTTGGTTCTTGATGTGCGTAGTCGTGAGGATGTTGAAAGCAAGGTTCCAGCAGCAATTGAGGCTTTTGGTGGCGTTGATGTCCTCGTAAATAACGCAGGTCTTGCGCAAGGTTTAGATCCTTTCCAAGATAGTGCTGTCGATGATGCGGTGACCATGATCGATACGAATGTGAAAGGTCTTTTATATGTAACAAAAGCCGTACTACCTTATATGATCGATAAAAATGCAGGTCATATTGTGAATATGGGCTCTACCGCTGGTATTTATGCATATCCAGGTGGTGCTGTTTACTGTGCTACAAAGGCGGCCGTTAAGACGTTGAGCGACGGTATTCGCATGGATACGATTGCAACGGATATTAAGGTCACAACCATTCAACCGGGCATCGTAGAGACTCCATTTAGTGAAGTTCGCTTTCACGGTGATGCGGAAAGAGCTAAAGCTGTCTATGCAGGCATTGATGCGATCCAACCTGAGGATGTGGCGGATGTTGTGCTATATGTAACAAACCAACCTAAACGCTTGCAAATTTCTGATGTCACAATCATGGCGAACCAACAAGCAGCTGGGTTTATGGTGCATAAGAAATAAGACATCCTATGATTTAATGTGAAGCTGAGTAAAGGTCTCGTATGTTAACTAAGGAGGCAAAGCAAGTGCAATAAAGCCGGATACTCTTATTTATAAAGGAAAGGCAAAAAAATGAAAAAATATATCGTTATTACAGGAGCAAGTTCAGGCATAGGAGCAGCTACGGCAAAAGCTTTTGCACGTCGTGGAGAAAATTTAATCGTTATTGCACGGAGAGCAGAATTATTAGAAAATTTGAAAGACGAGATTGCTAACATTTCGCCTGATTCGGACGTTATTGTAAAACCTTGTGATCTCTCGCGTAGCGAAAATGTTTTAGCACTTTGGGATGACCTTAAAAGCTATGAGTTAAAGGCTCTTATCAATAATGCAGGCTTTGGCGATTTTGGATTCATGGGGAATCATGATATTCAAAAAATGGTAAAAATGATAGATTTAAATGTAACTGCACTTGCGATACTTTCTAGTTTATTCGTGCGAGATTATAAATGTAAACAAACACAGTTGATAAATGTTTCCTCCGTGGGTGGCTATTTTTTAGCGCCCGGCGTAGTACCGTATTGTGGAACAAAATTTTTTGTAAGTGCTTTCACAGAGGGCTTGTATCATGAGCTTGTACAGGATACGGATGCTAACATGCAGGCTAAAATCTTAGCGCCTGCGGCTACTAAAAGCGAGTTTTGTGATGTAGCTTCAGGTAAAAATGGATTTGATTACGATGCTTCATTTGAAAAGTATCATAGCAGTGAACAGACTGCAGACTTTTTGCTTACCCTTTATGATAGCGATGCATGTGTTGGCGAGGTGGATTTGACTAGCTTCGAGTTTAAGCTCAGCGGGCCAAAATTTAATTACCTAGCTACTGCCAAATAGTAGATAGGAATGGATTATATATAGAAATAGATACTTCTTGTTAGCGTCTCACTATCCATTTGGAATATAGATTTGTATAGTAGCTAATATAGAACTCAAGGCTTTATATAAGAAATAACTACTTGAAATTCCCTATCATTTAGGATATAATTATAAAAAAGTTTTGATAAAGAATATTTTATAAAATGTATTTTTATATTATAATATTCTTAATACATGTGTTGTGTTTGTACAGATGTATTTGTAAGAGAGCGGAGATTATATTAATGTTGAAGAAATTTGTATTGATGGCAGTTGCTTGTGCATGTGTAGGTTCTTATACTGTTGTTGGTGCTCAAGGTACTCTTGATGTAAAACCAGATCAACCTAAATCTGTGGTAGCTCAACAAGAAGCGCCAACGGTTGGTATGCCAAGTCCGTTTCATGAGTTTTCTACTGTAGATGAAGCGGCTAAATATATGAACATTACACCTCAAATGCCTAAGGTATTACCTGTAGGTTACAATATTGAATCTGTAAGTACTATTGATAAGGATGTATTGCAAGTGGTTTATGTTTACCAAGCTGGTGAAGATGCTACTCGTAATCAAGCTGCAGGCAAACGCATCGTCCATCGTATAGCCAATGAAATAAAAGAAGATATCAGCGGCGATTATAACGATTTTCGTGTAACAGCTAATGAAAAAGTAAACGGCACAAAGGTTGTTTTCAAAGGCGGTAATAAAATGGTATATCTCATAGGTTGGACAAAAGACGGACAAACTCATGGGATGTATTTTGAACGGCCTGTAACTCGTGACATGGCTAAAGCCATCGTTGCTAATACAGTAGCTCCAAAACAGCATACAAAATAATATAAAAGTCCAGGCCTAATGGGATAGGCATGCGAGCTGTAGTGAAGCACTCGCATGGACACTGTAAGGGTTTTATATGGAACGGCTCCTCATATGAGGGGCCGTTTTTATTGGTATGCAAAACTTTCATAATGTGAAGGAATTTAATGTACCTTAGATTGCATGTCAATGAAATTTAATCTAGTAGGGTCTCTTTAATCAACTTTCATAATCCTCCTTTACCATAAAAGAAATCATATATTTTCTTTCAGAAAGAGGGGTTAATTATGACAGCAGTAAAGCATGAATGGCGTAAGCACGAAAAGGATTTGTATTGTCCGAAGCAGCAGGCGGTGCAGGTTACGGTGCCGAGCATGAAGTTCCTCGTGCTAGATGGCGTGGGAAATCCTAATCATGCGGCTTTTGCCGATGATATCGAGGCTTTATATTCGTTGTCCTACGGGATAAAGATGTTGCCGAAAAAAGGCGTGACGCCGGATGGATACTTTGATTACACCGTGTATCCGTTGGAGGCACTCTGGAAGCAGATTGAGCATACGAAGCAGTTTGACAAGAATAATCTGCAATACCGGGTGATGATCAGACAACCGGATTTTGTGACGTCTGAAGTGTTGGAGGCGGCGATTGTTAATGTGTCTAAGAAAAAATCGTTGCCTCGATTTAAGGATGTGCGTCTTGAATCAATAGAGGATGGAGATTGCGTACAGATATTGCACGTCGGATCTTATGATGACGAGCCGGAATCATTTATGAAAGTAGATGATTTCTGCGCTGCTCATAATTTGCAACGTGCTAACAACGAGTGGCATCGGGAAATCTATTTGTCCGATGCGCGAAAGGTGGAGCCCGCAAAATTGAAAACCGTGTTGCGTGTGCAAGTGAAAAAGGGATAATTATAGAGCGTCATAATAAACTTAATCGGATTTATAAAGGAGGCGTTTTATGGATCTGAATAGTTTTTTCTTATTATTCCCAAGCATTTTTATATTGCACGAATTTGAAGAGATTCTTCTATTTCCACAATTCATGCGAAGGAATCCAAAACTGCAACAACAATTTTTATCAGCCACTTTTACCCCCTTCAGATTCAATGCCATCGTCTGTCAGGAATTCATACTTTTGTTGATTATACTGGGATTAAGTATATATTTTGAAAGCTTCGATTTTTATATTACCATAATCATAGCCTATATATATCACGTGATCGGGCATGTATTTCAAAGTATATTTCTGCGACAGTATATACCGGGTGTCCTCAGCGGCATTATCACAGCTGGATATTGCACATATCAGATATATGATGCAGTGTCGGCAAACTATATGCTATTAGCCTATTCGTTCCTAACACTTTTGATTATTTTCGTTAATATCGTTGTGAGCTTTAAAATGCTTCAACGGATACAATAAACGCCTGAGTAGACTGTAAAAGTAAAGCTTTCACAAATATATTGTTAAGTAAAACGGCTCCTCTATGATTGATGAGGAGCCGTTTTGGTATATATGTTAAAATTTCATAATGAGAATCATTCTGATATACCTATATGGGTATATATAAAAATTTGAACCATTGTTAAAATATAAATATAGCTATTTTGTGATAAAGAAGGCAGGTGATGTGTTGTATCGATTAATACTACAGCGTTTGGCGAGTATTGTAGGTATTTTATTTGTTGTTACCATCGGTACATTTGTATTGATAAAATTATCTCCTATTGATCCCGTGTCGATGAAGTTTAATCTTGTAGGGGCTACACCAGATCCAGTTGTAGTTGCACAGATACGAGAGCAGTTAGGTCTCAATGACCCTTGGTGGCAACAATATATGCGTTGGCTTAGTCAAATTGTGCAAGGAGACTTTGGTGAGTCCATTCTGTATGCTTTACCAGTGGCGACTATTCTTGGTGGCGCCTTGCCTAATACCTTGGGGCTAGTATCCTTAGCTCTTGTTATGGGGATAGTGGTAACCATACCGCTCGGTATGTTATCTGCAAAGTATCAAGACTCATGGATTGATCATGGGGTTCGTCTCGTTACATTCCTAGCATTAGCAATCCCTGGGTTCTGGGTCGGTTTATTATTACTGTACTTATTTGGTGTTAAATTACAGCTAGTGTCGATAACGAATACCAATGGCTTTTCTGCCTATGTATTGCCCGCGGTAACCCTTGCTTTATGGATATGTGGTCTCTACATTCGTCGATTGCGCAATGCTATTTTAGAAGTGTCGCGACAGCCCTTTGTACAGGGGGCGCGAGCATTGGGCTTGCCAGAATGGATGGTCTACACCCGTTACATATTCCCTCATGTGGGACTTATGTTGTTGCCTATGATGGGCGTAACCATGGGGGCCATGCTTGGGGGTTCTGCCGTTATTGAAACGGTATTCTCCATTAAAGGAATCGGCTACATGATGGTGCAGGGTATTATGGCTCGCGATTATGTATTGATGCAAGGCTATATCATCTGGATTACCTTGGTGTTCATCGTGATAAATATCATCATTGATGTATTGGGTGTTTGGCTGAATCCGAAGCGAAGAGTCGCTATAAAAGGAGGCTCTTATGAATAGACAAAAGCCCTATACTTTATACGCTATGTTAGTATTAGCAGCTCTGTGGATCGTATTTTTCTTATGTGCTCCCTATATAGCACCCTTTGATCCTGAAACGACGAGTATTGCGGACCGCTTACAAGACATTAGTAGTACCCATCTATTAGGTACTGACCAACTCGGTCGTGATGTGTGGTCTCGTATTCTGTACGGTGGTAAAGCCTCTTTAGGGATTGCTTTCACCATCATTGGCATTAGTGGGGCCATCGGTATCGCTATTGGTGGGTTAGCAGGATTCTCTACACCTAGCATTGACCGTTGGTTATCTCGCTTGATTGATTTGGTACTAGGGTTCCCGAACATGGTGATTGCCATTGCTTTCATCGGTATTATGGGACCTAGCATAACGAATGTAATCATTTCCTTGTGCATTACGAAATGGGCGGAATATGCCCGTATCACTAGAGGCCTCGTACAGATTGAACGCTACGCGGAGTACATTACCTTTGCTCGTATGTCAGGTGCTTCAAATCTACGAATTCTGTGGCGCTATATTCTGCCGAATGTATTGCCACCGTTGGTGATCGTTATTATTCAACATTTAGGGGACGCCATCATTTTGGTAGCCAGTTTTTCGCTCATCGGCATCGGTGTACAACCGCCGGATCCGGAGTGGGGCGCTATCTTGTTGAGCTCCCGAGATTTTCTACAAACGGCACCGTGGCTGCTAATTTATCCGGGGCTCGCTATTTTTATTACCGTTGTTTTATTTAACTATATTGGTGATGCGTTGCGCGATGCCCTTGATGTATCTCGTTAACCGTGCTGTGTATAGATTTTTTATGGTGAAAGCCTCGACGAGGCAATGTATTTTAAAGGAGATATTATGAAACGTTGGTTGTTAGCATGTTTGTCCATGCTATGCATGGTAGCTCTCTTGGTTGGCTGTGGCAATGATACTGCTAAAGATGGCAAACAAGGGAAGCATATGAATGTTGGTTTGTATTGGTTTGGTGAAACATTAGACCCAACTCACGAATGGGATGCGTGGACATTGACTCGTATCGGTGCAGGTGAAACCTTAGCCGTTGTAACACCGGATATGAAATTTGCCCCACAATTGGCAGATTCTTGGGAAAATGTAGACCCTACAACATGGAAATTCCACATCCGTGAAAACGTAAAATTCCACAATGGTACTCCGATGACACCTCAAAAGGTAAAAGAGTCCATTGAGTATACGATGAAACAAAGTGCTCGTTCCGCTAAAGCTGTTAAAATCGAGTCCATCACAGTAGATGGTCAAAACTTGATTATTAAGACTACAGAGCCTAATGGTTCCTTGTTATCTAGCTTGACTGAACCTGCTTTTGTTATCATGGATACTGCAGATCTTAAAGATGTAGCATCTAAACCAGTTCTTACAGGCCCTTATAAAATCACTGCTTTCAAAAAAGGTGAAACAATTGAACTTGCAGCCTTCGCAGATTACTGGGGTGGCAAACCAGGTCTTGATACTGTAACTGTAAAAGACATCGAAGACAATAACAAACGCGCTATGGCGTTGCAATCTAAAGACGTAGACGTAATTCAAAAAGTGGACTCTGCTAACCGCAGCTTGTTCAAAGACGGTTTTAATATTCAAGACGTTGCTGGCGTTCGTGTGTTTATGTTGAAAGCAAACCACACAGAAGCATCTCCATTGCATGATAAAGCTGTGCGTTCCGCTATTGCTCATATCATTAACTATGATTCCATGGCTAAAATCATCGGCAATGGCTCTACACCAGGGGCAGCACCATTCCCTCCATCTGCCAATTTAGGTTATGATGCGATTGCTAATAAACCGATGACAGATGTAGCAAAAGCTGACCAAATCTTGACTCAAGCTGGTTACGCTAAGAATGCAAACGGCATGTATGCAAAAGATGGCAAAGAATTAGCGATTACTATTGCTATTTGGGGTAAAGACACAAGCTTATACGAAGAAATTCAACAAGAATTGAAAAAAGCAGGTATTGCTGTAACTCTTAAGAAATTACAAAGCCCTGATGAAGTAGATACACTTGGTACAGATGGTTTTGATTTAGTAGAACGCAATGTAGTGACTATGTCTACAAACGATCCTTACTGGTTCCTCAGCTTATTCTACAAAACTGGTGCGAAAGCAAACGTTGGTGGCTACTCTAACCCTCAAGTAGATGCGTTAATCGACCAATTGTCAGTAACATTTGATCAAAACGAACGCTCTAATATTGCAAAACAAGCACAACAAATCTTAGTTGATGACGTAGCAGATATCTATTTGTTGTATCCAAGTGCAACAGTTGTATCTACTACAAAAGTTAAAAATGTACCGGTACATCCAATCGATTACTACTTATTAACAAAGGATTCTACTATTGAATAAATCTGATTGTATCGTATTTGATAAGGTTACAATTTCATATGGTGCGGAGCAAGCGGTACGCGATGTATCCTTCTCCGTGCCCAATGGTGAGGTCTTTGCCATCGTTGGTGAAAGCGGCTCTGGTAAATCTACGTTAGTTCGTGCCGCCTTTGGCATGTTAAAACAAGCTAGCATTAGCGGCCAAATTTTGCTAAATGGCACCGATGTTTCTACATTGAGTGATGGTGATTGGCGACAATTGCGGGGCGCGAAGATTTCTATGATCTTTCAAAATCCCAGCGCCTATCTAAATCCAAATCGCACCGTAGAAAATCACTTCAAAGATTTATTCCGTGCTCATGGTGAAAGCTATGATGTAAGCCGCGTTATAGATATGCTTAATCTTGTTCACTTAACTGACGGAGAGCGTATCTTGCAGTCCTATCCGTTTCAATTGAGCGGTGGTATGCAACAACGGTTAGCAATAGCCTTGAGCCTCATCTTGAAGCCTGGTATCGTATTTGCTGACGAACCGACTAGTGCCTTAGATATGCTGGTGCAAGCCTCTGTATTGGATCTTATGAAAGAGGTAACGCAGGCTCTTGGGGCAACGGTGATTATTGTAACTCATAATATCAAGGCGGCCGCGCGCATTGCCAATAGCATCGGTGTTATGAATAAGGGGCAACTCGTTGAAGTGGGATCCACCGAAGAGGTCATGGCCCATCCAAAGGATGAGTATACTCGCATCTTGTTAGATTCCGTAATGAAAGTGGTGTAGTATGATTCAAGTTGAGCATTTATGTAAACAATATACAAACCACCATCATACGGTTCGTGCTGTTGATGATGTATCTTTTTCTGTAGTGGAGAATGAACGGGTAGGTATTGCTGGTGGTAGTGGTTCTGGTAAAAGCACGCTGCTTAGGCTGATTGCTATGCTAGAAAAACCTACATCTGGCACCTTGCGACTCTTTGGTGAGGAAATCCATTCCATTCAAAATCATACAGAAATATATCGCTCTATGCAGATGATGTTCCAAAATCCCTTGGCGGTGATTCCACCGAGAATGAACTTAGAAGCATTTCTCTTAGAGCCGTATATCAACTATGAGCTTATGGATATAGCGGCAGCAAAGGACGATATCCGTAAGTGGATTCAACATGTAGACCTACCTGAAACGATCGTTAACAAATACCCGCATGAGGTCAGCGGCGGTCAATTGCAACGCGTTGTATTAGCACGAATAATGTTGATGAATCCAAAACTAGTACTCTTTGATGAACCTACATCAGCCCTTGATGCAGTGAATCAAAAACTGGTGCTAGACCTATTACAAAAACTCCATACGGAACAACCCTTCGGCTACGTATTCGTCAGCCATGACATCGGACTATTACAAGCCGTAACAGACCGAATCATCGTCATGAAAGACGGACAAATCGTAGAAACCATCGAATCAAAACGATTAAAAGAAGCGGTACATCCATATACACAAGCACTCGTGGAAGCGAGTGAGTAAAAAGCAAAGAGCCCCTGTTTGAAACAGGGGCCTTTTGCTATATATTTATTATTTAAGTACGTAAGTGTTTGGAGGTATCCAGCAATAATTATGATTATCATAAGTATAATTTTTATAAATTAAATTAATAATACTTATATATGCAGGAGATTTTGTTAAATTGAAGAAATATATAAGTAGTGAGTTAGTTGGAGGAAAATTAACATGGATTTTAATTCGATACTAGATTTCATTAAGGAGAATTCTTGGGTTTTAGGAAGTGGAGGGGTAGTTGGATTAATTGTATTAATAAAATCTATTTTTGGTAAATCTGCAAATGTATCGCAAAAGATAAGAGCAGGAAAAAATTCAATTAATATTCAGTCAAATAATGATGTGAATTTGGGGGACATTAATAATGTTAGAGAAACAAAGGATAGAAACAGGGGATAATTCAACTACAGTTATGGCTGGAAGAGACGTTAATCATTTTAATAATGGGATAACATACATGGAGGCAAAAGCAATATGTAATGATTTGTTTCAGTTAAATTTTTATAAATTGAAGGAAGCCGCAGAAGCTATTGCAACTAAAAGAGCTGAAGAACTTATAAATGGATTTCTTCAAAAGTTAGCGGAGAGAGGACTTATAAAGCCTGAAGTCTTTCAAGACCCTGATATGCAATATACATTGGTAAATGCGCAAATTGCGTATGCAAAGTCGGGTGATAAAGATGTTGAAGATTTGCTAATAACACTTTTAATAGAACGAGTCAATCAGCATGAAGATGACCTAAGTAAAATTATATTAAATGAATCCTTAAATGTAATTAATTTATTAACTAAAGAACATTTAAATATATTGGCTGCTATTTTCTTTATGCGATATGTTAAAAATCACGCAGTTAATAGATATGAAATCATAGATTATTTTAACATTGTTTTAGAGTTTATAAAAAAATGTACTAATACTAATACTGAAATCGTATTTGATCATTTAGCTTATAGTAGATGTATTACTCCAACTAATGCGTTTATGCATCCCGCTTTTGCTACGTTTGAGCCTTATATGGAGGTATGTTTTGGTGTTGGAATTTCTAATGATCCAAATGATATGAATGAATTACTTAATACAGAGCCCTGTTTTAGAGAAATAATTAAATTATGGGATAACTCATATCTATCTAAAGCAGTACTTACGAGTGTTGGTAAAGCGATTGCAATAACTTATATAAGAAGTCAGAATATTTTGTTACCATATGAGACTTGGCTTAGTTGTAATTCTTCTAATAGTGAGTCCAGTATAGATTAGTTACATATGCTTATTTAATATGATAAAAAAGTGGTTGCCAGCAATACGTCGGTAACCACTTAATAGTTAATTTGAAATATATAGGTTTATTCAATTTTCGCTTTCAAATCAATTATATTTTTAGCAGCTACGCAACCAGGGCAGTCGCAGAATTCAGCGCCTTTTGCTTTAATGTCTTTAGCATGTTGTAATAGGTTAGCTGCGCCTTCTTCGCCAAGGATTTGTGTAGCTAATTCAGAGCCTGCAAAGCCGATTGTTTCATCGATGAGTGCAATGTTTTGCTCTGCTAATGGTACGAGTTGTTTTGTAAGCTCTTCTTGCTCAGGTTTGCCTTCTGCGTTGATCCAAGATTGAGCAAATTCTTTTACTGTAGGGTTGCTTGTAGGTGCATCTAATAAAGCTTGCACGAGTTGTGTTAATTGTGTATGTGTCATGATGATCTCCTTTTATAAACTACTAACTATAGTTTTGGAAAAGTGCATTTAGTATCATATGAGCACCTGTTCCTTTTGTTGAGTACATTATAGCATCTACAGTAATTTTGAATAGTAGAATAATTTACGATAGATACTATCAAATGTGATAGATTTATGATGATAGCTGTTTTAAATTTTTTGGGGAAATAGAATAGAGGAATGCTTTCGCATTCCTCTTTAACTTGGTTAGAATAAATCTGAGTGACTGCCTGTGCGAGTTAAAGATAATACTAACATATCATCTTTAATTGCATAAATTAGAAGCCAATCTGGCTCGATGTGTAATTCTCTAAAGCCTTCGTAGTTTCCTGTTAATGGATGATCTTTATAACTAGGATCTAATAGCGTTTGATTCTGTAATTTAGTGATGATTGAATAGAGTTTATTGAGATCTTTACCGCGTTTCTTGGAGCGCTTTAGGTCCTTTTTGAACTTACTGCTAAGCACTAATCTCAACATAACTGATTACTCCAATCCTAAATCCTCAATCATTTCTTTTACATTAGCATATGATTTTGCTTTTACTTTTCCTGCTAATATATCTTTCGTTTCTTGAATAGCAGCTTCTGTTTCTGCATTATAACGAGGTTGTTTAGGTTGAAATGGAAATCCACCTTCCATTAGTGATGTGTGGAGAAAAATATTAATCGCATCAGTTACGGATATGCCAAAGCTAGCATATAATGCTTCTAATTGTGCTTTTACAGCTGGCTCGATACGCAAACTGATAGAGGCTGTTTTAGCCATAGTATCACCTCCTGTTACTTATATTGTAATGCAAATAATTTATATTCGCAATCAAATGATTGCATTTTGCAATCAAAATGCTTTTCTTTTTCTGTAGAGAAAATCCTTATAAATATAAGAATATAAAAATATTAGAATTTTAAGTGATATAATTTACTTAATAAATGTAGTTTGTTTACAGGGGAATGTATCATGAAAAAGATTGTGTGTGCATTGTCTGCATTAGCTTTCATAGGTTCCATCAATGTTGCATCCGCAGATGACTTGATGCGGTTCCGTCTTAATGGTAATTCTATTTATAATCAGCCTTATGGTGATCGAAATGAGTTTCCTTGTCCAGATAGACTTGGAAGTTGCACTATGACTGATGAGGATTATAGAAGCACTCGTAAAGGTCAATCGCTAGAGGTGTTTGATACTCTATATGAGGCTAAACAGCATTTGAACTTTAAACCGCATTTGCCAAGTGGATTAGGGGGATTATGTCCTGTACATGTATCTATTGTGGATCACGATGTATTACAAGTCGTGCATGCCTATCATGAGCTTTTAAAAGGGAGATATTTTGATCGTGTAGATGATATGCCGAAATATATTAAGTATCGTGTATCGACTCTATCAGGTAATATCGCAGGCGATTATAAGGATTACTTACCTCAAAAAACAGATGTTGTAAATGGGATGACGGTAACCTATCGAATGGTGGATGATGCTGTGTATTTGGCATCTTGGGAATATGAGGGACAGAATCACGTGTTTTTGTTTAATGAGCCAGTTTCTGTTGAGCGAGCTAGAGAAATGATTAAGCGTGTAGAATATTGAAAAAATACTTTAAGTGTAGTATATTCTAGATAGCCAATTGATAGTTGTGCAATTAACTACGAAGTCCCTCAGAGTTGTAGCTCTGGGGGATTTTTTTAGATAGTGGAGATAAACTAATGAAAGCAGAAAATTACAAGATTTCAAAGCTATCATATATAGAAAATGGTAGTAATGAAATTATGGAAAGGTACCAAATACACACGAAATATGAAACGGAACCGCCTCATGGAGATGCTATATATTCTATTTCTATAAAGGGCAAAGTATTGCCATTTTGGATTTATGGTAGAGATGTTACTTTCATAGGTAGTATGGTTATGGTAGAGTCTGTAAGATGCAAAATATGGAATCCCATAGAATCCATCATTATTGATTTAGAGAATGAAGTGTATGCTAGTTTAAAGGGATGGTATACAGATATTTCATTTGTTAATAATCGAATAGAGCTTACTAATCAAGTTGTAAAAGTGGATAAACGAATTCTAAAAAATTTTGTGAATTTAGAGTGGATACGCTTTTAAGATTGATTGCCTAGAGGTATGCTTTTGGATAGATATTTTCAAATAAAATAGCTGTCACAAATACGAAATAGACATCGTAATTTATGACAGCTGCTTTGGCAGTACATGGTCAATCTAACAGTGTATTGTTATTTTATTTTCTGAAAGCCTCACCGATGGAATAAATCCCGTCAAATAAGAAGCCGAAAGCGATGCAATAGATAAATGCTTCACCAAAAGCGATCGGCTCGAATATAAGTAATAGGCCTAATAGTAAAAGAATTAGTGCAAGCCATTTTGCATTACGTCCCATGAGTGATACCATGCTGTCGGACTTTCTTGATTTAATGAAAATAAAGATGGCTTCAAATACCATCCAGATGCCGATTGTGATCGGGAATACTAACGGTAGGAATGCAAATCCGCCGCATACGAGAAAGATACCGAATAGAGCATTGATAATGCCGCTGATGAGATACCAGCCGCTACGTAATTCAGCCGGTAACATAAAATAATTTATAATGGAGCTGACCGCATTGACGAAAAAGATAATAGAAAAAAGCCAGGCAAAAGCCATGAGATTAATAACGGGGTTTAATAGTAAGAATATCCCCAGGATAATGCTTACAATACCCGATACAATAAAGAAGAATTTGCTTGAACCACTCATAATAATTCCTCCAATCATTGGTACTGCCTATTTTCAGTATGCGTGAAATCATGGGGAATGTCAAATTGTAACGATAAAACTGTGCTTTCACAAAACTCACATGTCCATCCTGTTGACACAGTTCTATAGAATGCCGTATAATACTTTTATATCTTAAATCAAGCGATGAACGGGTATAAAGGTTTACAAATCCTGCTTTCAGAGAGTTGCCGGCTGGTGCGAGGCAATAGAGGTTGTACGCTGACACTCTCCCGTGAGCTTTGATGGCGAATACAGCAGTAGTCATTGACGGTGGTTCCGTTATACCCGAAACGAGTCCCAATTAGGGTGGTACCGTGTTATGAATATAACGCCCCTTTGAGCAACGACAGTTGTTCTGAGGGGCTTTTTTATTTGTGAAAGTCTAGTAAGTCACAGATTATATATGGTGTCGACATTGGCGATTTTACAAACTTTCACTATGGATAGATATAATAAAGTGTTATGTTTTATGAGGATAGAAAAGGTGGCTATTATGGAACAGAATCGCGTATATTTCTTTGATACAACCCTTCGTGATGGGGAACAAACACCAGGTGTATCTTTACAAACTCCTGAAAAAATTGAAATTGCGAAAGGCCTAGTACGTCTCGGCATTGACGTTATTGAGGCCGGTTTCCCGGCGGCATCCCCTGGAGATTTTGAAGCGGTACAAACGATTGCACGCGAAGTCAAAGGTGCAACAATTTGTGCGTTGGCTCGTGCTAATGAAAAGGACGTACAAAAAGCGATTGATGCGTTGAAAGATGCGGAACGTAGCCGTTTACATGTATTCATTGCTATTTCCGAACTTCATATGGAATATAAATTAAAAATGACTCGCCAAGAGGTATTGGATAAGGTTAAATCCGTGTTGGCATATGCAAAAGGTAAGGTTGATGAAATCGAGTTCTCTGGTGAAGACGCGGCACGCGCTGATTTAGATTTCGCATGCCAAGTATTTGGTGTTGCAATTGCTGGTGGCGCTACAATTATTAACGTACCAGATACAGTAGGTTATATGAACCCTAATGAGTTCGGTGATAAAATCCGCTACATTAAAGAACATACATCAGGAATTGAAAATGCAATTATCTCTGTTCACTGCCATGACGACTTAGGCCTTGCCAATGCGAATACGTTAGCCGCTATTAAAGCAGGTGCACGCCAAGTAGAAGGCACAATTAATGGTCTGGGTGAACGGGCTGGTAACGTAGCGATTGAAGAAGTGGTAATGGCTCTTAAAACACGCCATGATTATTTTGATGACCTTCAAGTGAACATCGATACAAAACAATTTACGAAAGCATCTAAACTTGTGAGCCGTTTAACAGGGGTTGTAGTTCCTCCAAATAAACCAATCGTGGGTTCTAACGCCTTTGCTCATGAGTCTGGTATTCATCAACATGGCATGATGAGCAATCCTGAAACGTATGAAATCATGACTCCTGAGTCCGTAGGGGCTGAAAAAACAGACCTCGTATTGGGCAAACACTCCGGTCGTCATGCCTTTGCGGATCACTTGGCAAAACTTGGGTTCCAATCTTTTGCTGAGGAAAAAATCAACGATCTTTTCGCTAAGTTTAAAGAGTTAGCAGACCGCAAAAAACAAGTATACGATGATGATATCGTAGCCCTTGTTGTAGATAATCTTCACCACAAAAAAGCGTTCGAGCTCGTGGCTCAATATTACAAATTGGGTGAAAAAGGCTACGCATACGCTGACGTTCGTCTCATGACTCCAGATGGTGAAAGAGCGGATGCTGCCGTTGGTGATGGTCCAGTAGACGCATCCCTTAAAGCGGTTGAACGTGTTGTTGGCTTGCCAATTAGCTTAAAAGACTACCAAATCCGTGCTATCACAGCCGGTAAAGATGCCCTTGGGGAAGCAACCCTCAAGGTAGAATATAACGGTCGCTTGTACCATGGTCGTGGTATCAGCACAGATATCGTTAAATCAAGTGTAAATGCATATATTAATGCAGTAAACTCAGTATTCCTAGCTATGGAGCTAGAACAACAGGAGGAAGAATAATATGGGTATGACCATTACTGAAAAGAATATGGCTCGCCACGCGGGTCTTGATGTCGTTAAACCGGGACAAATCATCGAATGTCAGTTGGATGCGGTATTGATGAACGACATCACATTCCCACCGGCTCGTAAAGAGTTTTTGAAGATTGGCAAACCTGTATTTGATCGTCATAAAATCTACTTAGTGCCGGATCATTTTACACCAAATAAAGATATTCAATCCGCTACACAAGCGAAAGTAATGCGCGACTTCGTGCGCGAACATGGCATTACAAACTACTTTGAAGTCGGTAGAATGGGTATCGAGCACGTTATTTTGCCAGAAAAAGGTCTTATCGGCCCTGGCGAAATGATGATCGGTGCTGACTCCCACACTTGTACATATGGTGCGGTAAATGCATTCTCCACAGGCGTAGGCTCCACTGATGCGGGCGTTGCTATGGCAGAAGGTAAAACTTGGTTCAAAGTACCTGAAACAATTAAGGTTGAGCTTATCGGCAAACCTAACAAATGGGTAACTGGTAAAGACGTAATCCTTGATTTAATCGGTCAAATCGGCGTAGACGGCGCTCGTTACATGGCCCTTGAATTCGCCGGCGAAGGCGTACAACATATGACTATGGCTGATCGCCTCACAATCTGTAACATGGCTATCGAAGCTGGTGGTAAATGTGGTGTATTCCCTTATGATGCAATTACTGAAGAATATATCAAAGGCCGTGTCAATCGTCCTGTTGAGCCAATCGCTCCAGATGCTGATGCGGTATATGCTCAAACTATTACCATCGACTTGTCCAAATTGCAACCAGTGGTAGCATTCCCTCATTTGCCATCCAACACACATTACATCAACGAAATCGACAAAGATATTAAAATTGACCAAGTTATCATCGGTTCCTGTACAAATGGCCGTTACGAAGACTTGGTAGCAGCTGCAGAAATCTTCAAAGGCCGCAAGGTGGCTCCATTTGTTCGTTGCATCGTAATCCCTGGATCCCAAGATGTGTACGACCAAGCTATGAAAGATGGCCTTTTAGATATCTTCATTCAAGCTGACTGCGCAGTGTCCACGCCAACATGTGGTCCATGCCTAGGTGGTTACATGGGAATCATGGCTGAAGGGGAACGTACCGTTTCCACTACAAACCGTAACTTCCGTGGTCGTATGGGACATGTGGATTCCGAGGTGTATTTGGCAAGCCCGTATGTGGCGGCAGCGAGTGCTGTACTAGGCCGTATTGCAGGCCCTGAGGAGGTTTAATATGGATTTTGAAAGCAAGAAAATCTGGCGCTACGGCGACGATGTAGATACAGACGTAATCATTCCGGCTCGTTACTTGGCGATTGCTGACTGGAACGAATTGGCCGAACATGCGATGGAAGATATTGATACGACGTTCGCTCCTAATGTGAAAGCTGGCGAAATCATGGTAGCTGGCAAAAACTTTGGCTGTGGTTCTTCGCGTGAACATGCCCCAGGCGTTATCAAAGCAAAAGGCGTGCCTGTTATCATTGCACACTCCTTTGCTCGTATCTTCTTCCGTAATGCTATCAACATTGGTTTACCAGTTGTGGAAATCGGTGAACAAGTTGATCGTATCGATGCAGGCGATGCAATCGGCGTAGATTTGTCTAAAGGTATCGTGTACAATTTGACGAAAAACGAACAATACCAAGGGACTGAGTTGCCACAATTCATTCAAGACATTGCGGCAGCCGGTGGTCTTGTGAACTTTGCGAAAAACCGCAAATAGGGGCGAGCCGAACACTCGTCTCAAGCCTCCACTGGCCAGGTCTGACTCCGGCCTGCGGCCTCCGCAGGGCCAAAGTCGTTTTCGACGAGCATTCGGCTCTCGGGAGTGTGAAGGTTCGACCCCGGCATATAGAATTAAATAGTGGAATAAAGGCTGATGGGGTTGTGGTTCATCTATGAGTATTTACTATATATTGGAGAGGTAAGATGAGCGAAAAGAATATTGTATTGATTCCTGGTGATGGTATCGGTACTGAGATTATTGCAGCAGCGAAGGCTGTGTGTGATATGGCTTTTGAGAAAGCCGGTGTAAAGGTTAATTGGATTGATAAGAAAGCGGGCGGTGCGTCTATTGATGCGCATGGTGTGCCTTTGACTGAGGATACTATCGAGGCTTGTAAAGCGGCTGATGCTGTATTGCTTGGTGCTGTAGGCGGTCCTAAATGGGATAATGTAGATCCGTCCATCCGTCCTGAAAAGGCAATTCTAGGTCTTCGCAAGGAGCTTGGTTTGTTCTGTAACTTGCGTCCTGTAAAAATTTATCCATCTTTGCAAGAGTATTCTCCGCTTAAAAAGGAGCTCGTACAAGATGTAGATTTTGTTATCGTTCGTGAGTTAACTGGTGGTATTTACTTCGGTGAACGGGAAGAGGCGCAAGGTGAAGGCGCTAACGAGTTCGCTTGGGATAAAGAAACATACAGCCGTTACGAAGTAGAACGCATCATGGATATTGCCATGGAAACAGCTCGTAAACGCAATAAAAAGGTCGTATCCGTAGATAAAGCAAATGTATTGGCTTCTTCTCGCTTGTGGCGTAAAATCGCCCGAGAGAAAGCGGCTGCTAATCCTGATATTGCAACAGATTACTTCTATGTAGATAACACAGCGATGCAACTCGTTGTAAATCCTGCACAATTTGATGTTATCGTTACTACAAACTTGTTTGGCGATATCTTGTCTGACGAAGGCGCTGTTATCTCTGGTTCTATCGGGCTTTTACCATCTGCATCCATGGGTACAGGCACAGCATTGTATGAGCCAATTCACGGCTCTGCACCAGACATCATGGGTCAAAACTTGGCGAACCCATTGGGTACAATCTTGTCCGCAGCTATGATGTGCCGTCATTCCCTTGATTTACCTCAAGTGGCTGATGCTATTGAACGTGCTGTGGAACAAGTGCTCGTTGATGGTTACCGTACAGGAGATATCTACCGCGAAGGTTTAAAACGGGTAGGCACCACAGAAATGGCGCAAGCTGTAATCGAACGTTTATAAAAGCAATGAATTAAGATTCCTTAAAGTTATTAACGTGAGTTACGTCATTTTCAAAATCGTATCATAAGTGTTAAAATACAGATATTATAATATATTTGTCTAATTAAATAAGAGAGGGTTGTAAGGCCCTCTCTTTTTTGTAGGACGCCTAGCGGTATGTGTAGTTGCTCTTCATATATTAGAGTGCTATATTGGTAGATGTATGGCAAGATATTCTTTAAGGAGGCCTTTATGAATTCTTCGATGTATCGAAATTTAACCATTACTGCTTTATTGATGGCATTAGCCATTATGATTCCTATTGTGATGCCTTTGAAAGTTGTGATTCCACCGGCATCGTATACATTGGCGAGTCATGTTCCTATATTCCTGGCCATGTTCTTATCTCGTAAGATGGCAGCTTGTGTTGTCATAGGTTCTACGCTCGGCTTCTTTGTAGCAGGCTTCCCACTTGTTATCGTTATGCGTGCTGCATCTCATATCATCTTTGCCTTGATGGGGGCTTACTATATTAAACATCATCCAGGCGTATTAACAGGGGCTCTATCCTTTGTTGCGTTTAACCTTGCTTGTGCTATCGTTCATGCTATTGGTGAGGTACTAGCATGCCTATTGTTCTATACTACAACTACGATGCCAAACATTGATCTCATCTACGTTGTATTTGTTCTTGTAGGCGGCGGCACCATCGTTCATAGTTTGGTTGATGGATATATTGCATTATATATCTATAAAGCTATCCCTGGACTATCTAAATCGGGTAATAAATAATCATATAATTACATATACTCGTAACCACTCATGGGAAATCGATGTGTACTAATGTACGGCATGTGATTACCTATGAGTGGTTTTTATAATAATTCTCAAATCTGTACCTACAGGTACAGACTTCATTATGTGATGTCCGTATAATAGAACCATAGTTAATGACCGATTTGTGTTGTATCTATTGATACAACATGGGTCCATATATTGGGTAATACCGGTGAAAGTTGCTCCTCTCATCTGTGGGCCTTTATAGACTCATTAAAAGATATGAGGTGAGTATATTTACTTTCACAGAACATGGAGGTTATTATGAGAAAGCACATTAAAAACAACGTATCATGGGTTGGTAAAATCGACTGGGAATTGCAAGAGTTTCACGGTTCCGATTACACCATTAATAATGGGTCTAGCCAAAATGCCTATTTGATTGAAGAGGAGAAGACGGTCCTCATTGATACTGTATGGAAACCTCATTCCTCTGAGTTCATTGATAATTTGGAATCTGAAATTGATTTGAATACGATTGATTTCATCGTATGTAACCACGGCGAAGTAGATCACAGCGGCTCTTTGCCTGCTTTAATGGAAAAAATCCCTAATACGCCTATTTATTGTACGGAAAATGCTGTTAAGTCCTTGGTTGGTCAATATCATCACCCTGAATGGAACTTTAAAACCGTTAAAACAGGGGATTCCGTAGATGTTGGAAACGGAAAATCCTTGGTGTTCGTAGAAATGCGCATGCTTCACTGGCCTGATTCCATGGCGACGTATATGACAGGGGACAATATCTTGTTCTCCAACGATGCATTCGGTCAACATTTTGCCGTAGAAGAACTGTGGGCAGACAAGGCGGATCAATGCCGTCTATGGGAAGAGGCGATGAAGTATTACGCTAATATCTTGAACCCATTCTCTCCATTGGTAAAAGCCAAAGTTGAAGAAATTCAAAAACTCAATTTGCCAATCGATATCATCGCTACAAGTCATGGTGCAATTTGGCGCGAAAATCCAATGCAAATCGTAGAAAAATACTATGAATGGTCTCAAGCGTATCAAGAAGACCAAGTCACAATTGTATACGACACGATGTGGGATGGCACCAAGAAATTGGCCCATAAGATTGCTGAAGAAATTGCGAAACAATCCCCTGAAACACGTGTTAAGATTTTTAACATTAGCAAAACCAATAAAAATGACATCATGACGGAAGTTTTTAAGTCTAAAGCCATTGCTGTAGGGTCCCCAACAGTAGGTAATAGCGTATTATCTTCCGTAGCTGGTTGGCTCGATTTCTTGCGTGAGTTGAAATTTAAAAATAAAAAGGCTGCTGTATTCGGTACCTATGGTTGGTCTGGTGAATCTACAAAGGTACTCCGTGAAGAGTTGACTAAATATGGATTCTCTGTAGTAGAACCTGAAATCAAATGCAACTGGAACCCAGAAGAATCCGACTTTAATAAAGCAGAAGCACTTGTAAGTGCATTATTAGCATAATTACATATAATAAAGAAAGATTCTTGTTATAAAACCCCTATTTTTGATATGTACCCCCTTTACTGGATAATCAGTAAAAGGGGTATTTTCATGAAGAATAGGGGCCTTCTTTTTTTAAACATATACATAAAATATTAGTCAATATAAATTGTATTTGTCATGTTTATTCTCATAACATTCTCGTTAGCGTTTTTTGGGGCACCGATTTGCATTGATAGATACTGGCGCTATAGAAATATAAAATTATAATAAAATGTTAAGTTGTTGATTAAATATACAAAACAGTTTAATTCACATATAATTCATGAATTAAGTGTGAATGTGAATTAATGAGGATATAAGGTATATTTTGCGTACTTATAAGGTGGTTATTTATTTATAAGTTATACAGTTTGTTATATGAGAAAAGTTTACAAAGTTGCGAAAAATTTAACTCATAAGGGGAAATAATGAGTAAAATTTATTTCCCTGTAAAGCTAGGAATAAAGCGGATTTTGATAGGTATAAAGACTTGGTAATTTGGTTTGTGTTAGAAAAAAGGGTTGTGTATATCGTAAAACTTTGATATGCTATGCGGGTAATCGACAATATAAATTTTTCTTAAACTGATTAGGGGTATTTCTTTATGCTAATTTAGAATATGCGCCTGTTCAGACCGAGGTGAGAGACGGAACATAGAGAGAATGAAAAATTGTATTGTAATTTGGATAATTTTTTAATTTAGTGAGGGTGTAAGATGAGAGAAATGAAACATTCCAAAAAATTAGCATTTGCTGTATTGGCTGCTGTCACTGCTGTTGGTGCGAATGTTAATCCAGTAGACGCTGCTTCTGTTGTAATGGACAACACTAATGTTGTTACAGGTGCTAATAATGCAGTTGCGTATGGTAGTGGTAATACTGTAAAAGAATCTGATGCAAACTTCCGTGATCGTGATTATGAAAATGAGCCAGATGATGCTACAAAGAGAACTGGTGACTGGAAAAGTAATTCTGTCGCTATAGGTGTTAACAATACTGCAGCAGGTACCTCTGCATTAGCAATGGGGAATTCTTCCAAAGCGTTGATGAATGAATCTATTGCTATTGGTCATTTTGCTGAAGCACAACGTACATGGTCTACCGCTATTGGTACTCGTGCAAAGGCTTCCGAAGTTCGCTCACAAGCTATTGGCTATGAAGCACTAGCGTCTGGCTATAAATCTAATGCGATTGGTTCTAGCGCACAAGCAACCAATAATCATTCTGTTGCTATGGGTTCCTCTGCTCTTGCATCTGGTGATCATGCTCAAGCATTTGGCGCTGGTGCACAGGCAACTAACGTGCGTTCTAATGCGTTTGGTTCTGATGCAAGTGCTACAGCTGACTATGCTATGGCGATTGGTGATCATGCAAATGCAACACATTTAAACTCTATCGCTTTAGGTACAGGTTCCACTACAAGCGAAGCTACAGCACAAAGTAGTGCAACAATCGCTGGTCATACGTTCGGTGGCTTTGCTGGCGTAGGTTCTGCTGCTAATGGTTCCGTGTCTGTAGGTAAAGTTGGTGCTGAGCGTCAAATTAAAAATGTTGCGGCTGGGGAAATCTCCGCTACTTCTACAGATGCTGTAAACGGTAGCCAATTATATTCCGTAGCTAATGACTTACAAACACAAATCAACAATTCCACACCTGGCCAAATCAATAACAATATTAAGAACTTGACTAGTCGTGTTGGTACTGTTGAAAGACGCGTTAATAAAGTAGGTGCAGGTTCTGCTGCATTGGCTGCATTGCATCCATTGGACTTCAACCCAGATGACAAATGGACAATTGCTGCTGGTTATGGTCACTACCATAATGCTAACTCCGCTGCGTTGGGCGCATTCTACCGCCCTAACGAAGATACAATGTTCTCCGTTGGTGGCACTGTAGGTACTGGTGAAACTCAATTGAACGCAGGTGTATCTATTCGCCTAGGTAAACGTTCCCCTGAATCCCGTTCCCGCGTAGCTATGGGTCGTGAAATTGCTGAATTGAACGCACGTCTTCAAGATATGGAAAACAAATATAATAACTTGTTACAAATCTTGACTCCACATGCAATTGATCCAAGCAAAACTGCTGAATTCCCAGACGTTCCTCGCAACCACTGGGCTTACCAATATATTAGCCAATTGGCTGGTAATGGTATCCTTGTTGGCTACCCTGATGGCACATTCAAAGGCGATGTTAAGATGACTCGTTACGAATTCGCTACCATGTTGTACCGTGCACTTCAAAATGGTGCTCCTATTGACGAAAATATGAAACGTGCATTGAATGAATTCGGTCCTGAATTACAAAATATTCGTCTTAACCACTTCCGTGTTGATCGTATTTCTGGTGATGATAACGATCGTCATAAAACTGAACGTGTTCGCGTTAATAACGAACCTAAAAATGAACGTGACGTATACGGTTCCCGTATATACAATAATCAATAGAATTAACTTTTCTAGAGTTTGTAAAAGCTCAAAACAGGATGTATCTTTGATACATCCTGTTTTTTTGTCTAAATCTTTTTGTGGTATTGTGCTGATTTTATACGAATACGTCAATCAGGGTTAGAGAGGATAAAGTCTTTGATTGAGATTTTAATTGTATTGTGCTTATTTTTATACGAACCTTCTTTTGTTGAGATTTAGATCTTTAATTTATCTGATGCTTAGTATAGCCGAGGCCTGGTGTACGTATTACATTATTGCATATGCGATTTTCTTTATAGATATTATAATTTCGTATAATATTTATGTAATTATATTGCAAATAAATACATATAGGTGTATAATTACTTTCACAAAGTGAATTAATATTCGTTTTCGTGAATAAAAATATAGATATGAGGGAAAGACCATGAAAGAATTTAGACAATTAACAGTAGCAGACACAGCAGAATATCATAAGGTATTAATTGACGGTTACGCAGCTATAAAAGACTATCCCATTAGCTTCGATGCAATTGATTTTACGGAAGAGGAATCTAAGGAATGGATTGAAAATTATCCTGTATACGGCTTGTATATTGATGGGCAATTAGTTAGTTCTATTACGTTTTGTATGCCTTGGGTGAAATACTCAACGCCGGATAAATATCCGCATATTGCTCATTTTGTAACGGCGCCAGCTTTCAAAGGCAAAGGATATGCACGGGAAGTCTTGGGCTATGCAGAGGAGCTTTTAAAAGAACAGTTTAAAACACATATTGTTACACTAGGAACGGCTAAGGAGCATCCGTGGTTGCCTAAAATGTATGAATCCTTTGGGTTTACGGCGTATGATAAGGTTCATTTTAGAGGAAAACAGCATACAACTATATTATTCAAGAAAGAATTAAATTAATAAAGAAAGCGTTATATTAATTACGTAAATTACCTTGTACTCTATTTGAGTGTTTTATGCTCTGATCGCAGATCAGGGACATTCACTAAATTTAGATACAAGGTATTTTTTTGTGTAAGATTATGACTATTCAGTATATAATATATACATATAACGTATCTTTATGGTTATATGTGTTATGGATGATTTGTAGAAAGGATGTGTCCATATGTTGATTTTGGCAGGTATTTTAGTGATGGTCATCGGTCTGATGCTGCGATTTAATGCCTTGTTAGTTGTCGTAGCCGCAGGTTTTGTAACGGGCCTTGCAGGTGGTCTCAGTATCAACGATATCGTTGGTGCTATTGGAGAGGCCTTTGTTAAAAATCGTTATATGTCATTATTTATTTTGATTTTACCTGTTATTGGTCTTATGGAACGTCACGGCTTGCGTGAACGGGCAGAAATTTTGATTGGTAAGATCAACGCTGCTACGGCAGGTCGTATCTTTATGATTTACTTATTTGTGCGTCAAGTAACTGTAGCCTTTGGCATTAACATGTCCGGTATGGTTGCTATGGTTCGTCCATTGATTGCTCCTATGAGTGAAGCTGCGGTAGCTCAAGGCCGTCCAGTATCTCAACGTACGCTTGATAAGGTGCGCGGTGTGGCTGCTTCTGCAGATAATATAGGTAACTTCTTCGGTCAAAACTTATTCCTTGCTGCTGGTGGGTTATTACTCATCAAAGGCGTTATGGAACAATTAGGTTATTCTGTAGAGTTAACAGATATGGTATTGTACGGATTGCCAACTGCTGTTTGTGCTTATATCGTTAACTTTATTCGCTTTATTATCTTTGATAAAACAATTCAAGCCTCTGTAGCTCGTGACGAAGCGGATATGAAAGCTGGTAAATTAGTACCTAATGAGTTAAATATTCTTGTTACACCAGAAGAATTGAAGAAGGAGGCTGAATAATATGTTAGAAATACTTTATAAAATGCAGCCCTTAGATTATGTATATCTTCTCGTAGGGATTATTCTATTTATCTTTGCTATTCAATCATTTTTAGATAAAGAACATAAATATCGCATTGGTACAGGCTTATTTTGGCTCTTATATAGCATATCCTTTATCTTTGGTTCTTATCTCTCCAAGGAAATTAATGGCTGGCTTGTAATTGCTATGGCAGCTATCGTATTAGTAAAACAACTCGGCAAAGGCCATTACTTTGAATCTCCTATCGAATTCAAAAAAGGCGAAGCTGTTCGTATTGGTAATGTTATCTTCGTACCAGCGTTACTTGTTGGTATTATTACATTCTTCATTGGTTTCTTTACTAAGTTAGGAGCTCTTGTTGGTCTAGGTATTGCCGCAATCATTGCTATGTGTGCTGCTCTTTATATTACAAAGGGCGAACTTAACCAAGGTTTCCATGAAGGCCGTCGACTTATCGATGCTATCAGTTGGACTGCTATTTTGTCCCAGTTATTAGCGGCTCTTGGGTATCTATTTAATTTGGCTGGCGTTGGTAAACTTATCTCCAGTGCAGTCGCAAGTGTAGTACCAGCAGATAATGTATTCCTCGTTGTTGTGGCTTACTGCATCGGTATGGTTATCTTTACAATGATTATGGGTAACGCGTTTGCCGCATTTGCGATGATTACAAGTGCCATCGGTATCCCAATGCTCGTTGTAGCTCATGGTGCTAACCCAGCAGCTGTCGGTGCTATTGCAATGCTTGCTGGCTATTGCGGTACTTTGATGACACCTATGGCGGCCAACTTTAATATTGTACCGGTAGCACTCCTTGAAATGCGCGATCAATACGGCGTTATTAAAGCACAACTTCCAATTGCATTGATTATGCTCGTATTGAATATTCTATTAATGTATTACTTTATTTAACCCTTTTGTGAAAGTACGATATGCTTATGAAACTATATGATATATCCTTCTAAGATTATGTATCATATTTGATTATTCTAATGAACCATAAGATATCGTTATGAGGTAGTGTGATGAAAACAATTTTAATTACCGGCTTTGATCCATTCGGCGGTGAACCTATTAATCCCGCTTGGGAAGCGGTAAAAACAATGGATGGTTATACTGATGGTGACTACAAGGTAGTGACTCAAATGGTTCCTACTATTCGTTATAAATCTGTTGATACTGTAAAAGCAGCGGCTGAAGAGTGCCAACCAGATTTCATTCTCTGTGTAGGTCAAGCAGGGGGTCGCCCAGATATTACAGTGGAACGCGTTGCTATTAACTGCGATGACTTCCGCATTCCGGACAATGGAGGCAACCAACCTGAAGATGAACCTGTTGTAGCCGATGGTCCTAGTGCCTATTTTGCAACGTTGCCAATTAAAAACATTGTTAACGCATTGCATCAAAATGGCATTCCTGCAAAGGTTTCTAATACAGCTGGTACCTTTGTATGCAATCACTTGATGTATGGCGTGTGTCATTATGCAGCACAAAAAGGCAATATTAAGGCGGGCTTCATGCACATTCCATACTTGCCATCCCAAGTGGTGGATAAACCAAATCAACCAAGCATGGCTGTTGAAACTGTACGTGCCACATTGGAAACCATCGTTCATGTATTAGCTCATGGTGAAAGTTACAAGGCACAAGATATTAACTATACAACACCTCACGAATAAAAATATTACCAATACTAGTGTTTGTTTAATACACATAATTTAAATAAAGCTCGAGTTATATCTAGAAACGATATAACTCGAGCTTTTTGTTGTACGCCGAATAGGCATGACTAAACCCTCAGTTAAATTGGGGGTCAGTAAAAATTCTTAGAGAAAAGGAAAGAACCTCCTAGTGCTAGAATGGAGTTGGTCTGGCAACCACAACATTTCAACATAGG
>NZ_JAWFXN010000012.1:0-45278 GCF_032575955.1 Veillonella parvula
GCTCACCACCCCCTCAAGATGGCGTGGCATTTAAAGTTCACACACAAAACTTATAAATACAGCAATTATCTAGCTCGATTACTAGCGTATCTATTTATATTTCACTATATTTTTATATAATATGATGTCAAAATGATGTCATATATACATTTATATTTCTCGGATAGAATAGTGGAGTCCAAAGAATTTGATAAGCTTCAAAACATTAGATCTACAATATCTCCTTGGGGCAGGAATCAGTAACGATTTATCGCTATTAATGTATACCGCCTTTACATTTTCTTTCCAAACAAATTCAGGGAAATGCTCAGCTAATCCCAAAACTTCCCAAGCCTCTCTGTCAACAGCAAGTATCCCTTGACCTAATTCCCTTTGCATGGAACATATTACGTCCCACGCTTCAGCATAGTTCGACACGGGCACTGGGTCCCTCATAAAATGTGGATTACAATTAAGAATTTTCAGCATTACTCCCACCTCCTATTATTACCCTAATTACACCATATTTTTAGATTGTATGCAATAAATTAAATATAAAAAAAAGACCTTACCAAGTTATATCCTGGTAAGGTCTTTTATATAGTCAATCCATGAGTCCACCTGCTCATGCTCAGGAGATGTATGGATCACCTCTCAGTCATCGACGAATTGCACCTGCCAATCCAAATACACCGCTTACCACGGCCCATGTGTCACGTTGCCGTTTAAGGCGCTGTTCGGTTCGTTTGTTGCGTTTGATTTGTTCTGTCAATTCTTCTAATGAGGTCGAGGCTTCGTTCAATTTCGCTTCTTGCGTTGTCAAGAGATTGGAGGCTTTCGTTAATTCTTGCCCCTGTTTCTCGTTGATTGCTTTGAGCGCGTTCAATTCCTTCGTCCGTTCTTCGTTGATAATCTTCAATTCTGTTAATGCTGTTCCCTGCGTCGCGGTTAAGCTGTTGGCTTGCTGCAATGCTTTCTCGGAGTTGTTGATTGAGCTTTCTGCTTTCATCAAGCGCCCTTTGAGTTCGTTCCAACTGCTCACGGGTACGCTGATAGTCGGCTCTTGTGTCGAGGTACCCTCCGATGAGGCTGCATGCGAAATAGATGGAAATAATGCTAAGCACACCACAAATAACACGCTTAAGAGTAAACGCAGATATAACTTTGTTCTTGATAGTTTCATACATGGTAACTCCTTCCTAAATTGTACTACCCCACTGAGCACCCCACCATCGAGCGGTGCCACGTAACCAGTCACCACCACTCCATCGTTCGTCGCCCTCATGGCACACCAAGAGGTCCCATCGGTCAACGTTGGAGTCTGGGCCGTACGTATTATTTGGATAGCCCGTCGGATCTAAATAATAGAGGTCCAAGCCGTCCCGATTATCTGCTGCTTCGGCGTGCGTCATCTGATGTTGTAGGTCAAGTGGCACACCTGCATTAATAGTAAGCACCGCCATAATTTGTGTCATAGTGGCCAACTGTTCTTTTGTTGGTGGTTCACTACCTAGGTTATTTTCACTGACTGCATCCCAACACGCTTCAATGGCAATGCCTACAGCGTTACTATTGCGCATATAGGTGTGTTCCTTATAATCGGTTAAGGTCTCTATATCGGTCCACATTGTACCTGCTCGGTCGATGTTGATATGGTAATCTGTGAAGTGCTTACCACCTTTTACCCCTGTCCAATGATAGTACGCCTTTTCAATTTGGCCATAGGCATCTAGCGCTAGGTCTTTTAACTCGTCCATTGTAATTTGTCTAAACATTTATTTCCCCCTCTCGTCATGGTTAATATCATCCTCTAATTGTTGTATGCCAGGTCTGTTCATAGGCAATGTATTTGGTTCCTCAAGCTTATCTGGAATCCCGTTATGGTTCTTATCGATGAACATGCCACACAATCCAACAATGGTCATAAGCACTGATGGTACGAATATATGGTCAATTATAAGAATACCCTTATCGATAAGCTGATTCGCTTCAGGGGATACATACCCCTTAATCGTCGATAGCACATACTGGGCAACGACTAATATCATCGGTACTAGCATGACGAGGACCAATGCCCTCGTTGCTAATACACCTGTTGGCCGTATGCCAGCTATTCGAATGGACTTATATGACCGCTTAATGCGGTTAATAATCGCTAGCTTATCCATTACCCCTCCATGCCTTTATGATTTCAATCGTATATTGAAATATTTTTCCTATATCAATTAGGTCATCTTCAACCATTTCACGTAGGTTTTCAATAATAGACCAACACTCAGCGAAGAATGGTATCAGCATAAATGCATAAGAGAATATATGGTCTAAGAATAGATTGGTGTTTGGTATTGGGATATCAGGTAATGAAATAAATACAATGGATAGTATCATCCATGCCGGATATTGTATGCATAGTTTCTTTAATAGATCACCTCTAAGGCGCTCACTCATTAAATATCTACGCCGTTCACCGGTAGTTTCATCGATATACCTACCTTTTCCCCATCCATACCAGGTCAATGTTGTTAGTAGTGTAACAGGATTATTAGGCCTGTGATTATCTTTGTTATACCGCAACACTTCTGCAGCAATCCGCTGTATTGTGTCCACAAATAACAATGTAGTGGTTAAAATAATCACTACCCCCATACTGACTATATGTTCATGCGATATACCACTGATGAGCATGATTAAAATATCATTAAGAATATCCATTCACTCCCCCATGCCCTTATGATTCTTCATCTAAAGCCATTAAATCATTGTGCACGCATCCTTCTGTTGGACATGTACCGTCATCGTTGAGTACTTCCCAGCAGTACTCACAGAATTCCATAACAGGAACTTTGCTATCACCGATATATTTAGGCATATTATTGCACCTCCTTAATTCGTGCGACCATTTCGTTATTCAACTTGATATATTGAGTGCTAATTGCATTAGTAGGTTTTCCCATAAGTAGCAATCTACGTTGCGCTTCTTCTAGCGTTTTGAAGCGGGGTTCATATTCAGCTTTTATAGCGTTAATCTTATCTTCCTTTGTAGGAACATACGGATCAGGCTCAATAAATTTTCCGTTTACATACAATTTACCGCTCATAAATTCATCTAGCATACTGTCACCATCTGCAGAATACACATATTGTGCATTTGGATAATCGTGTTCAGCTTGCGCCATAATATCATCACGGCTCAACGTGTTATCACACAGGGATGTAATACGCTCCCCTTTGTCATTTAAAATAAATACATATTGATTCATAGTAGCATCCTTTCGGAGGTGAAATTATGCGCCGTTACGCCGTTATACTAAAACGTAGACAACGCAATACCATTACATTAAGGCAACTATTTAACGAGTGGTTGCCTATTCACTCACAAGCTATTACTAAGAGTGTCGTTAAGTCTTACCATATTGCTTTTAAACACATATCCAACATAGCGGATATGCCTATCACGGATATTCATTTTCAGCACCTTCAAAATGTGATTAATTCCATGCACGTAAAAGGACTTTCTTACTCATCATGTAAGAAAGTCCGCACGTTACTTAATCAATTATTTAATTACGCAATCATCCAAGATTACCCTATCACTAATTACGCCTCACACTTAAATCTAGGGCCCAATATACCAATGATTAAAAGAAGAGTATTCACTCGCCAACAAATCAACAAATTATGGGCGATAGATAATTCTTATTCCCAAATGATTTTAATGTTGCTCTACACCGGGCTCCGTATCGGCGAGCTACTTAACTTACGTAGGCAAGATATCAATAGACGATCATTATACCTTATTGTGAGACACGCTAAAACAAAAGCTGGTGAAGGGCGTATCATTCCCATCCATCACCGCATCATGCCATTAATTGAGCAATTATACAACGATACAGACAATTATCTATTCACTATCAGCTACACATCATTTCGCAAGCATTTCCATGATATTATGAAACAACTTAACTGCAAGCATACTATCCACGATACCCGGCACACATTTGCAAGTCTACTTGATGCGATTGCGCCGCCTAACACGTTACGCGCATTGTTAGGTCATAAACAAGGCGATATCACTACCAAGGTATACACTCACAAAACCATTCGGGAATTACGTAAAACAATAGAATTATTAAAGTAACTCCCCAGTGGGTATTATTTAATGCTAATAATCAACCAAAGCCATGGACTGTGCGATATCCGATAGAGTTCAGTAATAAAACTATCGCCGTTTCTGCAACAAGATATAACGGTGATTATTCATTTTCTGAAATCATTTTATCGACATCTAGAAATCAGTTGACGTACAAGGATAGTGATTATAGAGGGCAGCAAGGTGTTGGTGACCAGATTATGTTTCTGATTATAGGTAATTAAATTTTCCCTAGAGCGAACCAGTAATAAGAAGCAGCATATCTATCACTTGCCGAAAATACGGCCTTAGTGGTGTCGCTCTCAGTCACGGAGTTGGCAAAATACCTAGGGGTATCTGAGCCAGACCAGTACGCGTCAATAGCGTTCGCCATGAATAAAGTTGTAAATTTGATAGGGAATCGTACCTCTGTCTTAGCTACATTATCTTGGCCGCCTATTCCCCACTGGGTATTAAGATAATCCGACGGCTATCCACACAAAACTTCCAGTATCTGCTCTGTTAGTTAAGAATCTGATTGCGGTTCTATTAGATTGAGAAAATCCACTGTTCCACGAAATAAAGCATTCCGATCCAGAAGTCGCAACACTGACAGAGTCGTCGGTGGCTAAGGATACCAGAACAGTACTGTTAATCGGTAGCGGAATATCTTTGTAGTACCTATTGGAATCAAACCAGGATATTCCCCACTGGATAGTGAAACCATTAGCGAACTTAACAAATCCTGCATTAGCATCGAGTTTGGATGCCACGATAGCACCTTGCCCCAACAAATTTTTAATTGTAACAAGTGTACTAGCAGGAGTGTCTTTCCAATTTGCACTTCCAAGGATTGCTTTGATTTGGTCTGTTATAGGAGAGTGAGATGAAGTAGATGAGTTATGCTCTTTAAGTTGTTCCTGATTAACTAGCGCCCCCATATTAACTGTGAGTGATACATTGCCAGTGTTACTAAACATCATTCCGATAGTTAGCTCTTGAGATACAACAACTGCACCCCCTTCTGCCGGCATTCTATCAGGTTCTGGATCCGTTAAGTATGCATATAGTATTTCGCCTTTATCGGGATCATTTGCAAATAGCCCAATTTCCGACATTCGAAAGGCTTCTGTTATGCCGCTATTTGTAATAAATGTATCAACACTTACTATCTTTCCTTCACGTTTAACAATAATATTAGTAGTCTCCCATTTAGAGGAGATTACATCTGTTAGCGCTAATGGATTTGTTGCATTAACACCACTCCCCACCTTTATTTTAGTAAAGGTTAATTTGGTTTGCCCTGCATTTACTTTTGCTTGAAGTGCATTACCGACATCAGTCATAATTGCATTTGACCATTCTGCCATATATTCCTCCTATCTAATACTATTATCGAGTATTACATTAATCTTTGTTTTTTTATTCTCAATCGCATAAGACGTCATATGCGCATTTAAATTTATATGCCATGCTCTGGTAAAATCGCATCTGATGTTTACTTTTTTAGATACTTCGCACCAACCTGTAAAGTACAAATTTTCTTTTATTTTGCGAATAAATTCAACACCATCTAACCAGGACCGTACATTTTTAGCAGCATTAATAGCGCGTACAAGCTTAGCTATATCTGCTTTACCTCTTAACGGTGCCGTGATTAGCGTAACCTTAAAATAGTACGGTTTTCCGCCATATTCGAACCATTCTTCGATTTTTGAATCAGAATATATAGTCTGTACGGCCTTTTCAACAGCATACGGCGTGCCCTTATGGCGGTGAATATCAATTGAGTTCTTCACCATTTCACGTTTAGTCTCTATCGGTAACCCACTATCATAGTCATCCACGTGTAATTGATACGCTAAATGATCAATTACACTCTCTGGTTCAGTATCAATAGACGACCATAATAGCAGAGTATTCGTATTCATAAATTCGGCCAGCATATCATCCCACGTTTTAGCAAGGGACTTAACTGGTTCCCTATCGATTGAGGACGGAAGATGCTCCGCACTAGTATACTTGCTATCAAGTATCATTCTTCCTCACTTCCTGCGAGCGCTACAGCGATTGTATTGGCTACTGCCACGCCGCTTTGTTCTGCAATCGGGGTAAATATAGGTGCCGTTACTTCAACGCGTTTAATTCCGGATACATCCATGAGCATTTGAACCAATCGACTGGGTACTATATCACGGCCCAATTTTGACTTTTGCCATATAACATAGTCATTAACTGCTTTATCTGCCTTAGCTTTTACCACCGTTGCATCGGCGCCTTTTTCAATGTAATACTTAGCGTCGATATTATATTGCGTAGTAGTAGGTGCTAATACAGTTAGCTTATCAGTCAGAGGCCTACGTTTCTTATCAGATAAATAATCCGTAATAGTCGTGAGCAATTCTTGCCCAGGAAGTCCTCCTCCTGCTAATAAGGGATAAATATTAACCTCACCTGGACGTGGAGAAGATACGCCTACATCTGCCACAAGGTGCGACGCGGACTTTGTAAAATACTCATACGCCCCTTCAGGGCCTGCCACAGAGAACGATTCTGGAGCCTCATGAATACGTTCGCGATACGATTCGTCGTCCTCTGTATCAGAACCACCTTCAGATAGAGTTATATTACGCATCGTATCCACATAAGCTATAGGATCAATAATTGTACTTATCTCGCCCGGCTTAAACCCATTGCCTCGCGCCCCGGCAATTTGTGCTTCTGCTTTTACGGATCCATTAAGTTGACCTGGTAGAATAACCAAATCCTCAACAGTAGCAAAATATTCGCCACTTCCAGTTGATATTCTAGTCCACTTTGGAATAATGACAGAGTTCGTGCGCACTGCTGACAATGTTGCTTGAATTGTTGTAGTCGCTTTCGTTGCCTTTAATCGCTCAACAGCAGCAGGAACAGCTCCAACATGGTCCAAGTTATCGCCTTCTGCATAGGCTAATAGATTTTGTTTAGCTGCATAATTTGCATCGTTCAATAATCGGATAATAATTTCCGAAATTACATTTAAAAATAAAGTAACAGGATCGCCCTCTCCCAAGGTTCGCCCTGTTATTGTTGTGTAAATATCAAATACCTTCTGTTGAACGTGTTCTTTATCTGTGTTAAAAAACTCAACATTAGGTAAATCAGATAATCTCATACAGTCACCATCACTTTCGGAATCAACGCCCCATTTTGTGTGGCGGTAAATGATATATCACTAATTTTGGCACGTGGTTCATACCGTTTAATTTGTTGGAATATGTCGTTAGATAGATGAGCTTGCGCCTGATGGATAGGCATATCAATAATGCGACCATCAATACCAAACTCCCTATCTAGTGGCACGCTACCACGAACAGTAGAAATAATCGTTTGCACATTCTGCAAAATCTCAGCGACTTCACTTTCAGGTGCTAGCGATATCCTATTGTCAGTTACTGGTTTAATTTCATACGTTGCTGACATGGCTAGAACCTCCTCAATATCGTATTAACTTTATTGAACTTCTGACCATATTGATTTAGCATGGACTTTTCTTCTACTGTATTATTATCCGAATATTCCTCAAGAGTTAGAGAAACCTCAATAGATTGAGTCTTACCGTATGCATCCGTGAATAAGCTATCCTCGCTCATAGACATGATGACAAAGTAGTTTTGACTAACAGGTTTACCACCGATAATAAACGGTAATACAGCCCCCGTATCGCGATAATTTCGCAATTTCTTAACAGTACTATCTGGAGATTGTCCAAGTGATGCAGAAATAAGAATCTTACATGTAATTTGTTCCACATCAGGTCCGCTAAATTGTTTGACAGGCTTTTCTAACATCAAATTGTGCTTTTCCCATCGAGCACTACCTGAACGCGTTACATCCGATACAGTAAGAACATTATCTAATGCGGTATAAAATACTATATCCGCCAAATAACCGATATACATCTATACCTCCTATTCTGGTCCTGATGTTGTAGAACCACCAGACACTACACCGCCATGCACATGATGAACTAAGGAAATACCATTGACCACTACATCCCCACCGCTTGAATTAATTGATAAAGTACCTCCAACATTAAGAGTCATATCTCCAGGAACAGTAAGCACACGTTTATTATTATCCGCACCGCCTGGAGTCGGATCCGCACTACTAAAGAATGTGCCAATAATGAATCCATCGGAAAACCCACGTCCGGACCGATTAGGCAACATAATGCACAATACCTGGTCATCAATAGCCGGCATCCAATAGTCCTTATCATGTGCTGCACCTCGATTAATGACAGATAATGGCGCCGTTACAACACCTTCTCTATCTAGGCGTGTAACAACGGCTTTACCTTCTTCAGGAATTGTACTTGAAACATTTCCAATAAATATCATATCCGCTAATGTGGATAATATGTCAGTAGCCATTTAAACACCTCCTTACATCAATCGACGTTGAATAATTGGCCCCTAATGTATGCGTTGCTTTAGTAATTAAATAATTACCATCGAACACCCCAAATCCTTCGAGATTAACCGTAACCGATGCCATAATAAGAGGATTACCAGGAAAACTAAAAGACATTGTATCGGCTTCTTTATTGGCTTCTCTTAGCTTCTTTTTAGCCAATCTCTTTGCCTCAGCCTTATCTTTAACCTGTTCATTAACCTCTAATACAGCAAGGTACGTGTGACCCTTACGGTCAGGATCTTCGAATGTATCCTCGATAACGGATTTCTTATCCTTATCTGTATATTTCACATGGCATGCTCGATATACTTCACGAGTTTTACTTTTGTACGAATAAGATAAGGCTCTAGTAATAATCAAAGGCGGTTGCTCGCCTTCCTTCGTCTGTACAGGTTGATATTGGCCACCTGGTCTACGAATTATAACTTTAGGCTTCACGTTTTCGTATTTGTAATCATCGAATATAATCAACTGTTCAGTGGATACCTTAAGAGAAAACCCCGCATCATTGCATAGTTTCTGCAAGAATGCGAGGTCTGATTCAGCACTTTGTGATGCATCTTTTAACGGTGGGTCAAAATCCGCATCCCATACTAGCTTTAATTTATTATCTTTTGCTTTCTCTGTAGCAATCGCTTTAAGCGTTGTAGTTTTCCACGATTTGTCTTTCTTTTTCTCCCGCAAGTCAGTACTACCGATAATAGCGACACCTTTGATTTTAACTACATCAGGAAGGCTACTGCCCTCGAATTCATCAATTTCAAATTTACCGATTGGCAACGTAAATTGTTCATCCCCTAATTTCTCCCATGCTACGGTATTAATTGCCACTTCTAGTAATGACCCTTTCACAGGGTACCAATCGCCGACCCATAGACGGCCCCTATCCTCTAATGAAATAGCCAAGTCATCTACAGTTCCTGAAAGGTTATCTGTGAAAGTTACATCAAGAAGGTATTTACTAATATCGTCGGTGATGTCCTTTGACTCCTTACTCCCCCAATGTTGGTAACCAATCGTACACCATGCCCGCCGTGCTAGTTTCGCTTGTGGTGTTAAATCTTTCTTCCATTTTTGGACCTTAGCTAGGCTCTTTTGTAAGCTCATATACTATCGCCTCCATGGTGGTAAGAATTCAGGTAAGGAATCAGCAGGAACATCTGGGCATGTTAACACAACACCTGCGGAAAATATCGCCGTATTACGATGTTTTTGGTTTGCTTCTAACAATAGATTAATGTATCGTTCGTTGCCATACACCTTATAAGCGATTAAATCCCACATATCCCCTTGTATTGTTGTATAACTAGTCATAACTTAACCTCCGTTGTCCGGCGGTATAGCTACGCATCATTTGTTCAAATTCACGCATTTTAGCGTCCAATGCCGACATAATATCATCAGTTGAACCATTACCAGCATTAATAACTGGTGCAAATGTAATCTGTACAGGCGCCCCACTATTACTAGATGAGGATGTCACAGGTACGCTAGGTGCTAATGATACAGTAGGCACTATAGCTGACTGCGCACCACCCACACCTAACATTCGTCCGGCCGTTTGCCATAGGTTCATAGCATTATCACTACCATCAATAGGTACAATTACTTCAGGATATCCAGCTTCACCAATCAATGCGACTTCCGGAGATGTAATCACACCACCATTAGCATACGCATTACCGCCTGCAGCTTGAACACCTACAGTAAAGCCACCATTAAATTGAGCCTTAATGCTATCCCATGCGCCTGAAATTGCATTAGATACAGCACTAGGAATTTGTTTAATCCAGTCTAATACCGCATTATAGGCATCACTTGCCCATTGGCCTGCGGCAGCTACGAAACTGGCTCCCGCATCAGCACATGCACTAGGTAAATTCATGATGAAATTAATAACATCGTTAACCAAACTACTAATCCATGATGTGGCCGTAGCATATGCCTCAGAGGCAAACGAAATAACCGCCGCTACAAACTCAGCGCCCAAAGTGATCATGTACATAGGTAAGTTAATTAAGAAGTTGTAGATATCATCGACCATAGCACTAAATGTAGTAACTGCGAAGTTATAACATTCAGTAGCGAATGATACAACGGCAGATATAACAGCAGTACCAACTTGTACCGCTATCTCTGGTAATCGCAAAATAATGCCTATTATGAATCCTACGGCCATACCAATATATGTTGGTAGGTTTAACCATAGATTTACATAAGCAATTATTGCCGCTTTCAATGCATTAAATGCGCTAAGGCCTAATGATAAGAACCCATTAATTACAGCCATAATACCGGATATAATGGCACTCCATGCGGAACTTAAAGCAGAACATACGCTATCCCATATTGAACTCAATCCAGAACATACACTATCCCAAACAGATGTTAACGTGGCACAGATAGTATCCCAATTAGTTACTAATAGGTATATCACCGCAATAATCGCCATGATAGCGATTACCCATGGACCACCTATTAATGCACCCGCTGCTTTAAATGCACCCGTTGCCGTTTCTACACCTTTAAATGCCGTGGTAATTGTAGTAATACCTGATGCTAGTTTTGTAGCCGTACCATACAGTAAGGCTAATTTCAATCCATTAGTGACTACGGCGGCAATAGCTTCCTTATTATCCTTCATGAAGGTTACAACAGCTTGCAATACCGGTATTAGTGCCGGTAATATTTGCTGAGCAATCGGTATAAAGGCTTGTGCCAACCCTAATGCAACTTGCGTAGCTTCCGCTTTCAAGATGTTCATTTGTAGCCATATTTCATGGAGTGATTTAGGATCTATTCCGACGCCTTTGATTTGTGATGCGGCCGCTTGTGCATCTGCATAGTTCTCAAATACTTTAGTAAGCTCCATGCCTTTTGCACCTAGCGTTTCAAGCATGAATTCTTGTCCCCGGCCTTGTGCTACCGCATTTTGGTAACCTTTAGCCATTGCATCCAACTGTTGATTCATAGGCAATAACTTGCCATTGGCATCGGTTAAGGATACACCAAATTGACTGAGATATCCTTGCAAAGCTTCAGCACTTTTACCGCCACCAGCCAAAGTCTTATCCATTTTAGCGAAAGACTTTGCGGCCGCTTCTACATCAACACCACTTAATGTCATAATCTTCTTAAATTGTGCCGTTTCAGCGGTTGTCATATGTAATTTATTAGACAATTGATAAAGTGCTTCGCCAGCATTTACTACATTATCTATAATGGCACCAATACCAAACCCACCGGCGGCAACCATAGCGAAACTTGCAAGCTTTCCTGTAATACCACTTACCGCAGCACTAGCACCTTGCGCAGCTGATGCAGCACCTGCTAAAGGACTTGCACCACCCATTTTACTGATTGCATTTTGATGCGCCGTCTGACTTGCGATATTAGACCGTAACCGGGCTTGCCGTTGTAACATAGAATTCAGCTTTTGCTCAGCTGCAATTGCTGCGTTCCTATCGCTAACATTACCAGTCTTTTGCGATATAGCTTGTAGTTTTCTATATTGCGCCTGTTGATCTTTGATTACATTAGATAATTTATTGAGTTCCTGAGATGCTTTTGATACGGAGGAAGATAACCCGCCATCGAGTTTACCTTTAATGGCAATCGCCATTTCTAAGACTTTATTGGCCATTATTTTCTCCCTTTCATTGTTTTATTCTCGCGCTCGATACTATCACTAATGAGCCGAACGTGGACTATGAACTCATCCACGTCTAGCTCTCTAATGAAGTAGTCCATCGGTGTGCTAGTGTATTTACTACACGTAATTGCACACTCAGTAAAATACCGTTCTAGGTCTGTTATTTTTCGGAATTGAGCAAAAAATTCTGTACCTCTAAGCACACTCTAGTGAAATCGGCAGCCGGGAGACTATAAATATCATCCACTTTACATCCGCATACAGCAGCTGCTACATGTGCTTGATACGTCATGGATAATGCCGGAACTGTAATAGTTTTATCTTCACCCTTAGCGGACTTTTCGCATTTAATTAATGTGTACCCGCTGATGCCTTCAAATTGTAAGGAATGACCAGCTTTTACTAATTCAATACCTGTTTGTTCATGTGTTTCGTTCATAGTGTTATGTTTACTCATTAGTGATCGTCCTTTCTACAGACTAAATACCGAGTGCAGCACGAACATCGCCAAGGAAGTCGGTGCCATCAGAAATAGAATCTTTATAGGCGTATTTATCGATTTCACGAACTACCTTGCCATCTTGTTCGAGTTTCAAGTATGTAGTTTCGATTGTGTTCGTTGCATCGATAGTATTGCCAGATTCATATGTGCCATTTTCTTTAGATTTAGCACGGCCACGAATAACAGCACGTGTAGGCACGATTACATATTTATCTTTGCCACTATCCCAACATTGGATAGCACCACGTACTTCTAAGCGTACGCCACGACCACCTGTAAGGCGGTGTGTAGTTTCTGTTGGAGTGTTCCAAGTAAGTTTTGTTTCCATAGAGGAGTAGTGTCCAATAACTGGCGCTTCTACTTCACCTGCAATGCCCACACCTTTTACAGTTTGAGTCATTACAGATTCACTAGGTAATTCCACTTTGGCAACACCTAAACAGTTGTCAGAGCCTTCTTCGTATACACGGAAGTCATTAAGTACTTCCGGCACTTGATTGATAGATGCCATGATTAATTACCCCTTTCTATACTGTTTGAAATAGCGTTTTGAAATAGGAAACATCGTATTCAGAAATGCTTTCAATTTCTTGCGCTGGAATTGGAGGTGTACGGTATTTATGGAAGCGAATAATACCATTCAACAAATCTGTTGTAGGGTTTTCTGCTTCTTTGAATTCAATACGACCGCCCAAGATAAAGCCACGAGAAGTAAGACCGTTAAGACGGATTGTTTCACTATCAAGAATTGTCTTTATATTACGAGGCAAGATAGGCATATCCACTTTTTGCCAATAGGTTAAGATGAATGTTTGGTCATCCCAATCATTGAACCGGCGTACACAAATGAATGTATCCTTAACATCAGTTGTGCCAGGATATGCACCTGTATAGTTACCCCAAGATACCCAACCATTGATATTAACGGCCGTCATAATACCTTGAGAGTTCAATAAGTTTGCTTGCGAATGCGTAAGCATTACTTCCTTACCATTAGCTAAGCACAAGCCTGTGATATTCATAGACTTATTGGAAGGGGATAACGTAGGAATATCGCTATTGGATGCATCACATTTGCCAATAATGCCCATGATGTGCGTAGACATATGGAACATATAATCGCCATTGCGAACCATCGGCCAACATACGACTTCAGATTCACCTGTATAGCTATTACCTTTCTTCCATTCGTAAGCATCTGTGTATTTAACAACTTGTGTAGTATCGATATCTACCAAAGTAGTCGCACCAAACAAGTTATTAATAACACGAGATTTTGCTTTCATCACGGAAGCGACTGTAGGATGTTGAGAGAATCCAGGTGCAGCAATAAGACCAGGTACAATACCGAAATGATGATAGATTGTATCAATCAATTCAAAGCCTGTTGCTTTTTCATTACTATCTACACCGCCGATTACGTTTTTATAATCGAAGTTTTCTACATCGAGTTCATCGTATGTGAGGTCCAATGTACTTGCGGAATCGAACTTACCACCTTTGATAACAGAGATGATTAATTGATTTTTGTCATCAAATGCCGCCGTGTAATCTGTGTTGGCCACACCTGTTTGACCGCCACTAGATACTTGCAATGTGTTAAGCAATACTGCAGCTTTTACAATGCATTTCTTTTCTGTCAATGTAGCAGTTGTTGTAGTGGATTTCTTATGTTTAGCAGGATCCAATACGTTAACAAATACGATTGGAGCTACGCCATACAATTTGAATTGTGCGTACATTGCTTCACACAATGTGAAATGTGTCCAATCTTCAGAATAGCCAAGTTGTTGAACAGCTTCTTCCCAGCTATAACAGATGATTGGCTTATTAATTACTGCGCTAGGGTCTTCTGTAAGGTGTACAGGTGCAGTACCGAACACAATTGGAAGGCCGGCAGTAGTTTGGACAGGAGCAATTACAGAGGTAGCTTGCTCACTTGTTTTGACGCCATGATAAAAGGCCATTTACTTCACTCCTTTATAATTCTTCAATGCGTTAACATAGAATACATTTAATTGTGTGCCTTGTGTTCTCACATCAATCATTGCTTGGTTGAGTTCGTCCAGAGGCACGAATAAATGCATAAAAATAGGGTCTTCCGCTTCCGGCAGTGGTGCACCGTCGCTAAATACCATGAATTGATTTAACCGGCTACTGCGGAACGAAGGTCCAACATATACAACAGGGTTCATCGTTGTCTCCTATTCAATTACTTTATTATCCGTAAATATCTTGTTAAGATTTCTACGAATAACTGGAATGTACACTTCAAATTCAAGATATCCAACCCATTGAGGGTATGGTTGATCATCAGGAATTGTTGTATTAACGGTATTCTCCTTAATTTCATATTTAAGTGCTACTGGATTATCAGATAGTAACCGCTCACGCACTACCTCTAAGAGGTGATATAGTCCGACATGACCTTTTGTTAAGGCCTCGTCATAAGTAGTTACCAATACAGTAATACCTACCGTCGAACTATCCGCATCACTAACAGAATACGGATGCACTACTACCGCTGGACATAACTTGCGCTTATCTTCATTCTTATCCACCCTTGGTAAGAACCCGCTCCATACTCGAATAGGGCTCGTGGTAACATCACTTGTTTCATTTAGCTTGCGCAACTCATCCATGAGATAGGCGGCAATGCCGTCTGATACATCTAATGGTGTCATTAGTTACCTCCTAACGCACGCTCTAATTCGTGATATAGGCGCTTTTCATACATTTCCATGCCTTCTTTTTGCATGGCATTCATAACAGTTTCATTACCAAACATTTGCGGTAAGGCTGGTCCATATATCCCTTTTAATGGGTATCGGTCCTTGCCTTGGCGTTTCATGAATATACCAGATGCACTAACAAAGCCATTTGGTACCTTTGTTTCTGTACCTTTTTTAATAGACACAAACACACCTTTTCGTTTAAGCGATTTAATCTTAAAGTACTTTTGAGCGCTAGTATAACCACCTTTGACACGCATTTCTGTGCCATCATTCAATTTATTAATAGATACACCAGACTTTACGACCGATACACCTTTAATGGCGTAGATATTACGTAGTGCTTGCGTACCTGCTTTTCTTGCGGTTGTTGCAGCACGCTTAGATGCGGCTTGGCAGACACGTCGAACTCTATCTTCTTTTAATGTTTCCAGTGCTTTTTCAATTGTTTTCACTGCACTTTTATCAAGTTCTAGCTCAACCATCCGTCAACACCGCCTCTAGCTTCTGCTCTAAGTTCGATAGACACGAGCCCATCTTCTTCCGTTGCACTTTGAACGATGTACACATCATCATCTAATCGGAATACGTTTCCCTGTGATGGAATTTCAGGGATGTCCTTTAATTTGCAATACACAAATACAGACACCCCGTGTAATCCGTCATTTGATACGTGAGAGCCATTCGACAAGAATGACTCCCTCGCCGTTGGCGATTGGATAATCGCTTTAGCTACTGTGCCATTTATATTATGCCCTTCGGCGAATTCGTCTTCATTAAGGAATACATCGTCAATATCGCTTTCTAGGTAATCTCTAAATCGCATTATTTTTTCACCGTAACTTCCGCATCAACTTCAGGTAATTCCATTTCTTCTTCTGATTCATCTGGAACGACTTCCAATGGTTCCGGTACTTCGATAGGATCATCTTCAGCAGATTCAAACTTATCAGATTCAAGCAAGGACAACGCAACCGTTTCCTTTTTGATGTCGACTACTTCGCCTTTGCCATACATCTCGCCTTCATGTGCTAAATAACCCTTTAATACTCTGATTTTCATAAGTAGGTTACCCCCTATTTAGTCTTAATAGTAGCCCAATCGTCGATAGTTTCAGGAATCAATACGCAACGGGAGTATACAGACAATGTTAATTCTTGTGTAGCCTTATTAGCATAGTAGTAAGGTACATAAATGCCTGCATATGTTGTAAATTGATTGTCATCGTTGAGCAATGTTACTGCTGCATGTTGTTGACGGCCACGGCCAGGAACACCTAATACTGCTGCATCATCACCAATAAAGGATTTTACTTTACCTTCATCATCTTGATATGTTTCAAGGTATGCGTACACATCAATATTCAAAGACATGATACGGCCAACATATCGAACTTGTGGAGACAAGTATTCAGGAGCAAAACTGAACATAGACATGTTTTCGCGATTAGGAATTGCTAACATTTTGTTGATGGATGCATTATCAAGAATGTATTTTTCAACGTTTTTACCAACGACTAACACAGTTGGAACGATACCTGCGTTTTCTTGAATTTTTTCGGACGCCATTTTCAAGTCGCCATAAATGTCAGCACCCGCTTGGTCCCAAGTAGTAGTAGGTGTAATGTCTTGTTCAAATTCGAAATCAATTTCATCAACTTGAACTGTTTCACCATCGTCAGCATAGCCTTCGATTTTGCATTTACCAGTAGTAAGCAAATCGGCTGCCATTTTATTTTTACGATTAATAATTGTGCCTTGTAAGTAAGACAAATCTTCAGCTTGCATTTGTGCGGCACGTTGTGCAGGTGTCATTGTAGACACAATGTTTTCAGCAAATGCACGTTGATCAAGTTGTTCTGGGTCAATAACTGTACGAGGGCCCATCATAGGTGCTTCGTATAAAGCAATTTTAGATCCTGCACGTTTAACATTAACGCCAGATGCACCACGAGATACGAAAGGTGCTAATGTGCGACCACGTTTACGAGTTTCTACTGCGATTTTTTTAGAAGTTGCAACTGCTGGAACTTGTGGGAAGAAAGTATCAAGCAAGAAACTTGCCGGAGTTTTCATTCGTTCCACAGCTTGCATCAAGGAAAATGTATCTTTGAAATCAATTGCCATTATATAGTTCCCCCTATTTAATGCTAGTTAAGAATAAGTGAGCGTCCTTGAAGTCCGCTTCATGATCATTAATTTTGTAAGCTTGGTCAACTACCAATACTTCACGATTAAAGCGACCGGAAATGTATACAGTTAATACATTGTGTTCAGTAGTTGCAGTAGTATCAGATACTACGATACCCGCAGGCTTACCACTTGCGATTTTTTGGAATGTACCAGAGTTGTTTTCAAGAACTTGGCCACGTTTATAATCGCCGGCTGCTACTTTTACATTTTGAGTTAATACCGGTACGCCGCCACCACCTAATAGATAATCAGCTGCGACACCATTTACTTGTTCGAAATATGCCATTATTTACCGCCTTTCTTAGCATTCGCAAATGCTACGACTTCATCAATTGCACTAGCTTTTGCTACCGCATCGTTGATTTCTGGTGTAGATGCACCTTGAGGTGCCACTTTATCCGCACCAGATTCCATTTGATCAATAACTAATTGTCGGATTTGGTCAACTACTTTGTTATCACTTGCAGGAATATCAGATACGGCAGAGATGAAAGGTGTTACTTCATCTACTGTTTTACCTTCTTTAACAGCTACATCAACTAAACGATTGATGACTTCATTATCACCTTTTAACGTATTTAATGCTTCAACGCGTTCGCGTTCTGCTGTTACTGCTGCGTTTTCTGCAGGTTCATTTGTAGAAATACCGAGCAAACCTTTTAAGCTTGCCATGAATTGGTTTTCAGTCATAGGTTTCTCCTTACTTGTTAAAAATTGTTTGATTTTGGTTTCATTTTTGGCCGAGTATTTGCAAGATACTTTGTTTACGATAACCATTCCGTTATTCATAACAGCTTTGTCCGTAATCGCCGTATCTACTTCATCAATCAGGCCGTAGGACTTCGCCTCGTCCGCCGTTAGCCACGTTTCATCATCCATAAGTGTATTTACCTGTTCAGATGTCAAAACGTCGCTACGGCTCAAATAAACGTTTGCGATTGTCTGTTTAACACTCGCCAAATAGTTAGCCATTTTAGTTAATCCGTCCGCATCAAAGCTATCACCTAGAAATACAGATGGATTGTGAATCATGTACAGAGCATTACTTGGCATGATTACCTTATCCGCCGCACAGGCAATAATTGTAGCAGCACTTGCGCATAAGCCATCAATATGTGCTGTTACTTTGCCAGTATAGGCTTTGATCATATTGTGGATAGCTTGTGCTGCGAACACGTCACCACCACCAGAGTTGATGCGCATTGTTAAGTCATTACCATTACAACTAGCCAAGTCACTTGCAAATTCACGTGGTGTAATTTCATCACCCCACCAAGAGGTATCAGAAATATCACCATACAAAATCAATTCAGATTGACCGGTACCATCTTGATTTACAAAATTCTTAACAGACCAAAATTTATTCATCCTCTTCACCTCCTTTCGCTTCAGATTTAGAGCCAACGGAAGGATTTACCGCATCAGCTAGCCCCATGCCATATTTCTCCATGAGTTGCTTTTCAAATGCAAGTTGAGCAATATTTTCTTCAAGGTCTGTTCCTGTCATTTCGGCAGCTTCGCGTTCACGAGTGGAAACTCCATTCTCAACTCGAAGTGTACTACCATTCATATCCTTAACAGGGTCAAGGATTGACATAGTAGGCCCAAACCAATCAGCATTGCACCATGCTTTTCGAATCAATGGGTCATCAAAGAAACCCGGCGCTTCAATTCGTCCATTAGCTACTGCTTCCATTAACCATACCTCATAGATAGGTTGGCAAAAGTCACGAGCGAACCACTTGCGTCGTAGTTTATATTCTTCCCAAGCCTGCAACATTGCTGCACGGCTTGCAGAATACGAGGAGTTGAAGTTCTTCATCAATACTTCGTAAGGCTGGTTAAGTGCAGCACCTACTTGTTTGATGAGTTGAGTACTAAATACTTCAAAAGTAGACTGGGCATTGGAAGCATCCACGCTCTTTACATCCACACCTTTCGGTAAGGCATTTAATGTGCCAGGCCCTAAGTTGTACTCTGATACATCAACTACTGGTTCTGTTGGATCATCAACGCCATTATCGGCCAACATATCGTTTAATGATCCTGAGTTAGTAACAGCTTCAGTAAAGAATAATGCAAAATACGATTTAATAATTGCAGATGTGAGCTCTGCGTTTGTGTATCGATACACTTGCTTTAGCGTTTCAATAACTGGCGCTAAATAAGGTACCCCTCTATATTGCTCAGGTCTAGTATCGTTACTAATTTGTAGTACATTCGGAATACTAGTACGCTTTCCGTACGCTTCGACTCTTGCCCATGCAGTCAACAAACTTGTAATTGGCTCACCAGGGACTTGATTGGATACCCAGTAGGCTACAATTGCGCCGTCAGTATCAATTTCCACACCATTCAATATGCGATTTCCGTTATCCGGATTAAGCGCTTCAACGCCAGTTGGGTCCCCTGTAACATAGGTGGAACTGGTAAGTGGATTACTTACTCGATTCCCTTCAATTAACTGAAGCCGTAATGTATATGGCATATCTGGTGTACTTGGTTTACGTCTAAATACCGCAAAACTATCACCATCTGTGAGATATCCTTGATATGCTATGCTTTGCATATCATACAAATTGTTTTTTCTGTAAATATCACAGTCTTTTGATTCTGCCCATAAGTCGAACTCAGCTCGAACCTTGCGAGCCCATGCTCTAGCATCCTCTGCACTGATTCCTAAGATTTGAAATTTAGGTTTAGGGAATACATTAAGGCCTGCACCAACTGTATGAGTAGTGCTTGTATTAATTGCAGCTGTACCGACTGGCGTATTAATGGCTAAATCTGCGGATCTATCACGTAAAGTTGATAAATTCGCACCGATATCGGCCTTATAACCTAGTTTTTTAGGGTTATATCCCTTCAAAGATTTGTTATTATGAGAGGCCCCGCCCTCACTATATCCGCTATTTTTAGCCCTTGGAGTGCTTATTTTAGCGCTAAATTTCTTGTTTTTTCTCGCCATTTTGCTCTCCTAATCTCTAAAAACTACCCGTTTTGACCTGTTTACACGCCCATTATCAGTATCCATACCTGGTAATTTAGCGCCTCTTGCTACCAAATCATCAATCATTTTTCTTACTTCTGCTAAATTTGCCCTTGTAAGAGTCCGATTTCCGATAGTATAGCTTTGGCCAGTCAATATTGCTTCCTCAGCTTTGACGTACCACTCTAACCGTACGTCAATTAGCCTTGGCTTATTTGAATAACTAGTTGCCATACATCCTCCTAAATATCTGCTGCTTTACTAGCCCTTCGAATACGTTTCCGCATTTGTTTCTTTTTGGGAGTAGTCACTGTTGTAGTAGAATGTCCTCCACCTTTTACTACTTCCGCCAATCTATCCCAATCAGGATGGATTGAATTCATACACGCTAGGTTATATACACGTAAATCCAATGGTTCATTACGAACCCCTGCAGTAGGCTCCCATATTTCATGTATAACGCCCTTATGTTTTACTTTCTTCTTGTGTTCTGAGATAATTCCCTTGAAATATAGCTCGTCGTATCCTCTAGTGCCTAATAATTCTTCATCCAATGGGAAATGAAAGTACTTAGCACCAGGTTCTTCGATGGCCAATCTGTTCATTACCTGCTGTTTTCCATCATCAACACCCAGCATTACAAGTGGAATTTTGCTTCCAGAAGCTTTACCAATCTTATAATTTAAAGGTATGCCAGGTGTTCCAGCCGTACCTTTAATCGCGAATCGTTGCTTACTAAAGTTTTTCTCACAATATTCATACACTTTTGATGTGTAGTGACCGCCAGAATCGATGAAAGCACGTGCTACTTTAAGGCCTGTACCATTTTTAAAGTGATATATCTTATCAAGCACCGCATCAAGTGCATCCCATGTCGCATTATTATCAGGCTCTCCTAAGATTACGCCCTTACATATTCCCCAACACTCTTCACCATATCCCCAACCTGTAATTTCATACTCTAACCGATTATCTTGCGTATCGACGGCACCGGTTAGCAGTAATACACCATCTGGAAGATCTGCTCCATACTTCTCACGGCGTCTAATGAATTGTTGATAATCTTCGAAGGCACCTTGTTGTGCATATGATTCACCGAAGCGTGTATTCATAACTACCTTTTCACGAGTAGGGTCTCCTTTAGCCTCTAGCCATTCCCTCATGATGTCATTCCAAGTTAGCCATGGCGATGTAAATCCATTTACAAAAAAACTGCGTATGCCATTATGCAACGCAGCAGGGTTTTTTGATATATACTTTTGAGAAACTTTTCGCATTTCATCTTCTGAGAATGTAGACCCGCAGTCAGGGCACCGCCATTTTACATCGCTGACTATTACAATCTTCCGACCTTTAGCGTCCTTATGTTCTTCGGTTTCACATTCCATCTCGGTATGTCGTATCAAATGGTATTCTCCACAATTAGGGCACTCATGTTGCCATTCTTCTTGTGTTCCTGTTTGATACTCTACATCGATTCGTGAACTACCTTCATTCGTTGGTGTAGAAAATAAACCCATGACTCTGTTCCAGAACGTTGTCATACGTTTAGCAGCAAGGTCTACTGGGTCACCCTCTGTGCCAGCGCTATCTGGGAATCGGTCTACTTCGTCCGCAAGTAATACACGTACAGGGCGTGATGCCAACCCAGCCGGACTATTTGCACCACACATGATAAGACGTCCACCAGGAAAAAGTTTAGATAAAATTGTGTTCTTACCATCTCGTGTCTTGGCCCCGTCTTCTGATTTTGTTTCATAGAATACTTGTGAAAGTACTTTTGTATCACGGATCATCGGAGAGATACGAGACTTTGAATAATCTTGAGCTAATTCGATAGTCGGTTGAATCATCATGACTGCGCATGGGTCAAGGTGAGCGTATCGCCCGAGGACATTATTCATTATGTCCGACTTCCCGACCTGTGATGCTGACTTAACAACTACCCGATTTATACCAGGTTGCGTGAAAGCATCCATAATATCCTTTTGATATGGTGCTCTACTCGTTTTCCATCGTCCTGGTTCAGCAGAAAGGCCTTGTGATAGCATGCGATAATCATCAGCCCATTGGCTAACACTGGTTTTAGGTAGTGGTTTTAGACCCATTTTAGAGACATATTGCCACAATTCTTTTGCCGTTTTCATGCTATCACCTCCTTTTTTAAACTAAAAAAGCGCACCCATTTGTACGCTTAACCTTGTACCATTTATAGATGTAAACATCATAGCTATTAATGCCTGAGTTTCGACATCCGTATGGCACACTACCTCCATATGTTTTATGTCATGTGCTGATATATTTAGTCCTTGTCTATATTTATATAAGAATTCAGGCATTGCCTTTTCTATCATCAAATATAAATAAAAGGGAATTACATTTCTCGGTTGAATCACCACATATTTTGCATCAACTTGTTGTGATGTATCTAAATATAATAACTCCCCTTTACTTGCAGATACTTGCAAGCAAATACAACCCTCCGGATACATTTGATTCTTCTTAGGACGCCCCAGTATATCAGCAACTTCCGTAATTTTAAATTTCTTGTAATTTTTTAACATTACACAAACATCTTTTGAAGTAAATACTTCTTAACATCTTCTATTTTTTTTATCACAGCTTCTTGCTCCTCAATTGTACAAGCACTATCAGAAGATACCAAGAATTCTGTAAATTCTTTTACAAATTCATCATGCTCCTTCTGCGCGTCTGGATCCGTACAAACTAATAGCTTTAACATCTCCGCAATTTCTAAACCCAACGTCCGACTTTCTCGATTAATTTCGTTCAGTTCTTTAGCAAGCTGTACTGCATCTGGTATTTCTTCAGGCTCAAAGCTATCAATATATCTAGGTATATTCAAGTTATAATCGTTTTCTTCTATTTCAGAAATGCTAACTTTTCTTGAATACTTTTCAATATCAGAACGATTGTTATAAGTATCAATAACTTTTAACACATGTTCTGATGTCATTATATTTTTGCTTTTATCCTTAACGAAACCTTTTTGAGCATCGATAAATAATATATCTTTATTTACTCTATTTTTCTTAAATACAAGTATACATACAGGTATCCCTGTATTGGTAAATAAATTAGATGGTAATCCTATTACCGCATCAAGCAAATTGTTTTTAATCAAATTTTGACGAATATCACCTTCAGCTTGTCCGCGGAATAAGACACCATGCGGTAAAATATACACTGCTGTCCCGTTATTTTTAAGAGAATAAATACCATCTAAAATAAAAGCATAATCTGCTTTACTTTTTGGTGCTAATTTATACCCATCAAAACGTTCATCATTAACAGGCACCCACGATAGACTATATGGAGGATTACTAATAATCGTATCAGCCTTATATGTACCTTCATCTATACATACTTCTCTGATAATCTGTGGCGCTTGATTACTAATCTCCACCTTATATTTCGCTATATTTTCTTGAGTTAGTACATTTCGTTCTATTACAACAGCAGGTACTCCGTTCATTACCAAATTAAAAAGTAAAAAACATATCGCATTTTTAGAATATTCCTCAAGCTGTAATACTACATCTGGATTATTCTTATACTTAGCTAGCGAAAGACCGCCTATGCCAGCACATACATCTCTTACACAACCATTAGTGGATATACCTGCTACGATATCCATAACACTTTGAGGCGTATAGTCTTGCATATAGTTTTTTCTATCTGCTGCTTTTTCTTCAAATTCCTGTAATAATCCAGAATACGAATAACAACCACTCATATTCGCAATTAATCTTTCTAGTTTATTATGATCAAGCAACACATCCATTAATACACCTGGTATTTCATGAAGCTCACGAACAGATAAGGCTTTCATCATGCAATCTAATATTGTCATTTTCGCACTTCCTCCTCATCTGCATCATCGCTATCCATGAATAATGACGGCGTATATTCACTTAATTCTGATAATTTGTCCTCGATTTCTTGAGTTAACAGGTTATATGCTCCCTCTTTTGTTACATTCTGTAATTGTGGAGCCAGTTTTGTTGGCAATCCTAATAATTGTGTACGCAAATTCACAAGCATTTCTGTCATAACCTGTTCTACAGTATCTGCTGAGTACACTTCGCCGTTCATTTTGGCTAGCTTCAACTCAGCAATCTTGCGTTTCGCACGTTCATTCTTGGCCTTTTCAACCTCGAATATCGCATCATCGGAACTGCTTTCCTCTTCAGCAGAAGATTGGCCCTTATATTTGACATAATTGATAACGGATTTGATAACCAGAATTTGGTTCTTTTCATCCGTTGCTAAAACCCCTTCTTGGAGCAGTTGCGAAACACGTTGACGCGAGAGCCCAAGTGCTTTTGCCAGGTTCGACTGCGAGGCCGTTGCTGTTTTCAAATCATCTGTAATTTTCACTTATCAATCAGCCTCCTTTCATTACCTGTATCACTAGCAAGGTCATAAAAAAATTAAAATCTAGGCAATTTTTGGGGTCTCGGCCACCGCATGCTTTTAATTTTTGCTAGAAGGACCCACAAAAAAATTGCTCAAAAATTTAACAAAACACGGTATAATTTAAATTTATTTTTTTTATTTTTACGACGAGACATACGGAGCTCATCTTCGTGACGGTGCCGTGCTACTTTAATACACTCTTATTCTGCTTATATTTACCGCATTCCTTATGAACCTTCGCTGTTTTAGTTTTGATTAAAGAATGTGAGGGTGCATACGATTTACACATATGATCAATATGAATGCCATTCGCTTTACACCAACCCTTAACATTGTTTAAGCATCGTCTCTTTTCACAATACACATCAGTCAATCGTATTCACCTCGCCTCCTTAAATTTGCACATAAAAAGACCACCTAACCATATCGATTAAGTGGTCTTTTCATTTTAGTGTTCTAGGTTTCACTGTGTCGTTGAGAGATAGAGTATTTGTTGTCCCATTAACTCACACTATCATTATAAATTGTCAAGAATGACATGTCCATGACAGTTTTATGACAATTTTGTATTGAGCCCTATCACTCCCCAGAGAAGTACAGATAGTTCTTCTATTCCCCTTGCAACGTACCTATGAATAGTACGCACATCCGGTTTTTCAGGGAATGATTCAGCAATTTCTTCTAATGTTTCGCCATCGATATAATAACGTCGCACACATTCACAGTATTTAAACTGTTTCTCGCTGCACTTCTCAGCATAGATATCTAGCATGTTATTTACATGTCGCATCATTAATGCTGTTTTTTCCTTGCTTTTAACAATAGCATTTACCCTTACTATGCTCTTATCGTCAAACATATCCACCAGCAATTCATTGAGCCATATGTCCTCGGCTTGTGTCGAATCCGAGATAGCATTGTCTACATACGACTGCAGCTGACTATAATGCTTTAATAACTTGATCGTGTTGTGTCGAAGTTTACGACCAAGCTGTGCATTTTCTTGCTTTGCTAATTCATAGTAAGTTTTGGTTGCCACCTCTGTGGCCAACTTAGTGATTTTCTCAATATCATATTCATTCAAATATGTTTCCTCCTTTATCATTGATTTTGTGATTTAGTCCGAATTTGTTTATACCAACTTCATAAGAAATAATTAATATAATTAGTATTTACACTACAATAAGTTTGCCTTTGCTATTAACAGGGTACGATTTTGTTTCTAAAACCACATGACCTTTATTTTTATAGCCATATTTCTTTTCCCATTCACGGAATACCTTTGTTAATGCTGTGCTCAGCTCATCAAGATGTTCAGTCTTAACATTTGATAAATAATCACAAGCCCATTCAGCTATTTCATCATCAATATCATAATTGATAATGTCTTCAATCACTCGTTCTGCATCAACTTGTGGAGTATAATAATTAGGATGCCCTATTCTCACAACTCGTTCATATTCATCTGTGAGCCATGTCTCTTTTAAATCAGGTTCATACTCCATAAGATCATCGATAGCCTCTTGTATTGTATCTTGTGGCTCACCTGCATTTCCATAGTCATCGACCCAACACCATTTATCCTTATCTTCGACTAGCATCAATCTCACATCCAATCAATAGTTCTACACGTTCTTTAAAATTTAGTCTTGGCTCTTCCGGTTGATGAATAACATACTCTATTTTGGAACCGCCAAACATTTCGTCATACATTATAACTTCAATATCTTTGTTTTCTACTCTGCTCAAGGCTTCTTCTAACTCTTTAACAGTCATTTTATACCTCCACTAATTTTATAACCACAAGAATATCCCCATATTTTTTGTGATGTGTAAGATTACATAGTCTTCATCATCTTGAATGATCTCATCAGCCATAGTTCCGATGAACTTTCGATTATCGTTTTCTAGTACACCTGCCAGCTGCAATCCATCAAGAATAAACTTCTTAGCAAACGCTACGTTATCAGGGTCATGCCTAGTTGATGAGTGCCATTCAAACAGTAGGTCTACTTTTCCTTTAACAGGCTGTACATCCTGTGATAAGCATTGTTCCTTAACCTGCTCAGTGCATTTCTTCTTCATGGCTGCCGCTGCTATAGTTGAGCCACGTTCACAGTCAATATACTCATTCAATGTTGGGAACCGGTCATGGGTTTTCTTCCTAAACCTGAACTGACATCGCAATACGATTCTCATCGGTGAGACTCTCCATTGAATATAGCCACAGCATATTCACCACATAGGCGGTCATACACCCTTTGACTATAATTCTTTTCAGTCCAGGCATCGCTGTAATTCGTCGTAAGAATTATAGGTTTCATCCGGTTGTAGCGATCAATAATGATGCTTTCAGCCTTAGATGATACCCAATCAGACTTGGAATACTCCGCCCCAAAATCATCGAGTAATAACAATGGGATATTTCTAAGTTTTTGTTCAAATCTTAGATAAGCTACATTGTCGCCTTTAGACAATGTAAGCATGGTATCTAATATATTTGGCATAGAGATCATCAAGCACCCTTTGCCAATTTCTAGCGCCTCTTTTAAAAGGCACACACCGAGAGAGGTTTTCCCTGTACCAGCTGGGCCTCTTAATATGAGGCCCTTGCCAGAATCAAGATTAGCTTTCAAATTATCAGCGTACTTCTTAACTACATCGTAAGCTTCAGTGTTCTCTTTTGGAAAGCTACCATGTTTGCGTAACCAGTCGAAATCCATATCATAATAGCGCTTAGGGATTCCAACTGCAGCATAGGTGGTATTGACGTTTGTTTGGATAACTACTGGTTCATCGTAGACCGGATAAAAGAACTCATTTTTTACCGTGGACTCGTTGATATTCTTTTTCCCAGTCGACGTCTTCGTCCTTTCTCGAATTTTTTCGAGACACGCCTCTAGCATTGCTGTTACATTTGCTTGCTCCAAAATCCTTTTGCACCTCCTGCTTTAAATTCCCTGCCGTGACAGTTTCAACATACTTGATACTATTACCGCCATTATCCGCTGTGGTATTAATAGCAACAATGACTCGTTCTTTGCCATATGATTCAACTAGATCATCTAATCGCTCTTTAATAGTAGGTGATACAACTCCAATTGATTTCATATACAATTCGTAAATGGGTTTATTTTTTACTTCTTCATCTTCAAACATAGATAGAGGGTTTTCATCTTCACGCGCGCGCGTATCTCTCTCTATATTATTTTCTTTTCTTTTCTTTTCTTTTATTAGTTGATTTTGTTGAACATGTGTTAAATTTTGTTGAACATGTGTTAAATTTTGTTTTTTTGCTTTACGAGACTCCGCACTTTTAAGGCCAGCCAACCTACGTTTTTCGCGGATAGTTTCCTCTTTCACCTTTTTAAATTCAAATCTTCGAATTAAGCTGGGTGACCAAAAATATTCGTCATCACAGTCCAATAATTCGTAATCATGAATCAACAAATAAATTAACAAAAATGAACAAAATGAACACATTGAATTTTGTTCCAACACGTGTTGATTTTTGTTGAACACTTGTTGAACACTTGTTAAAATTTGTTCATTATTCATTCTTAATTCATTATCCAGAGCAACAAATGTATATTTTTTTAGTGGCAGTTTATAGTCATCTGCTGCGGCTAATTTTTCAATCAATATCCACCACCAGGCATATGAAATCATTCCTAATTCTGAAATCATAGCAGCGATTTTAGGATCATTGCTTGCATTGATATCATGACTAAAGTAGTATGATTGGTTTTTCGCCATTTCTATCACTCTTCACTGTCATTAAATAAACTATCCTGGGCTCTGCGCCCCATAATAAACCTTACGCACTCATCGATTAAGTCTTGAACGGAGATAGCAAATGTAGAGTCTGCATATTCAACATTTAACCAGTCTGTTTTGAACTTAAATTCGTTAGGGGTGTTTATGTCAGATACAACACCTTCAACACCAACCCTGCTAACAAGGCCTTCAATTGTACCATACTTAAACTTAAACGCACTTGCAACAAATGGAATATTAAATTCATCAAAGAATTCAAAGTTCTTTTTTACAATCTGTTGTAGATGTCCAAATGCTTTTAATAATTCTGGGCGGGGATCATCTTTGGATTTAAGCGTAAAAATATCTGTAAGACCTGTAGCAGACGGTTTTTGATAGGCAATACTAATATTGTTGTCATTAATTTGGATTGATTTAATAATCATAAGGGGCTCCTTTCCTGTTCTACGATTACTAACTTGCCAGTAGCAGCTTGAACAGCTTGTTTAAATGTTTCTGAATCTGAGTTGCTATCAGATAAATGTAGTAGTCGTATATCTTGACACTTGGTTAGGTCCATAGATTTGAGAAATTTAATTACATTTTCTAGTGAAAAATGAGATTGGATTAACCGTTCCATTCGTTTTTCATCTAAATAACCAGCTTCTACTTGTTGATTTAGGATTTCGTAAGAATGGTTACATTCAACCATAATGTGGTTAACATCCTTAAAGGTGTACCTGCAGTAATAGGTATCCGTGATATAGAGTAGTTTTTCCTCTCCATCGGAAATTAAAAATCCAACATTAGGAACGTCATGTTCTAATTCAAAAGGCAAAATACTGAAATTACCTATTGTAAATTGAACCTTAGGCGTAATATAGATGACTTTGTGATGCCCCGTAACATATAAAGCATCTGCAGTGTCTTTTAACATGTACACCCGGTGACCTAGCTTTAACAGATCATTTACGGCCTTGCTATGGTCGCCGTGTTGATGTGTAAGCAACGTTCCGCATAGGTGTAGGAAATTAAAGCGACAATAACGTTGAATCTCTTTAAATGATAACCCTGCATCCAGCAGTAGCTCATCATCATTTGTTGAGGTTTTGATTCGGTAGCAGTTCCCTTTTGAGCTACTACCGAATGCTTGAATACTAATCACGATTAATCACCAAACATATTGACTACTTCGCCAGTTTCAGGATTAACAAATTCACTGGCAGGACCAGCGTCGATGTCAATGGCTTCAGAATTTGCATTATTAGCGATTGTTTCTGCCACATCTGATTGAACATCGATCGTTTCACCTTCGAAATCAGGGGTGAGTTCGCCATTATTATCACGAATGACGGCGCCATCTACAGAAATTGCATTAGCCATGCTCTGCATTTCGACTGATAGAATGCCATATTTACTTAATAAACGTTTGAGCACTGTTTTGATGGCCATTGCGTCAAAGTCAGTTTTCCAAAGACCAAAACCCCTTTTGTATGTTTGGGAATACTTTATTGCGTGTGCTTCAGCATCTTCTTTAGACATATATAAATACTTTTCAAAGCCATTAATGAGTTTGAAATAAGCGATGTAGCCAACTACATTATCACCAGTTCGCTCGCCTAATTCGAATTCGCCTGTAAGCTTGTTATGGTGTTTAATTTCACCTTCGTAGATTTCACTAGCATTAATAGTCTTATATTGACCTGTGCGCATGGCCAACTGGATATACCCTTTGTACCCCATTTGAAATTGAGCTTCATTGATTTTCTTTTTACTGTTGTAGAAAGGGACAATATAGGCAAACCCCAAGTTTTGATTAATTGGAAGATCCAAAGTGGCTGCCATCACGCCTGCAGTAATAACTGTAGTAGGGTCTGCTTTCGATAAAAGTTCATTATTATTAGATACAGAAATCAAGCTAGACACAAAGGCTGCTGATTTTTTACCCAAGATTTCATTAAAACGTTTCTTTACCGACTCACTAGACACCATAGTTTTAAGCGATGGTGTTTGAGTTTGTGCTTTTGTTACTTCACCCATTATGTACCTCCTATGCCGTTTTATCGGCATCTACTAATTCAATTAACGGAAAAACTCCATTTTGCTTTAACAAATCGTATATAAATAGCCGTCCTTTTTGAGTCCAATATGTATGCATATGTGCTTTTTCTACATCATCAATAAATGTTTTGCTTGATGTATACCCTTTATCTGCATATTTAGCATATAGAAACCAAACACCGCTTTGTTTAAATTGCACTTTTTTATCGGCTAGAAATTTATTAAGCCAAGTTCCGCTTTTCCCATAGTCTTTAGCAATTTGCGTAATGCTTAGCAACTCTTTATTTTGCAAAATGACATCGTAATAATTGGCTTTCGGCTGCAACTCTGCTAATTGTTGATCTTTCATAGAGATAGACAACTTATAGTTCTCTATCGTTCTATTAGCGACTTGCAAGGCTCTTGCCATTACTTTTTCGGGAGAATTCCAATTTCTCTCAACTTGAATAAAATATTCTCGAGCTTGTCGGCCTTTTTCATTTCGAGATAGCATGCATAATTGCTTCGCCATATCAATTGTAAGTTCATGGTCAGTGATAATGCGTTTAACCTCTCGATTGCCTTCAATTTGAACTCGCTCTTTTTTGAGCGGGTTGAAATCTATACCAACTTCAAAACCATATTCACACATTCGAGGGAACCAATCTTTATATTCTGTTCCAATTTCTAAAAACATATGTAAATCTCTACCACTTACATATTGAGCATTTTCTACAACGTTGATAGGTACTAATTGCATTCTTCATACTCACTTTCTTTTAAATGGTCATAATATACTGATTTGTTAACTAATTTAATTGCTTTTTTTAGCGAAGATAACGATTCTCCTACAGTTAGCTCGTGCTCAGACAAAATAGTATAAATGTATGCTGCCATTTCATCTGTACTCATAATTACTTTATGATTATTTGCCATACTTACACCTCCTTAACCACAAGTTGTGGTTCTGACTCATCAACGATCAATTTAATTGTTTGGCTATTAACTGGAACGAATTCAGTTACTGCTTCCGCATTATCGATGAATACCGGAGCATTAACTTTGTAATAGCTAGTTAATGCATTGATAATGTCTAATCCGACATTAATTCTCGCAGCATTATTCATGCTACGATATGGAACGCCTTTGTAAGTGGTTTCACAACATTCTTCAACATTGCCATTCAACATGACGTTGAACATTTTGAAACGAGCCAATTTAAACCTTGCATTAATACTTTCTTCGAGCATGTTAACTTTGGCTTTTACGAACTCATCCATCAAATAAGATGCTTCATCAAGTTTCATTTTTTCTTCGGATAATTCAGCTTGCTTTGCCTCGAGTTCAGACACACGTATATCAACACGCTTAATTTCAGCAAATTTGTTGAGTTCCTGTTCTAGCTTCATGCGTTCTGTTTTGTTAGCTGATATTTTAATCTCGAGTTCAGCAATTTCTTCCGAGTGATCCGAGTTATCTTCGTCAATCGCCATTTGCAACATAAACTCCTCAGCTTTTAAGCTTGCATACTCAGAATCATCATCAAGGACTGGCGTAGTTAGTTTCTCAAGCTCTTCAGCTATAGTTCCCCTTAAGAGTTCTTTTGCTTTAATAAGAGCCTCTAACGTTTCAATAGGCTCTAAATTAGCATCACGCTTTTTGATGCCTTCAATATCCTGCTCCTTCAGAGCAATAGAGTGTTCAATCTCTTCTAATTGCTTAGACTTTTTGAGATTATAATTCACTTCTGCCTTAGCATAAGCGTCTTGAATTTGCTCTGCAGGGAGTTTTTGACCGCAGGTTGGACAATGATCATCAATATCAGCAACAAATGTTTCTGCATTAATCTGACTTCGTTGAATGGTTAATTCTCTAATTAGACCTTGAATAAGTTTAATGGTCGCTGCTGAGTCATCTATACGTCGCTTTGTATCCTCGAGTTTAGTCGTCAGTCTATTAATTTCAGCTATAACAGCACCATATTCATTAGACTTCAATGCAACTTGTTTCTTATGCTCCATCTGCAGTTCTGTTTCACGAGCCATAATCTTACGTTGTACATTTTTTAATTCAGCACGTTTATCAACGAGAGAGTGACCATTCTGCAATAAGGCTTTGTCATTTTCGAATTTTTCGATATCTGCATTTAAGATATCGATGTTAAGTCGCAGCACTTCCGGATTAGCAGTCACTTCAGGCTTACCTCGTAAGGCTTCATCTATACGAACTGGCAACATATCCAATTCTTTATTGATAGTGGCCTTTTTAGACGCAACCACTTTTCGATGATCGTCAACACTATGGCCAGATAAGATATCTGTTAAAATTTTTAATTCATCATGGCTTGCGATAACATCTTCATCGGATATATCACCGCACATTTCCAAAAGTAACTTACGACGATTTTGCCAGGAGTACGTTTCATTAAAATACAATGGATTTGTAATCAACTTGAATATGCTTTCATCGACAAGAGAGCTAACCATTTCTTTGTATTCTTTTTCTTTTTTAGGAACACCATCGACAAAATAATCTGTCGTATGACCTGTGAGGGTAACTTCACCACCACGAGGGGATGAGTACTTTTCACGATAGACGCGTTTTAGTTCAACAGTTCCACCTTCATCCAATGTAAAGGTGCCTGTTACTTCGTGATTGACTTTATGGATGGGTTCTCCACCATCTAATGTCTTAATTTCGAAATCAGCTCTATCTAGGCTATCTTTGCCGAATAGCAACCAGCAAACTGAATCGAATACGGTGGTTTTCCCAGTGGCATTATCACCACGGATTACGACATCGCCATTAATATTTATGGCAAAGGACTTTATTCCTTTAAAATTTAGTAATTCTAATTTTGTGAGTTTCATATCATTCTCCTATACAACAGTGGCATCCACATCGATGGTGTGAGGTTCAATTTTTAATTGATTAGCCCATTGCATAACTGTCGAGTGAATTTTATTATTTTGTTTTAGCTGCGTATTCGCAAATAACTTCGCTTGCACTAAATGGTTGAATTTGGGTTGTCCTTTTCTTATCTTTTTCCCTGTGGCTAGTTCTAAGCAGGCCACAGGATTCATGTCATCATCAGTGACAACTACAATCGCCGTCTGTCCTTGCATGACACGACCACGATAAGAGCCCACACAATTTTTTAATTGTTTTCCAACCGTCATCAAATCAGCTGCAGTCTTAGGAACCATGAAGTGCATTCCGTTCACATCAGCCTGTAATTGAGGTTGAGCAGGCAATATTACATCTCCGTACTCTTGCTTGTTAAACAAATTGATAAGTTCATCGTGGAACTGTTTTAGCTTGAATCGCTTTTCCCATAAAACATCCTGGTATTTTGGTCCTAGTTTTACGTACATATCAACGCAATCTGCTATATCACGGATATCCTCACCAAGTAACCACCGCAATATAGCAGGTTCATCGAAGCGTTCGATTAGTTTTTGCCACATATCCCTAGAATGAGGTGTATTTAGCTTCATAGCCTTACGAAAATCGTTAGCGTTATGAAGCTTACCAGTATATGGGCAAGCACTTTCATAGCTGCGTTGTAGTGTAAGAATAGTACGTCTGCAGTTTTCGTCGCTGAAAAGATTGAGGATATCAGACATATATACGCTTAACGGATCATCAACCATACATTTTCGTAATGCCCTGCTATTAGGTGATTTATACGACTGTCTAAGCGCCGCTTGAAAGTTCATCCCCTTTCTTGTAGCTGTTAACACATCCTCTTCGAAGGGGATGTGTGTGTATCGATATAAGCTATAAGCATTGGTCCAATATACATACTGTCTCATTAGACTCACAATGCCAGGCATATCTGGCGCCGATAATTTCAAAATCATGTTAAGTAACATTGTGAAATGATAGCCGTTTTCTTCAGTGGCGCTAGGTGACACATATATATCCTTAGCCCCATAGCCATATGTTTCTTTCAATCGTTTTTCAAACATAACTCTTAAAGCTTTAAATGTTTTATTTAAAAACTTTCGATTAAAGTCTGTCATGGCATATGAATCACCAAAGAATTTAAGCACAGGCATAATCTCGTTCTCACGAATATAATCAACAGTGAGTTCGTGGCGAACTCTAAATCTATCAATGTATGTAGCTTTACGTTTTTTAAAGTCGAATCGCAATGTTTCCGTGCACATTCCGTGGTCATTTTTTCTACCATCAAAGAAAAGCTGTATACCTTGGTATCTAATCTTTAAATCTAAAAAATATTTATAGTTGATAACTTCTACATAGGCTGTCACAGGATATACTTTCTCATCATTAATGGAATAGCAAATCTTATGATCGTAGGGATTGGATGATAGATGGCAGTTTGGACAAGTATAATATTTAGCACCAGTTACATATCCATTGTGATAGGAATACTTACGCTGCCAGCTACCGCCAAATGTAAATCCACAATCGAGATGGCAAATAGTTGTATACTCCACACCGTAAGGAGCCTCTAGGATTACGCTATCGAACATTTTGTGAATATAGGTGCTGGATACAATCTCCACAGTGAATTCCCCCTTTAATCACCAAACATAGCAAAGAGGTCAGCGTTTTCTTCTGCACTAGTCTCAACCATTGGCGGTGTTTCATCTGTAGCTGGCTCATTAACTGGTGCAGAATCTTTACTTGTTTTGGTTTTACGAGTGCGCTTTGGCTTTTCTTCCTTTGCCACATCTTCCGCTTTTTCTTTAGAAGCAGCTGCCTTAGGAGGCTCTACCACATCAAAGGCTTTTACAATTGCATTAGATGCTTTCATGACACCTTCTGTATACGCTATACCTGCTTGGTATTCTTCAGCATTACCAGGGTCCACTTCAATGGCCTTAAGTAATACGTCTAATGACTTTTTACATATATCAGCTTGCGCTTTGAATTGTTGCTTAGCCATATTTAAGCCTCCTTCTCTGCCATGATGGATTTCAAATCGGTGATAAGATCATCTGTCAAAGAGTCACTAGATGGGCGAGTAACACCATGCTTGCTAAAAATTGCAAGTGCTTTTTTTGCTTTTACCCCATCTTCGCCCATCCATGCACGGAATTCTTTATAAAAGGCTTTTTTATCTACAGGTTCAGCAGCAACGTCTAATTCTGTATCTTGTTGAGAGGTTTCTACTGGTGTAGATTCTTTGACCTTTGTTGTTTCAGCAGATTTAGGTTCTACTACTGGCTCAATCTTTTCTTCTTTTTTTGCTTTAATTGGATTACCTTCTAGGTCTGTCACATGAATGTCTTGTTCTTCCGCCTCTTTAGTAACTTTATTTGGTGCTTTTTCTTTTTTTACTTCAGCTTTTTCAGATTTTAGTTCGACTTTAGGCGTTACAGTCTCTACATCGATAGTCTCACAAACTGTTACTGTAGGCGCTTTGCTGTCATGGCAATTACCGCAACATTGATGGTTTAAAATTTCATTCCATTCTGCGATTTTAAGTGCAAGATCTTCTGTGTCATTGAATTTAATTGTTAAGATATTTTGATTTTCCATGATATTTTCTCCTTTAGAATTTAAATAGTAACTGAACAGATCCGTTCTTATCATTAACGGTACCTTCAAGATTGTTTGTAATGCCTAACTCTTTAAGTCCGGCTAAAACAATACGAGCTCTTGAAATAACTACCTTTGACCGTTTAAGTTCGTGTGATTTTGGATAAATAGCACCTTCGATATTTTCTTTATCAATAGGCAGCACATGAATTAAATGGTTTACCTTATCAATTCCCACCTTAAGGCCAATAGGTTTTCCCATTGCTTTATAAGCATCCATGCTTAACCCACACGCGGAACCCCACACATTAAATCGTATTTTCGGAGGGTACCGGCCCGTTCTATTAAAGAAATCAAAATCTATATTTTTATTAACAGTTGGCATAGTAGCCTCCTTATGTGTTACAATTTAACTAGGTTAATTTAATCTTTGCTCGTTACTCATTGCCGTGAGTGCGAGCATTTTTGCTTTTACGGCGAATATGTTCATCGTGGCAAGACTTGCACACTCTAATCGCCTTACGATTAATCTCGTCATAAATGTAGTTGTGAGTGTATGGAATTAACCTAACTCCACATTTCGTACATGTTCGAACCGGACGTCTCATCGTATTAGTACCCAAACCAGACCGCCATAAAACATAATGCAAACGGCCATCACAACAAGAATAAATAACACACCAATCACATCAATATCGTCCATAATGCTCATCCTCCTTAAATGATTTATAAAGAATAGCTACTGCTGATACAACGCATAAAAGCAACAGTAGCATAGTCGATGAATGCAACTCGTACCCTTGTACATCTGAGCCTTCTAAAATTCCGAAGCATGCAACCAACATAATCAACGCTAATGTTTTCATTTTTCACTCTCCTATTCTTGCTTGGCATCGTTTTCCTAGCCATGCATTAAACGAATCTAAATGAATTAATCGTTTGCCACCTCGGGCCCCTATCTTCATCGACGGAAAATCAAAGTCAGCCGCCCATTGGCGAATTACATCTTGGGGGACGCTTGCTAGTTCAGCAGCTTCAGCGACTGTTATACATAATTTATTCCTGTCCACAATAATCCTCCTTTATATCTTCTTTACAGATGTTCATAAAATTTTCATGAATATTTTGTGTATTCTTAAATAATTGTTTGTATAATCACCTTAGAAGGTAGGTGAAATTATGGATTTTATTCCAATAATCATTTCATTGGCGGCTTTATTGCTTTCTTTACTATCATATTTGCGAGAAAGAAGATTAATAACTGTTGATTTTGATGCCAATTGCTTTGCACTAGATGTTACAAAAAATATAGAAGCCCATAATAATGTTTTTGAAAATTCAACTAATCAATATGCAATTTTTACAACCGCAATCATTGTGAATGCCAGCACTACCAATAGTTCTTATTTTGATTTACGAGCCTATAACCCTAAAACAAATGAAAACCATTTTCTTTGCACTTTATCTAGCGTTCCATGGCTAAGAGACCATCCATCTTTATTAATTAGTCCATTTGGGCCAAAGGCCTTAGAAAATTTTATTATTGATCTTCCTAAATCACGCTGCGGTCCAATTACATCAGGCAGCTGTTTAGAGTTACCTATCTTGGTTATCCTTAATAAAAATATTTCTATTAAAGAGGGAATCTGCATTGAATTTAAAATTCCTCAATATGCTTGGCTACCATGGCATCGCTCTCCTTTATCAACATCTAATAGAAAAAAATTTAAGCTCTATAAAGTCCATTACAATTTATCTAATTTTCATAAAATTTTAAGCGCCCAAAATGCTATGGATACGCCTAATGAAACAGAGGAAACCACTACAGCAATAAATGGTAAGTAGTCCCAAAAATCACCCCCTGTTGGCTCAACTCTTATAAATTTATTTTGATAATTAAATTGTTCTCCATTTTCTTTTGTATAAATCCCCCCTACAGGGTTCTTCATCTCCTCACCTCCTTCATCTGTTTATTAGTATTACTTCCCTCACCTCCGCGTTTGCTATAATGGATATAGAAAGGAGGTGAGTGGAATGAAAAAACGTTATTTTATTACTTATGATTTGAATAAAGCGGGACAAGATTATGAAAATGTTATCCAAGCAATCAAATCGGCAAGTGATGGAGCTTGGTGTACATATTGGAAATCGTCCTATTTAATTAGATCTAATTATCAATCAGCCCAAGAAGTATCTGACAAAATAACCAAATATCTAGATAACAATGATAGTTTACTGGTCATAGAAGTAATAAATAATACCCAAGGTTGGTTACCAAAGGATGCTTGGAAATATATCAACGAAACTATTTTTTCAGGTTAGGACCACTTGTTGATTTTTCGTAATATTTCCGATTACTGTCTTCAGGAAACCATTGATTACTAGAGCTCTGTTCACAGCAGAGCTCTTTTTGCATTAATGCCTGAATTTCTTCAGCAGTACCTTCTATAATGATTTTCATCGCAATCTCCTTTCTGTGTTAATAAATTGTTCGCATATCGCGCCTTTTGTCGCAAGTAAAGCGCGCTTTACTTTTAAATTAAAAAAATAATGTAGGAACAGGAACATTAAGAGCTTCTGATAGTGCATCCATTGTGTCAGAGCGGATAAACTTAAGCTTTCCGGCTTCAATATTAACAATAGTAGTCCTAGAAATACCAGATATCCTAGAAAGCTCTTCTTGAGTTATATTTTTATTAATCCTACATTCTCTAAGCTTATTCATACGTCCTCCTTTCTTCATTTCAGTTGTCAAGCCCGCTTGACAGCTTTAGTATACTTTATCAAAAAACAATTGTCAAGCATGCTTTACAAAAATGTTTTTATAATGTAAACTTTACTTATCAAGAAAGGGGGATTCTACGATGTCATTAGGAGAAGCCATAAAAAAATATAGAGAAGATAATAATTTAACATTAGAAGAACTATCAGCAAAAACCGGTTTGACTAAACAATACTTGTCAATGCTAGAAAATAATAAAAATTCTAGAACAAAGAAACCAATTATTCCTTCTATTAGAACTTTAAACAAATTAGCGGACGGGATGAATATGTCGTTAGATGAATTATTAACTGATCCAGATGAACAAGATCAACTCGGCGAACGTGCACTTGAATTCTTTGCTGATGTAGGCGATAAATCTAGAGCAAATAATAAAACTGAAGAGGAATATTACCTAGATAAAGAAGCTGCTGAATTCGCTGAGTACTTACGCACACGCCCAGGGGCCCGTATGTTATTCTCTGCAGCAAAAGATATTAGTAAGGAGGATATGGAGAAAGCAGTTGAATATATAGAACTATTAAAATTAAAAAATAAATAGTATATAAGGGAGAGTGTTAATTTGGTAGTTAATGTAATTTACTGTAATTTACCACATGCCAACGCTGTGTCGGAGGAATGTGAAGATGTGGATACCCATAATATCTACATAAATAAAAATCTCCCCCATGATCGCATGAGGGAGGAAATCAAACATGAACTAATTCATATTATTAATGATGACTTTTATTTGGATAAACACGTGGACCTTATTGAACAGATGGTTCGTAGGTCTCACGTTGACGACTCCGAATTGGAAAATATAGCTTTCTACCACCATTATTTATCGGCGTTATAAGGGAATATATAAAGGGAGATTTAAAAATGAAAAAAATTTTGTTAATTACTGCTATGTTTGCCTTAGTTACCGTAACCGGCTTTGCTAGAACTGAAGTGTCTCATGATGAATTTAAGGCTTTAGACGGCCCTAAAGTATTAGTTCATTATGATGATGGAAGCACTGAGTTATTAGAAGAACAAGAATATCTTGAGCGAACCATCAATATGACACAAGAACAAATCGACGAGTTGCACAAAGTTGATGAAGGCACTGATAAGGCATTAGCAAAGTGGCAAGCCTCCAACGAAATACACAGAACGTATTCTGAAGATATTCAGCAAGAACCACCTAAGAAAGAAAAGAAAAAGCACTGGTATGACAACGTATTAGATTCTATATTTTAGCCAGTAGAATTTTGCGAATAAAAAACTAAGCACGAGTGTAATTGTATTATCATTAGAGAGATTATGGAGATGCAAGAGAAAATTCGTTATTGCTTCGAACAATTATGTGTTTTTAGAATGCATAATTGCATTTATGTAATTTGAAAATTGCAAATGTGCGTGATAATATAATTGTAACAGTACCCATCACGCTTAGGGTTGATTATTCAACAACTGCGCACCAGGATGGGTCTTTTTTTATACCTAACGAAAGATATTATTTTATGCCTACTAATATAAAACAGCCTACAACTATTGAGCAACAAATTGAACAATTAAAATCTCGTGGCATGATTATTAATGATGAATCAGACATCTATAGATGGCTTAGTACTGTCGGATACTATCGGTTAAGTGGATATTGGTGGATGTACGAAGAACGATATCCTGAATGTGTTCCTAGAAAACATAAATTTAAAAAAGATACATCTTGGGATCAAGTAAAGCATACCTATATATTTGACCAAAAATTTAGGCGATTAATTTCAACTGGTATTGAAAAAATAGAAGTTGCAGTAAAAGCTTCATGGGCTCAATACTTAGCAACACATTACAATACCTCTCACCCGCACGAAGATTCTTCTATATTTCGCAAACAGGTTTGCGAACCATCCACGATTAAAGGCATTTCAACTTCTTTTGATTTACTTGTGCAGGCATATCAAAATAGTAAAGAGCGATTTGCTCTTCATTACAAAACTAAATACCCTACTATAAATACTCCCCCTATCTGGGTATCTTCTTTACTATTAACGTTAGGAGAATTATTAAATTGGATGAAGGGAATAAAAAAAAGACCGGATAAAAAGGCTATATTTGCTAATTTCCCATTTGATTATAAGCCAATGCAATCTGTGTTAAATAATTTAAGATGGGTAAGAAATGTTTGTGCTCATAATGGCAGGCTTTGGAATAAAAGAACTCCATTCGTGTTTGTCCCAATAAAAGATATCGATTCAAGGCTTATAAAATCAAGTTCTAACAATAATGAATTAGATAGTAAGATTTATAATACGATAATTGCTATGGCTGAAATACTAAAAACAATAGACCCTGATTATCCTTTTATATATTTTATAAAGGATTTAATTATTCATAGTAAATACATTAATCCTAAGTTAATGGGTTTTCCTGATGATTGGGAGGTTCTACCCGAATGGAAAAATCCTTCCCCATTACCACGACATGTAATAGCAAAAAAAGAAAAAAGAAATAAGCGTCGATCTAAAAGGAAATAAAAATAAGCCCTCACCACAGTGAGGGCTACTAAAAATTGCATACCTTAGAGGTACTTCATTTTTACTCCAATATCATTATACCACATAAAACCTCTAAGGCTTGTTTTGTTATACCTATTTTAAGCCAAGGAGGTTATTTTTATGGCTAAAAAACGATCCGACGGTCGCTACCAGGTATCAAAGGTGATAAATGGCAAACGCAAATACTTTTACGGCAGTACCAGGAAAGCTGCCACGGAAGCTATGGAGAAATACGTAAATGCTAATCAATCATGTGCCAATTTCAACGACACTATCTCATTAAATACCTGGATTAATATATGGCTACAATTAAAAGAAAAGAGCATAACACCAGCTACCTATCAAAGTTATACTGGGATTATTAACCGTTATATTAGAAACAAAATTGGCAATGTAAAGCTAGCTGAGATTAAACCCAATACATTACGCTATGTCTTTGAGTCGATGGACGGATTATCATCAAGAACCATCTCCTACACGATGACAATTCTAGGCTCTATCTTAGAGAAAGCAGTAAAAGATGATATCATCCCTAAAAATTACATGAAAAACATAGATCGGCCAAAGCAGGTTAAAGTCCGCCATATGGTAACGTTGTCTGCAGATGAAGTTAAGAATTTTTTATCTAATATATCTAATTCTGAGCATCATGCATTGTTTAAGTTAGCATTTGCAACCGGCATGCGGCGCTCTGAATTACTAGGCCTAAGATGGTCTGATATCGACTTTAAGAAATCGACCATATCCATTTCACAAACAGCACTCAAGATCGGATCCACTGCAGTTATATCAAATACAACTAAGACTACATCATCAAAACGGATAATTGCCATTGATACGGATACAATCCAAGAGCTTATGAAGCATAAAATAGTCATAGATAAACGCAGAATTAAGACAATGAACTGGATTAATAACAATTTAGTATTCCCAGGCATTAAAGGTGCTCCTCGCTGTCCTGATGAAGTTAGTAAGTTATGTAAGAAATACGCCAATTTAATCGGTAAGCCAACTTTTACTATGCACGGTACAAGACATACCCACGCCACACTTCTCATCGAAAATGGGGCAAATATGAAAGCCATACAAGAACGTCTAGGGCATGCTTCATTTCAAGAAACAATGGACACCTACTCACACGTCACTCCTAAAATGGAAGATGATATCGTGGAACGCATCTCTAAAATATTCTGATGTCAAAATGATGTCAAACCACATAAGACTTTATGATGTCAAACAAAAATAAGGGTTTACAGAATTACCTGTAAGCCCTTACTTTATTAGCTTCGTGCGGATTGAGGGTTTATACTCAACGCTCCGCACCACCACAGCATTGTTTAAGTTCTACATTTTAAAAAGGGGCAAGCGCTATTTTCTTCTATTGAATACGGCTATTAACCACTTTTTCTAAGTCCCCTGTACCATCAAATATATTGAATCCTATTTCACGAATTAGTTTCATTTGATATTTGTGTTCTTCTCTTGTACGTTTAAACTCTGTTAAATGTTTCACCATACCTCTCATAAGAGATATATTTGTTTCCATTTCTTCTATGTACTCTTTAACACTATCATAATCAATTCCTATTTTTTCTTCAATGGCTACTACAGACTTAACTGGTGCTACAGGTTGCCTATTAAAGTATTTAGCAATTGTTAAATTAATAGGATCTACATTATTGTACATAATACATGTTAGTTTGTATGCCGTAGCTTCTGTGAATACAATTAATTTAGAAATAGCACTATGCATAGGAATATTGTTTTCATTCTTATAGGCAGTTACTTCTTCCTTTTCCAATAGTTGATATGGCAAGCCTTTATCTTTTAAATGCCATAGAATACTTGTTCTATTTCTTTTAACTATTTCTGCAAAATCACCAATGGTTATAACAGGTACACCTTTATATGTCTTACAATGTAGTTCGTTTGTATTTACAGGCTCTTCTAAATAGCCTTGTTTTAATGTTTCTTCCATTTCATTGAAAGCTTCAATATATTTTAACTTCCATTGTAATGCTTTCTTACCTGTAAAGCCCATAGCAAGTAGTGAAAAACCATCACGGTTCATAAGGTATTCTTTATAATCTTTCCCGCGATTTTGATATGTAGTTTCTTGGTAAAATTTGGTGGCGGAATTTTCCGCCGCCAAAATATTATGGATATTTTCTAAAACATCTTTGTGTTGTTTGCCAAAATGGTCTGCTATATCTTTACTAGATACTACGATTTGATTATTTTGAATAACTACTAATTGTTTCATGATTTTAGCTCCTTAGTCTTTAAAGGAACAATGCACTCATGATATAATATTTCATAGAGAACATTGTTCTCCGGTCAAATAGGGTAGTGAAACTTTCCACAGGTGCACTACTCTATTTTTTTATTTTATTATACATAGACCGTATGGACAATCTAACCGCATCAGAACGAGTTGTGTCATTAGCTTTTGCACATTCATCTAACATCATTAAAGTGTCTTTATCAACTCTTATGCGTAGCATTGTGTCTTTCGGATTATCCGTAGGTCTACCCATTTTTGCAGCACTCATTTCATCACCTCACTTTTGTTGCTACATTTATAATATAATTTATGTAGCCACATAAGTCAAATAAACTTTTCTTAAACTATCTTAAACTAAAAGAGGACTCCCACATATCTAAATGTAGAAGTCCCCATATCAAGTTAATAAACGCATATAGTCAGCATATATACATTACCAACTTAATACCTCTAACATTAATTAGAGGATTTCTTCTTTTTCACGGGCACCCAAAAGCGCCAGCATGTGTATCCGTATTCGGATGCAATCATTCGCTTGCCACTCAGGATCTTTATATGGTGGTATATCTCCATCTTCTCTCGCAAACGTAATCGTCTCTGCACGATGTAATAATAGATGCCCTAATTCATGTGCCATAGTTAATCTGTCTCGACCATAACCATTGCAAGCTCGTTCATATACATCCTCTCTAATACGAATTCTGTTTTCGCTTGGAATTGTTTCTCCATGCTTTGTACCCATTTCATGTTTTGGTACAATTTCGAATTCTACGCCAATTTGCGTAAGTATATATTCAAATACTTTCACAATATCAACAGGTGCATTTAATGGTATATCGAATATTGTTCTAATCACCTCACATCTTTCACGAATTTGTTTCAAATTCAATGGAGGTACAGATAAACCAGCCATATTTCAAACCACCTACTTTTCTAAAATACAACGAATTTCTTCTAATTGTTCATCTGTTAACTTTTCAAACTGTCTAGCTAACCACGCCACACTTCTCATTGAAAATGGAGCAAATATGAAAGCCATACAGGAACGTCTAGGGCATGCTTCATTTCAAGAAACAATGGATACTTACTCTCACGTTACTCCCAAAATGGAGGATGACATCGTGGAACGAATTTCTAAAATATTCTGATGTCAAAATGATGTCAAACCACACAAGACTTTATGATGTCAAACAAAAATAAGGGCTTACAGAATTACCTGTAAGCCCTTATTTTATTAGCTTGGTGCGGTTGGCGGGACTTGAACCCGCACGAGCGTTAGCTCACCACCCCCTCAAGATGGCGTG
>NZ_JAWFXN010000013.1:0-43656 GCF_032575955.1 Veillonella parvula
CACGCCGCCAGCGTTCGTCCTGAGCCAGGATCAAACTCTCCAAGATATCTTGAAGCTATTTGAATAGCTCATTTGTTTTGTTGTCGCTACCATTAAGTAGCTTTGAATTATGGTTGGTTTTGACTATGTCAAAACCCGCACTCTGGCATATGTTCAATCATTATGATTGATTACCTATCATTGTTCAGTTTTCAAAGATCTGTACCAGTCTACACATTCTTTCATCGAAGTGTTTCATCAACTGGCGACTTGATTATTCTATCAAGTTAAGCTCATTACGTCAAGTGCTTTTTTTAACTTTTAAGAAGTTTTTTATACTTATCATTTGAGCTGTGTCTTAATGACTTGTATTAGTATAGCATAAATATAATAAACGTCAATATATAAAATTGCTACCTTATTATTTTCATCTTACTTTCATCATTTTCTTAACATTCTATATATAATATCTCATTAAAACCCATTTTAACTTGTTAAATACTTCTTTACCCAATTTTTATCTTAAAATATCTATAGTTCTAAAGGAGTATATCTTTTTACCCATATATGATACAAAGCAAGTGCTATCACCATAACCAATGCAGTGAACATATATAAATATTGATAGCCCCACGCACTAGCTAATACTGCAAGTATAACCGATCCAGCACCGACACTTATATCTAAGGCTAGAAAATAAGTTGCTGTTGATACACCCGCACGCTCAATAGGAGCTGATTGTATAGCCAGCGCTTGGAATGCAGGTTGTGCTGCACCATAGCCTAACCCCAACAACGGAGCGGTGAATAGAATAGCTAATGGTGTTATAGCCAATCCCAATACAAATAAGCCTAGTATAAATAATCCTAATCCTGTATAGATAATAATTTTTGAACCATATCGAGCATATATTTTTCCTACTATGGGTCGACTAATAATAATCATCAACGCAAAAATAGCAAAGAAAGCACTTCCCCATATTCCTGCCCCCATGCTATTAAGTTCTATAGGTATAAAAACTAAAACACCAGAATAGGTAAACCCAATAAATAAGCCCATTAAAGCCCAAGGTAAACTTTTATTTTCTATAAACTGGGAAATATGCCAACCTTTATATTTTGATTGTTTAGGTAATGCTAACTCTTTTGATAGGGGAATAATATTACTTAAGACCATAGCCAATCCAGTCATAACCGTTAAAAATATGTACAATGCCATACTACCATATGACGATAAAGCATATAGGCCGAAAGCAGGTCCTAATACCATTGCTATATTTGAAAAGATAGCAAACATATTAACTCCCTCACCTTTTCGACTAGGAGGTAATACTAATACTGCTAGAGTAGCCATTACAGTTGTTCCAAGGGCAAACACAACACCATGTAACCCACGTAGTACGAAAACAGCCTCTAAGGATGTAGTAAAATTAAATAATCCCATAATAATGAAAAACAAGGCTGTTGATATTAATAGAACAATACGCTTATTAAAACCATCTATTAATCGTCCTGCAAAAATCCTACATAAAATTGTACCAATTTGAAAATATGTCATCGCTAAGCCCGCATCAAGATCACTGCCACCTAGCTCAGACGTAATTACAATTGGCAATGCCGCTACGAGAACATATTGAGTCATATATAAAATGCCACTACTAATACCATAATTAGTAAAAGCAGGGCTCCATAATCTATTTGAATCCATATTTGTATCTCCTTTTGTATCGTGTCACCTAGCCATTTTACGTCTCTATCTTATAGAATTCAAGAACAAGCCTTTTTTAAATTTATATAGTTAAAAATGACTATTATCTGTAAAATACCTATACCGTTTTACATAATAAAAGATAGCAAAATAAAAGAACCTCTCTAAAAATAAATCCAGAGAGGTTCTTATACTTTAATCATTAACACAATAATAATTTATAACTTATTATTGATTACGTACGTCATTTTTATTGCGGCTCTTCCACATAACCCACAAGGAAGTAGCTACACAGATAGAGGAGTACGCACCGCTAGCAAAGCCGATAATCATGCAAAGAGCAAAGTTCTTTGTAGTATCTCCACCAAATAAATAAAGGGATACACAAGCAAACATAACTGTTGCCAATGTATAGAAACTACGATGAATACTTTGTGTAATAGATGCATTCGCAAGATCTGCAAATGTATCAGAACGCTTGTGAGTATGCGTATTTTCTCGAACACGGTCAAAGATAACTACAGATTCATTCATAGAGTAACCTACAACCGTAAGAATAGCCGCCAAGAAAGACGCATCAATTTCTAATTGGAAATAAGAGAATACACCAAGAACCATAATCAAGTCATGGAAAATGGCAACTAACGCAGAAATGGCAACCTTATATTCAAAACGATAAGAAATATATAGAGCTAATGCTGCAAATGCTATAACAAGATTCAATAACGCATGTTCTGTAACTTCAGAACCAATTACAGCTCCTACAGTTTCAATACGTTTAACTGTATTATTACCAATAGATTTAGTCAAAGAATCAACAACAGCGGCACTTTCACTAGACTCGAGATTACGTGTACGAATCATTACGTCTTCGCCCGCTGTATCACCAGTAGTATCACCGGAAAGCTGAATTTGTGCATTTTCAAGATTATATTCTTTTAGAACGTCACGAACTTGACTAACCTCTACAGGTTGATCAAATACAACTTCAACAATCGTACCACCAGTATAATCAATACCAAAGTTAAACCCTTTAGTAAATATGGAAATTAAGCTGATTATAACAAGTGTGGAGGAAATAGCAAACCACCAACGATGATGTTTAATTACGTCTAATGTCATTTGCGTTTACCTCCTTTCAAAGATTTAGGTGCAAATGCGTCAGCACTTGTGCTCGGAGAAATATTCGCACCAAACCAGAATGGATGGTTTGTAAAGTTACAATCGATTAATAAGCGCAATAAGAAATGACTCACAGTAATCGCAGTGAACATACTCACCACAACACCTACGCCTAAGCTGATAGCGAAGCCTTTTACAGGACCAGAGCCTAAAATAGTTAAGATACCAGCTGTAATGATAACGGATACGTTTGCATCAGTAATTGTGGCTAACGCACGGCTAAAGCCTGCTTCCATAGCAACACGCATAGATTTGCCGGAAAATACCTCTTCCTTAAAACGTTCAAAGATAAGAATATTTGCATCTACCGCAACACCCATGGATAAGATAATACCAGCAATACCTGGCAATGTCATAGTCGCATTAAAGCCCTTGCCCAACACGAGTAATAAGAGCATAACATATACAAGTAATGCTATATTAGCTACGATGCCAGAAAAACGATATAAGATAACCAAGAAAATCATGATCATTGCAATACCAGCACTGAAGGCTACAACAGATTTATCCTTGGAGTCTTGCCCCAAAGAAGGACCTACTGTACGCACTTCCAATACATTAATTTTAACAGGTAATGCACCGGAACGTAATAAAATAGCTAAGTCTTTAGCTTCTTCTAAACTTTGACTACCAGAAATAGTGGCTTTACCACCTGTAATTGCTTGTTGTACTACAGGATTAGTCAATTCTTTACCATCCAATGTAATGGCAATACGACGACCAATATTTTTAGATGTTAAATCAGCAAACTTCTTAGCCCCTTCATCACTTAATTCAATAGCAACGAGTGGTTGTTTATTTTGACCTAACTCTTCTTTAGCATCTTTTAAGTCATCACCAGTCATAACGGTTTGACCTTGGTCGTTTTTAAATTCCAAGACCGCTGTTTTACCGATACGTTTAATCGCTTCGTCAGGATCTTTTACACCTGGCAATTCAATGATAATACGACGAGCACCTTCACGTTGTACCAATGGTTCAGATAAACCCATTTCATTAATACGACGCTCTAAGATTTGCTTCGCCCGTTCCACTGCATCATTGTCAGCTGTACCAGTCGCAGAGTCCTCTGCTTCCAATACGATATGCGTACCACCTTGCAAGTCTAGACCTTGTTTCAAAGAGCCTGCTAATGGTTGAATAAAATACGCAAATAATCCAATGATGGCAGCAATGACTACTAAAAACTTGATAATAGCTTTACCGTTCAAAATAGTTGCTCCCTTCTGCTATACACAATGTATAATGCCTTGCTCTGTCACAATTTTACTCATTCGTTGGTCTAATACTTCCATTGGGATTGGTGTCTCCCATAATTGTATAGTCCAACATACGCCCATAAATGTACTTGGTGAAAGTTCCTTGAGAAATCGATCATAATACCCATTCCCCATTCCCATGCGACCACCTTGACGGTCAAAACCAGCACCAGGCACTAAAATCAAATCCAAGTCACACGGATCAATAATATCGTATGGCTCAGCGGGAATACGTATATTTAACACACCCCGAGTGATAGATTCTAGAGACTTAAGGCGAACTGCAATCATAGTCGTCTTATCAGTACATACTGGAACGTATACAGATTTACCATGTTCTAAAGCATGGCGAATCACATCGTCTAAATTGGCCTCTTTAGGCATCGCCAAATAGGCCATAATGTTTTTTGCCGATATATACTCAGGACTATTAACGATTTGATTCGTCAACATCGGCGTCCACGACCTACAATCAGCAACGGATAAAGCAGCGCGCTGAGACTTACACGCCTGGCGCACTGCTTCCTTTGTATTCATTATTTTTCTTCCTTGTTTTTCTTAGACAGTACATTAGCAACTGCTGTACGAGCAAATGTTAATTCAACTTTTTCAGATACCTGTACCTTGACTTTTTCATCATCAAGTTCAACAATTTCGCCATAAATACCACCAATAGTAACGATTTTTTGGCCTTTTTTTAAACTACCTAACAAGCTAGCACGCTCTTTTTGTTGTTTCTTTTGTGGACGCCACAATAAAAAGTAAAAAATCACTACCATTAACAAAATAGGCCAGCTAGTTTGCAAGATTTGTTGAATATCTCCCATGTTATCCTCCTAGGTTAATAAATATGTATTTCTTTTCTAGTATAGCCACCTAATATAAATTTGACTAGACTTAATTACTATTTTTTAAAGCTATCCCAAAATTGCATTCTAAATTGTGGGAACCGATCTTCTAAGATAGCTTGTCTCATTTGACGCATAAACTCTAATAAGAAATAGAGATTATGATATGTTACAAGGCGTAATGCCAAAATCTCTTCTGCCTTATATAAGTGACGAATATATGCACGGGAATAATTTTTACATGTATAACATTGGCAACCTTCTTCTAAAGGACCCCAATCATGAGCAAATTGAGCATTTCGAATATTAAGGCGACCATTCCAGATCATGGCCATCCCATTTCGAGCAACACGAGTTGGATATACACAATCAAACATATCAACTCCACGTGCTACACCTTCTACCAGACAATCTGCGGTGCCAACGCCCATCAAATAACGAGCCTTGTTAGTTGGCAATAATGGCGTAGTATATTCTAAGATTTCATTCATTAAATCATGAGGTTCCCCAACGGATAAACCGCCGATGCTATAACCTTCAAAATCCATAGCTACAAGTTCTTCCGCACTTTGTTTGCGCAAGTCTTTGTACATGCCACCTTGAACGATACCAAACATGCCTTGGCGGTCATGAGCTTTACGAGCCTCTTGGCAACGATGCGCCCAACGCGTGGTACGCGCCGTAGAGCGTTTCGCATAATCATGATCCGCGGGATACGGAATACATTCGTCAAAAGCCATCGCAATATCAGAACCTAATTGTTCTTGTACCTTTGTAGCCACTTCAGGAGATAGAAACTGTTTTGATCCATCAATGTGGGATCTAAATGTAACACCATCCTCAGTAATTTTGCGCATATCGCCTAAACTAAATACTTGGAATCCACCACTATCAGTAAGAATCGCTTGATCCCAATTCATAAATTTATGTAAGCCCCCAGCCTCTTCTACAAGCTCCGGCCCTGGGCGAAGAAATAAATGATAGGTATTACTCAAAATAACTTGAGAACCCATAGCCTTTAGTTCTTCTGGTGTCATAGTTTTAACTGTCGCTTGCGTGCCTACAGGCATAAACATCGGTGTTTGGAAGGTACCATGTGGCGTATGCAATAAACCTGCTCGTGCCCCCGTATGAGGACATGTCTTTTGTAATTCATAAGTAATACTCGGCATAGTCCCTCCTAACCTATAAACATAGCATCGCCGAAGCTAAAGAAACGATAACGTTCACGTACAGCTTCTTCGTAGGCCGCCAAACAGTGTTCACGACCAGCTAGTGCACTAATCAACATTAACAATGTAGATTGAGGCAAGTGAAAATTCGTTACCAACGCATCAATCATCTTAAATTTATAGCCAGGATAGATAAAAATTTGAGTCCAACCACTCATACCTTGTAATACCCCATCATCATTCGTAGCAGACTCAAGAGTACGCACCGATGTAGTACCTACGGCAATGATACGAGACCCTTTTTGTTTGGCTGCATTGATTCGATCCGCCGTATCTTGAGGTACAACAAAGAACTCACTATGCATTTCGTGGTCTTCAATAGTCTCTGCCGATACAGGTCTAAAAGTGCCAAGTCCAACATGTAAGGTTACAAACTCAAGCTCTACACCTTTAGCTTTAATCTTTTCTAAGAGGTCAGGTGTAAAGTGAAGTCCTGCAGTTGGTGCCGCAGCAGAGCCTTTCTCCTTAGCATATACCGTTTGATAACGATCTTTATCTTCTAACTTTTCATGAATGTATGGAGGTAATGGCATTTCACCAATTTCTTGAATCACATCATCAAACACACCGTTGCATGTGAACTGAATGATACGGCCTCCAAAATCTGTTTTATCTATAATAACTCCACTTAGGCGGTCATCAAACTCTATAACTTGCCCGATAGGACATTTTTTCCCCGGTTTAACAAGGCATTCCCATCGATTTTCACCACATGGTGTAAGTAGAAGTACCTCCACCTTGCCACCAGAACCTTGACGATGTCCATATAATCTCGCAGGGATAACCTTTGTATTATTAAATACAAGCACATCTCCTTCATGAAGCTCTTCTAATAAATCATAAAAATGTCCTTTATGTTTAACTTCACCACTTACCTTATCTAAGGTTAAAAGCCGTGCTGTATCACGAGGTTCTACAGGATGCTGAGCAATCAGTTCCTCTGGCAATTCATAATCAAAATCTGTAACTTTCATCGTAATCCTTATTAGTACATTTTCTTCAATGTAATGCCACTATAGTAGTGACGCAAAATAGTTTGGTAATAATTTGTATCTCCAGGATTAGCGCGCTTTGCCATTTCCGCAGCGCCCCATTGAGACATACCAAGGCCATGCCCCCAACCGTGGCCTTTAATATAAACAGTATCATTCTTGCCAGTAAAGCTATGATAAGCCTTACCCGTGCCTTTAGCAGGATTGTGATTTACATAGAAATCAAACAATGTAGATTTTAAACCTAAAATGCTACGTAGTGCATCACCATCTACAGTAGTTTTTCCAGAGGTACCTATGAAAGTAGCACTCTTTATACGACCTGATACACCACGGTCATATGTTTGTTGCCCAGGCTTACCAAGAGGGGTCAATTGAATGCTCTTCAATTTACCTACCCCTTTACTTGCCGCATTAAGTTTACTTTCAAGAGCTTGACGAGAGGTAGTAACAGTCCAATTCGATGTAGATGTACCAGTACTAAAGTCTTTTACCCCTTTCAAGTATGGCACATCACTGCCCCAAACATTTACACTATCCTCTGTATAGCCACCGCCATCGGAATGGAACAAGGCATTAATAGGACGTTGATCATAAAGCATAACTATGCCTTTAGTTTTATTTACAGCATTTGTGGTAGCTTGAGATTCACCACTCACACCACTATATACTTGATGATCCGTGGAATTACTCACATCATAAAATTTACCTTTATTTTGTTCCATCGTATGAAGAGCATAGGTGCGAGCTGCTACGGCTTGCGCTTCTAATGCAGCAGCCGGCCAAGACGGTACTACCTCTTGTGGAACAACACCATACAGGTAATCCTCAAGAGGCACAGAGTTGATGATCATCATGGTTCCATTGTTGGCACGTAATGTGAGCCCACCACGATAACCTTTACCTTCGAACAAAAATGGTGCATCACTATTCGCAGGCTTCAATGTAACCACACTATCAATAGTCTTTCCATTTACAGCAATCTTGCCGCCGCGAACGCCAATAGATGTACCACGATTAGCACTGATTGTGCTAACTTGACCATTACCGCTGTTCAACACAACCATATTAGCTGTAGATGTAACAGTAGCATCAGAGCTACGACTACCTAGTAGAACACGTACATTTGGCATGTTTTCTTTGCGTTCTGTAGCAGGCGTCACTACGGAGCCCACTTTGTTGCGAGTAATAACTGCTGTATTGGCTTGAATGCTATTCGCATCCGTTGTTTTTACTACCTTTTTAGTAGCAGTTTTTTCAGTAGCTCTCTTTTTTACTACAGGCTTTTCATCAGTAACTGCAGGTTTAGCAATTGGCTTCGAAGTACCAGAAGCCGCAGGTTTTATAGTCGTTGTAGCTTTACCTGTAGTGGCTGATTTCGTAGCTGTTGCATTAGTACTAGATTTCGCAGTACTAGTTGATTTTGTTGCACTAACTGGTTTAGCCGGCGTTACCGGCTTTGTAGATGTAGCAGGCTTTGCTACACTAACCGGTTTTGCACTAGGTTTAGCCATCGTAGATGCAGCAGTTGACTTAGAAACCGTTTTAGTTATTGTAACCGGCTTTGCAGCTGGTTTAGTAGCAAGTGGACGAAAACTAGATTTCTTCGTCGTATTTACTTTCGATACAGTTGTATTAGATACTGTTAATTTTGGCGTTGGCTTTTTCGTTACCACTGCACCTTTATTTTGCAGCGTCGCTCCATGTGCTATAGAAGCACCGCCAATGTTTACACCTAAAAACAAAGTGGCCATTATCATCAATTGTAATCGTTTTGTTTTCATTATTATTTCCCTGTCTGTGAAATACCTAAATGCTCATAGGCTAATTTAGTAGCAACCCTCCCACGCGGTGTGCGTCCTAAAAATCCTAATTGCATCAAATATGGTTCATACACATCTTCGATGGTATCTCTCTCTTCGCTGATGGCCGCCGCAATGGTATCAATTCCTACAGGACCGCCATCATATTTTTCAATAATACATTCCAACACACGTCGATCAATTCGATCAAGTCCCATTTTATCTACATATAAACGTTGTAATGCTTCATCTGCAATTTCTTGAGTGATAACCCCATCACCAATGACTTGTGCAAAGTCGCGTACCCGTTTAAGCAGACGATTTGCGATACGCGGTGTTCCTCGTGAACGACGCGCAATTTCGCTTGCCCCAGTTGGCACAATACCAATATTAAGTATCTCTGCGGCGCGAGACACAATAAACTCTAACTCTGGTTGTTTATAATATTCCAACCGATTAATAATACCAAATCGGTCCCGTAACGGTGCCGCCAAAGCACCCGCTCGAGTCGTGGCACCTACCAAAGTAAATTTTGGCAAGTCAATGCGCACAGTTCGAGCACTTGGACCCTTACCGATGATAATATCAATAGCATAGTCTTCCATAGCAGAGTACAACACTTCCTCTACACTACGAGACAAGCGATGAATTTCATCGATAAATAATACATCATGGTCGTCCAAATTTGTTAATATTGCAGCTAAGTCACCAGACTTTTCAATAGCCGGACCAGAAGTTATACGAAAATTAACACCCAATTCATTTGCAATAATCCCTGCTAATGTTGTCTTGCCAAGACCTGGAGGCCCATAGAGCAGCACGTGATCCAATGCTTCCCCACGCTGTTTTGCCGCTTGAATATACACATTTAGATTACCTTTAGCCTCTTCTTGACCTACATACTCATTAAAAAGCTTAGGTCGAAGGCTATATTGCCATATATCCTCTTCGTGCTCGCCATTGCCGACAAGGCGTACTTCCTCATTCATCCTTATCGTCCTTTCCCAAGCTCAATTAAGCTGACTTTTATCAACTCAGATACATCACGCTTACCATCATCTAAAGACTCTACAATATCTGCTACATCCCGTTCCAAGTATCCTAAGGATACGAGGGCTTCAATAGCTTCTCCTACAGCACCGTTTGCAGCAACGCCAATAGGCTGAATAGTCGCAGGTGATTCCGAAGAAATATGTGTCATCTTAGCGATTTTATCCTTTAACTCTAAAACAAGTCGCTCCGCAGACTTCTTACCAATGCCAGGTAACTTAGTTAATTGCTGTACCTGTCCATTGATAATCGCTAATTTGAAAGCCTCAGGTGTCATGCCTGACAAGATGCCAAGCCCCACCTTGGGCCCGATACCAGAAACAGAAATGAGGAGTATAAACAACTCATATTCTTCTTCCGTCCAAAAGCCATAAAGTTGCATCGCATCTTCTCGTACATTAAGATACGTGAATAGTGTCGCCTCATGGCCCTCTGTCAGCTGTTGACGCGTAGTGGTCGGCACATATACGCGATACCCTACGCCATGTACATCAACATAGCACGATTCTTTAAAAAGATGTGTTACGATACCTCGCACATACCCTATCATTATACCAACCTCTTTAATCTATCATTGTGAGAACTATGAGCCGTACAGATAGCAACAGCTAATGCATCTGCCGTATCATCAGGCTTAATTTTCTCACGAATCCCCAAAATATTCATCGTCATATAAATGACCTGATTCTTATCAGCTTTACCATAACCTGTGACAGCTTGTTTAATTTGTAATGGTGTATATTCATAAATAGGAATCCGTTGTTGTTCAGCAGCCAATAAAATAACACCACGTGCTTGCCCTACCTTAATGGCTGTTGTTACATTGCGGTTAAAAAATAATTCCTCCACACCGAACTTATCAGGCCTATATTCCTCCAATAAATCACTAAGATCATTAAATAGAATTTCCAGTCGCTGTGAATCAGTTAATTCCTTAGGAGTTGTAATAGCCCCATAGGCTACTGGTGTTAGTTTGCTACCCTTCACGTCAATAATGCCGTACCCGCATATAGCCGTGCCTGGGTCAATTCCTATAATTCGCACCCCAACCCCCTTAGTTTAAAAATGAGATAAGCTACCGCCTACCTCCATTACATAATCTATTTTATTATAGCATAATTTCACATCGAAGTTCATGAATTCCCCTATGAATTATATATGAGACATATTAATTTTCTTAACTTTAATAAATATCCGAGTTTAATTTCAATAGAAAAGGAGCACCCCATAGAGTGCCCCCTTTATTATTCTTCTTCGTCGTCCGGCAAAATACCATTATGATATACGTTTTGTACATCATCAAGATCATCCAATACGTCAAGCATTTTCTGCATTTTCACAGCATCATCACCAGTCAACTCAATCGTTGTATCTGGAATCATCGTGATTTTAGCTACTACAGTTTCGATACCCGCATCAGCAAGCGCTGCTTCTACCGCATCAAAATCCTCTGGTGTTGTATAAATTTCAAATACATCATCTTCAGACTTAAGGTCTTCTGCTCCAGCTTCAAGAGCTAGCATAGTTACATCATCTTCATCATGACCGTCTTTATCGATAACAAATACGCCTTTAGATTTGAACATCCAGCCTACACAGCCGCTTTCACCAAGGTTACCACCTTGTTTAGAAAAAGCATGGCGCACATCTGCAGCAGCACGGTTACGGTTATCTGTCATAACTTCAACGGTAACTGCAACACCTGCAGGGCCATAACCTTCGTATACGATTTCTTCGTATGCGTTCATGTCCGTAGCCCCGATACCTTTATCGATAGCACGTTGAATGTTATCCTTAGGGATATTATTTTCACGAGCTTTTTGCAAAGCCAATTTCAAACGCATATTACCAGTTGGATCTGCACCACCCATGCGTGCTGCAACGGTAATTTCACGACCGATTTTTGTAGCCAATTTAGCTTTTAATGCATCGGTTTTACCTTTTTTATGTTTAATATTTGCCCATTTAGAATGTCCTGACATAGACGCCTCCTATTTATTCCACCATGCTTCGCCCCGCAGCCGATCTAAGATGATTGATACGGCACTACGCACGGATAAATGATTGTATTCACCATGGCCATATATAGGTTCTAAAATATAGTCAAAGCTTTCCATCGTTTCTTTTGTCATACCATAACCGGTACCAAATAATACTAACACAGGGCGCCCCTCATTTTCAAGATGTTCACGCATCCGTGCATAGGAAATCGTATTATCATAGGTGCGAGCATCTGTTGTAGCTACTATAGGTTTTATACCTTCTATATCTTCAATTGTTCGCACCGCTACCGCAATTGAATTTACCAATTCCACACCTGTGAAAGCATCCTTACGATCAGGATTATAAGTAGAGCCAAATCCAGATCTCCAATGTTCCATAATCGTACTTACCAACTCACGTTGAGCTGGAATATTATGAATGACAAAATATTTAGACACATCATAGGTAATAGATGCTCGTGCAATATCATGTATATCATAATTTGTAATAGCCGTCGTAATGACCTCTTTATGTTTATTCATAATAGGATAATGAACAAGTCCGATATATAAATTAGCCAAAGCCTAAAATCTCCAAAAAAATAAATGATACTTAACTGATAAGATAATCAGTATAAACGACTAGTAATCTTTCAGATTAAGATACTAAAACTAAAATTAAAATAACAACGTAAAATTATTCCACTAAGAGTGGCACAAAATAAGCTTCAGTACCGGCAATTTCTTCTGGAGAAAAACGACAACCGACTGCAGAAGCTTGATCTCCAAGCATAAAACAAGATAATGTCAAACAGCCTTCTTTAGTACCGCTATCTACGGTATGAGTAAAGTGTTTCTGCTTGATGAACTCCTGATACATAACCTTTTGGCTGTCCCGACAAACTATATCATCATAGTTATCTACAAATTTCTCCATGTATAGTTCACCTTGATTTCCACGTTTTTGAACAACCTGAATATTTCGCCCTTCACGTCCCCAAATTTCTTTTTGAATATATAGCCCATCATCAAGGTTTGGGAAATCACTTTCAAAATAAGAAGGCGTCAAATAGCGTTTAATAATATCTCGCTCAGGTCCTGTAAAGAACTGGTTTGTTAAGTATAAGGCATATACCAAGGACATAAACGATTTATTCTGCAGAATAATCGCCTCTGGTGGATTAAATAGATTAAAGCGGTATTCATTATATAAATCTAAAAACATTTCACCTAATGGTTCACCATCTGCTGTAGTTTCATCAATCAATAGTTCCATAGGATGTAAACGATACAGGTTTGCTGCATGACTACCATCAGATAACAGAATACCATCATCATCAATGACCATATCATAAAAGGATAAGAATCGAATATCTGCTTCTGGACATGCTGATTTCATAGCATGTAAGAGAAACTGTGTAGTTCCATAGTCCTCTAAATAATCATGAAAGCACCCGAAAACAAAGGGTTCTATTTCATTATCAGTCATCATATTATGATGTTTATTAGTCACACTATATTTTTTACGAGACGTTCCTTCATATACGCGTTTCAAAAAACGCTCAAGTTCATTATAAGCATCTATATTAGGATCTACTTTATCGAAATATCGTGCCGCTACACCATTAGCATAATAGCTTTCAATCAGAAAGCAGGGTGTATCCGCATTAATCTCTACCATGCGCAATTGCCTTCTATCATCAAGGACAAAGTCAAATCGAGATAACCATGTAGGTAAGCCCAATGGATTCCCACGATGTAAATAAGGAATCAAATTTTCTGGCATATCCATATTGAGTGCAAACTCATTAGGTGCCTGTTGAAATACCTTGGCGGCTTTACAAAATATCTGAAACAACATGCGCGACGCATGTCGTATTTCATCATAAAAATCAGCTGAAAAAGATTGTGCAGAAAGCGCAGGATACCTATCAGCATAGCCCTCATAATCCACAAAAGGCAATATATTCGTATCAAGTTCATCTATATACGATTTCATAATATCGGCCTCCATTAGGAACTACTAGAACGCACTCCAGCACTACCAAATCCAGACTTTTGACCTATGGAGGACGCTTTACTACTTCTACGCTTTTCATAATCTAAATAAGTCCTTCGGCCCAAAGAACTATGCACATTTGAACCAGATGCCGTATATGGTGTCGTTTCTTCATACGGTTTTAATGGGGCTGCCACACGATATGTCATGGTTCGTCCATCCATACGCGCTGTAGGTGGATTAAATCCATAAAACATATAGTAGCCTGCTGCAATACTAGGTAAAAGCCCTGCTAAACCAGCATCCCATACTAAATTTCCACTGGTATCGCGGTGAAAGGTAACAGACCGATTGTCGTCATATAAAGCCGTCTCTTTACCATCTCCATGGTTTAATAGAGAATAACGATTACCTTGATTATCCTTTAATCGGACTTCCCCATCATTTGCTTTGGGATAGATTTTATCACATACAACATAAGCAATGTCATTCCAGTATGAGGACACACCAACAAGTCCCGCCACAGCGGCAAAGGCACTCGTTATGTATATAGTTTTCTTACTTGGCTTATACATAGGACACTCCCTTAGTGCACAGCACCACTAACAACGAGAGCAAGACCTACAAAGATACCAAATACGAGGATACCCGCTGCCGTATTACCACGCATAATCTCTTCAGATAAATTATATTTTCGATGCCATAAATTAATAAACATATAGCCGGTTACAAACAATATAATACCTAAAATAGCATATACGATACTGGCCACAACACCGTGCAATAAAGATGTATCAGCTGTAGTCACTACAGGAGACATAATAACAGCTCGCAAAATCTCACCAATTCCGATAAATGAACCTGCTGAGAGCCATGCTACAGCACAGTTACCACGTTTAATTTCTTCACTGAATTTGCCAGGTACAAAGAAATCAATAACAGTATTAGCTGTTAACATTAGGAAAATTCCAAAGCAAGCATAAAAAATCGTCAATAATACATCAGGAATATAAATCATGATAAACCTCCTAAGATTGTTCCTTTATTTTCATAGTTAACGGTTATATGGACTAGCCGCATTATGATTATATCCGTTATAGAATTTATCGCGTCCCCCACTATCCTTTTGGCGAACCATATAGGCATAGGAATCAAGTACATGGGACTTTCGCATTGTGCCATTAATAATATCTAGATCCTCTTGTGTCAACTTTCCTGGCTCACACACCTTAACTCGGGTTTGACCGTCCGTATTTGTAATAATATAGGCGGACTTAGCATCATAGAATACAATGACTTCACGACCCTCTTGTAGGTCATCACCTTCATTTCTAATCTCTCCGTCTAAAGATTCGATTAAATCTAAGGCTGTACTTACAGGATCTAAACTGGAAGTATATATATATTCATTCTCCGAATCCGTCTTAGTATAATACACGGATGTATCGTGCATATGCTCCTTTGCAGTGTATGGGAATCCGAATGTAGCACGTACGTCATGCCAAGACATATCGCCCTCCCAGCTAATAAGGCACATAAAAAATAATGCACCGACCCCTATAGCACTAGCAACTCCTTCAAAGCGTTTTTTCAAACGTTGATTCCGTTTCTTTTTACTAATAGCGTTAGCTGCCGTATCATTACAGAGACGAATATTCCTCAAAGGAACACGTGCCCCTTCGGCGAACATCTTCTCACCTTTAAACCAGTTTTCTTCAAAGAATACACTAGCACCGCCTTCACAAGGCAATTGATATTCCTTATAGCCAGCCCTGTCACCTACGGAAGCACCACTATCACCATCTACAGCCACAACCTTTTCTAAGCCAATTTGATGTAACGTAAAGCCCTTCGGTGCTCGTTTGCGATAGGATGTTCTAGATACAGTGCACCATTCATTATCATTGTATTCAATGGTGACCCATATATTATCAGACCCCTCAACATCCTCGAGGCCATATTCATGCCAATAATCACCAGGCGACTTTTGCATTGACGGCTTAGCTTTATAGGCCTGTTCTTGATCTGCTTTTGGAATAATCTCGTTATATTTAATTTTTTCAGTTATTACATAACGACTGCCCTGAACCTCAAGGACATCATAACAATTAAACTCCATAAATAACCTCGCTCGAATAGGCAAAATCATACGTGTCTTGCTCTATTCCCTCTCAAAAACGGAATTTAATGAAATTAAGCTTTAAAGTAACCTATCCGTTCATGAATAGTTTCATTCTTCACCTTTATGTCTTACAGACTCTTCCTCAACTATCTCTTTTAAAAGCTTAATTTCTTCTTTTGTTAATGGACGCTCTAATAAATCTGGACGTAACAACCGAGTTCTTTTAAGTGCTTCTTTTTGACGCCAAGTGGCAATGTTTTTATGATGACCACTGCGCAATACATCCGGTACAGACCAGCCTCTAAATTCAGGGGGCTTTGTATATTGAGGGCATTCTAACAGAGGTTCATAAAAAGAATCCTCTTGTGCTCCACTAGCCGCGCCTAATACACCAGGTATCATGCGAGCCACTGCATCAGTAACTACCATGGCTGGCAACTCACCACCGGTTAATACATAATCACCAATAGAAATCGTTTCATCTACAAGATGTTTCTCTACGCGATAATCTACACCTTCATAGTGACCACAAATAAGAACCACTTGATCATAGCTAGCCAATTCACGAGCCTTCTCCTGAGTGAAAGGCTGTCCTGTAGGTCCCATAAAGATAATACGACGTCGTATACTTTCATTAGGATTACCAATAAGACTCATTTCATCACACATCTCATCTGTGGTATAAGTATCATTAATATCACTATCATATTGAGCAATAACGGATTCTACGGCTTCAAAAATAGGAGGTGCCATCATGAGCATACCAGCCCCGCCACCATATGGTGTGTCGTCTACTTGACCATGCTTATTATGGCTAAAATCTCGAGGATTCGTTACACCTACAGATAGACGTTTTGCCTCGATAGCTCGTTTTATGATGGAATGATTAAAAAACGCATCAAAAAACTCTGGAAATAAAGATACAATATCAATACGCATAAACCGTCCCCTGTACTTATTAACTCACATTAACTCATTAGTATTATCTATATATAGCTATATTATATACCTTTTACGATAATATACCTATATGTAGATAAAACAAAACCGCCCAAAGGATTATATCCATTCAGGCGGATCTACGATCATCAATTTATTTTCCACATCGATGTCTTTAACGACCTCTTCAATGGCTGCAAATAATTGATCTGGTTCCCCATCTTTAGAGACCACATAGACATCATTAGCACCTGGTTGTAATACATCAGTAACTATGCCAAGCACATTACCCATAGTATCTTGTACCTCAAGGCCAATGATATCAAAGATATAATAGCGACCTTCTGGCAATTCCACTAAATCTTCACGGCGCACTTGAATTTCTTTCTTACTCAATAATTCAGCCGTATTACGATCAGGAATTTCCTTAAAGGATGCTAATACAAATTGTTTGTGAAATCGTGCGGATGCAACGTGGTATTCTTTACCATCGATGTAACAGGCATCCATATGCATAAACCGTTCTGGAAAATCGGTTTGAGGCATAATACGAAGATCACCCCGCACGCCGTGCGGGGCGATGATAACACCTATTGTGATGAAATCGTTATGTTTCATTATTGACGAAACGCAACGATCTTACCGTCTTCTAATAGGATTTCAGCGCCCATCAAGGCATCCAAATTATCCCCGATTTTAACGGTAACTGTTTGCTCTAATGTACCTTGAGGAATTTCAGTTCCTAAAGACAACTCCTTAGCATCCTTCAATTTAGCTGTTACTTCTTCTTTGAAAGCCAAGCGTTTATTTTTTTCTTCGTCGATTTGTTGACGAATAGCAGTGAGACTTGTAGCATCAACTTTAGCTGCATCAGCCAAAATACGTTGAGCTTGGAACTCAATTGCTTCCAAATCTTTATTCACCATATCAAGACGAGTTTCAAGATCGGAAACAATTTTCGCTTTCAAGTCATCTGTTACTTTTGCTTTTACTGCTACAGGGACACGTAATGTCATTTCTTCCATTGGAATACTCCCTTTTAAACAATATCAACAGATATCTTTTTGTTCTCTTTAATAGCCGCCGCTTTCACCACAGAGCGAATCGCTTTAGCAATTCTACCTTGCTTTCCGATGACTTTACCCATATCCTCTGGGGCTACATGAAGTTCATAAACTTCCACATTCCCCTTTTGGACCATGGTAACAGAAACGGCATCAGGCTGCTTCACTAATGATTTCGCAATTAATGAAATTAATTCTATCATCACAGTATGCCTCTCTATTAATTACTTTTTAGCGTCTGCAAATTTTTGCATAACGCCTTGTTTTTTGAACAAGGAGCGAACAGTGTCAGTAGGCTGAGCACCTTTAGCTAACCAAGCCAAAGCTTTTTCTTCGTCTACATTAACGATAGCTGGTTGTTTAGTAGCATCATATTGACCAATTGTGTCAACAGGACGACCTTCACGTGGAGCACGTGCGTCAGCAACTACGATACGGTAGAAAGGAGCTTTTTTAGCACCTAAACGAGTCAAACGAATTTTTAACATTGTGAAATTCACCTCCTTATACTGATGTGGATGGACAAGTTCAGCGCCCCTGCCCATGTATTACATAAACGGTAATTTAGGCATTCCAGGGAAGCCGCCCTTACCGCCACGTAAACCTTGCATGCGCTTCATCATCTTCCGCGCTTCTTCAAATTGTTTCAACAAGCGATTTACATCTTGGACCTGTGTACCAGAACCTAATGCAATACGCTTGCGGCGAGAACCGTTAAGAATACTTGGATTTTCTCGCTCTGCCGCCGTCATGGATGTAATGATAGCCTCAATACGACGCACCTCTTTACTATTCAAATCAAGGTCCTTTAATTGATCCTTAATTTGTCCCATGCCTGGCAACATGCCAATAATATTTTGTAATGGCCCTAACTTTCGCACCTGGTTCATCTGTTTTAAGAAGTCATCCAAGGTGAAATTGTTTTTCGCCATTTTCTTTGCCATTTCACGAGCTTCTTCTTCATCGATGGCGCCTTGTACATTTTCAATCAATGTTTTAAAGTCGCCCAAATCGAGAATACGAGAAGCCATGCGGTCTGGATAGAATACATCAAAGCCATCCATTTTTTCGCTCACACCAGTGAACTTAATTGGCAAGCCTGTTACAGCTTTGATGGATAATGCGGCACCACCGCGCGCATCACCATCGAGTTTGGTAAGGATAACACCATCAACACCTAGTTTTTCATTAAAGGTTTGAGCTGTTGTTACCGCATCTTGACCGATCATGGAATCTACAACGAGCAGAATTTCATGAGGTCGAACAGCAGCTTTGATGTTGGACAACTCATCCATGAGGACTTCATCAATTGCCAAACGACCTGCTGTATCGATGATAACAACATCTTTCAACATATGAGTGCTCTGCTCTACGGCGCGACGCGCAATATCTATTGGATTTGCACCAGGTGTTTCATCTGCAAATACTGGAATATCAATTTGCTTACCTACTACTTGCAACTGAGTAATCGCAGCTGGACGATATACGTCGGCAGCGACAAGCATCGGACGTTTACCTTGTTTGCGTAAGTATACAGCTAGTTTTCCAGCTGTTGTAGTCTTACCAGCACCTTGTAAACCAACGAGCATGATAATCGTTGGAGGCTTGCTAGAAATCATGATACGACTTTGCGTACCACCTAAGAGAGCCGTTAACTCATCATTTACGATTTTAATAACCGTTTGGGCTGGATTCAAGGACCCGAACACCTCTTCACCAAGGGCCTTTTCCTTAATGGACTTAACAAAATCCTTTGCTACCATAAAGTTAACGTCTGCTTCTAATAGAGCCGTACGTACCTGACGCAACGCAAGATTGACATCATCTTCTGTAATTTTGCCCTTCCCTTTTAAGGATTGAAAGGCTTCTTGTAGTTTTTCTGACAAACTATCAAATGCCATAGTATCCCTCCATTTGCGCCAATACTTGTTGCACCTTAGTTTCTGCCAACACCTCTTTAGGCAATGTTGCTTTCAACTGTGAAAGCAAGCCTTCCCGTTGTTCATATTGTGCCACCAAGTGCAATTTAGATTCGTAATCATTTAAAATGTGTCGAGCACGCTGTAAATTATCGTGTACAGCCTGTCGTGATACACCTAATTCCTCAGCGATCTCGCCAAGAGACATATCATCTTCGTGGTGAAGTTGTAAGGACATGCGTTGCTTGTCCGTCAATAATGGGCCATAGAAATCTAAGAGCAAACTTATGAGTACTCGTTCTTCCATTTCGCCACCTCCATCACTGTCAAGTCATATTACTTTACATATACTACAGCATAAAAAAAGATGTGTCAAGTAGAAATACTTAACACACTTTATTAATTACTGTAGTACATATGAAACACAGATATACAAACTCCCCTAGCGCCTTAAATAAACCAAGAAGCTATAATCTGTATTATATCTTAAAATAGTCATTCTAAATAAATGTAATTAGTAATCACTGATAATTATTTCTATTTTCTACTTTTATATATGTAATAATGTGCTATAATATCAATATCTAATATTTTCAATATAAAAATAGGAGGTATTATATGAATACCAAACAATATGACATTATCGTCTTAGGTTTCGGCAAGGCTGGTAAAACATTAGCCGCAAAATTTGGCTCTATGGGCAAATCCGTAGCCATGATTGAAGAAAATCCACTAATGTACGGTGGTACATGTATTAATATCGCATGTATCCCTACTAAGACGATGATCATTGCCGCGTCAAAAGGCTTATCATACGATCAAGTATTAAACCAACGTGAAGTTGTTACATCTCGCTTACGCAATAAAAACTTCGGTATGTTAGATACAAATGAACATGTCGATGTCTATACTGGACATGGTGCATTTATTAGCAATAAAGAAATCACCGTTACCGCTGGCGAGGATAAGATTATATTATCTGCTGACACTATCGTTATAAACACTGGCGCTGTAGCGATTAAACCTAATATTTCTGGCATTGATACAGCTACAGGTTTCTATAATAGTACAGAAATTCAACAATTACCTACTCAACCTAGTACATTAGGTGTTATCGGCGCTGGTCCTATCGGTCTTGAATTTGCAAGTCTATATGCAAAACTTGGTGCTAAGGTAACTGTATTCAACATCGAATCTAGCATCTTAAAACGCGAAGAACCTATCGTTCAAGAGCTAGCTACTGAGTACTTAACTGAACAAGGCATTACCATTCTTAATAATGTAACATTAGACTCTGTATCCAATGATGACAACAAACCAGTTATCAAAGCTAATAATCAAAACTATACATTTGATGCTGTTCTATACGCTACAGGTCGCAAAGCCAATACAGCTAATATCGGTTTAGAACATACTGATATCGCTACTAACGAACGCGGTGCTATTGTAGTTAATGATACTTGTGAAAGCTCCGTTCCTGGTGTATACGCAGTCGGCGATGTAAACGGTGGTCCTCAATTCACATATGTATCTCTTGATGACTTCCGTATCGTATTTGGTGCACTTACAGGCAGCGGCCACTATACCTTAAAAGATCGTAAAAATATACCTTATACTACCTTCCTAACACCTCCACTTTCTCGGGTAGGTCTTACAGAAGAAGATGCAATCAACCAAGGATATACGATTAAAACCAAGGAAATGCTCGTAGCTACCATGCCAAGAGCCCACGTAAACGATTATTTAAAAGGTGCTTTTAAAATCGTTGTAGATGCAAAAAACGATTTAATCCTCGGTGCTACACTCTATTCCCAAGGTGCTGAAGAATTGATTAACTTGATTAAAATGGCTATGGATAACAACATTCCATATACATATTTCAAAAATCAAATCTTCACACACCCTACAATGGCAGAAAACCTAAATGACTTGTGTAATTTCTAATAGCTTAATAGCTAATACAAACACTAGTCTAAATTAATAACCTAACACAAAAGCCTTTAGACGCTAAACTAATTTAGCATCTAAAGGCTTTTGTATGTATTGAAAAGGCAGTTATATATAAGTGTATTAGGTCATTATAAATATATTAGATTATTATAGATATTTTACCATTATCTGCCTAAAACATTATATAAATTAATTTTTAGTAAACAATCTGCGCACTATCGTTTGTAATTTAGGGGTTAATACAATAGCAACCACAATCCCTGCGGCACTTGTAATCAAAGAGTATTGAATTTTACTAGCCGCCACGACCGCACTTTCAAGAACGAACCACCACGCAAGGAAGTAGCCTAAAGCTGTCCAAACAGCACCAATAATAAGGGCTACTAAAATACGACCAAAGGATGCAGTTGGTTTTGTAATAGAGGGTGGCAGATAGCCTGCAGTCATACCACCTACGATAAGTCCTGCAATTCCTTTAATAAAGAAAGAGAATACGATGTACTGTGTATGACCACCAAAGAGATCAAATAGTGCAGATCCAATTGCCGCACCCAAGCCTCCATATAATCCACCAAAAAGTATAGATGTTGTAAAGAGTGCAGCCGATCCTAAATGAACCATAGCGCCACCTGGTATTTCAATGCGAATTGTAGTAGCCACTGCACATAACGCGGCAATAAAACCAATATAGACAATGTCTCGAGTACTTAATTTCATAATCATGAACCTCTCTTTTAAATCAATTACTATATTCAGTATAACAAATCATAAGCCGTCTAAAAACACCATTATCGTAGAAATTAAATATCCATTTCACGTCTCAATATAAGATATAAATATATACTTAACTATATGTCTGTAGATATAATAAAGCACCTATACCCCTGTATAGGTGCTTTATAGTATTCAATTATATGTATAATCTTAAATTTTAGCTCGCTTCAAACGAAGCGAGTTACCTACGACTGTTACAGAGCTAAATGCCATCGCTGTACCCGCAATCATAGGATTTAATGCACCTATTGCGGCCAACGGAATACCGATACAGTTAAAGATCAATGCCCAGAATAAGTTTTGTTTAATATTGGTCATTGTCTTACGGCTGAGTCGTACTGCTTGTACCAAGGTATGTAAATCATTTCGTACAAGGACGATGTCGGCTGCTTCTACCGCAATATCTGTACCACTGCCAATAGCAAAACCAATATCTGCCGTAACGAGAGCAGGAGCATCATTGATACCGTCACCAACCATCCCCACTACAAGACCTTTATCTTGTAATTCTTTTACCTTGCTAGCCTTATCTTGAGGCAATACTTCAGCTATAACATGAGAGATACCCGCTTGTTTAGCAATATATTGAGCAGTTCGACGATTATCACCAGTAAGCATCCATACATCAATACCTTGAGCATGTAACTCTTTTACAACCTCGATAGTTTCTGGACGTAATTCGTCTTCTACAGCCCACAAAGCACTAACAACGCCATCTACAGCTAGAACAGATACGGAAGCACCTTGTTCTTCAAAGCGTAAAATATCTTCTTGAACCGCCGTTAAATCATAACCTAGTTCATTCATCCAACGACTGTGCCCAAGTTGTACGGATACGCCTTGGTATGCACCTTGTAACCCTTTACCTGGTACATCAGCAAAACTTTCAAGTTCAACAGCTTTACCTTTATAGCCATGATCTTCACCATAGTAAACCATGGCCTTTGCAATCGGATGAGATGTACCACTTTCAAGAGCCATCATAATAGACATATTAGTACTTTCATCACCATTATAATTTTTAAAAGCCGTCACATCCAATACACCCTGTGTAAGGGTACCGGTTTTATCCATAACAATGGCATCGAGTTTACCCGCTTTTTCAAGATATTCTGCACTCTTGATGAGCACACCGTGTTCCGCACCAAGGCCAGACCCAACCATGATAGATGTTGGTGTAGCAAGGCCAAGCGCACAAGGACATGCGATAACCAGTACCGCTGTTGCATTAATGAGAGCAACGTTAATAGAATCTCCCATAATGAAGTACCACACAAGACCTGTCAAAACAGCAAGGCCAATAACGGTCGGTACAAAATATTGAGCCACGATATCTGCAATACGTTGAATACTAGCCTTGGAGGTTTGTGCCTCTTCTACAACCTTGATAATTTGAGACAACATCGTATCGGAACCGATACGCTTGGCTTCCATGGTAAAAGCACCACTTAGGTTTATAGTAGCACCAATAACTTCAGAACCAACTTGTTTTTCTACCGGTAAGCTTTCACCGGTCAGCATAGCCTCATCTACTGTGGAATATCCCTCAGTAATCGTGCCATCAACAGGGATCTTTTCACCTGCACGAACTTGTAAAATATCACCGGCTACCACCTTAGATGTAGGGATATCAATAAATTCTCCATCACGCAACACATGAGCCGTTGCAGGTTGTAAGGCAATCAATTTTTGAAGTGCTTCGGAGGTACGCCCTTTTGCAATCTCTTCTAAGAGTTTACCAAGAAGGATAAAGGTAATGAGCCACGCAGAGGTTTCAAAATATATTCCATGAGGGCCTAATTCAGGGTGAAATTGCCAGTTATAGATACTGAATAGATAAGCTACCGTCGTGCCCATTACTACGAGTACATCCATCGTAAGCGCCCCATTTTTCACTGCACTCCAGGCGCTCTTATAGAACATAAGACCAGGACCAAACTGAGCGATAGTAGCAAGAACAAACTCTACCCATACAGGCAATGCCTGAATACCAAATCGATGTAAGGTCATATTAATCATCATCGGTACTGCCATACAAGCAGCAATAATAAGTCGTATAATATGAGGTTTTAAGTTAACCTTTTCTATTTCTTGCTTTGTTTCGTCTGCTTCTGCAGCACCAAAGCCGATATTCGTAATGGCATCAATAATCTGTTGTGAATCTACAGCAGCCCCGTCTTTATATTCAACGCTCCCCTTTCGAGTTAAGAGGTTAACCTTAACAGATTCTACGCCATCAAGTTTAGAAACAACGTTTTCAACACGTTTTACACAGGCTGCACAGTGCATACCCGTAATATCAAATTCTTGTTTTTTTAAGCTCATATTCACAGGCCTTTCTACTCTATCGATACATATATCTTATTTTACAACTTACTATATTATTACAAATCCGTACTATATTTTGTATTTATGTACTTAAATATACGCCTAAACATCTATCTATAAAAATACTATATACCCTATTGTAAATAAAATAGCCATAAACAAGTTCACTAAGAATGTTTCAATATATTCTAAAACTTCAATATATGAACATATTACATGAGTAACTACTCATATATCTATATTTAATAATAACATAAATTCTCATTACGTCAATATCCTACCAAATATAGAGGCTATTTCTTTTTTATAAGGGAATTAACCGCTTTTACCTATACATAGCCTTCATAAATAGATTATAATAAAGTGATGATGAATAAACATAAGCTTTGATTCCAAAGGAGGTGAATATATGTCTGAATCAGTAAGCCCTACGGTGGAATTTATTTCTGTAGCAAAAGAATTTCGCCATGAATATGTTGTTGAAAAATCACGGTTTATAACAACTGTATATCCTTGCAAGACTGAAGAGGAAGCTCAAACCTTTATAAGTCGCATCAATAAAGAATTCTGGGATGCTCGCCATAACTGCACAGCCTATGCATTAGGCCCACAGCAAGAACAACAACGATCTTCCGATAATGGAGAACCATCAGGTACAGCAGGTAAACCAATGCTAGAAGTACTCAAAAAGACTGGTATTACCAATGTAGCCGTCGTCGTAACACGTTATTTTGGAGGCATTAAATTGGGCGCTGGTGGCTTGATTCGGGCCTATTCACACTCCGTTGCGGAAACCTTACGTCTTGCGCCTAAAGAACTACATACAACACGAACTCGGCTACAAGCAAAGATTGACTATTCACTGTATGGAGCAGTAGAAAGATATGTACAGGATGAAAAATTACACTATGAAGCAAGCTTTGGTGAATATGTAGACATAACAATCCTAATACCACCTACGGATGTAGAGCGCATACAAAAAGAGCTCCAAGACATAAGTCATGGAGCTGCTACTTGTAATGTATTAGATTCTATTGAGGTGGTACTACCACTAGATAAATAATCTAGTTAGTAGATTCCAAACTTTTAATTGCCGTTATTAACTAAACCGGCTATACCTTGACCGAGTTCACGACGTTTTTCCTTAGTCATAGGATAAGGCCATACTCGTTCTAATTGTTTTTTCCGGCTAATTTTATTACGAGCCGTCATTAATCTACGTGCTTCCCAATTACGAATTGCTTGACCTAAGGTTCTTTTTACCACGCCCATAGTAGTACCTACTTTCTTAATTCTTGCTATTATATCAAAATTTATGATAAGTATAGAAAGATAATTTAAAACTTAATTTACTTTCTATTACCTTGTTGAATTTAGTATATATAGCATTCTATTAAATGTGAAATGACCGTTACTTAGTTCGTTATAATTTTTATTTATCATATTATGTGTATAATAGGGAGATTCTATGGATACATCTTACTACCACAATTTTATTACCCTTGTTCAAACGGGCAATATGACACAGGCCGCAGAGATTCTTCATATTACACAACCAGCGTTAAGTAAGCAGTTGAAATATTTAGAGGCTGAATTTGGGGCTCAATTAATCAACATTAAACGCGGCCAACGAGGATCAAACTTACAATTAACAGATGCTGGTAAAATCTTCTATGAAAAAGCACAACAACTCTGCTCTATTGAAGAATCTACATATAATGCTGTACAACAATTGAATTCACGCATTGAAGGTACTTTACGCATTGCGACGTCTGCATCTCGTTCAACGCCAATCGTACAGCAATATTTACCAGCTTTTTCCATGAAATATCCATCTGTCCATTTTGAAATTTATGAAGGACTTATGACAAATGTAGTGACCCAACTCATCAACGGTAGCGCCGAATTAGGTATTGCCAATATTCAAATGGTAGATATCGATAAATTCGATATCCTGCTTACCCAAGAAGAGCATTTATACGCTATTTTCCGCCGTGATGTATTCTGGACAGATCGTGAGCATGATACCATCACGTGGGAAGACATAAAAAAATGTCCTCTATCCCTTTCTGGTGGATCTGTCCGAATGATTATGCAATCTAGCTTAACAGATATGGAGCAACTTAATGCGGTAGCTATAACTACAACAAAAAGCTCAGCTATTGAGTGGGCCTCTTCTGGACGTACAGTTTCTTTAGTCCCAATGGACGCTAAGGAACTCATCAATCATCGCAAAATGGCCCGCATCAAATTGCCAGAATTCTCGGGGGATTTCAAAAAAGCTTTTATCACGCTTAAAGGCCATGCACTTTCCCCAGTAGCACAACAATTTATTGACTTCTACAAAGCATATGTATAATCATAATTATACATATTATTACCATACTATGACATTAACAGTCTATATAATTGGCATCTATGTAATTATAGACCCCAATTCAATACATAAGAAAAGACCTAGTACTGAATGTGCTAGGTCTTTTTGTATCATATCCTATATAACGACAGATCTTATGGTTGTTTAAGTTCGCCGTACATATGATTCTATTATACTTGATGAACAGCACCTACAATATCAGTGATGCTGTTAAGATTATATTGTTCTACATATTCGCTCATTTCACGGGCAATACGTGAAATTGCTGTTGGATCTACCATCGTAGCTGTACCAACTTGAACGGCTTGCGCCCCTGCCATCATAAATTCGATAGCATCTGTGCCAGTCATGATACCACCAAGACCAATAATAGGAATAGTTACCTCTTTATAAACTTGGTGCACCATGCGAAGAGCCACGGGCTTTACGGCTGGGCCAGATAATCCACCATAAGTGTTCCCCAATACAGGCTTGCGACGATGAATATCTATAGCCATGCCCAACAAGGTATTAATTAGACTTACTCCATTACCACCGCCTGCTTCAACAGCCTTTGCGATTTCTACAATGTCTGTTACATTTGGTGAAAGCTTAACGATAACAGGTTTATCCGTTACCTTACGAACCGCTTTAGTTACTGATTCAACGACCTTTGGATCTACACCAAAGGCCATGCCTTCACATTCTACATTTGGGCAAGATACGTTTACTTCTAATCCTGCAATACCATCTACAGATAACGTCTCTGCCATCCAAGTAAACTCATCAATTGTGCCCGCAGACATATTGGCTAATAAAGGTACATCATATTTCTTAATATCCGGCAGAATTTCTTTAACAAAATGTTCAGCCCCAGGATTTTCAAGGCCAATACAGTTCAATACGCCAGATGGTGTTTCTGCAATGCGAGTACCAGGATTGCCATGACGACCTTTAGGTGTTAATCCTTTTACAGAAATAGCACCTACTTCATTACTAAGGTCTAAATAACCAGCATACTCAGGGCCATTACCAAAGGTACCAGATGCAGCGATAATAGGATTTTTCATCTTAATCCCGCAGTAATCGATGGCGAGCTTTGGATTAGGCGTAACGGTGTTATTTAAATCGCGTTCACGCATTAAAAGAACACCTCCTCAGCTGGGAATACAGGACCATCTTTACAAACTTTATAACGTTTGCCACCGGCACCATCACAAGCGCAACCTAAGCAACCGCCCGTACCACATCCCATGCGCTCTTCTAAAGATACTTGGCATGGCACATTGAGTTCTTTAGCCACTTGTGCTACGCCTTTCATCATAGGCATAGGACCACAAGTCATAACAGAGGTAAACGAATTAGCATTAATTAGGTCAGGCATGATTGCTGTAGGGAAGCCTTTTGTACCTACGCTACCATCATCAGTAGTGATGTGGACTTGAACAGGCGTATCTTTAAATAAATCAGCCCAGAAGGTTTCGCTTTCATTTCTAAAACCAAGAATAACTTGTGCTTCTTCATCTTTTTGCAAATGGGATGCGATACATAGCATCGGTGCAATACCAACGCCACCGCCAACGAGAAGCATATTATTAGATGTTACAAACGGTTCGCCCAAAGGACCTAAACAATCTAATGTATCACCAGGCACGAGACGTGTCATAATTTCAGTCCCCTTGCCTACGACGCGATACAAAAGGGTAATCGTACCCTTTCGGGCATCAAATCCAGCATAGCTAATAGGGCGGCGCAACAATGGTGCCGTAGAATCCGCTACGCGAACATTACAAAACTGTCCTACCTTTGCTTCTGCTGCTTGTTTTGGTGCGTGAACATCCATAATCCACACATCAGAGCCTATTTGCTCATTGCGAACGACTTCGCCCTGTTCTACATAGCCACTCATGATTTTACTCCAATTCAAAATCTTGTAATGCTTCTACAGTGTAGTTCGCATCATCTTTACGATTCGCCACAACACGCAATACTTCCCGTGCTGTATCGAGACTTGTTAAGCATGGTGTACCCATTTCTACAGCAAGACGACGCAATTGGAAGCCTTCGCGTTCAGGTCGTTTACCTGCAGTCAATGTATTAAGTACAAGATCGACTTTGTCTTGACGAATGTGGTCAGCACAGTTATCATCGCCTTCAGAGATTTTGTTAACTACCTTGCAGTCAACGCCATGTTCCTTGAAGTATTTACCAGTACCACCAGTTGCTTCAATGTGATAACCCAAATCAATAAAGCCTTTTGCTAATTGACTAGCTTCCTCTTTATCGCGGTCTGCAACAGTCATAAGGATTGTACCATCCTCTGGGATACGCATGTTGGCACCATTGATAGCTTTGAATAAAGCTTCAGAATATGTGCGACCAATCCCCATAACCTCACCAGTAGACTTCATTTCAGGTCCAAGAGCGATTTCTACAAGGCCCATTTTAGAGAAGGAGAATACAGGTGCTTTTACAGCTACATATGGTTTATTAGGTACAAGACCAAGTGGTAAGCTTAAGTCTTTTAAGCTTTCACCAAGGGCAATGCGTGTTGCACATTCTACCATATTGATACCTGTAACCTTAGAAATGAATGGTACAGTACGGCTAGAACGAGGGTTAACTTCGATTACATTAAGTTCACCATCAGCCACGATATATTGAATATTAAGTACACCTTTAACATTAAGGCCTACTGCAATACGACGTGTATAATCAACGATTTGATCAATCAATTCTTGGCTCAAATGTTGAGCTGGATAAACAGCCATGGAGTCACCAGAGTGAACACCGGCGCGTTCGATTTGTTCCATAATACCAGGGATACATACATCGGTACCGTCAGAAATAGCGTCAACCTCTACCTCCATACCAACCATGTAACGGTCGATAAGAACAGGATGCTCCTTAGATGCTACTACGGCTTCCTTCATGTATACATCAAGCTCTTTATCGTTGTATACGATTTCCATCGCACGACCGCCCAATACATAAGAAGGGCGAACGATTAACGGGTATTTCAACTTTTTAGCTGCTTCTTGTGCTTCTTCATCAGAGGTTACCAAAGCACCTACTGGACGAGGAATGCCAAGTTTCGCCAACAATTCATCAAAGCGTTCACGGTCTTCCGCCATATCGATGCTATCTACGGATGTACCGAGGATTTTGACGCCACGTTCTGCCAATGGGCCTGCCAAATTGATAGCCGTTTGACCACCAAATTGAGCAATGACGCCAGCTGGCTGTTCTTTATTGATAATTTCCATTACATCGTCCACAGTCAATGGCTCAAAGTATAAAGAGTCAGAAATATCAAAGTCAGTAGACACTGTTTCTGGGTTGTTATTAATCATAATAGATTGATAACCCGCTTTACGAAGGGCCCATGAGGAATGTACGGAGCAGTAATCGAACTCTACGCCTTGACCAATACGAATCGGGCCAGAACCAAGTACCACTACGGATTTTTCGCCTAGTGGTTTAACTTCGTCTTCTTGTGCATAAGCACTGTAATAGTACGGTGTTTTAGATTCAAATTCAGCCGCACATGTATCTACGTATTTATATGTTGGAAGAATATTCCATTCTTTACGTTTTGCACGAACATCTTCTACAGTTGTATTAGCATAACGAGCGATAACAGAATCAGTGAAGGAATAACGTTTTGCTTTGCGCAATACATCCTCTGTTAAACCTTGCTCAGCCAATGCTTTTTCCACAGTAACAATGTTTTTGATTTTTTCAATAAAGAATGTATCAATTTTTGTAATATAGTGGATTTTTTCTACACTGATTCCCTTGCGAAGTGCTTCTGCTACAACATAGATACGTTCATCATCTACTAAATGTAAACGTTCGATCAATTGTTCCATAGACTCATGAGCGATTTTCTTAAGCTCAATATGGTCTAAACCAATTTCCAAGGAACGAATTGCTTTAAGTAAGGAGCCTTCCAAAGAACGGTCAATAGCCATAACTTCGCCAGTGGCTTTCATTTGTGTGCCCAAGGTACGATCTGCCAAGTTGAATTTTTCAAAAGGCCAGCGTGGGAACTTAGTTACTACATAGTCAAGAGTCGGCTCAAAGCATGCTTTAGTTTCACCGGTTACAGCATTTGTAATTTGATCCAATGTCATGCCTACTGCAATTTTTGCTGCTACCTTCGCAATTGGGTACCCAGTTGCTTTAGATGCCAATGCAGAGGAACGAGATACGCGAGGGTTTACTTCGATAACAATATATTCGTTGCTATTTGGATTCAAAGCGTATTGTACGTTACAACCACCTTCGATTTTTAAATAACGGATAATCTCAACGGATGCGGTACGCAGCATTTGGTATTGAATATCATTTAAAGTCTGGCTTGGTGCCACAACGATAGAGTCCCCAGTATGCACACCAACAGGGTCAATATTCTCCATATTACATACTATGATGCAATTATCTGCACTATCGCGCATTACTTCGTATTCAATCTCTTTCCAGCCTGCAACGGAACGTTCTGCTAGGATTTGGTGAATTGGTGAAAGTTTCAACCCACGGCGTGTAATTTCATACATTTCATCTTCGTTATGGGCAATACCGCCACCAGTACCGCCTAACGTGTATGCAGGGCGGATGATAATAGGATACCCAATGCGATTAGCAAAGGTTACTGCTTCTTCAAGATCGTTAAAGATATCGGATTCAGGAACTGGTTGATTAATTTCCTTCATCGCTTCTTTGAAGAGTTCACGGTCTTCGGCTTGTTTAATAGCTTCAAGAGTTGTACCAAGAAGTTTTACACCATATTTTTCTAATACGCCCGCTTCAGACAATTGTACGGTCATATTAAGGCCTACTTGACCACCTAATGTAGCCAACAAGCCCCAAGGGCGTTCTTTTTTAATTACTTCTGTTACGAATTCAAGACTAATCGGTTCTACATATACGCGGTCTGCAATATCTGTATCAGTCATAATAGTAGCAGGGTTAGAGTTAACCAATACTACTTTATAACCCTCTTCTCGAAGGGAACGGCATGCTTGTGTACCAGCATAGTCAAACTCTGCAGCTTGGCCGATAATAATTGGACCAGAACCAATTACAAGTACTTTTTTTGCTTCTGAGGTCATATTATTTTCCCTTTCTCATTAAGTCTTCAAATTCGTCAAATAAATATAGGTTATCAGTAGGTCCTGGGGATGCTTCTGGATGGTATTGTACGGAGAAGATTGGCAATTCTTTATGACGCATACCTTCTACGGTGCCATCATTTACACTACGATGTGTAATTTCTACAAAAGCTGGCAAAGAAGTATCATCTACCGCATAGCCATGATTTTGAGATGTAATATATACCCGACCAGTACGTAAATCTTGTACAGGATGGTTAGAACCACGGTGACCAAATTTCAATTTGAATGTAGTCCCACCATAGGCTTGTGCCAATACTTGATGCCCCATACAGATGCCAAAGATTGGTTTCTTACCAAACATCTTCTTTACTTCTTCTACTGCATAGCCAAGATCTTGAGGGTCTCCAGGGCCATTAGATAAAAAGATACCATCTGGATTTGCTGCCAACACATCTTCGGCCTTAGCATCTGCAGGAAATACAGTAAGACGACAGCCTGCAGCTTCTAGAGAGCGAAGGATATTTTCCTTTACACCATAATCCATTACCGCTACGTGGAATTCAGCATTTTTATCGCCACGCATACCTTGCCATTTTGTAGTTACACGCATAACTTGATCTGTTGGCAAGTCTTGTTTAAACAATTTTTGAATATCCTCCATAGGATAATCAGAGCGTACAAGTACACCCTTCATTACACCATGGTTACGAAGAACACGTGTAATCGCACGTGTATCTACATCATAAAGGCAAGGGATGCCGTGCAAACGAAGATACTCACTAAATAACCCCTCATTTTGCCAGTTAGATGGAAAGTCACATAGTTCACCTACAATAAAACCTTTACAATATGGCTTAGGACCTTGAGTGATAGAATTTAAAGTACCATAATTACCAATTAAAGGATAGGTTAATGTAATAATTTGATCCGCATAGGATGGGTCAGTCAAGATTTCTTGATACCCGGTCATACCTGTGTTAAATACAACTTCACCTACCGTTGGGGCGCCACCTAATAAGGAACCTTCAAACACGGAACCATCTTCAAGAACTAACTTGCCTTTCATTATAAGACTACGCCCTCCTTCATAACAATTTTGCCATCAACTACTGTAAGTTTAGCTTTACCTGTAACAGTCATACCATCAAATGGGCTAACTTTACCTTTTGTATAAAATTTATTTCTATCTACTGTCCACTTTTCAGTTGTAGAGAATACAGTAATATCCGCTGGCTTACCAACTTCAAGAACACCTGCATCAAGGTGCATCAACTCAGCTGGTCGAGTACTCATATAGTACACAACTTGATCAATGCTAAGTTTATCAGGACCATATGCATTTGTAATAACCGCTGCCAAAGATGTTTCGAGGCCACTGAAACCATTTGGTGCACAGCAGAATTCATGGTCTTTTTCTTCGTATGCATGTGGTGCATGGTCTGTAATAATCGCATCGATTGTGCCATCTTTCAAGCCTTCTAATAATGCTTGGCGATGATCTTCTGAGCGAATTGGAGGAGCCATTTTAAATGCTGGATTATATTCGCGTAGGTATTCATCTGTGAAAGACAAATGTTGGCTTGTAACTTCACAGGTTACATTAAGGCCTTTAGCCTTCGCACGGCGCACCATATCTACAGTATTTTTACTACTTACATGGGCGATATGGATATGACCACCTGTCATTTCAGATAACAAGATATCACGAGCAACAGCCAAATCTTCAGCTACTGCAGGACGACCAATAACACCTAATTCATAAGAAACAATACCTTCATGCATATGGCCATTTTTAGTCAATGTAATATCTTCTGCATGGTCGATAACCATCTTATTAAACATGGACGAGTATTCTAAAGCACGGCGCATAAATGCAGCATTTTCTACATAGTGGCCATCATCGGAGAAAGCTACTACACCAGCTTCTGCCATATCCCCCATTTCAGCAAGTTCCTTACCTTCAAGACCTTTTGATACAGCACCAATAAATTCTACCTTAACAACACCAGTAAGTTCGGCTTGCTTTTGCAACCCTCTTACGAGCGCAGCATTATCTACCACAGGATTTGTATTAGCCATAGTTACAACACGTGTGAAACCACCTGCAGCAGCGGCTTGTGTACCGGAGTGGAAATCTTCTTTCGCTTCTTGACCTGGCTCACGCAAATGTGTGTGAATATCGATAAGGCCTGGTGCTACAATAAGACCTGTTGCATCATATATCTCAGCACCTTCAGCATTTAAGTTTTGACCGATGGCTGCAATTTTACCATCTTTTACGAGAATGTCTGCTACTTCGTTTTGTTTTTTCGCCGGATTTACTACCGTACCATTTTTAATAAGCAAGCTCACTACCGTCACCTCCGATAATAGTTAAGTACAATACAGCCATACGTATAGCTACGCCATTACGCACTTGTTCTTGAATTACTGATTGATCAGAATACGCCACATCTGGTGCGATTTCTAGACCACGGTTCATTGGGCCTGGATGCATGACCATTACATCGTCTTTAGCTAATTTCAATACATCGTTATTAATACCAAAGATACGTGCATATTCTCTGTTTGTAGGATATAGTGCAGAGTGAATGCGTTCTAATTGAATCCGAAGTACGTTTACAACATCTGCATCAACAACGGCTTCACGAATATCGTGGTGTACGGTAACACCTAATTTTTCAAGTTCTGGATATACCATTGTACGAGGACCAGCCAGATGTACATCAGCCCCCATTTTTGTAAGTCCATAAATGTTGGAGCGTGCTACGCGACTATGCATTATATCGCCAAGGATAACCACCTTTAATCCTTCAATAGATTCCTTTTTCTCTAAGATAGAATACATGTCTAGTAATGCTTGTGTTGGATGCTCATGAGCGCCATCACCTGCGTTAATGATAATCGGATCTACGGCTTTCGTAGCGTATAAAGGTGCACCTTCTGCGCTGTGGCGCATTACGATAGCATCTGTACCCATGTAGGACATAGTTAATAATGTATCGCGGAAGCTTTCACCTTTACCCATGGAAGATCCACTAGGAGAAAGATTGATTACGTCAGCCCCTAAATATTTTCCGGCTAACTCAAAGGAACTACGAGTACGAGTACTTGGTTCCATAAAAAGGTTAATAATGGATTTCCCCTTTAATAGTGGAACCTTCTTGTCATCAGAAAGAACGATTTTCTTCATTTTCTTTGCCACATCTAAAATCAATTTGATTTCTTCAGGTGACACATTTTGCAAACCCAATAAATCTTTGCCTTTTAGGCTAACTTGTCCCATGATTTCCTCCTAACTCACGTAACAAAAAAGACCTTTTGCCCAGGGCAAAAGGTCAAATAGTTTGCACAAAGAAGCCCCTATGGGCACTTCAACTATATTCCTTTCTCAGCCTCTCTGGACTAAATTAAAAGGTATTGTATTATGCAATGGTCTCTCGTACCATATATGCATTTTCTTTATTTATTGTACTGAATCCACCTTTGAAAGTCAATGTAAAACACAAAATTCATATGTATTTTAAAAAGAGGACAAGCATATAAAATTGCTTGTCCTCTCTATATTTAAACAGCTATTAATCCACTTCTATATCTTAAACTTTAATCTAAAATTTCTTTTTTAGAAATTAAGGGTCTTAACCTAATGGATATAATTTTGGTGGGTTTTCTTCATCATTTTGCTGTTCATTTTGTGGAGTATATGGCATTTGATCTTGTTGCGGCTCATTCGCTACAGGATTTATCTGCACATATTGCTGATTTGGCGACAATTGAGGTTGACGTTGCTCACGACGACGTGTATTTTGAGATGCAGTCGGTCTAGGTTTTGTCAACTCATCAATGGATACAGCATTTGGAATAGTTACATTTGATGTATCCCCATGAATATCATCAAGTTCACTGAAGGAAGGAGTCCTCTTAGATGCTTGAGCAGCCTTACGTTCGGCTTCAAGTTGTTGACGGGCAAGTTCTGCACGACGACGAGCGCTTTCTTGTTGATCTCGAACACGTTGAATCGCTTCAGCACGCTCTTTTGCTTTACGTTCTATTTCAGCTTGAGCCAACGCTTGTTGACGGGCAGCTTCAGCTTTACGTTCTGCCTCTAGTTGCGCTTTATATCGTTCCTCAGCAAGGCGTCGTGCCTCGGCTGCTTGACGTTCTGCTTCAGCTCGTTCTGCAGCAAGTCGCTCTTGCTCTGCCTTACGAGCTTCCGCCGCTATACGAGCCGCCTCTGCTTTACGAGCCTCTTCGGCACGTCTTGCTTCTTCTATGCGACGAGCTTCTTCGGCTCTACGCACTTCTTCGGCACGTTTAGCCTCTGCAGCAATGCGAGTTTCTTCAGCACGGCGCGCTGCTTCGAGTCGTTCCTGTTCAGCTCTACGTTGTGCCTCAAGTCTAGCTGCTTCTGCTTTCCGAGCTTCTTCTGCTCTACGTGCTTCTGCTTCTAAACGAGCTTGTTCAGCTTTACGCGCCGCTTCAATTCTCGCAGCTTCAGCTTTGCGTGCTTCCTCTGCTCGTTTTGCTTCTGCTGCTACGCGAGCGGCCTCAGCTTTACGTTCCGCTTCAATTCGATCTTCTTCTGCTCTACGCGCTTCCTCCGCACGACGAGCCTCTTCTGCTTTTCTTGCTGCTTCTATTTGTTGTGCTTCCAAAGCAGCCTTAGCTTCTGCCGCTCTACGAGCATCTTCTTGACGCTTCGCTTCAAGAGCGGCTTGCTCAGCAGCACGTTGTGCTTCTAAAGCAGCTTTCGCTTCTGCTGCTTTACGAGCTTCTTCGGCACGTCTTGCTTCCAATGCTTCCTGCTCGGCTTTACGTTGTGCTTCTAAACGAGCTCTAGCCTCAGCAGCCAAGCGTTCCTCTTCGGCCTTTTTGGCCTCTAAAGCAGCTTTTTCTGCTGCTCTTTGCGCTTCAAAGCGTGCCTTAGCTTCGGCCGCTTTTCTTTCTTCCTCCGCTTTGCGTGCGGCCTCAATACGAGCAGCTTCAATTCTACGTTCTTCTTCAAGACGTTTTGCTTCCGCTGCTAGTCGAGCTTCTTCTGCTTTACGAGCCGCCTCTAGCCGATCTGCTTCCGCTTTTCTCGCTGCCTCGATACGTGCCATTTCAGCTTTACGAGCCGCTTCCGCCTTGCGAGCTTCCTCTGCTTTACGCTCTGCTTCGGCTTTTTCAGCCATCTTGCGCTCAATTTCAGCATGCTTGGCTTCTGCAGCCTTTCGCAACATTTCGGCTTTTTCTGCAGCTAGTCGAGCCTCTTCAGCTTTTTTACGAGCTAATGCTTCTTTCTCATCTTTTGCCTTTTTAAGTTGTGCTTCTTTTTTTACATCTGCTACAGCTTTATCGCTTAACTTTTTAGTTTCTTCATGAGCAATTATTTCTGCCCGTTTAGCTGGACTTTCAACAGTAGATTTTTTAGTATCTACGGACCCTTTATCTCCATCTTTACCACCTACAGGTCCTACAGGTATTTGTGTTCCCCCTTGAGTTGGGTTCCCTAAAATATCTTTAACATCTTTTGGTACATTAACAGCAATAGTTTGATGTTTTTGTGGATTTGCAAGAGATTCAGGAATCAACAAGAAACGAATTGGCAAATTCGATGCACCGGCTGGCATAAAGTTTAATGTTAATAAATCGCCCGCATTATAGTTCCCTAAAAGACGGCTATCTAATATAGTACCTTCCCCTAATGCGGAAATACCATCTGCACCACCAATGTGGTAAGTCCGTGTATCTGTCTGCCCCCTTCTAGCACCTTGTTGATGCAATGTTTTTACCGTAAAGGAACCAGAATAAGGTCCCCCAAGAGGATTAAAATACAGTCTAAACGGGTCATTCCCCTTTGTAGGAATTTTTAACGTATACGATACGCCATAGTTACCACGATCTCGAACAAATGCTTTATTTTGCATTTCGTCTACACCATTAATAAACGTATCTTCTCGGTCATTACCAATTTCTACAAAGGCACCACCTAAAGAGGTATCGAATGGTGTAGTAACCTCCATATTACGCTTAGCACCAGTATAAGTACCGCGTAATTGTATTTCATCAATAGGAAGGTTTTTCACCCAATGTGATGCATCTACAGGGTCCATCCCCATAGGCAACATCATGACACGCGCAAATATAGGCCCTTCTGTTTTAATATCTACAATACCCGTAAATAATGCATCTCGATTTACCGGTGTATTTTCTAAGTCACTAAAGATTAATTGGCGCCCTTGTGGTGGGATGCTAAGAGTATATAATGGTCTTGCATCTGGGCTTTCATTAAGAGGTTGCTCCAAATCCTTTCGAGACAAATCACGACCTGCTGCAAAATAATCAGGTGTAGCTACAGATTTTAATTGTCTCATGACATGTACTGAAGTTGGATAAGCCGTTTGGTTTTCTAAGACGATAGCAATCTTGTGAGGTAAATCCATTTCATTTACATGATAGAAATAGATACGACCATTGCCATTAATTGTACCTGCACTTAACGTACCTCCTACAGGTCCTACATATTCAGGACTATCCGATAGGAGCAATGTATCCGTTTGAGACACCAACGATGGTGGCAACGGAGAAAACTGAAAATATCCAATTGATTGTAAATCTATATCACGAGCTTCTACATGGCCTGTAAGGGCAGCCATGGCAGCCATAGCCGCAGCTACACAATATCTTGATTTATAGGAAAACATATATTATTACCTCTATACTTCTTCGAGCCCCAACGGGTCATACGTAAGTGCTAATGCTTCAATCTTCTTTAGTCGATGGCCAATTCCAGATTTAGATAGTTCCCCCTCCATCAACTCTTCAAGCTCTTTTAAACTCGCTTCAGGATTCTCCCACCGAAGTCTTGCAACGACGCGCAACTTTTCAGGTAATTCTTCAATACCGATTTCTCTATCAATAATACGGATTGCTTTTACCTGACGAACTGCTGCATCCACAACCTTCTGTAAATTTGCCGTCTCACAGTTGACTTGACGATTAATTTGATTCCGTACGGTTTTCATAATCCGCACGTTTTCAAATTCCATAAGCGCCGATTGAGCACCCATGATTTGCAAACAATTTGTTACTGCATCCCCTTCTTTAAGATATACTACATACTCGTCCTTCCGCTCCGTTAGACCAGCGTGAATGTGAAAGAGTCGTAATACATGAATAATTTCCCTCGCAAAAGTCTCATTCCCCGTCATAAACTCAAGATGGTAATCACTTTGTGGTTTATTAACAGAGCCTCCCCCTAAAAAAGCTCCCCTTAAAAAGGCACGTCGTGCTTCCATTGATTTGAGCCAACTGCGAGGGATTTGTTCGGTTACAGGCCATAAAGCGAGATCCTCTAAAGCCTGTCTCCCCTCTGTAGAAGGTTCCACAGAGAGCGTATACATATTTTTTTTACGCAGGTTTAAACCTTGTCGTACTAATACATTTGTAGGTAATTCGTATTGCTTTTTCAAAATACCAAGCAACCGACGAGCTACTGCATTATTAGCCGTAGCCAAACGAATGCCAACGGCACCTTTCATCCCCAAAATGATAGATCCGCTCATACGCAATAAGCAAGACGCTTCAATTTTCATGGCCACATCCGCATCACTAGAGGCTTCATATTGGCATAATTCATTTTTTACATCTTCTGCAAATGACATGGACATCCCTTCTCATTAATGATCATCTCGTTGAAGATAATATTCTAAGATATGCGGTTCAGTGTTAGATTGCATAGCATGAATGATATCCATAATAACTTTACCTAACCGTTCAGGATCGTGAACAGCTGGTTTTTGAGGATTAATTAAGGTAGCTCGTATAGTGCGGATTCCTTTGTCTTGTAACTTTTTAGTATCTAATACCAATGGTTCAGATCCTACAGCACTATATTGTTCAACCATTTGAATTGGCAACGGCCCATCATTGGCAAGAACAGTATCTATAATTCCTTCTCCGCCATGAGCAATTAAAGCCTCTACATGGTCATTTAATGTGTAGCCTGTGGTTTCACCCGGTTGTGTCATAACATTAGCAATATAGATTTTATTAGCCTTACTGGCACGTACATGAGAGGCCAATTTATCAGTTAGTAAATTTGGGATAATGCTAGTATATAAACTACCAGGACCTAAAATAATCACATCGGCTTCATCAATGGCACGTAATGCAGCCCCCTCTGGCTTAGGCAATGCTGGATCACTATAGATATGACGAATCCGTTTACCCGAGTGTGGTATATTACTTTCACCTTCTACAATAGTGCCATCTGTCATCTCTGCACGCAATTTAATGAACTCTGTAGAGGAAGGAATTACACGACCACGGACACGCAACAATTTACTAGCCGCTTCAAGAGCTTCTTCAATATCTCCATCGTAAACTTGAGCAAGCGCAGTGATAAAGAGATTACCAAAGCTGTGTCCAGAAAGCTCATTTTCCCCTTCGAAGCGGTAACGGAATAAGTTCTCCATTACCCCTTCTTGTTCAGCTAGTGATACTAAACAGTTTCTTAAATCACCAGGTGCTATCATTTGAAAATCTTCTCGCAAGCGGCCAGAAGAACCTCCATCATCAGCAACTGTTACAATCGCAGATAGGTTTGATGTATGTGATTTCAAACCACGCAATAAATTTGATAAGCCTGTACCCCCACCGATTACTACAATTTTAGGGCCCTTATCGAGTCGGATATTTTGAAAGATAATATCCGATACCTTGCTGTCAGGATTAGGTAGTACCGCACGAATAATCGTTTTTATAACTTTACTTGTACCGATGAGCATTAATACAGCGCCAATCGATAATACTACAGCCCCTACAGCAATGAGTACATTATAATTGTAAAAGCCCGTCATATTATAAGAAAAGGCAAGTACAATATCTTCAAGAACCGCAAGCCATTGATAGTTAAACATCAAGGAAATGCCAATAATTAAAAGACCTACACCACAACTAAATAGGGCAAGCCAACGTTTTATATTTAGACCCGGAATTAGCCACCGGAACCATCCTTTTCGCAACATAATCCCCCCTATCTATTTATCAAGTGTTATAATTTCATGAGGATTATAATCTTCTTCTACATTATTTTTCATCATATCTCTATGTTCAACAGTGACACGATATCCTTTTTCTAACAAGTGGGAATATAGAGCCTCTGCCATAGCTACAGATCTATGCATACCACCTGTGCAACCTACTGCCACAATAAACTGAGATTTCCCTTCTTGTTCATAATTTGGTACAAGGAAATCCATGGTATCAAAGTAACGTTTTTTAAATTCCTCGGTTACTTCAAAGGAATGGATATATTCATTCACTGCTTTTACACGACCTGTTTTATGACGAAACTCAGGAATATAAAATGGATTTGGTAGAAAACGAACATCCCATACCATATCTGCATCGAGAGGAATACCATATTTAAAACCAAAGCTCACTACAGTAATAGCCATACCATGAGCTTCATCAACTTGAGCAAAACGCGTTTTTAAATACTCTTTCAAGCTGGCTGTTTTCATATTAGTGGTATCAATAATAAAATCTGCTTTATGGCGCACAGAGTTAAGAATTTGGCGTTCCTTCTTTAGCCCTGTTGTAATCAGCCCATTAGGAGCCAATGGATGACTCCGTCGACTTTCCTTATATCGACGAATCAAAGTCTCATCTGTAGCATCCATAAATACAATTTCAAAATCTACCTTCATATCTTTTAATGTATCTAAAGATGAAGAAAGAGCTTCAAAAAATTCGCCACCCCGAATATCTACAACAAGAGCAACGCGATTAGTCCGTTCTCCACCTTGTCGGCAAATTTCACTTAATTTAGGGATCAGCACAGGGGGAATATTATCAATACATAAATACCCCATATCTTCTAAAGCTTGCAATACCTGAGTTTTGCCGGCACCTGACATACCTGTAACTATTAACAAACGAAATGCTTCCATAGTTTTACTCCATTATAAAAGATTATCTTCAATCCAATGGGCTACGCCATCGTCATTATGGTGGCCACAAATTGTATGAGCCACAGATTTTACATGATCTGTAGCGTTTTCAACAGCTACAGAGTAACCTGTTTTACGTAGCATAGAAATATCATTTTCTGCATTACCAAAAGAAACGATATGTTCTAAACTAATATGATTATCTAAAGCTAGTTGTGTCAAAGCACGCCCCTTTGACACATTAAGGGCAACGATTTCTAAAAAGTCTTTTTGGCTACGAACTAGAGTCACCATATCACCAACTCTAGGAGTTAAAATTTCAATAATTCTGTTAATTCCTTCTACTGTATCTATGGCAATTAGCTTATTCGGTTCAGAGTTTAAACTATATAACGTATCACCTAAAAATTCTGCCGTAGCACCAGTCTGTTTTTCATAGAGAGCGGACTGCCACGTTTTATGATGACATAGCAAATGATCATCTATATAGGATTGAATATGCCAATCATATTGTTTTGCTAATTCATAAATACGACGTACCACTTCAATAGAAACAGTCTGTTCAAACAGTTTACATCCTGTTTCCAACTCTTGAATGAGGCCACCAGAAAATAAAATCATCGACACATTACCAAGCTTTAATGCCTGCCCAATGGGCTTAGCCGTTTGGTACATACGCCCCGTAGCAATCGTAATAGCAACACCCCTTTGCTGCAACCGATGTAATACATCTACTGTATAGTCAGATATAGTATTATCGCTACGCACCAAAGTTTCGTCACAATCGATGGCAACCATTTTAATATGAGAAAAAAAAGGATTCATATTCGCCGCCTTTATAGAAATTTTAAATACTCTTTATTATACCATTAATAGTGGCTATATAGATAGAAATTAGCGGTAATAACCTAATAATGACAAGAAAATTTACTCATGAAATTTTCATGAAATAAAAATCCTCTATTATTAATCAATTATATATTATTAATAAGTCAACATAATAAATAATTCATATAATTTTCATTTAATTTTATATTAAATCATAACCACCCGTAAAACGGGTGGTTTGCTCTGACCCTATAAGGGTCTTTCTCTAGTGGTGGCCCTCTAAAGAGGG
>NZ_JAWFXN010000014.1:0-24886 GCF_032575955.1 Veillonella parvula
TAGAAATGTGTATGCCTGGCGATAACGTAACAATGGAAATCGAATTGATTACTCCAATCGCTATCGAAGAAGGTCTTCGTTTCGCGATCCGCGAAGGTGGCCATACAGTAGGCGCTGGCGTAGTAACAGCAATCGAAGGTTAATTTAACCTTTTATGCTCATCGTAGAATGCGTTGAGCACAATACATGCAGCACTCAGAGCGGCAGATAATGCCGCTCTCGTGTTGTGTTTTTAAACTATGAAGTAGAAGGTTGCCTCTGCGGAGGAGAATTTCTATGGAGCAGCCCATTCACGAAATGGACGACAGGAGGAATTATTAATAATGGCTAAACAGCAAAAAATCCGTATTCGCCTTAAGGCATACGACCACAAAGCTCTCGATCAAAGCGCTGCTAAGATCGTAGACACTGCAAAAAGAAATGGCGCTATGGTATCTGGTCCGATTCCATTGCCAACAGAAAAGAATATCTTCACAATTCTTCGTTCTGTACACGTAAACAAAGATTCTCGTGAACAATTCGAAATGCGTACACATAAACGCTTAATCGATATTCTTGAACCAAATTCGAAAACAGTAGATGCTATCACTCGTTTAGATTTACCAGCTGGTGTATCTATTGAAATAAAACTATAAGGAGGTGCGATAATGTCTAAAGCTATTTTGGGTAAAAAATTAGGAATGACACAAGTCTTCACAGCTGAAGGCCAATTAGTTCCTGTAACAGTAGTGGAAACTACCCCAAGCGTTGTAGTGCGCGTAAAGACTGTAGAAACAGACGGCTACGAAGCAGTACAAATTGGTTACGGTTCCATTAAAGAAAAACATTTAACAAAACCTGTAAAAGGTCAGTTCGACAAAGCTGGCGTAGCTCCAGTGAAATATCTTCGCGAAGTTCGCGTAGCTAATGCAGCTGACTACACAGTAGGCCAAACTCTGGCAGCTGATATCTTCGCAGAAGGTGAATTGGTGGACGTAGTGGGTACAGGTAAAGGTAAGGGTTTTGCTGGCACAATTAAACGCCATAACTTCTCCCGTGGTCCTGAAACTCATGGCTCCAAATCTCACCGTGAACCTGGTTCCATCGGTCCTATGATCTCCGGTGGCGGCGGTAAGGTATACAAAGGTAAAAAACTCCCTGGACAAATGGGTGGTTACAGAGTTACCGTACAACGCTTATCCGTTGTGAAAGTTGATGCTGAACGTAACCTTTTATTGGTTAAAGGTGGTATCCCAGGCGCTAAAGGTAGCTTGGTTATGGTTCGCAACACGGTTAAACCTGTTAAATAATCATTTGTCGAAAGGAGGATTATGTAATGCCTACAGTAGCAACATATAATCAATCCGGCGTTAAAGTCGGTGAAATACAGTTAAACGATGCAGTATTCGGCGTTGAAGTTAACGAAGCCGTAATGCATCAAGCCGTAGTTCGTCAATTGTCTAACGAACGTCTCGGCACACATGCAACAAAAACTAGAGGTATGGTTCGTGGCGGTGGCCGCAAACCTTGGAAACAAAAAGGTACTGGCCGTGCTCGTGCAGGCTCTAGCCGCTCCCCAATCTGGATCGGTGGCGGTACTACATTTGGCCCACAACCTCGCAGCTATTACAAAGCTATGCCTCGTAAGGCTAGACGTTTAGCAGTTAAATCTGCTCTTAGCGATAAAGTGAATAATAGCGAATTATACGTTTTGGAAGAAATCACATTAGCAGCTCCTAAAACAAAAGAAGTGTTGAACATTATTAACAGCTTCAACGTTGGTGATGCAAAAGTATTGTTCATCACTGAAGGTGATGTAAATGTTGAACGTTCCGCTCGTAACATCCAAGGTGTTAAAGCTTTGGCTTGCGAAGGTATGAACATTTTCGATCTTCTTCATTACGATAAGCTCTTCATTACTAAAGGCGCTGTCGCAAAAATCGAGGAGGTGCTCGGATAATGCAATTACATGATGTACTAATCCGCCCGGTTATTACCGAAAAATCCACTATGCTTATGGAAGAAGGCAAATACACTTTCCGTGTGCCTTTGACTGCAAATAAAGTGCAAATCCGTCAAGCAGTTGAAAAAATCTTCAATGTAAAAGTAGAAAAAGTAGCTACTATTCGTGTTTTAGGTAAGACTAAACGCATGGGTCGTACACAAGGTAAACGTAGCGATTACAAAAAAGCTATCGTAACCTTAAAAGCTGGCGAATCCATTGAATTCTTTGAAGGTGTCTAAGAGTCTAGTTGTAAGGAGGCCCACTAATGGCAATTAAATCATTTAAACCGTACTCCGCTGGTCGCCGGTTTATGACAGTATCCGCCTTCGACGAAATCACAGCAAGCAAACCAGAAAAATCCTTGCTCGCTAAGATTTCTCAAAAAGGTGGTCGTAACAATACTGGTAAAATGACAGTTCGTCACCAAGGTGGCGGTCACAAACGTCAATACCGTATTATTGACTTCAAACGTACTAAAGATAATATTCCAGCTAAAGTAGCAACAATCGAGTATGATCCTAACCGTTCTTCTCGCATCGCTTTGCTTAACTACGCTGATGGTGAAAAACGCTATATTTTAGCTCCTAACGGTCTAAAAGTTGGTGACGTTGTATTCTCCGGTCCTGAGTCCGATATTAAACCTGGTAATTGCTTACCATTGGCTAATATTCCAGACGGTACACAAATCCACAATATCGAATTGAAAATCGGTAAGGGTGGTCAAATCGTTCGTTCCGCTGGTACATCTGCTCAATTGATGGGTAAAGATAATGGCTACGCTATTCTTCGTTTACCATCTGGTGAAATGCGTCGTGTTCGTCAAGAGTGCCGTGCAACAATTGGTGTTGTTGGTAACGCTGACCACAGTAACCTTGTAATCGGTAAAGCTGGTCGTCATCGTTGGATGGGTGTTCGCCCTGGCAACCGTGGTGTTGTAATGAACCCTTGTGACCATCCACATGGTGGTGGTGAAGGTAAATCTCCTGTTGGTCGTAAACATCCTGTTACACCTTGGGGCAAACCAGCACATGGTGTTAAAACTCGCGACAAGAAAAAAGCTTCTAACAGCTTAATCATTAAACGTCGTACAAAATAGGATAAAGGAAAGGAGATAAAATAGTGTCCAGATCTATTAAAAAAGGCCCTTTCGTAGCAGATCATTTGCTTAAGAAAGTTGAAGCTTTAAACGAAACTAACGAAAAGAAAGTTGTAAAAACCTGGTCCCGTGCCTCTACTATTATCCCAAGTTTTGTAGGCCACACAATTGCTGTGCATGATGGTCGCAAACATGTACCTGTATTCATTACAGAAGATATGGTAGGTCATAAATTAGGTGAGTTCGCTCCTACACGTACTTATAGAGGTCATGGTAAGGACGAAAAATCTACAGGCAAAAAATAGGAGGAAATAATACATGGAAGCAAAAGCAATCGCTAGACATATCCGAATCGCGCCTCGTAAAATCCGTATCGTTGCAGATTTAGTGCGCGGTAAAAACATCGGCGAAGCATTTGCCATCTTGAAGTTCACTCCGAAAGTTGGCGCTGATGTAGTAGAAAAAGTTATGCGTTCTGCAATCGCAAACGCTGAACATAATTTCGATATGAATGTTGACAATCTTTACGTATCCGAGATCTTCGTTGATCAAGGCCCTACATTAAAACGCATTCATCCTCGTTCCCGTGGTCAAGCTTTCAAAATTTTGAAACGTACTAGCCACGTAACAGTAGTAGTTAAAGAAAGAGCTTAAGAAGGAGGGAAACAGAGTGGGTCAAAAAGTTAATCCACACGGTTTGCGTGTCGGTATCGTAAAAGATTGGGACGCAAAATGGTATGCAGATAAAGATTTCGCTGCTAATCTTCATGAAGACGTAAAAATTCGTAACTTCTTGAAAGAAACCCTTTTCATTGCTGGTATTTCCCGCATTGAAATCGAGCGTACAAATAAACGTATTAAATTGACTATCCACACTGCGAAACCAGGTATGGTTATCGGTCGTGGTGGTGCTGGTATCGAAGATATCAAAAAAGCAATGACTCGTTTCACTGATAAACAAGTGGATGTTAACATTGCAGAAATTAAACAAGCAGACATGGATGCAACATTAGTTGCTGAAAACATTGCGGGCCAATTGGAACGTCGTATCGGCTTCCGCCGTGCAATGAAACAAGCTGTAGGTCGTACAATGCGCTTAGGTGCAAAAGGTATTAAAATCATGGTAAGCGGTCGTCTTGGCGGTGCTGAAATCGCTCGTAGCGAATCCTATCGTGAAGGTTCTATTCCTTTGCATACACTTCGTGCAGACATCGACTACGGTACTGCTGAAGCTCATACAACATATGGTTGTATCGGCATTAAAGTATGGATTTACAAAGGTGAAGTTTTGCCAGAAGCAAAACAAGCACCTGCTAAGAAGGAAGAAGGTGGCAAGTAATGCTTATTCCAAAGCGCGTAAAACATCGTAAGCAATTCCGCGGCCGTATGAAAGGTCGTGCTATGCGCGGTAATACAGTGTCTCATGGTGAGTTCGGCTTGGTAGCATGCGAACCATCTTGGATCACTAACCGTCAAATCGAAGCTGCCCGTATTGCTATGACTCGTTATATCAAACGTGGTGGTAAAGTATGGATTAAAATTTTCCCTGACAAACCAATCACAGCTAAACCAGCTGGTACTCGTATGGGTTCCGGTAAAGGTTCTCCTGAATACTGGGTAGCAGTGGTTAAACCAGGTCGTGTAATGTTTGAAATGGACGGTGTGCCAGAAGCTACAGCTCGTGAAGCTATGCGTCTTGCAAGCCATAAACTTCCAATCAAATGCAAATTTGTTGTTAAGGGTAAAGAATTGGGTGGTGACGTAAATGAAGGTTAATGACATTCGCAATATGAGCGCTGCCGAAATGGAACAAAAAGTTTCCGGTCTTAAGGAAGAGTTATTTAACCTCCGTTTTCAGCTTGCAACAGGTCAATTAGAAAATCCTATGCGCATTCGTGAAGTTAAGAAGACAATCGCTCGTATTAAAACTGTACAACGTGAAGTTGAACTTAAATCTGAAAACGCATAATAACAGATTTGTTAATGGTTGAAAAGGAGGCTTAAAATCGTGGCAGAAGAAAGAAACGTACGTAAAGTCCGCGTAGGTAAAGTTGTAAGCGACAAAATGAATAAAACTGTTGTTGTTGCTGTGGAACGTAAAGTACCTCACGCATTATATAACAAGCCAATGGTTAGCACAAAACGCTTCAAAGCTCATGATGAAAATAATGAGTGTCAAATTGGCGATACAGTTAAAATTGTAGAAACTCGTCCACTTTCTAAAGATAAATGTTGGAGAGTTGTTGAAATTCTTGAAAGACAAAAATAAGAGTGATGTAAGGAGGAATAGACGATGATCCAGCAACAAACAATTTTGAATGTTGCCGACAACACTGGTGCTAAACGTATTATGTGCATCCAAGTCATGGGCGGTTCTTATCGCAAATTCGGCAATATCGGTGACGTAATCGTTGCTTCTGTAAAAGATGCATCACCCGGTGGCGTTGTCAAGAAAGGCGACGTAGTTAAAGCTGTTATTGTTCGTTCTAAAAAAGGTATCCGCCGTCAAGACGGTTCCTATATTCGTTTCGATGAAAACGCAGCAGTAGTTATTAAAGATGACAAGACCCCTCGTGGTACTCGTATCTTTGGACCTGTAGCTAGAGAACTTCGTGAAAAAGACTTCATGAAAATCGTTTCTTTGGCTCCAGAAGTATTATAAGAAGGAGGAACGCAGCATATGGCTAAGCTACAAATCAAAAAAGGCGATACAGTTGTTGTTATCTCCGGTAAAGATAAAGGTAAGCAAGGTACAGTTATCGCAACTGAACCTAAAAAAGAACGCGTATTTGTTGAAGGCGTTAACACTGTAAAACGTCACACAAAACCTTCCCAAGCTAACCCACAAGGCGGCATCGTTACTAAAGAAGCTGGCATTCATGTTTCTAACGTAATGGTTGTCGACCCAGAAACTAAAACAGCTACTCGTATCAAAAAGGTAGAAGGCAAGGACGGTAAATTCGTTCGCGCTACTGTTAAATCCGGTACAGTACTTAAATAATCAGGAAAGGAGGAGCTACATAAATGTCTCGTTTGTTTGAACAATACAACTCTGAAATCAAAAAGAGTATGCAAGAAAAATTCCAATACGGCAATGTAATGGAAATTCCTAAATTGGAAAAAATCGTTATCAACATCGGCGTAGGTGATGCAGTAGGCAATGCAAAAGCATTGGAAGCAGCAGTTAATGATTTGACTATCATTGCTGGTCAAAAACCTGTCATCACAAAAGCTAAAAAATCCATTGCGAACTTCAAAGTTCGTGAAGGCATGGCGTTGGGTACAAAAGTTACTCTTCGTGGCGAACGCATGTATGAATTCCTTGATAGATTGATCAATGCGGCATTACCTCGTGTACGTGACTTCCGCGGTATCAGCGCTACTGCATTCGATGGCCGTGGTAACTACGCTTTGGGTCTTAAAGAACAGCTCATCTTCCCTGAAATCGAATATGATCAGGTAGAACGTGTTACTGGTATGGACATCATTATCGTAACAAGTGCTAAGACAGATGAAGAAGCTCGTGAATTGTTGACTCAATTCGGTATGCCTTTTGAAAAATAATAGGAGGAACATATAGATGGCTAAAAAATCTATGATTGAACGCGAAAAGAAACGCGCTAAAATCGTTGAAAAATATGCAGCTAAACGTGAAGCGTTAAAAGCAGCAGGTGATTATGAAGGCTTATCCAAATTACCAGCAAATGCATCCCCAACACGCTTGCACAACCGTTGCAACTTAACTGGTCGTCCTCACGGCTATATGCGTAAATTCGGTATCAGCCGTATTGCGTTCCGTGAATTGGCGTACAAAGGACAAATTCCTGGTGTTAAAAAAGCCAGCTGGTAATATTAGACGAGAGGAGGTTTTTAGATTATGGTAATGACCGATCCTATCGCGGATATGCTTACGCGCATCCGTAATGCAAACGCTGCACTTCATGAAACGGTAAACATTCCTGCATCTAGAATGAAAGCAGCCGTTCTTGACATCCTTTTACAAGAAGGCTTTGTAAAGAACGTTGAAAAAGAAGAAAACACTTTAAAAGTAACTTTGAAATATGGTTCCAATAACGAGAAAGTTATTACAGGAATTAAACGTATTTCCAAACCAGGTTTACGTGTTTACGCGAAAAAGGAAGAACTTCCTCGTGTACTTGGTGGTTTGGGTATCGCAGTTATTTCTACGTCCAAAGGCGTTATGAGCGACAAACAAGCTCGTAAAGAAGGTCTTGGTGGCGAAGTAATCGCATACGTTTGGTAATAGTAGCAATAGGAGGTAGAAATAATGTCACGTATCGGTAGAATGCCTATCGAGATCCCTGCAGGCGTTACTGTTACATATGATAACCATCATATGAACGTAAAAGGCCCTAAAGGTGAATTATCTCGCGATTTGCATCCAGATATGAATATCACTGTAGAAGGTAACACAATCACAGTAACTCGTCCTTCCGACGATAAAAATCATCGTTCCCTTCACGGTTTGACTCGCGCTCTTGTTGCTAATATGGTAACAGGCGTATCTGAAGGATTTACAAAAACTCTTGAAATCAACGGTGTTGGTTACAGAGCGGCTAAACAAGGCAATAAATTAGCTCTTACACTTGGCTTCTCTCATCCAGTAGAAATGGAAGCTCCAGCTGGTATTACAATCGATGTTCCAGCTCCTAACAAAATCGTTGTGTCTGGTGCAGACAAAGAAGTTGTAGGTGCAGTAGCAGCTGATATCCGTAAATGGAGAAAACCTGAACCTTACAAAGGTAAAGGTATCCGCTATGAAGGCGAAGTTGTTCGTCGCAAAGCTGGTAAAGCTGGTGCAAAAGGTAAATAGTAATATCATCTATATGAATGAAAGGAGTGAATATCTTGCCTCGTAAATCTAGTAGAAATATCGCTCGAGCAAAACGTCATCTTCGTATTCGCCGTCACATCTCTGGTACGGCAACTTGCCCACGTTTGAACGTTTACCGTTCTTTGAGCAACATTTACGCACAAGTAATCGATGACGTAGCAGGTACAACTTTGGTTGCTGCTAGCTCTTTAGATAAAGATTTGAACTTATCCTATGGTGGTAACGTAGCTGCTGCTAAAGCTGTTGGTGAAGCAGTTGCTAAAAAAGCTATCGCTAAAGGCATTGACACTGTAGTGTTTGACCGTGGTGGTTACATTTACCACGGCCGCGTAGCAGCCCTTGCAGAAGGTGCTCGTGAAGCAGGCTTAAAATTCTAAGAAGGAGGAACTATAGACATGGCGAGAATTGACTACACCAGTCTTGATCTTAAAGAAAGAGTAGTATTCATCAACCGCGTAGCCAAAGTAGTTAAAGGCGGTCGTCGTTTTTCCTTCAGCGCTCTTGTAGTTGTTGGTGATGGCAACGGTTATGTAGGCGTTGGCTTAGGTAAAGCAGCGGAAGTACCAGAAGCAATTCGCAAAGGTATCGATGATGCTAAGAAAAATATTGTAAACGTAGCTATTAAAAATGGTACAATCCCTCACAGCGTAACAGGCGTATTCGGTGCAGGCCGCGTATTCTTGAAACCAGCTGCTGAAGGTACTGGCGTTATCGCTGGTGGCCCTGTTCGTGCCGTATTGGAATTAGTAGGTGTTCGTAACATCTTGACTAAATCTTTGGGCTCTTCTAACCCTAACAATATGGTTCGCGCTACAATCGAAGGTTTGAAAGATTTGAAACGCGCTAGCGAAGTTGCTGAGCTTCGTGGTAAAACCGTTGAAGAAATCTATAACGCGTAATAAGGAGACAAGAAATGGCACAAGTTAAAGTAACATTAACAAGAAGCTTAATCGGTCGTCCTGAAGATCAACGCGCGACAGTTAAAGCTTTGGGCTTGAAAAAAACTAATTCTCAAGTCGTAAAAGAAGTAACACCTCAAATCGAAGGTATGCTTCATAAAGTTAGACATTTAGTAAAAGTTGAAGAAGTTTAATACTGATAAGGAGGTGCACTGAATGAAACTTCATGAATTACAACCAGCAGCTGGTTCTAAAAAAACTCGTACTCGTGTAGGCCGTGGTTTAGGTTCTGGCTTGGGTAAAACATCTGGTCGTGGTCAAAAAGGTCAAAACTCCCGTTCTGGCGGTGGCGTTCGCTCCGGTTTTGAAGGCGGCCAAATGCCTCTTTATCGTCGTTTACCAAAACGCGGTTTCAACAACAGCGTTTTTGCTAAACAATATGCTGAAGTTAACGTAGCACAATTAAATCGCTTTGAAGATGGTGCAACAGTTGATCCAGTAGCTCTTATTGAAGCTGGCATTTTGAAAAATGTACGCGATGGTATTCGTATTTTAGGTAACGGCACATTGGAAACTAAAAACTTGACTGTTATCGCTAATGGCTTCACTAAAGCTGCTGAAGAAAAAATCACAGCAGCAGGCGGAAAAGTTGAGGTGATCTAGGGTGCTAGATAGCCTCTCGAACATCTTTAAGATTACTGAGTTACGTAACAAGATTTTGTACACATTGATGATGTTTGCTGTGTTTAGAGCCGGCATTCACATCCCAGTACCAGGTGTAGATGCATCTGTTATCGAATCCTTGTTTACATCCGGTAACCTATTTGGTCTATTAGACTTGTTTGCTGGTGGTGCGCTAAGTAAGTTCTCTATCTTTGCGATGAGTATTACCCCTTACATTAATGCTTCCATCATCATGCAACTGCTTCAGTCTGTAGTTCCTCAGTTTGAAGCATGGAGTAAAGATGGTGAAGACGGGCGTAAGAAAATAGCGAAGGTAACTCGTTATGGCACCGTAGTCCTTGGCTTTGTACAAGCCGCTGGTATGGCATTTGCTCTTAGAGCAAACAACGCTTTGGTAAATAATGATTTCCTTAGCGTATTCGTTGTGGCCATCATCCTCACAGCAGGCACATGTTTGTTGATGTGGATTGGTGAGCAAATCACAGCATATGGTATAGGTAATGGTATTTCCTTGATCATCTTTGCTGGTATCGTAGCTCGATTGCCAGATGGTCTCGAAACTATTTATCAATATATCCAAAACGGAACCATTAACATGTTCCAAGCATTCTTATTTGCTGTAATTGCACTTGCGATGATCGCTGTCGTAGTGGCAGTTACACAAGGCCAACGTCGCATTCCTATCCAATACGCAAAACGCGTAGTAGGGCGTAAAATGTACGGTGGTCACTCTACATTCTTGCCGTTGAAAGTCAATCAGGCAGGTGTAATCCCAATTATCTTTGCGTCATCTGTGTTGATGTTCCCTGTAACAATTGCACAATTTATTGACAATGAATTTGTTCATAAAGCTGCTGATTTATTTACATGGGGGACGCCGTTACAAACGGCATTGTATGCGATATTGATCTTTATCTTTACGTATTTCTATACTGCAATCTCTATCAACATTACAGATATGGCAGATAATATGAAAAAATACGGTGGTTTTATCCCAGGTATTCGTGCGGGTAAACCAACTGCTGATTATGTGGATAACGTGATGACCAAGATCACTTTGGCTGGCGCTGTATTCTTAGCTGTCGTTGCTATTATACCGAATTTCCTCGGTAGTATAACCGGCGTCCAAGGCGTATACTTTGGTGGTACGGCTCTTCTTATCGTTGTAGGTGTAGCACTTGATACAATGCAACAAATTGAGTCGCTCATGGTAACACGCCACTATAAAGGCTTTGTGAAATAGGAGGGAAACGATATGTATATTTTATTAATGGGACCTCCTGGTGCAGGTAAAGGCACTCAGGCAGCTCGACTTATTGAAAAATACGGTATTCCCCAAATTTCAACAGGTGATATGTTCCGCGCTGCGATTAAGAACGAAACACCTCTTGGAGTTGAGGCTAAGAAATACATCGATGCTGGTCAATTGGTACCAGACAGTGTAACTGTTGGTATCGTACGTGATCGCTTGGTGAAAGATGACTGCAAATCTGGATTTATTCTTGATGGATTTCCAAGAACTACAGCGCAAGCTGTATCCTTGGATGCAATCCTTAAAGAATTAGGAATTTCTTTGGACGCTGTACTTAACTTAAACGTTCCTTCCGAGGAATTGGTTAAACGTATTAGCGAACGAGCTGTTCTAGAAAATCGTGCTGATGATAACCCTGAAACAGTACAGAAACGTCTAGCTGTGTACGAAGAATCTACTAAACCGTTAATTGATTACTATCGCAATAGCGGATTATATCAAGAAATTAATGGTTTACAAGATGTAGACGCAGTATTTGCTGACATCATTAAGGCGTTGGAGAAATAATCTATGATTATTTTAAAATCGCCCCATGAGATTGAATGTATCCGCAAGGCAAGTAAGCTTACAGCAGACACGTTGTCCTTGTTAGTAAAAAAGGCTAAACCTGGCATCACGACGCTTGAGTTAGATACAATTGCCGAAGAATATATTCGCAGCCACGGTGGTATACCAAGTTGTAAAGGGTACTATGGATTCCCCGCTACAATCTGTGCTTCTATTAACGAAGAAGTCGTTCATGGTATTCCGAGCGCTAAGCGTAAGCTTAAAAACGGCGATGTCCTCAGTATTGATCTCGTATCATCTATTGATGGATATCACGGCGATTCGGCTGTGACGATTCCTATCGGTCACGTCAAACCCGATGTGATGAAATTGTTAAAAGTTACAGAGGAAAGTCTGTTCAAGGGAATTGAACAAGTGAAAGTCGGTAACCGTATTGGTGCTATCGGTCACGCTGTTCAAACGTATTGTGAGAAACATGGTTACGGTGTCGTACGCGACTTCGTAGGTCATGGTTTAGGCCGCGAAATGCATGAAGATCCGCAAATACCAAACTATGGTAGTCCTGATCAAGGACCTCTTATGAAACCAGGTATGGTATTGTGTATTGAACCGATGATTACATTAGGTACTCACCGTGTTCGTGTATTAGGGGATGACTGGACAGCAGTTACAGTAGATGGTAAACCTGCTGCTCATTTCGAACATACAGTGGTTGTTACAGAAAACGGCCCTGAAATATTAACTATGCGGGAAGAACCGCGGTTAATTAAATAAACAGGTAACCGGAGGAAAAGATATGTCAAAAGAAGACGTTATTGAGGTGGAAGGTACGGTCGTTGAGGCATTACCGAATGCCATGTTCCAAGTTGAATTGGAAAATGGTCATATCGTATTGGCTCATGTGTCAGGTAAAATGCGTATGAATTTTATCCGTATTCTTCCTGGTGATAAAGTTACTATGGAACTGACACCGTATGACTTAAATCGTGGTCGCATCACCTATCGCTTTAAATAAGCATAGGGTCCACAAAGGAGGTACTAATGAAGGTTCAACCATCAGTTAAAAAGATATGCGAAAAATGTAAAATCATTAAACGCAAAGGCCGTGTAATGGTTATTTGCGAAAATCCAAAACATAAACAAAAACAAGGATAATCTGATAGGAGGTGGATGATTAGATGGCACGTATCGCCGGTGTAGATTTACCTCGTGATAAACGAGTGGAAATTGGTTTAACTTATATTTATGGTATTGGTCCGACTTTAGCATCTGAAATTATTGCTAAAACTGGCATCAATCCTGACACACGCGTTCGCGATCTTTCTGAAGATGAAGTAGCGAAAATCCGTGAATTGTTAGATGCTGATTACAAAGTAGAAGGTGACCTTCGTCGTGAAGAAGCTCTTAACATTAAACGCTTAATTGAAATCAACTCCTATCGAGGCAAACGTCATCGTATGGGTTTACCACTTCGTGGTCAACGTACTAAAACGAATGCACGTACTCGCAAAGGTCCTAGAAAAGCAATTGCTGGTAAAAAGAAATAAGATAAAGGAGGGATAAAGCGTGGCTAAAAAAGTTGTTAGAACTAAAAGAAAAGAAAAGAAACATATTGAATCCGGTGCGGCTCATATTCGTTCTACATTCAATAACACTATCGTAACTTTGACAGATACAAACGGTAATGCGTTGTCTTGGGCTTCCGCTGGTGGCTTGGGCTTCCGTGGTTCTCGTAAATCCACTCCATTTGCTGCTCAAATGGCTGCTGAACAAGCTGCTAAAGCTGCAATGGAACATGGCCTTCGCACTGTTGAAGTATTCGTAAAAGGTCCTGGATCCGGCCGTGAAGCTGCAATCCGTGCTTTACAAGCTGCAGGTCTTGAAGTTACTTCCATTAAAGACGTAACTCCAATTCCTCACAATGGTTGTCGCCCTCCAAAACGCCGTCGTGTATAATTTATAGCGACCGATATGATACGGTGCTATAATTAACTATGAACGTGTGTTATATAGGAGGATGTTCCTGATGAGCGAAGAAAAGAAACTTAAAATCGAGAAAGTGGACATCGCCGATGGCGGTCGTTATGGTAAGTTCGTATGTGAACCATTAGATCGTGGTTATGGTATCACTCTCGGTAATAGCTTACGCAGAATTTTGCTTTCATCCTTGGATGGGGCAGCTATCACCTCTATCAAAATTGATGGAGTTCTTCATGAATTCTCTACTATTCCTGGTATTCGCGAAGACGTTACGGATATCATCCTTAACTTAAAGCAATTGTGCATCAAAGTTGAAGAAGAAGCACAATTACCTTTGGAAGTTCATTTTGACTTCCAAAAGGATGGAATATTGACAGCTGCTGATTTGGCTGAACAATTCCCACCAGAGGTAGAAGTATTGAATCCTGAACTCGTGATTGCGACAATGGATGAGACAGCTCATCTCGTAATGGACGTAGTAATCGAACGAGGTAAAGGCTATGTTCCTTCAACGAAGAATAAAAAAGATACTGATGTTATTGGTTGTATTCCAATCGATTCCATCTTCTCTCCAATTCTTCGTGCTAAATACGAAGTGAGTGATGTTCGTGTAGGCAATGAAATGGACTTCGACAAACTTACATTAGAAGTTTGGACTGATGGCTCCATTACTGCTGCTGATGCAGTGGCAAAATCTGCTGCCATTATGATTGGTTATTTAGGGAACTTCACTAAATTAGCGCATTCTGCAGATGTTGTAGATGTAAACACTGGTGAAGGCGGTATCGTTATAGATCCAGTAGGTTCCGATAATGAAGAACCAGCTGTAGATGACGGCCCAGCAAAGATTTCCATCGATGAGTTGGAACTCTCTGTTCGTGCGTATAACTGCTTGAAACGTGCTGGCATTAATACAATTGCAGACTTGCTAGACAAAACCATTGATGACTTAGGAAAAGTTCGCAACTTAGGTAAAAAATCTATCGATGAAATTGAGGAAAAACTCAATAATCATCCAGGTGGTTTTCAACTTAAACAAAAAGGCGAATAAGGAGGAAGACGAATGTACAGAAAATTAGGCCGCGACAGCTCCGCTCGTAAAGCGTTGTTCCGTAGCATGTTAACATCTTTCTTCCAATATGAGCGTATTGAAACGACTGAAGCTAAAGCGAAAGAACTTCGTTCTTTAGCTGATCAAATGGTAACTTTGGCTAAACGTGGTGATCTTCATGCACGTCGCCAAGTTCTTGCATACCTCATGGATGAAAGTGTAGTAAAAAAATTGTTTGATACAATTGCTCCAAAATATGCAGACCGTCAAGGCGGTTACACTCGTGTAATCAAAACTGGTCTTCGCAAAGGTGACGCTGCACCTTTGGCTATTATCGAGTTAGTTTAATCAAACTCATACGGTGTTGTAACTTATGTTGCAGCACCGTTTTTTTATTGTCAATTTTATGGTACAATCGACTAGTATAATATCGTAATATGTTAGCAGTTATCGTAAAGGATGAATATGTATTGTCAACCTTTTGCATAATATCTAAGACATTATTAAATTCAAGTTCTATTAAATAGGATAAATTGAAATATGGGGATTATGCACAACATGAGTATGATAGATGATGCAAATGGTTCTACTTTCATAGAAACGAAATTGACTAGAAAGATATGAGGTTATCCATGAATGAACAAGACATTATGATTGAGGTCAATCATATGAGTCATATTTATACTGATGAAAACGGCAATGATGTACGTGCCTTGGATGATGTGAATCTATCCATTAAGCGTGGTGAATTTGTTTGTATCATTGGCACTAATGGCAGTGGTAAAAGTACGCTTGCCAAGCATTTTAATGTGTTATTACAACCTAGTGAAGGTCATATCAATGTATGTGGCTTTGATACGCGGGATGAAGCGCATATTTGGAATATTCGCCAACATGTAGGAATGGTATTCCAAAATCCTGATAACCAAATCGTAGCGGCCGTTGTAGAGGAGGACGTTGCCTTTGGTCCAGAAAACTTAGGTATTCCTAGTGCAGAAATTAGACAACGTGTCGATGCAGCGTTAGCTGCTGTTAATATGACTGAATATAGAGAACATGGTCCCCATTTATTATCGGGCGGACAAAAACAACGTATTGCTATCGCAGGTGTATTAGCGATGAAGCCTGATTGCATCGTTCTTGATGAACCAACAGCGATGCTCGATCCAAAAGGTCGCCGCGAAGTGCTTGAAACAGTTCACAAGCTCAATAAGGAAGAGGGCATTACGATTGTATATATTACGCACTTCATGGAGGAAGCTGTTACGGCAGACCGAGTTGTGGTTATGAAAAATGGTGTGAAATTACATGATGGTACGCCTCGTGAAATTTTTAGCCATGTAGATACTTTAAAAGGGCTGGGCCTCGATGTACCGGTAGCCTCTGAGATTGCTTTCAAATTGAATGCTAAAGGTTATGAAGTGGGTAAGAGTATCATTAATAATGAAGAGTTAGCAAAGGGGCTTAAAGGCTCAAAGTTAGGCAAGCAATTATCCGCTATACACTCAACAGATGCTCCAAGAGGGGAGGGAACCCATTAATGGCGATTGTGTTAGATAATATTACATATACCTACGGCATGGGTACCCCTTTTGAAAAAACTGCGCTTCGTGGTGTATCACTTACCATTGAAAATGGGGAGTTTCTAGGTGTTATCGGTCATACTGGTTCCGGTAAATCCACCTTTGTACAACATCTAAATGGGCTATTACATCCTACAACTGGTACAGTTACTGTCAATGGTGTAGATATTAGCGCCTCCACAGAGGAAGCTAAAAAAATGCGTCATAAGGTGGGGATGGTATTCCAGTATCCAGAGCATCAATTGTTTGAAGAAACCATCGCTCAAGATATCGCCTTTGGTCCTAAAAATTTAGGGCTTAGTGCTGATGACGTAGACGAGCGTGTGCGAGATGCGATGAAGTTCGTAGGACTCGATTATGACACATATGCAGAACGTTCTCCCTTCCATTTATCTGGCGGTCAAATGCGCCGCGTGGCTATTGCTGGCGTAGTGGCTATGGATCCAGATTTTCTCGTGCTCGATGAACCATCTGCTGGTCTTGATCCATTTGGACGGGAAGAAATCTTTGAAGAAATCATTCGACTTCATAAAGAAAAGGGAATCACTGTAATTCTTGTATCTCACAATATGGAAGATATTTCTCGCATGGCTTCTCGTCTTGTAGTACTCGATAAAGGGCGTATCGTTCTCGATGGTGAACCGATGGACATCTTTAATAATCATCGTGATGAATTACAGGCTGTCGGTGTAGATGTACCGCCAGTGTCCGTTACCATGGAATATTTGCGCGAACAAGGTCTTGATGTGTCTAATCGCGTACTATCTGTAGATGATGCGGTGCAAGCAATTCTCGAAGGAGGTAACCATGTTAAATAATATAACTATTGGTCAATACTTCCCAGGAAACTCTTTTTTGCATCGCATGGATCCACGCGCAAAGATTATTGCTACTACCATATTCGTTGTAGCCATATTCTTGGCGAATTCTCCATTGGCATATGGCGTTGTAGGTGGGTTTACCATCTTTGCAATGTTGTTATCACGTTTGCCGTTACGTCTGATGTGGTCTGCTATCAAACCGCTTTGGATTATCATCGTATTTACTATGGGGATTCATATTTTTACGACACCAGGCAATCCAATTTTTCAATGGGGGATTATCAATATTACCGACCATGGCGTGGCAATGGGCCTTCAAATGGCGGCACGCTTAATCTTCTTAATCTTGTTTTCTTCTTTGTTGACCTATACCACATCACCAATTCGCTTAACTGATGGGATTGAGCACTTGCTCAATCCATTCCGTCGCATAGGTGTTCCTGCTCATGAGCTCGCCATGATGATGACTATTGCGCTGCGTTTCATCCCTACCTTATTGGATGAGACGGATCGTATTATGAAAGCACAATCTGCTCGTGGGGCAGACTTTGTGACAGGCTCTATCATTCAACGCGCAAAAAACATGGTGCCACTTTTAGTGCCATTATTTATTAGTGCGTTTCGACGGGCCGATGAATTAGCTATCGCTATGGAGGCGCGTTGCTATAGAGGTGGCGTCAATCGTACACGTATGAAAGAATTACAAGTTACCTATGTCGATTATATTGGCGTCGGTGCTGTTGTCTTGATTACGATTATACTTATTGCATTATGGTGGCTTGGCCTATGAGAAATATACGAATCATAGTGGCTTATGATGGTACAGATTTAGCAGGTTATCAAAAGCAACCTAATGATAAGGGGTTAACGGTACAAGGTTGTTTGGAATATGGTTTATCACGTATTTGTAATGAACCCATTCAAATTTATGGTGCCTCTCGTACGGATGCAGGTGTACATGCTAAATTTCAAGTTTGTACATTTCAAACGTCGGGGACTATACCAGTAGAAAATATTCCTCGTGCTATGATAGCTCATATTCCTAAGGATATAGTCGTTCTAGAAGCGGTAGAAATTCCGCTAGATTGGAAGCCACGGTGGAATATATACGGTAAAGAGTATGTATATACGATTCATAATCAGCTTATTGCAGATCCTTTGACGCAGCGATATCATTGGCATGTGAAAAAGCCCTTAAATATTGCTCGTATGCAGGCTGCAGGTAATGAACTAGTAGGTACGCATGACTTTACAACCCTAAAGGGAACGAACTCAACTCCGGCGGATCCTGTAAAGACAATTATGGGAATTCGTGTTGAGGCCCGAGGTTCACAGGTGACGATTTCTGTGATTGGTGATGGTTTTTTATATCATATGGTCCGCAATATTGCAGGTTTACTTGTAGATATAGGTCTTGGTCGTCGCAAGGTTGAGGCTATTAAAGGATATTTAGCCGCTAAAGACCGGCGTGCTATAGGGAAAACTGCACCTGCTCAAGGCTTATGTTTAGAAGAAATATTCTTTACTGAAGAGCGACAACAAGAGGTATTACGGAATAAATATTTTAGATGATTCGAGAATAAATATTCTATATAATTTTATATAGACTCTTTTTTTGATGTGAAAGTATAAAACGTTGAGCATAAATACTAAAAGGATACTACTTCAAAAGTAGTATCTTTTTTTTCTTATAATTTTTAGTTATAATACCTTAATTTATACCTATTATTATGTGAAATGATACATTGTAAACCTAAAATATACATGATACAATGACGATATAAGACAGGTTCGTACTATAAAACATTAACATAGTAAGGTAGACTCTTGTCAGCAGTGTAATTTTTATCCTAAGGAGGGTGAATCTCTTGCAAAAACGTAAAGATTTTATCTGGAAAATGGGCGGCCAACAAGGTGAAGGTATTGAGAGTTGCGGCGAAATTATGGCCACAATCCTTGCTAAAGAAGGCTACTCTTTGTATAGCCAACGTTTATTTGCATCTCGCATCAAAGGTGGTCATACTACATTCGCATTGCGCGTAGCATTGGAACAAATTATGTCCATTGGTGAAGGGGTAGACTTCTTGCTTTCCCTTGATCAAGAAACCGTTGATATGCACGGTTCCGAAGTACGCGATGGTGGATATATCATCTGTGATAGCAAAGTTAATCCAGACTTTTCTAAATTTGAAGGTACAAAGATTAATTGCTTATCTTTGCCTATCTCTGAAACAGCAATGAAACAAGGCTCCTTGTTGATGCGTAATATCGTAGCACTTGGGATGTCCGTAGCGCTTCTTGGCTTTGATACTAAGATGTTTAAAGATGCTATTACTGAGAAATTTGCAAAGAAATCCCAAGAGATTATTGATAAAAACTTGGCTGCTTTCGATGATGGTCATAGCCTTGTAATGGAAAAATTAGGCGATGTTGAAATCGATACATTGCCAGCGCCTGGTAAGAAAGATCAAATGTTCTTATTAGGTAACGAAGCATGTGCTCTTGGTGCTATTGCTGCGGGTTCCCGTTTTATGGCCTCATATCCTATTACGCCAGCATCCGAAGTTATGGAATACATGATTAAAACTATGGATAAGTTGGGCTCAACTGTTGTTCAAACAGAAGATGAAATCGCAGCATGTATGACAGCTATGGGTGGTGTATACGCAGGTGTTCGTGGCTTCACGTGTACTTCTGGCCCAGGTCTTTCCTTGATGGCAGAATCCTTGTCCATGGCTTCTATGGCTGAATTGCCAATGGTTGTTATCGACGTTCAACGTTCTGGCCCATCCACTGGTATGGCTACAAAAGTTGAACAATCCGATATTGATGCAGCTTGCTACAATGCACATGGTGACTATTCTGGTATCGTAATTTCTCCAACATCTATCGAAGAATGTTTCTATGAAATTCAAAAAGCTTTCAACTTGGCAGAAATGTACCAATGTCCAGTTATCTTTATGCCTGACTTACAACAAGGTTTGAATAAACAATCCGTTCCTTCCTTCGATTTGAACCGTGTACCTATTAATCGCGGTAAAATGATGAAAGAAGCTGAACTTCCTGAATTGGTACAACCTAACTACTTCAAACGCTTTGAATTGACTGAAGATGGCATTTCTCCGCGTACAATTCCGGGCATGAAAAATGGTCTATTCCTTTCCACAGGTTTAGAGCATAATGAAGAAGGTAAACCAGCAGAAGCGCCTACAATGCACGTAGCGCAAACTGATAAACGGTTCCGCAAATTGGAAACTGTAGCTGATAACTATGAACCATTCTTGAACAATGCTAAATACGACGAAGCAGATGTGCTCGTTGTAGGTATGGCTTCTAGCCGTGGTGCTATTGAAGAAGCCGTTGCTGAATTCGATCAAGAAGGCGTTAAAGTTAACCACTTACAATTGCGCCTAATTAAACCATTCCCAGCAAAGCAATTACAACCGTTCTTTGATGCTGCGAAAAAAGTAGTTATCGTAGAACACAATAAAACTGGTCAATTGGCTAACTTATTTAAAATCAACATGCATAAGAAACATAAGATTTCTAGCTGCTTGAAATACGATGGTAATCCATTCACAAAAAGTTATGTGAAAAATGCGATTAAGGAGGTCCTATAATATGACAACAGCTAAAGATTACAGAAATGATATTCGTCCTAACTGGTGTCCAGGCTGTGGCCATTATGGGGTTCAAGCGGCGATTACTGACGCTGTAGTAGCGAAAAATATTCCACCAGAAAAATTAGCCGTAATTTCCGGTATCGGTTGTTCTAGCCGTATCGGTGGCTATTTCTACGCTTATGGTGCACATACAACTCATGGCCGTGCGCTTCCTTATGCGCAAGGCGTTAAACTTGCTAACCAAGACCTTGAAGTTATTGCATTTTCTGGTGACGGTGATGCCTTTGCTATCGGTATGGGTCACACCATTCATGCTTTCAAACGTAATGTAAACATGACATACGTAGTAATGGATAACCATGTATATGGTTTGACTAAAGGTCAAGCATCCCCTCGTTCTGATATCGGTTTTGTTACAAAAACAACTCCTCATGGTGCGTTTGAGTCTCCATTGTCCGTTTGTGAAACTGCGATTGCTGCAGGTGCTACATTTGTAGCGCAAAGCTATATGGTGAATCGTAAAGAGCTCGTTGATTTGATTCAACAAGCCATGGATCATGAGGGCTTCTCCTTCATCAATGTATTTAGCCCATGTGTTACATACAACAAACGCAATAGTTATGATTGGTTCAAAGAACATTTAGTAGCATTGCCTGAAGGGTATGACCCAACAGATCGTGCAACAGCGCTTAAAACTTTGGGTGATACTGATGGCTTGGTTACAGGCCTTATCTATCAAAATACATCTAAACCTTCCTTTGAAAAAGCATTGGCTGCTGCAAATGGTGGTCCACATCCTCGTCCATTGACTGAAGATGTGGTTAAACCTGACCAAGCATTATTTGATAGTCTTTGCAATCAATTTAAATAATATTAGCATCGTACTCCTTAGGTAGGATGCTGACTAAAAAAACGTGTCACCTTTGGGTGGCACGTTTTTTGTATGTTATATGTTTATAATTTTATCCCATGTGGTTATGAACATGTTATAATAAAAACGCTGTATGATATTCATTGTTGAGGTTTTTATGAAAGCATACGAAAAAGAGATTAGCTTGATAAATTATATGTAGCATTATATGAGAGCATATACATTCCTAGATAGTTTATGAAAGTAGGTTTATATGAGTAAGACCGTGGGTATTATTGGCTTAGGTTTATTAGGTGGATCCTTGGCAAAGGCTCTAAAGGAATATACAGAATATGAGGTAGTAGGCTATGCACGTCGTCAAGAGGTCTGTGATGCGGCCATTCAAGATGGTGTGGTAAAAGCTGCGTGGACTGAAGTTGAACCATTGATTAAGAACTCAGATATCGTTGTGTTCTCCTTGCCTCCTGATACAAACGCACGGCTTTTTACTGAAACGGCTCATCTATTTAGACCGGGGCAAGTCGTAACCGATGTATCTAGTGCGAAGGAAAACTTTGTACGAGCCGTTTATGAATCAATTCCTAAGGGGACTGTTTTCGTATCTGTCCATCCTATGGCAGGATCAGAAAAGGGTGGTTATGAAGTATCTCATAAAAACTTATTCAAAGGTATGGGCTGGATCGTGTTAGAAGATAAGGCCTCCGATGTATATAGTGAAGAGGTGGCTCAAGAATTGGCTGACATGGGTCGTGCCTTAGGGTCTCGCATCGAGTTTGTCGATATTTATGCTCACGATGCATATTTGGCGATGGTTAGTCATATGCCTCACTTATTGGCCTCTATTTTAACACAAGTTTCGGGTGGCGATGAATTGGGCGAATTGCGCATGAAACTATCGGCAGGGGGATTCCGCGATTGCACGCGTGTGGCTGGGGGATTACCATCTATGTGGCGTGAAATTATCTACGGTAATCGTCATAATGTTATTGAAGGTCTTACACAAATTGAATTAGAAATTGAACATGTTAAAGCGATACTTTCACAAGATGACGAAGGACAAGCATTAGAAAGTTATCTTGAACGAAGTCGAGAGATTCGCAATAAATTGCCATATTTAACGGGACAAATTAAGAATAACTAAAAGAAAGAATATCTAAAATATAATTATATTATTTGATTAAGGGAGCTTTTATGAGTTTGTTACAAGAAACTTGTGGCGCTATTACAGGTCGCAGCCTAGAGATTGAACGACATATAATCGATAGCTGGAATACAGCATCGCCTGTGGAACGATATGGACGTCTTGTAAATATGGTGGCTCAATATGGGGCAGCTACTAATCAAGAGACGTTAGCTGTACCAAAGCCTTGCATGATAATTGCCTCTGCCGATCACGGTGTGGCCGATATGGGCGTCAGTGCGTATCCAAAGGAAACGACCGTTGGGATGACTCAGAATTACCTGATTCCTAAGGGGGCTGGCGCTAATTCTCTAGCGAATTATTGTGGTGCTCAAATGGAAGTTATCGACATGGGCATTGATGCGGATATGAGTTGGGTTCCAGGCCTTCGTATTCATAAACTTGGGATGGGTACGAAAAACTTCGTAGAAGAGCCAGCTATGACGCGTGAACAAGCGATTGAAGGCATTGAAACGGGTATTCGCCTCGTAAAAGAAAAAATTGATGAAGGCTTCAATGTATTTTTAGTAGGCGAAATGGGCATATCGAATACGACAGCTAGTGCCCTTATGACCGCTAAGTTTGCAGGACTTACAGCGGAAGAGGCGACGGGACGAGGAACGAATATTTCCGATGAACGACTTAAACTAAAGCAACGCATTGTTCATGACGTACTGGAGAAATATAAGGATATTCCTAAAGACGATGCCATTGGGATTTTATCCTCTGTAGGCGGCTTTGAATTTGCTTGTATCGTTGGCGTTATCTTAGGCGCCGCAGCAAATCATGGGTTAGTTATCATCGATGGATTTAATACATCGGCTTGTGCATTGGTAGCTAAAACATTGGTGCCACAAGTAATGGATTATGTGATGGCTTCACATTTATCTGCTGAAAAAGCTGCCAAATCTTCCTTAGAAAATTTAGGCCTTGAAGCCTATGTCGATTTAGGCCTTTGTTTAGGTGAGGCTTCTGGTGGCTCCATACAAATGGGTATGCTAGACCTTGCGGTTCATATGTATTTGGCGCTTACAGGAGGTAAGGCATGAGAACTTTCAAAATAGAACCATTGCATGTACCATCCATGGAAGCATGCCGCTTACGTATCGATAATCTGACAAAGCCTATCTATAGCCTTGCTACGTTAGAAACTATAGCAGAGCGTTTTGCAGGGATTCTTAGAAACCCTAAACCAAATCATTTACGCTATGGTGTGCTCGTTGTGGCGGCGGATCACTTGGTAGATGGGCCGCAAAACACTGAGCATGGTAGTGAAAGCTATGATGCCATAGAACGTTTTAATGAGGGAACAACAGCTACACAAGGGGCTGCAGCTAAATTAAATGCCGTTGTACATGTGGTGAATCTAGGTCTTGAACAAGATACTGCAGATTTAGCAAATATTGAACAACAGGTGATTCGAAAAGGCTCCCATTTCTTTGGCGTAGAACCTGCTATTTCTCGTGAGGAATTAGAGCGTGCTCTTGAGCTCGGCTTTACCTATGCAGATAGATTACATGCTGATGGATTACAAGTGGTGGCGATTGGTAACGTAGGGGAGAGGGCCTTTCTAGATTCTCTTGTAACGACGGCGACGATCACAGGTTGTGCGTATGAGGATATTCTCGTTCATAATGAATATGGACCTACAGTAGAGCAACGTGCTGCTCATATTCATTCTTTTGTAGATCGATTTAATATTGCTGTGGATGATTGGTCTACTTTGAGTGAAAGCGAGCGCCGTGATGCGGTATTGAACTTGCTTCATGTAGCAGGTGGTTTAGATATTGCATTTTTAACAGCCTTTATCTTGGGGGCTGCTAGCCATCGCATGGCTGTAGTCTTTGATAATGTAGTAACTGGTGCAGCTATTTTAGCGGCGGTTACCATTGATCCCCTAGTTAAGGACTATGTGTTCCCATCGGCTGTTTATGATGAGCCTATACATGATGAACCTATACATAAAGAACAATGTCGCTTCTTAGGGGTGAAGCCTTATTTGCACTATAATCTGCTAATCGATGAAGCCTTAGGTTCAACTATGGGACTATCTATTATCGATGCATCTATGCATATGCTAAATGACATGAAAACATTCATCGAAGCCGAAGTTAGCGTGGCTGAAGATGGGGCTGGTAAAGGTAGACAAAAGAATAAAGAATAACCCATTTTAAAGGGGGATTGTATATCCCCTTTTCTCGGGTAAAAGATGTTCTTGTATGCTATATTTTCAAGGAACTTTACGGAAAAACCATTGACACTATATGTGTAAATTGATATTATTATATGGCAGTCAGGATGGACTTAATTCATCCTTGACGACAGATTGATAATTATGTTATAGTAATTATCGGTTCTGTATGCGGGAATAGCTCAGCGGTAGAGCACCGCCTTGCCAAGGCGGGGGTCGCGAGTTCGAATCTCGTTTCCCGCTCCATAC
>NZ_JAWFXN010000015.1:0-24565 GCF_032575955.1 Veillonella parvula
AGTTTTACCATGGTCAACGTGACCGATTGTACCGATGTTAACATGCGGTTTCGTACGTTCAAATTTTTCTTTTGCCATTTTAAATTATCCTCCGAGGAAAATAGTAATTCTATTAATCTAATATGAGATTAACCGTTTTTCTTTGCTTGAATTTCTTCAGCAATTTTCTTAGGAACTTCTTCGTAATGATCGAATGTCATAGAGTAGTTACCACGGCCTTGCGTTTTGGAACGAAGATCAGTTGCGTAACCGAACATTTCACTCAATGGAACATATGCTTTGATATGTTGGGAACCATTACGAGCTTCCATGCCGTCCATGCGACCACGACGAGAGTTCAAGTCACCGATAACGTCGCCCATGTATTCTTCAGGAACGTCTACTTCTACAGCCATGTATGGTTCAAGCAATGCAGGGTCTGCTTTGCGAGCACCTTCTTTGAAGCCCATAGAACCAGCAATTTTGAAGGCCATTTCGTTGGAGTCAACGTCATGGTAGGAACCATCAAATACGATAACTTTAACATCAACCATAGGGTACCCAGCGATAACACCGGATTCCATAGCTTCTTTAACACCGCTTTCAACAGGTCCGATGTATTCACGAGGAATCGCACCACCTACAACCTTGTTTTCAAACTCGAAGCCAGCACCTGGTTCTTGAGGAATCAATTCCAACCAGCAGTGACCATATTGACCACGACCACCAGATTGACGTACGAATTTACCTTCAGCCTTAACAGCTTTACGAATAGTTTCGCGGTATGCTACTTGAGGTTTACCTACGTTACAATCTACTTTGAATTCACGGTTCATACGGTCAACGATGATATCCAAGTGAAGTTCGCCCATACCGGAGATAATAGTTTGACCTGTTTCTTCATCAGTACGAACTTTGAAAGTAGGATCTTCTTCTGCCAAACGAGCAAGAGCTGTACCCATTTTTTCTTGGTCAGCTTTTGTTTTAGGTTCAACAGCAACGGAGATAACTGGTTCAGGGAATTCCATGGACTCAAGGATTACAGGAGATTTTTCATCACACAATGTGTCGCCTGTAGTAGTATCCTTTAAGCCAACCGCCGCAGCGATGTCACCAGAATATACGCGTTCGATTTCTTTACGGGAGTTAGCGTGCATTTGAAGAATACGACCGATACGTTCTTTTTTACCTTTAGTGGAGTTGAAAACGTAGGAGCCAGATTCCAATGTACCGGAGTACACACGGAAGAACGCTAATTTACCAACATAAGGGTCAGCCATGATTTTGAATGCCAATGCGGAGAATGGCTCTTCATCGGAAGAAGGACGAGTTGTTTCTTCTTCAGTACCAGGAACAACACCTTTAATAGGTGGGATGTCGATTGGAGCTGGCATGTAATCAATAACAGCATCCAATAACATTTGAACACCTTTATTTTTATAGGAAGAACCACAAAGAACTGGGAATAATTGGTTAGCAATAACAGCTTTACGCAATGCCGCTTTCAATTCTTCCACAGAAATTTCTTCGCCTTCCAAATATTTCATCATGATATCATCATCTGTTTCAGCGATAGCATCGATCATCATTTCGCGACGAGCTTCTGCTACTTCTTGATATTCAGCAGGGATATCAGTGATTTCATATTCTTTACCGTCATCGGATTTATAAATTTCCGCTTTCATAGTCATCAAGTCAATGATGCCTTCGAAAGTATCTTCAGCACCGATTGGTACTTGGATAGCTACGGAATTTGCACCCAAACGAGCTTTCATCATGTCAACTACGTTGAAGAAGTCAGCACCTACAGTATCCATCTTATTTACATAAGCGATACGAGGTACGCCGTAGTTAGAAGCCTGACGCCATACTGTTTCGGATTGAGGTTCAACGCCACCTTTAGCACTGAACACCGCAACAGAACCGTCAAGTACACGTAGAGAACGTTCTACTTCTACAGTAAAGTCAACGTGACCAGGAGTATCGATGATATTGATACGATGTTCTTTCCATTGACAAGTTGTTGCAGCAGAAGTGATTGTGATACCACGTTCTTGCTCTTGCTCCATCCAGTCCATCGTAGCAGCGCCTTCATGTACTTCGCCGATCTTGTGAACGATACCTGTATAGTAGAGGATACGTTCTGTAGTTGTTGTTTTACCAGCATCGATGTGAGCCATGATACCGATATTACGAGTTTTTGCTAAGGAAAACTCTCTTGCCACAGTTGTCACCTCTTATTACCAACGATAATGAGCAAATGCTTTATTAGCTTCTGCCATTTTATGAGTATCTTCTTTTTTCTTGATTGCAGCGCCTGCATTGTTGAAAGCGTCCATCAATTCGCCTGCTAAGCGTTCTTTCATAGTGCGTTCACCACGAAGACGAGCGTAGTTTACAACCCAACGAATACCGAGGGTTTGACGGCGATCAGCACGAACTTCAACTGGCACTTGATAGTTCGCACCACCGATACGGCGAGCACGTACTTCAAGTACAGGCATAACATTTTTCAATGCTTGATCAAAAACTTCCATTGGGTCTTGACCCATTTTGGAACGAATAATTTCGAATGCATCATATACGATAGTTTCAGCAATGCCTTTTTTACCATCGTACATAACTTTGTTAATGAAACGTGTTACTAATTTGCTGTTGTACACCGGATCTGGAAGTACATCACGTTTCGGAACAGGGCCTTTTCTTGGCATGTTCAATTCCTCCTTTATAATGATGTGTGTTAATTTCGTTTAATGGCTAAAATTATTTTTTAGCTTTTTTCGCGCCGTATTTGGAACGACTTTGCATACGATTTTGTACGCCAGCTGTATCCAATGCACCACGAACGATGTGATAACGCACACCTGGAAGGTCTTTTACACGACCGCCTCTGATAAGTACAACACTGTGTTCTTGTAAATTGTGACCAATGCCTGGGATGTAAGCAGTTACTTCAATAGCGTTTGTCAAACGTACACGGGCAACTTTACGAAGCGCGGAGTTTGGTTTCTTTGGAGTAGCTGTGTACACACGAGTACATACACCACGTTTTTGTGGAGATTCTTGAAGGGCAGGAGCTGTAGATTTTTTAGTCAAACTCATGCGACCTTTGCGTACTAGCTGATTAATTGTTGGCATTTGGGCACCTCCTTTCCAAATTTGAGATTTATAATTGATCCGTCATAACAAAGTGTTACATCGGATATTACCAAGATTAACGTAGGACGCCTACAGCTGTGGCCCGCACCTTAATGCGACACGCACGACCGAGATCATCCATGGTGTGTTTGTCATTCACAGGTATTCCCTGTTCTTCACAAGCAATCCGTAAAGGCTGTACCACACGTTCATCACTATCACAACCCAGGAACACGTACTTCACAGCACCTTTAGCAATTTGTTTCAACGTTTGCTTGGCACCGATTGTTTTGTTCACCGACTTCAGATGGGCAATGTCCATTGTACTAATTCTCCTTACGAAATTATGCCCATTAGGCATACCTCGCCTAAAGCACTATGTAAGTATATCAATTACATCAGTCCATGTCAAACAATTTCCAATGTCACACACCGCTCTACAGCTGCATTTTATATGTACACTCATCCGTGTGTTTCATTCAATCTTAAATTATAAATGAAGAATGATTTTTTATTCATATATCATTATTCTTATGTATAAATAATCATTCTATGCATTTACTATTATTTTTTCTTTTACCAATTATGCAAAATTAATATAAACACCATTTTATTATGATATAAATTAATACAGAACAAATATTTGTATTTATAAGTTACTAAAGAAAGGAGATTATATGATTAAACTCATTAAACGTTATTCAAACTTTAATCCCCCTGTAATTATAGGTAGCTTGTCTATCGTCTTAGGGCTGAGCTTATGTGCCCTTCTGATTCCGCAAATTTCTCAAACGATCCTCCAAGGGGTTCGTGATATTATATTTGAAGATTTCAGCTGGTTTTATGTTTTATCCATAAGTCTCTTCTTTATCTTCAATATCTTTCTTGCACTTAGTTCGCTAGGTGACATCAAACTCGGTAGCGATGATGAAGAAGCGGAATTCTCTTATACAGCTTGGCTCGCCATGTTATTTGCGGCGGGTACCGGTGTAGGTCTCATGTTCTTCGGAACTGCTGAGCCGCTCTCACATTATCACTCTGCTGTAAGCTTAGTCGATGGCACATCTAGTGCCAAGGAAGCATTATTCCGCTCCATCTTCCACTGGGGCATCAATGCATGGACGGTATACGGTATTATGGCTTTAGCATTAGCGTATTTTGGTTTTCGCTATAAATTGCCATTATCACTACGTTCATGTTTCTATCCGCTGTGGAAGGATAAGATCAATGGCCCACGAGGGCACATTATCGATATCATCGCACTTTGTGTAACTTTATTAGGTATCGTAACCACCTTAGGATTTGGCGCCGCCCAACTAGGTGCAGGGTTCCTATATATTGATATCATCTCCACTAATGACTTTTCCGCACAAACGGTCATCATTATCGTCATTATGTCCATTGCCGTTCTATCTGCTGTTACAGGTATTGATAAAGGCGTTAAGCTGCTCAGCGAAGTCAATATATCTGTTGCATTAGTCTTAATGTTTTTTGTACTATGTGCAGGTCCTACATTACTCCTATTAAATACAATGGTAGAAAACTTTGGATACTATCTATCACATATTTTAGGGCAAAGCTTCTATACATCTATCTATACACCAGAAACCCGACCATGGTTCTTCAGCTGGACCATACTATTCTGGGCCTGGTGGTTATCTTGGGCACCATTTGTGGGCATGTTCATTGCGCGTATTTCAAAAGGTAGGACTATTCGGGAGTTCATCTTTGGGGTACTCATTATTCCAACTGTATTTACTATCGTTTGGTTTACTATCTTTGGTAATACTGCAATTTATATCGATGAAACAGTAGCAAACGGTGCACTCGGTGCATTAACCGATAAACCAGAACAACTACTCTTTGCATTCCTTGAATATTTACCTTTATCCGGTTTAACTAGTCTTCTATCGATTATCGTATTAGCATTATTTTTTATCACATCTGCCGATTCAGGCATTTATGTGTTAAATAATATTGCGGCCTATGATAAATCCACTTCATCTCCAAAGTGGCAAAGCTTGATGTGGGGCTCTGTAATGTCCTTTCTTGCCATCAGTTTGCTCAGTATTGGTGGGCTCAATGTACTACAATCGGTAACGCTCATTCTCGCCTTACCATTTGCAGCCTTGATGGTTATCATGTGCTACAGCTTATGGCAAGGATTATTGACAGATACGCAATACTTTAACACAAAACTTTCAACCACATCCATCTACTGGGACAGCAAGAACTGGAAACAAGGTCTTGCCAAAATACTCAACCAAACGCAGTCGGAAGATGTTATTTCCTTTATGAAAACAACAGCATTGCCTGCTATGTATCAGCTCAATAAAGAATTAACCGAAGAGTACGGATTAACTACGAGAATTGACAAACATTTCAACGGTAACGACGCCTCCGTAGAGTTAACCATCGAAAAAGAATCAATGCGCAACTTTACCTACGGCATCAAGCTCGTTACGCAAGAAGTATCGGATCATCTCATCGAAGATCCCAACATTCCTCACATTACTGAAAGCACCAACGCAATCCCTATGACATATTTCAGTGACGGGCGCGCCGGATACGATGCACAATATATGACACGGGAGGATATCATTACCGATATCATTCGACAGTACGAACGATATCTTACTTTATCGGATGACGTCGGTTATGACATCATGTCTCATGACGCGGAAGAAGCAGCTGAATAGTTTTCATACTACAACCTTAACAAAGTATCATTTTATTTTACAAACTGATACTAACACATATCATGAAGCTCTCAATTCATATAGGCCTATAATTATAGAGACATATAATCATAGAGCTCATACACATATATCTCTCAAACCAATAATACCTATAACAAAAAGGTGCACCCCGCAGGTGCACCCTTTTTTATTATGTCGCACAATATCAACTATGCAACAAGCCTATACAATTAATATAGCCTAACGGCCGCTCCGAAGCAATTAATCTTCAGACATAACCTCTTCCGTAATATCAATGATTTCAGGTGTATTTTTTACAACTTCAATCTTACGGTAACGACTCATGCCTGTACCAGCAGGAATCAACTTACCAATAATTACGTTTTCTTTTAAGCCCAACAATGGATCGATTTTACCCTTGATAGCAGCGTCGGTAAGAACACGTGTTGTTTCTTGGAAGGACGCAGCGGACAAGAAGGAGTCCGTTGCCAAAGCGGCTTTCGTAATACCCAATAGCGTGCGTTTGCCTGTAGCATTTTCACGACCATTAAGAGTAAGACGACGGTTTTCTTCGTCAAAGGTATTAACGTCCACCATATCCCCTGGAAGCATATCCGCATCGCCAGCTGTTTCAATTTTAACTTTATGAAGCATTTGACGAACGATAACTTCGATATGTTTATCGTTAATTTCTACACCTTGGGATTTGTATACTTTTTGTACTTCGTATACGAGGTAACGTTGAGTTGCTTCAGTACCCATTACACGCATAATGTCATGAGGGTTAATAGAACCTTCTGTCAAACGTGCACCTAAGGATACAACATCACCGTCTTTAACGATAATGCGAGAACCGTAAGGGATGAGGTAATCAAGTTCAATACCGTCTTCACCAGTGATGAAGATTGTATTAGTACCTTTTTTACCTTCGTTAGGTACAACGCGAACTGTACCTTCATTTTCTGCGATGATAGCATTACGTTTTGGTTTACGCGCTTCGAACAATTCTTCGACACGTGGCAAACCTTGTGTAATATCGTCACCTGCGACACCACCTGTATGGAATGTACGCATTGTCAACTGAGTACCAGGTTCACCGATGGATTGCGCTGCAATAATACCTACAGCTTCACCAACTTGGACTTGACCGCCTGTACCAAGGTCGCGACCATAGCACTTGCGACATACGCCATAAGGGCTGCGGCAAGTCAATACGGAACGGATTTTAACTGTTTCATAGTGTTTTACAACTTCATCAGCCAATGGTTCTGTGATTTCACCGTTAAGAGGAACGATAACTTCGCCAGTTTCTTTATTAACCAATTCTTCAGCTGCAATACGACCTACGATACGATCTTTTAATGGTTCAATAACGCCAGTACCCTCAACGATTGCCTCCACTTCGATACCGTGGATTTCGTTGTTGCGTACTTGTACTTCTTTTACATCGGAGTTAAGGATAGCTTCGATGCCTTCTTCAGTGAGACGTGTATCAGCAGGGAAGATTTCTACACCTTCGCTGTCAACGATGGCATGGACAGTATCCTTGTTCAACATATTTTGAACCATAGTTTCTTTTAATGTTGCACGGATGCGTTCATCGCTTTCACCAAGAATAATTTTTTGAACCAAATTAGTATGGTTGATATCGCTGTCAGAACCTAAATGTACACCGCGCAATGCGATAGATGTTACACCGGATTCAGCAATATCAGCTAAACATTGTTCGTCTAAGATAGTTTCGGAAGGTACAACAAGTTCCCCTGTTTCTACATTCACAACATCTTTATCTAATACACGACCAATAAGTTTATCTTTTAACAATTCCAATGCTTGACGTGGAGATGTAGCCAAACGAGCGCGTTCACGAACAAGATCGATACCTACAACGTCACAATCGTCCTCGCGAACGATAACGTCTTGAGATACGTCAACAAGACGACGAGTCAAGTAACCAGAGTCAGCTGTACGAAGCGCTGTATCGGCCAAACCTTTACGAGCACCATGAGAGGATGTAAAGTAATCCAATACAGTCAAGCCTTCTTTAAAGTTTGCTTTGATTGGCAAGTCGATGATACGACCAGATGGATCGGCCATCAAACCACGCATACCAGCAAGCTGACGAATCTGTTGTTTATTACCACGGGCACCAGAGATAGCCATCATGTAAACAGGGTTGAAACCATCTTTGTCACACGCCATATTATCCATCATCGCATCAGTAACATCTTCCGTTGCTTTTGTCCATAATTGGATAGTTTTACGGTAACGTTCTTCTTCTGTAATAAGACCACGACGGTACATACGAGATACTTTTTCTACCTCTTGTTCCGCTGTATCTAACAAACTAGTTTTAACTTCTGGTACTTTAATATCAGCAATGGCTACAGTCATACCTGCGCGACGTGCGAAGGAGTAACCCAAGGACTTGATACGGTCCAAAAGTTCTGCAGTTTTTTCATTGCCAAACAATTGGAAACATTGATCAACCAATTTACCAACTGTTTTCTTATCCATAACCTTACCTAAAGAATAAGTGCCATCTTCACGTTTCTCGTATTGCCACAATTCTGGGAATAAAGCATTGTTGAAGATCAAGCGTCCTGCTGTTGTTTCTACACGGCCATGATCAGGTAAACGGATATAAAGAATATCTTGCAAACCAATGATATGAGACTCATAGGCAAGCATAACTTCATCATAGGTAGCAAATGTTTTTGCTTTATCACGAGTATCTTCGCGTACAACTGTTAGGTAGTATGTACCTAAGATCATATCTTGAGAAGGTACTGCTACTGGCTTACCATCCTTAGTGGACAAAATATTATGGCTAGAAAGCATCAATGTACGAGCTTCCGCTTGTGCTTCTACGGACAATGGTAAGTGACACGCCATTTGGTCACCGTCAAAGTCGGCATTGAAGGCTGTACATACTAATGGATGCAATTTGATAGCACGGCCTTCCCAAAGGATTGGTTCGAAGGCTTGAATACCAAGTCTATGCAATGTAGGGGCACGGTTCAAGAGAACTGGATGTTCTTTAATTACCTCTTCCAAGGATTCCCATACGCCAGGACCAATTCTTTCGACTTGGCGTTTAGCAGCCTTAATGTTGGATGCTTGACCGCGTTCTACCAAACGTTTCATAACGAATGGTTTGAACAATTCTAATGCCATTTCTTTTGGCAAACCACATTGGTGCATTTTAAGTTCAGGACCTACTACGATTACGGAACGACCGGAGTAGTCAACACGTTTACCGAGCAAGTTTTGACGGAAACGACCTTGTTTACCTTTAAGCATGTCGGACAAGGATTTCAATGGGCGGTTACCAGGTCCTGTTACAGGACGACCGCGACGGCCATTATCAATTAATGCATCAACCGCTTCTTGAAGCATGCGTTTTTCGTTACGCACGATGATATCAGGAGCACCCAAGTCGAGTAAACGTTTCAAACGGTTGTTACGGTTGATAACACGACGGTATAAATCGTTGAGGTCAGATGTAGCAAAACGGCCACCATCTAATTGGACCATAGGGCGCAATTCAGGTGGGATTACAGGAACAATGTCCATAATCATCCATTCTGGACGGTTCCCAGATTGACGGAATGCTTCTACTACTTCCAAACGACGAACTGCACGGATTTTACGTTGACCACTAGCAGTGTTCAACTCTTCGCGCAATTCGGCATTCAATGCTTCAAGATCAAGTTCTGATAAGAGAGCTTTTACCGCTTCAGCACCCATGTCGATACATGCGAAGAGAACCTCTTCAGCAGCGCCTAACTCATAGCGTTCTTCGCGAGTTAATTCTTCGTATTCCTTATCAGCTTCTGGTATTGTTGCATCATCACGAAGAGCCGCATTATAGCGCTCTTTGCGTTGTGCTTCACGAACAATAGCTAAACGTTCATTACGTTGAGCCACTGTTTCGATTACGACGGATTTACCACCGATAGTATAACCGTCTTCATTAAATTGAGCTTCGTATTCGCGGTATTCTTGCTCGGACAACAATTGACGTTTTGTCAATGGTGTACCAGCTGGATCTACTACGATGTAGGAAGCAAAGTATAATACACGTTCCAAAGAACGTGGTGATATGTCAAGGATAAGCCCCATACGGGATGGGATTCCTTTGAAGTACCAAATGTGAGATACAGGAGTAGCCAATTGAATATGGCCCATACGTTCACGACGTACTTTCGCACGAGTAACCTCTACACCACATTTGTCGCAGACTACGCCTTTATGGCGGATGCGTTTATATTTGCCGCAGTGACATTCCCAGTCCTTTGTTGGTCCAAAAATGCGTTCACAGAATAGACCATCACGTTCTGGCTTCAACGTACGGTAGTTAATTGTTTCAGGTTTCTTAACTTCCCCATGAGACCAGGATAAAATCTGCTCTGGAGAGGCTAAACCGATTCGCATGGAATCGAATTCATTTACGTCTAGCACTACTATCGCTCCCTTCCTTATAGATAGTTTTAGTCTTCATCGTTAGAGGAGTCGCCCATTGGGTACGCCAATTGGCTAAGGATATCATCTTCACCGCCATTATCAGCTGGTAATTCTTCCTCTTCCTCTACTTCTGGTTCTACTACAGTTACTTCATCAGTTTCTACAGCACTGCCTTCCATAACTTCTTCAATACCAGTTTCTACCACCTCATCTTCGTCCTCAAGTTCTTTCATAACAACTTCTTCTTGATCTTCATTCAAGATTTTTACATCAAGACCGATACTTTGAAGTTCTTTAAGCAATACCTTGAAGGACTCAGGTACACCTGGTTCAGGGATGTTTTCGCCTTTAACGATTTTTTCGTATGCTTTCACACGACCAACAACGTCGTCAGACTTAACAGTTAATAGCTCTTGAAGAGTATAGGCTGCGCCATATGCTTCTAGAGCCCAAACTTCCATTTCCCCAAAACGTTGGCCACCGAACTGAGCTTTACCGCCCAAAGGTTGTTGTGTAACAAGGGAGTACGGACCTGTAGAACGAGCATGGATTTTATCATCAACCAAATGATGGAGTTTAAGCATGTAAACGTAACCAACAGTAACGCGATTATCCATCGGTTCACCAGTACGACCATCATATAGCACGGTTTTACCATCATCAGGACGACCTGCAATCCCCAATGTTTCGAATACATCTTTTTCGTGAGCACCATCAAATACAGGTGTAGCAATATGAATACCTGCTACATCTGGTTTTGGCATGCCATATTTGTCAAAGTCGTAGCCAAGACCTTCCAACTCTTTGCGGATTTCAACGCGTTTTTCTTCAGCAGAGTGAATATTGTTAAGAGTATTCTTAACTTTATTAATTACCTCTAATTCCTCTACAAGAACAGGATCCATTTCAGGAGCATCCTCTTCAGAATCAAAGAACTCTACATGAAGTGCATTGTATTTAGCTTCAATAGCTTTAAGTTCTTGGTAACGAGCTTCGCCACCCATAGCGTCCAATTTTTTTTGCGCCGCTTTTTCTACATGTTTTAGAATTTTAGTTTTCAAAGTAATGATTTGTTCATTTTCTTCGAAATGATTTACCGTAACATCTTCTGCAACTTTCGCTTCCAATTCTTCAATTTGAGCATAAAGGTCGCGGATTGCATCGATTTGTTCCCAGTAAGACGCATCAGTACGAGCTTCTTTCAACACGTTTTGAATGTGAAGGTCTGTAGCTTTGATTTTCATACCTAAGCCTTGAACAGCCCAACCCAAGTGAGTTTCAAGAACCTGACCGATATTCATACGAGAAGGTACGCCCAATGGGTTCAATACAATTTGTACTGGAGTACCATCTGGAAGGAATGGCATATCTTCTTTTCTCATAACGCGAGAAACGACACCTTTGTTACCATGACGGCCCGCCATTTTATCGCCTTCATGAATCTTACGTTTTTGAGCGATATATACGCGAACAAGTTTATTTACACCTGGTTGTAATTCGTCGCCATTTTCACGGGTAAAGACTTTTACATCTACGACTTTACCAGATTCACCATGAGGCACGCGTAAGGAAGTGTCGCGAACTTCACGTTCTTTGTCACCAAAAATAGCACGCAACAAACGTTCTTCTGGAGTAAGCTCAGTTTCACCTTTTGGTGTAGCTTTACCTACAAGGATATCGCCAGGATGTACTTCTGCACCAATGCAGATAATACCATCTTCGTCTAAGTTTTTAAGTGTGTCGTCACCTGTATTAGGCAACTCACGAGTAATTTCTTCAGCACCTAATTTGGTATCACGAGCATCACATTCGTATTCTTCAATATGAATGGATGTATAGATATCTTCTTTGCAGAGTTCTTCACTAAGCAAGATAGCATCTTCGTAGTTATAACCTTCCCAAGGCATGAACGCTACAAGAACGTTATAACCTAATGCCAATTCGCCGCCATCTGTAGCAGGACCATCAGCCAATACTTGGCCTTTTACAACATGATCGCCACGATTAACGATTGGTTTTTGGTTAAAGCATGTGGATTGGTTAGAACGAAGGAATTTATTCAAACGGTATGTATCAACACGACCATCGCTGTCGCGAAGAACGTGGATTTCATTACCCCAACAACGTACAACTTTACCTGCTTCACGCGCCAATACGCAAACACCAGAGTCAGTAGCTGCTGTATATTCCATACCTGTACCAACAAGTGGTGCTTGAGCGCGCAAAAGTGGTACCGCTTGACGTTGCATGTTCGCGCCCATCAAGGCACGGTTAGCATCGTCATTTTCAAGGAATGGAATCATAGCTGTACCAATAGATACAACTTCTTTTGGACTAACGTCCATATAGTCAACCTTATCCGGTGTAACTTCTAATACGTCATGACCACGACGACAAGCTACGTGTTCAGTTGTGAAGTACCCCTCTGCATCAAGCGGAGAGTTTGCTTGGGCAATTGTCATGCCTTCTTCTTCATCAGCTGTCATATATACTACGCTGTCAGATACGCGCACTTTAACAACTTTATCAGCATCCTTGCCTTTACCATACACTTTTTCTACTTTACGGTATGGTGCTTCGATGAAACCAAATTCGTTTACCTTTGCATAGTTCGACAAAGAGTTGATCAAACCGATATTTGGACCTTCTGGAGTTTCAATAGGACACATACGGCCGTAATGAGAGTGATGCACGTCACGGACTTCGAAGCCTGCACGCTCACGAGATAAACCGCCAGGTCCAAGGGCAGATAAACGACGTTTGTGAGTCAATTCTGCTAATGGGTTTGTTTGGTCCATGAACTGGGACAACTGGGAGGAACCAAAGAATTCTTTGATTGCAGCCACTACTGGTCGAATGTTAATCAATGCTTGAGGCGTAATGGATTCAGTTTCTTGAATTGTCATGCGCTCACGAACAACACGTTCCATACGAGTTAAACCGATACGGAATTGGTTTTGCAACAATTCGCCTACGCAACGAAGGCGACGGTTACCCAAGTGGTCGATATCATCTGTATGACCTGCACCATCCATAAGGTTGAGCAAATAAGAAATGTTAGCGATCATGTCTTCACGTGTTACTGTACGGTGATCATATGGTAAGTTGCAATTATTACAGATAACTTTAGACTCTACACCATCATTATTTACGATGTAGAATTCAGCAAAACCTTCACCATCGAATACATGGCTATTAGCAACGATATCAAGTTGTTCTTCCCCAACCTGTACGCCTGCATCAAGGATAATTTCGCCAGTTTCTGGATCTACAATTGGTTGAGCCAATGTTTGACCCAACATACGTTGGCGCCAGCCAAGTTTTTTGTTCAATTTGTAACGACCAACGCGCGCCAAGTCATAACGGCGTGCATCGAAGAACAAGTTATCGAACAAGTTGCGAGCAGACTCTACAGTAGGAGGCTCACCTGGACGTAATTTTTTATAGATTTCAACCAATGCTTCATCAGCAGATTGAGTTGTATCTTTTTCTAATGTACGAACGATGCGTTCATCATATACTGGTAAACCATCCTCATCAGTTTTACCATTCCAGAAGAGGTCTAGGATACTTTCATTCGTATCCCAACCTAATGCACGTACCAATACAGTGGCTGGTAATTTACGGTTACGGTCGATACGAACAGCTACCACTTCACTAGCATCTGTTTCAAGTTCAATCCATGCACCACGGTTAGGAATAACTGTGGAATCATACAAACGGTTACCCATCGTATCGATTTCTTTATTGTAGTAAACGCCTGGAGAACGTACCAATTGGGATACGATAACACGTTCTGCACCATTGATGATGAAAGTACCTGTATCTGTCATCAATGGGAAATCGCCCATGAATACTTCTTGTTCTTTAATGTCCATATTTTCTGGATCATTATTTACCAAGCGAATATTTACACGAAGTGGTGCTGCGTAAGTAGCATCACGATTTTTACATTCATTAATATCATACTTAGGTTCACCTAAGCTGAAGCCTTCAAAAGAAAGTACTAGATTACCTGAATTGTCTTTAATCGGAGAAATATCGTTGAAAATATTTTGTAAACCACTCTCCAAGAACCACTCATACGATTTACGCTGAATGTCCAATAAATGCGGCATCTTGATAACTTCGTTAATTTTAGCGTACGTATAACGAGTTCGTTTGCCTACCTGTTCAGGTTTGAACATATTTGCTTTCACCCCTATCAAAACACACTGGTCTACCATTTTCTATAACGGCATGAAAAAGACATCTTACAGGTCTCAGTTTTCCTGCTCGGGCAACGTCAAATAAAGCAAGGTCCATTTCATTTTTAAAATAACCTTGCTTCCCATTAACCAAGCACAACCTTGGAAGAAAACCTCATCACTATTTGTGTTATAGTTTTTACATCCAAAAGCAGAAAACGCTACTTTTGCAATATATAATTTTATCAGTATTAAAAAAGACTGTCAACCAAAAGGGTTGACAGTCTTTCATTTTCATACTCTATTCATGTATCAAAAGAGAACTATAAGATTAGTTACCTTTTTGTTTTAAAAGTTTCGCACCAGCAATACCAGGGCGAGTCATTTCTTTAGGAGAAAGAATATGATTGATTTCATCCTCAGTCAATAAGCCTTGATCCAAGATGATATCACGAATAGCTCGACCAGTTTCATACGCTTCTTTCGCCAATGCAGAAGCTGTTTCATAGCCAAGATGTGGCAACAATGCTGTTACGATACCAACGGAGCGGTTCAACCAGTATTCGCATTGTTCACGGTCTACTTCAAGATCAACGAGCAATTTATCAACGAATGTATTTACACCATTTTTGAGGTAGCAAAGGTTATTGAACAAGTTGTATGCCAATACAGGTTCCATAACATTTAACTCAAATTGACCATTTTCTACAGCTAATGTAATAGTAAGGTCATTACCGATAACTTGGTAACACACTTGATTCAATACTTCAGCGATAACAGGATTTACTTTTCCTGGCATGATAGAGGATCCTGGTTGACGGGCAGGCAATTTTAATTCACCAATGCCACAGCGAGGGCCAGATGCCATTAAGCGGAAATCATTAGCCATCTTAATCAACACAAGTGCAGTTACCTTCAAACCGCTAGAGATATCAGCAAATACGTCTGTATTGTTTGTAGCATCGATCAAGTTCTCCGCAGTGTAGAACGGTTCGCCTACTACTTCACTAAGTTCATAAGCTACATCATGAATATAATTAGGTTCAGCATTAAGGCCTGTACCAACTGCAGTGGCACCCATGTTAATTACATGTGCACCTTCAACGGCAGATTTAATACGTTTAATACCACGACGAATACCAGATGCATAAGCGCCCATCTCTTGGCCCAATGTAATAGGCACCGCATCTTGTAAATGAGTACGTCCCATTTTTAAAATTTCACTATATTCTTCAGCTTTTTTCTCAAGCTCATCAACAAGACGTTGCAAAGCTTCAAGTAACGGTTTAGATTTCAAAATTGCACAAACTTTAATCGCTGTTGGGAAAGCGTCATTTGTAGATTGTGCCATGTTACAGTGATTGTTAGGGCTTACAATATCATAGCTACCTTTTGGATGACCTAAAATTTCACAAGCACGATTTGCCAACACTTCGTTCATATTCATATTCACAGAAGTGCCAGCACCACCTTGAATTGGATCAACTGGAAATTGGTCAGCAAATTCACCTGCAATAACTTCATCAGCTGCTTGAACAATCGCTTTACCGATAGATACATTGAGACGACCTGTTTTCATATTAGCTAAAGCAGATGCTTTTTTTACCATCGCTAGAGCTTTAATAAAATCTTGGTCTAAATGTTTCCCTGTAATATGGAAGTTTTCTAAGGCACGAATCGTTTGCACACCATAATATAACTCATCCGCTACTTCTAATTCACCTAGGAAATCATGTTCTTTTCTCATAATAGATCCTCTTTCCACTATTTCATATATTAGATGATAGTTTAATGAAACGGTTTTATCTTATGCGCTCATTATAGCATGTATTTTGTATACATAAAAGTTATTTCATGTATTCCGAATAAACAATATTCTATACAATATATTATTTCATAAATAATTATTTTTTTGTAATTATCTCCATATTATCTCCATATTTATAAAGGCTCTGTTTTTATCTTTGATTGGTTTAAATATTACACGCCCTATAGTACAATAATATAAACTATGTAAGTAAGGAGTAACTATGATTAACAATCACATGCTGCGCATAGGTGCGCTCTTTTTATTAACCGTTTTGAGCTACGGCTTTTATAATGCCTATTTGCCAATCACTGATCCGGTGGAGTCCAACTATGTTCTCTCCGCCATCACCATGCTAAAACATAACTCATGGATATCCCCCATGATATACGATCACGTATGGTATGATAAACCACCGCTCACCTATTGGGCACTTATGATTACGTACAAACTATTTGGCATATCTGACTTTACATCTCGTATACCAAATACGCTTGTTGCGGGAGCCAGCGTGGCCCTAATGTACCATATAATTTACCGCATATCTAAAAATACTTTTGCTAGTGTACTCTGTGCTATTCTATTAATGAGTACACTACAGTTTTGGTACATATCTCATGCAATTATAACCGACGGATTTCTACTTCTCTTCACCTTAGCTATATTTGGATATAGCTATTTAGCTTTTACCAATAATGACAAGTCAGCTATGGTGAAAGCTTACATTGCTGCTGCCTTAGCTGTAATTACCAAAGGACCTATAGGCATCATCTTGCCCGGCCTGATATTACTCATTTATGTATGCGCTCGCTATATAGTCCATAGAAAAGATGAAAGTTATCAGCTTTCAAAGGATATTAAATTACTATTTAATCCCTTAGGACTATTAGCCTTTATAGCGATAGCTAGCCCTTGGTATATCGCTATGTATTCCATTCACGGTGAGCAGTTTATTTCCGGATTCTTAGGTCTACACAATGTAGATCGAGCTCTTATATCTGAGCATCCTAAATTTAATGTATGGTATTACTATCTATTAATTGTACCCCTTTCACTATTACCATGGACACCTGTAATAGTCTATCATTTAAAAGATCTTAACTGGAAAGATGATTTTGATCTATTAGGTATTATATGGTTTATAGTTATAGTTCTATTCTACTCTCTAGTAGCTACAAAGTATCTAACCTACACATTACCTGCCATTATCCCTTGTATAATATGGGCGGCTGTAAAAATTTGTGAATTAGTTACTGACAAAGAAACCGGTGAATTTACTCAATCATTCAAAAAGTTTAATTATTTAATTACCCTACCACTAGGTATTTACTACATGATTTTTACATTTACTACAGCTTTTGATAAAAGTCTTGATAGTAAACCGTTAATCGTAGGTTCCTTTATTATAGTATGTATGATTTTAATCGGTCGATACTACATAACATCATTTTTTAAACTAGCAATATATGCTTTAGTTCCACTAATTACTTTATACTCAGCTATTACAATTACAGTACCACCAATATTATTTAATCAATCTGGTTTACAGTTTAGAACGTTCATCGAAGATACATCAAAACCAATATATGTATATGGCAGTTACTATACTTCTATTGTATATTACATGGACACTACACCTACCCAAGTTTTTGTAGATACAACAGATGATTCTATATGGACCGAAGGCAAAACATTGATGCCTACAATAACTAAAGAAACATTTTTAAGTAATACATCAAATAATCGCGGTTCCTATGTCATCGTTCCTAAAAAATATGACAAGGATTTCTCTAATGCATTACCGTATCCAAAGGCAAAATTAGTCAACAAAACAAAACTCGCATCAATTTATAAGCTTCAATAAAAAAGGCGTACCCATAGGGTACGCCTTTAATATGGTTAGAATTATTTCAATTCTACGGATGCGCCAGCTTCTTCTAATTGAGCTTTCAAAGCTTCAGCAGCTTCAGCAGCAACGCCTTCTTTTACAGGTGCAGGAGCACCGTCAACGATAGCTTTAGCTTCTTTCAAGCCAAGACCAGTTGCTTCACGAACAACTTTGATTACGTTGATTTTAGATGCGCCAGCATCTTTCAAGATTACGTCGAAGGAATCTTTAGCAGCGCCGCCTTCAGCACCACCAGCAGCTGCTACAGCTACAGGAGCTGCTGCAGTTACGCCAAATTCTTCTTCGATTGCTTTTACAAGATCATTAAGTTCAAGGATTGTTGCTTCTTTCAATTCAGCAACGATGTTTTCAATGTTCAATGCCATTTTAGATTTCCTCCATAAATTAGTTTATAGTGCCAGCCTCAAGCGGCCAACGAATACTTTGCAAAAAATATTATTCTGCAGGTTTTGCTTCTGCAACAGCTTTGACAGCGTATGCAACATTGCGAACAGGAGCTTGCAATACGGAAAGCAACATGGAAAGCATACCTTCGCGATTTGGAAGAGATGCAATTGCTTTAATGCCTGCAGCGTCCATAACTTCGCCTTCAACGATACCAGCTTTAACTGTTACAACTTCTTTTTCAGTTGCTTTGATGAATTGTTCGATTACACGAGCAGGTGCAACAGCATCATCTTTAGAAGTAGCCAACGCAGTTGGGCCTTCTAAATGCTCAGCAAAACCTTCAAGATTCAATTCGTTTGCAGCGATACGAGTCAAAGTATTTTTGATTACTTTGTATTCAACACCTTCAGCCAACATTTTGCGACGAAGATCAGTTGCTTGCGCAACAGTTAAACCAGAGTAACCAATCAATACAGCACCTTTTGCTTCAGAAAGAGTTTCTTTCATTTGAGCAACGATTGCTTTTTTTGATTCAGTGACAGCCATTAGATTACCTCCTTGTAGATTTTTTTGGTGCTCTATGTACTATCTTAGCGTAAAAACGACCCCATCGCACGCGATGAGGTCGTAACTAGTCCTAGGTTGTTCTAGTGTCAGCCTCAGCGGGCGGATTTTCATCCATTATACATACCAGCCGTCTACAGCTAAGAGACATATTTAATTATTGCTCTTTAGAAACAGTGCTCAATTTGAACACGTTCAAAGGTACACCAGGGCCCATTGTAGCGGACAAGGTTACAGATTTAATGTATTGACCTTTAGCTGCTACAGGTTTAGCCTTGATAATAGTATCAACGATTGTACGGTAGTTGTCAAGTAATTTTTCTTCATCGAAAGATGCTTTACCGATAGAACAAGAGATAATACCTGCTTTATCAGTACGGTATTCGATTTTACCAGCTTTGATTTCGTTTACTGCACGAGCAACGTCTGGAGTTACTGTACCAACTTTAGGGTTTGGCATCAAGCCTTTAGGACCCAAGATTTTACCAAGACGGCCAACTTGACCCATCATGTCTGGTGTAGCAACTACTACGTCGAAGTCGCTCCAACCACCTTGGATTTTAGCTACTAACTCTTCAGAACCTACGAAATCTGCACCAGCTTCTTCAGCTGCCTTAATATTGTCGCCTTTTGCGAATACAAGAACGCGTTTAGTTTTGCCAGTACCATGAGGCAATACTACTGCACCACGAACTTGTTGATCAGCGTATTTAGGGTCGACATTCAAGTTGAAAGCAATTTCAACTGTTTCATCGAAATTTGCAGTTGCAGTTTTCTTAACCAACTCAATTGCTTCTACTGGTTCGTAGAATTTACCAGCTTCAATAAGTTTTACTGCTTCAGCGTATTTCTTACCTACTTTTGCCATTATAATATCCTCCTTATGTGGTCAAACGGGAATTCCCTCCCACCGATTTGCGCCTTATGCGCAAGTCGTACGCTTATTAGTCAACGATTTCAATGCCCATGCTGCGAGCAGTACCTTCCACCATGCGCATACCTTGTTCTACGGTATTAGCATTCAAATCAGGCATTTTCAATTCAGCAATTTCACGAACTTTATCGCGACCTACTTTTGCTACTTTATCACGGTTAGGTACACCAGAACCTTTTGGAATACCTGCAGCTTTTTTCAACAATACTGCAGCTGGTGGAGTCTTAGTGATGAAGTCGAAACTACGATCTTCATATACATTAATAACTACTGGAATAATCAAGCCAGCTTGTTTAGCAGTACGTTCGTTGAATTCTTTTGTGAAAGCAACGATATTAACACCTGCTTGACCTAGTGCAGGACCAACTGGTGGTGCTGGAGTAGCTTTAGCGGCTTCAATTTGTAGTTTTACTTGTTTAACTAATTTCTTAGCCATGGGTAATTAAACCTCCTATGCTTATACTGTGGTGGTAACGGATATACATCCTCCCACTGGCAACCAAAAGCGATTGCTCTTTTTAGAGTTATATTTATATATTAAAGAGCTTTCTCAACTTGAGAGAACTCTACCTCTACCTCGGTATCTCGATTGAACATTTCCACACTAAGTTTCAATGTTCCTTTTTCAGGGTTAAGTTCGGTAATAACACCTAGTTTATCTTCAAAGGCACCGGACGTAATGCGAACCGTTTCACCAACTTCTACATCAACGTTTATGGTTGGTTTCTTATCCAAGCCCTGAGACTTAAGTATATGTTCTACTTCGGAATCAGAAAGTGGAACTGGTTTTGTAGCAGAGCCAACGAAACCTGTTACACCTGGCGTGTTGCGTACAACATACCAAGAACGGTCATTAACTTCCATTTCCACCAATACATACCCAGGAAATATCTTGCGTTTTACTACTTTTTTAACCCCATCTTTTTCATCTATTTCGTCTTCAAGAGGTACCAAAATTCGGCTGATTACATCTTGTAGGCCCATAGATTGAACTTTAAGTTCAAGAGTGGTTTTTACTTTATTTTCGTAGCCTGAATAGGTATGAATTACATACCACTTCTTATCTGCTTCCATGTAATGGCCCCCTTATCCAACAAAGTGCAACAACGTATTAAAAAGTTGGGCAAAGAGTCCATCAAACACAGAAATAATCAAAGCGATGAATATGGTCACTAAGAATACTACAATTGTGTAATTGATAAGCTCTTTTTTTGTTGGCCAGACTACTTTTTTTAGTTCAGCTTTCACACCGCGGAAGAATTTTCCAAATCCACCACGCTGCTGCACTGCTGAGTTAGACTTTGCCATTGTGTTTCACATCCTCAAATCAACAGGTAATGAATGATAAGAATTATTTTGTTTCACGGTGTAATGTATGTTTACCGCAGAATTTGCAATATTTCATCATTTCAATACGATCAGGATTGTTCTTTTTATTCTTGTTCGTTTGATAGTTGCGTTGTTTGCAATCTGTGCAAGCTAAAGTAATGGCATTACGCATCCGGATACACCTCGCTTTATATTTACTAAATCTGTCTCTTGTACTCGAAAACGCTCGACTACATACTAAAAAACTATATCATACGTAGCAAGCGATGTCAAGAAATTAAGCAACTCAAAAAAGCCAGGCACGTATGCCTGACATGGATAGTATAACAGACAATGGCGCCCCTTGTCTACCCAAAGAACGCCATGTCATATTAGCTTATAGTTAGCTTATATGTCTATATATTATATTTAATATTATATTTACATATTTACTATTATTGCTTTGTTTATTACTGTTTCTTTGTGAAAGTTACTTTCACGATTTGCCAGAAGAAGGCCAATGCCCCCAATATCATGATGGTATCGCCAACCATGCGAAGCCAACGCAAATTTTGTAACAATGGTTGTTGCATAAAGTCTTCGCTGCGAGCGAGCCATAAGCCTTGTGTAACACTTGCCCAACTTTGAATCAAGCCAATTGGCAATAGGCTGATAAGAACCATTAACGCAAGGCCCCAATTCAATGCCCAGAAACCGAATTTCATCAACTTGTCGTTAAATTCCACTTCAGGTCGAATATAACGAGCAATGAGGAATACAAAGCCTAAACTCAAGAACCCGTATACGCCGAACAACGCCGTATGAGCATGAACAGCTGTCGTATTTAGACCTTGAATATAGAACAAGGAAACCGGCATATTAATTAAGAAGCCGAAGATACCTGCACCCACCAAGTTCCAGAAGGATACGGCAATGAAGCAGTATACAGGCCATTTTAGTCGATGCATCCAAGGAGCACTATGAAGGCGTGTATAATTTTCAAACGCTTCATATCCCAAGAGTACAAGAGGCACTACTTCCAACGCGGAGAACGATGCCCCTGTGGCCACGATAGTCGATGTAACACCGGTGAAATAAAGATGATGGAATGTACCAGGGATACCGCCGATAAGGTAAATGGCACCGGACGAAATCGCTGCTATGGTACCTGCACGGTAAGATACGAGACCAAGTGTTACGAAAATAAAGGCCATCAACGTAGTAGAGAATACTTCAAAGAATCCTTCTACCCAAAGGTGAATAACCCACCAGCGCCAGTATTCCATGATTGCCAAGTGACTGTGTTCTCCGTAGAAAAGACCTGGTCCATAGAAAATACCGACCATCACAACGGAGAAAATAAAGGCAGCAATAAGGTTTTTATCCCCTTTATTTTTGAAAGCACCAATGATGCTGCGCACCATGAGTACAAGCCAAAATAGAATGCCGATATATTCAATCCATTGCCATACGCGCCCCAACTCGATAAACTCATATCCTTGGTGACCCAAGTAGAAGTTTAGAGACGCCGGAATCTCATGAGCAACACCTAAATATGTGCCCGTAAAGGATCCCACTACTAACACGACGAGTGCCCAGAATAAAATGTCCACGCCCAATTTTTGGAACTTAGGATCTTTGCCGCCATTAATAATGGGCGCCAAGAATAAACCGGCACTCAAGAATGCCATCGCAATCCAGAACAAGGATGCTTGAATATGCCATGTACGAGCAATGGAATATGGGAAATATTGCGCCAATGGAATGCCATAGAAAGCCTGTCCTTCTACAGTGTAATGCGCAATGATACCGCCCATACCAAGTTGTAATAAAAATAATGCCAAAATTGTAAATAAATATTTGCCCAAAGACCGTTGAGATGGTGTGAGATGCAATTTGGAAATTGGATCTTCCGTAGGCGGTGTTAATTCATGTTCATCTTGTTTGCGACCGAATGCCCACATCCATACGACAATACCAATACCACAAAGTAAAATAATAACACTCACAACAGACCAAGCTACGCTTTCCGGTGTTGGATTATGATCTAACAATGGCTCGTGAGGCCAATTGTTGGTGTATGTTGCATCTGTACCAGGACGTTGAGTCGATGCCATCCACGTAGTCCAGAAGAAGAATCGTGCCATATCAATACGATCTTTTAATTCTGGCAACGTATTGTCCTTCATCGCAAAATGATCGCGTGTTTCGGACAATTTAGGGTTATCACCATACAGTTCAATAAAATATTGTCCGGTTAAATTCATCGCTGTAATACGTTCCGGTGAAAGCACAACAGTTCCATCTTCACGAACAGCACTGTTAAAGTACTCTGCTTTAACTGCTTCTTTAACAGCCGCTTTCTGCACATCACCTAACTGTTCATAAAGAACACCAAAAGCTTCTTGAGACTTGATATCAAGCATTACGGACACTTCTTTGTGCAACCAATCAGCTGTCCAGTCCGGGGCTTGATATGCGCCATGACCTAGTACGGTCCCTACAGATTGACCACCTGTAGATTGCCAAGCCGATTGACCATGTAAGATATCATCCTTAGTGAACAAAACCTGTCCATCTTGAGATACATACGCGGTTGGTACCGGTGGCGCTTGATGATATACATCAGTACCCAAATAGCCAAGAATAGAGAATCCAATAATAAGAACTGCTACTACGGCTATCCAATACTTTTTGTATTCGCCCATCACATTACCTCCTTTTCTATAAAAGCACAAAAAGAGAGCCTATGCTCTCCTCATATATAATATACACTAATTTTATAAATAAAGTTGTATCTAAGGTTACAATATATTAAAATTTCTTCTCAATTTGTATCAATAGTATGATTATCCTTTGAAGCCTGAATACAACGTATATGTCACATTACAAAATCATCATTGTTTCAATATATTAGCGATTCAATTCTATACTCTTAATCATCAATATATACAAAATAAAAGGGACCCATTGGGTCCCTTTTATTGAATCTAAAATTCAATTATATAGCTAATGTATCGATACATTGAGCTATAAACTTGTATTAACCTTCGATTTCTGTTACTACGCCAGCGCCTACTGTATGGCCACCTTCGCGGATCGCAAAGCGAAGACCTTCTTCGATAGCGATTGGAGTAATCAATTCGATTTCCATTGTTACGTTATCGCCAGGCATACACATTTCTA
>NZ_JAWFXN010000016.1:0-18647 GCF_032575955.1 Veillonella parvula
CGTTGTTGATAGTTGTTTGACCAGTTGTTACGCTGTTCAAGCCTGTTAAATCTTTTGCAAGTTTAACATTCAACTTACCATTTTCGGATACTACACCGATGTTGTTGTCGGACAATTTAGATTTTTCAGTAATGCCACCTACAACATCCAATGTTTGACCAAGATCTTTATGAATTAATTCGCCAGAATCAGCTTGGAAGTTCAAGCCTTTCTTAGTCAAGTCAGTGCTGTTGTCAGTGATTTTCTTATCAACAATTTTCAATTGGTCTTCTGTTGCAGCTTGACCGCTTGTGAAGTTTTTGCCATCCCAAGTAATGTTTGTCAAGTTGTTTACAGTACCAGCAGCACCGTTGACAGTCACTTTACCGGAGTTAATAGTGCCGTTTGTACCATTGATAGTTACAGCATTTGCACCGTCACCAGCTTTTATGATACCTGTAGTACCGTTGATGTTGATTGCATTATTGCCGGAACCCAAAGTTACATTGTCTTTCAACGCTACTTTGTAAGTTTTAGCTTGTGTATTAGGATCTACTGTGGAGTTAACATTGATGTTTTCGCTACCTTCAACTGTAGTGTTGGATGCATTTTTAACTTCATTCAATTGATTCAAGTTAACTGCATCATTGCCATCAGTACCAGCTTTTACGTTTTTGATTTGTGTATTGTTAGCATCAAAACCGTTAGCTGTAACGAATTTCTTACCACCAATTGTTAAACCTTCATTATTAATTGTTGTAGCACCAGTTGTTACACTTGTTAAGCCAGTCAACTCTTTAGCAAGTTTAACATTCAACTTACCGTTTTCAGATACCACGCCGATGTTATTGTCAGACAATTTAGCTTTATCGGAAGTACCACCTACAACATCTAATGTTTCGCCAAGATCTTTATGAATGCTTGTAGCGTCATCGCCTTTGAAGTTCAAGCCCTTCTTAGTCAAGTTACTACCATTGTCAGTAATTTTCTTATCAACAACTTTCAATTGATCTTCTGTTGCAGCTTGACCGCTTGTGATATGGTCAGCATCCCAAGTGATATTTGTTAAGTTGTTTACAGTACCTTTAGCACCGTTAACAAGAACTTTACCGGAATTGATATTGCCTGTTACACCGTCAATCGCTACGTTACCAGCATTAATTGTGCTGTTTGTACCGTTGATAGTTACAGCATTGTTGCCTTCGCCGGCTTTCACAATACCTTTTGTACCGTCGATATTAACAGCTGTATTACCGGAACCCAATGTTACTGTATCTTGTAAACCAACTGTGTAAGTCTTAGCTTTAGTAAGTGGATCTTCAGAATCAGTTACATTGATGTTTTTGCCAGCTTTTACAACAGTTTTAGCTGCCGCTGCGTTGTTAGATACTTCTTTCAACTGTTTAAGGTTAACTGCATGGTTATCCTCTGTACCAGCTTTCACGTTTGTGATTTGAGTATCGTTAGCATTGAAGCCGTTGCTTGTAACAAATGTGTTACCACCGATTGTCAAACCGTTGTTGTTAATAGTTGTAGCACCAGTTGTTACACTGTCCAAACCTTTAAGGTCTTTCGCAAGTTTAACATTCAATACGCCGTTGTTATTAACTATGCCAATGTTATTTTCTGAAAGTTTAGATGCGTCAGCTTGACCACCAGAGATTTTCAATGTTTGACCAAGATCTTTGTGAATTGCAGTACCTGCGTCACCTTGGAAGTTTAAGCCTTTTTCTACGATTTCAGTTTTTGTAGTATCAATTTTATTGTCTACTACTTTCAATTGATCTTCTGTCGCAGCTTGACCATTAGTAATAGCCTTAGGATTCCAAGTTCTGTTAGTCAATTCGTTAACAGTACCTGTAGTACCATTGATAGTTACTTTACCGGAGTTGATAGTACCATTTGTACCATTGATAGTCACAGCATTAGCGCCGTCGCCAGCTTTCACGATACCTGTTGTACCGTTGATATTGATAGCTGTGTTACCTGCGCCTAATGTTACTTCATCTTTCAAGCCTACAGTATATGTTTTAGCTTTAGTTACATTGTCGATGCTTTCATCAACTTTAATGTTTTTACCTTCAGCTACCTTTGTATTTGCTGCAGATGCACTGTTGGATACTTCTTTTAATTGTGCCAAGTTTACTGCATCGCTGTCGATTGTACCACGAGCAACGTTAGTAATCTTGTTACCACCATTATCCAAGCCAGTTTTAGTAAGAGATACAGATGCATTGTTTGTAGCACCGTTGCTGATAGTTACACCGTTGGAAGTAACTTTTGTATCGCCTACAGTTACGCTGTTCAAACCTTTAAGGTCTTTAGCCAAACGAACTTTCAAGTCATTAGAGCCATCGGATACAACACCGATATTGTCTTCTGCAGTCAATTTGGAAGCTTCAGTAATGCCACCTTTAACGTTAACTTGTTCACCAAGTTTTTTATTGATTACGTTACCGGAGTCAGCACCGAATTTCATGCCTTTATTGATCAATTCTTCTTTAGTCTTGAACAATTGGCTGCCATTGATAGCATCTTTAGATGTAGCTGTTACAGCACCATCTTTTACATTTGTAATTGTAGTGCCGTCAGCACCTTCCAATGTTACCTTAGTCTTATCAACAACACCGTTATTGATGTCATATTTAACTGCACGATCAGTCAATTTATCTACGGAAGATTTGGATGCAATGTTATTGATTGTAACTTGCTCTTTAACGCCTGCATGGTTTTTATCCTCTACGGTCAAGGATACTTCACCATTGTCGTTTACCTTGTAGGAACCGTCAGCGCTGGAGTTTCTTACAAGACGATAGTCAGTTGCACTGCTACCTTGTTGAGTAATTTGTTCACTAACTTTTTTCAACTGATCTTCAGTCGCTGCACGACCAGATACGATAGATGTGGAATCCCAACTCTTATTGCTCAAGTTAGTTACATAATTACCAGTTTCGCTTGCATGTTTCGTATTTTGAACAGTTTGAGCACCCATTACAACAGCGCCAGCAGTCACTCTGCCTGCAGTACCGTCAAGAACTACTTGATTGTTACCACTACCCAATGTCACTTTGTTGTTCAAACGAAGATCATATTTAGCACCTTCAGTGCTTGTAGCAGGAGTAGTTGTCAATTTGAGGTTATCATCGGAAACAGTTACTTTTGAATGTTTACCTGCTTCGATTTTCACATCATGTAATTGGCTACCATTTACAGCATCTGTAGAAGTAGAGGATACTTCGCCGGCTTTCAAGTTAGTAATTGTTGTGCCACCTTGGCCTTCCAACGTAACCTTGTTTTTATTAACAGTAGTACCGTTAAGATCATATTTAACAGCACGTTCTGTCAATTTATCCAATTCAGTTTTGGATGCGATATTGTTGATTGTTACCGTATTAGCAGGGCTGTTAGGATGAGCTTCATCTTTAACTTTTAAATCAACCTTGTTGTTTTCTACAGAGTAAGAACCGTCTGCAGAGTTTGTATTGTTGATCAAACGGTAATCTGTTTTAGCCGCATTAGTAGTCTTGATTTCATCAGACACTTTTTTCAACTGATCTTCAGTTGCTGCACGACCAGATGTGATGGTAGGGTTTTGAACATTCCATTCTTTATTGTCCAAACCAGTTACATAGTTTTTATTGTCGCTATGTTTACCTACACGAACAGAACCTGCAGTTACGCTGTTCAAACCTGTTAGGTCTTTTGCCAACTTAACATTAAGGTTGCCGTCTTTAGCTACAACACCGATGTTGTTGTCAGATAAAGCACCTGTAGCGCCACCAGTAATACCTAAAGTATCACCAAGTTGTTTATTAATTTTAACATTGTTATCGCCTTGGAAGCTCAAGCCTTTAGCGATTTTGTTAGTGTTATTTGTGATATTAGTAGTATTAATATCTTGTTGCTCTTTAGAAGCAAGGTTCGTCAACTTAACTTGTTTAGGGTTGGAACCATCAGCATCCGCAACAGTCAATGTCATGCTACCATCAGCAGCTACTTTATATTCGCCGTTGCTGCCTGCTGCAGGGTTTGCAATCAAGCGGTAGTCAGTTTTGGAAAGACCGTTAGAGATTTTAGAGATATCAACATCAAATGTTTGATTATCATTACGTGTCAATGTCAATCTCTTACCGTCATTGGATACTGTACCGGATGTAACATACGTATTTTTCAAACCTGTTACTTCAGCAGTCAAACCATTTGTACCGGTCATGTTAATTTTGCCGTTACCGTTTGCTTCATACGTAGCAGCACCACGTTGTAAGTATTTATCGTATTTAGCCGCAATACGAGAGATATCACCAATATTAGCAGCATTTGTTAATGTATCACCACCGGATTGTACATTGGTAATTTGATACCCACCAGCATTGATACCTCTTGTGCTCATGGATACATTGCCTGTTGTAACGGAGTTGAATCTTGCGTCATCAACAGTTGCAACCGTAACATTGTCTCCAGAACCTTCTAATTTAATATTATTACCAGCGTTAAAGTTCACTGTACGGTTAGGCGCTTTTACGTCTTTTACCTTTTGGCCATTAACTTGAAGTTCCCAGCCAGAGTTTGCGGATTTAATTGCTTCATGAACAGTGTTTTTACCTGTATCACCAATATTAGTCATGGTGATAGTACCGTTTTGGTCAACCTGAGCATTACCGCCTAAGATATTCTTAGTGCTGTTAGCTACATTACCCACTGCATTAGCAACACCATATAATTGGCTGCCATTAATAGCATCTGTAGATTGTGCATTCACACGACCAGCAGCTACGTTAGTGATTGTACGTTTTGTAGAATTATTACCAACGCTAACTGTGGAATCAGCAGTGCCACCGGCATAGTTATATTTCAAGCCGTTAATAGTTTCACTAGCAGTGCTCACAGGAGTAGCTGTTACAGAATTAGCACCTAAGGCAACGCCACGTACGTTATTTACTGTTGCTTTGCTGCCGAGAGCTAAACCTTCGTTTGCTTGTACACTTGCTTCGCTACCGATTGCTACAGCATCAGTTACTTCTCTTTGAGCTTTAAGTTTAGTGATTAATTCAGGATTATCTTTATAAACACTACGATCACGTACACGTTCTAATGTACCAGCTTGAGCACTTACACCCAATGCAATGGAACGGGACCCAGTTGCTTGTGCATCATCACCGATAGCCACAACATTTTTCTTGTCCCCATCTTGAGTGCTTAACGCACTTGCTTCACGACCCATAGCAATAGAGCCGTAACCTTCAGAATGAGCATTGTTACCGATAGCAGTAGAACGTTCGCCTAATGCCCATGCCGCATTACCTGCAGCCACAGAGGAACCGCCCAATGCATAAGTATCATTACCAAGAGCCACACCGGAACCACCATGAGCACGTGCGGAGTTACCTACAGCAACGGAGTTGTTTACTTTATATTGAGGGTCATTTTGAATACCTGCTTCAGCATTATTACCAATCGAAACACCGTCTACCGCATATGTTTTAGCATTGTTACCAATTGCTACCGCGTTATCACGATAATGAGCAGCACGATTACCAATGGCTACACCTTGAGTTCCCTCGGAAACAGCTTGAGTACCAATGGCTACACCATCAGCAAAAGCTTTTTGATCTCGAGTTGTACCTGCTACAACTTTTGCACCTTGACCGATAGCAATAGCACGAGCAGTATTAGCTTGGGTATTACTACTTTCGTCATATTTTGTATATTGAGTATGCTTATCATCCTCGAAAGGCGTAGGATTAGCTGACCCGATAGCAATAGATTGAGCACCTTTTGCCAATGCGGAGTGACCCATCGCCAAGCTAGCTTCTCCTTGTGCGGATGCAGCTGTACCAATAGCTGCCGCATATTTTGCACCTGCATAGGCTTGACGCATCATTGCTAGTGAATTAAATCCGTTGGCTTTTGTTGCGGCACCCACCGCAATAGAACCAATATCATTAGATTGTGCATATTGACCTAAAGCAACACCTAATCCACGAGCATTGGAGTAGTCACCAATAGCAATACCAGATACCGAACCATCTGCAGATCGTGCACTAGCACTATTGCCAAGTTCTATACCAAACACCTTATTATTAGTATATAGTTTAGTATTATCTTTTTTATTGACCACTTTACCACTACCAGGGTTACCAGGCGTTTCATAATCATACATTAAAATTTCAGGTGCACCAGGTTTAGGTTTTAACCAATTAAAAACAGCGTTTTCACCAAGCTCTGGATTAACAGAGAAACCTTTATCCCCAGCCTGAACATTCGAAACTAACCCACTACCGCAGGTCAAAACCATAGCCGCCAAGCCAACTTTTACCGAAGCTTTAGCGGAATTACTAACAAAGCTTTTGGAGCCACGAGTATGGCTTTTTGCAATTTCAGATACAACGACATATGCGCCCCGTACCTGACTCCAAATTACCCTATAAATACGATTCATTTAGTAGTACCTACCTTTCACACAGTTTTATAAGGGATTCTAAAACCAACACTAAAACACTAAAAATAATAAAATTTTCATCAAAAATTTAATTACTATACATATAAAATATCAGATTAGTTTATGAATGTAAATATATTTTTTCACATTTCGCTCATTTATTTTCAGAACTTTAAACTTCTTTTAAAAATTGATTTTCTTACTCATTTAGATATATTTTCAATCATAAAAACCCTTACAACAATGGGCCAAACAACACTTATAATCTAAAACTAATGATTTTATAGTAAATTAATCATATTTATAATTTTCGATTAAAATTATATGTTCTGTATTATACACTATTATGAAAGATTTGTGAAGTCAAATACAAAAAAAGAACGAAAGTCTTTTCACAATAGACTTTCATTCTTTCATTTATATACCATATAGGGTTAACATCATCTAATCTTCATGAGTATTTTCTGGTACATCAACAGTTTTTTATCACATGAATATAAAATGAAATTTATATGATTTACATACCTAAACGACTCATAATAAGCGCTAATTGTCGTTTAGTTTCTTCGTTATCTTTCTGTAGACGAAGGTTGTCTTCTTTCAATGCCGCATAGTCTGCAGTTAATTTTTCATCCTGCGCTTTCATGCGTGCATTTTCAACTTTCAAAGCAGTCATTTCATCCTGCATTACGTACATAGAACTGATAGGTCCGCCCTTGTAGCGTTCAGGAATAGCCTTCTTCTCATCAGAAGAACCGAATTTACGAGTTACACCGGCATTCACCATATTATGACGGCTACCAACAGATACGCCTGCATGGAACATAGTGTCTTCCGATGTGTAGTGAGCAACACCTAAAGCTGCTGCAGTTTCACCTCTGTAATTACCAATACCAGCCATCACTTGAGTTGGTTCTAACGGATCATATTGAATCGGTTTCAACGCAGACATAGCCGCCGCATGAGCACCTACACGTTGCGTTTCGCCCGCCACAGAATTAATAGCATTGGCCATGCCCTCCGTAACACCCTTCAATTGATTTACGTTAACCGCATCCGTGCCGTTTACACCAGGACCTACATTGCTAATTGTTTTACCACCGTTATTCAATCCATCTTTAGTAAGACTTACAGTGTTACCGCTAACAGGAGTAATGGTTATGCCACTGCCGTTCACAACCGTAGAGTTACCTGCGGTATCCTTAGTCGTCACAGACTCAAGACCTTTCAAATCTTTTGCCATACGAACCTTGAGATTAGTTCCATCAGATACGACGCCTAAATTATCTTCGGACGTCAACTTACCAGCATCAGTAATGCCACCGACTACGTTTACCTGTTCGTTAAGCTTTTTGTTAATCACATTACCGGAATCGCCACCGTATTTCATACCATCGTCTTTGGTTGCCACTTGATGTGTCTTGCCCTGTTCATCTTGGTACTTAATACGAGTAATAGCATTACCGCCTAGATCAGAATCGCCCTTATCAGCAATCATATCTGCATTGCGACCATCTTTTCCGGTTAAACCGATGTGGCCAATACCGTCTTTGCCGGACATAGATACAGCATCTTTACCGTCTTTACTTGTAATAGCTACTTTACCGTCTGTACCATTCGCAGCGTCTGGACCTGTAATGGAAACGCCATCTTGACCGTTTTTGCCAACTTTCACCTTATCAGTCGTTACCGTATCGGCAGTGACCGTTTTGGTAGTAACGCTATCGGTCTTAAGATTCTTAGCCATTTTAATAGTAACATTACCATTTTCGGCTACTGTTTTGATATTTTCACCGGAATAATCACTATCAGCCCCTTGACCTTCACCTTTGATGGTAACTTTTTGACCTAAATCACGGTGAAAATCACCTGTATTACCGGCAAAATCCATACCTTTCTTCGTAATGTCATCACCTAAGTTATTAATCTTATTATCCAAGGTTTTATGGGACTTCTGCAATTGATCTTCTGTAGCAGCACGACCGCTTGTGATATTGTCAGGATCCCAATCTTTGTTTTCTAGGCCTGTCACATGACCGTCCTTACCGTCAACAGCGACTTTACCTGCTGCAATCTTACCATCTTTACCATCAATAGTTACCTTGTCTCCGGCCTTAATTGTACCGTTTGTACCGTCAATCGCTACATTGCCAGCCTTGATTGTACCCTTATCGCCATCGATTTCAACTTTATCGCCTGCTTTAATAGTGCCTTTGTTGCCATCGATGGTAACCTTGTCACCGGCTTTGATAGTGCCTGTTGTACCATCCATCGCAATTTGTTTCGTAGGATCAGACCCCATTGTTACTTGGTCTTTGAGACCCACTTTGTAATTTGTAGAACCGTCCGCATTAGTGGTCTTATCTACTTGGACATTATTACCTGCCGTTACTGTTGTAGTAGCAGCTGCTGCCGCTTTATCCAATTGAGATTTATTAACCGCATCCTTAGAATCAGTACCATCAGCTACATTCGTAATCTTCTTGTTGGACGCATCGATACCGTCCTTCGTCATGGATGGACCGTTGGTAATCTTCACGCCGTCCTTTGTAACAGCCGTCAACGGATTGCCGTCCTTATCTTGAACGGCCATACCTTCACCATTAACAACGGTTTTACCGTTTACACCATTAGTGCCATTGTTGAAAGTTATGGAATCTAAACCTTTCAGATTTTTTGCCAAACGAACATTAAGGATATTATTTTTACTAATAACACCAATATTATTTTCGGTCAACTCAGATTCATTGGTGACACCACCCTTAATGTCCAATTGTTCATTAAGTTTCTTCTTGATGGTAGTACCGGAGTCGCCACCATATGCCATGCCATCATCTTTGGTTGCCACTTCATGGGTTGTGCCATTTTCATCTTTGTATTTAATGCGCGTAATTTCATTTCCATTGAGATTAGCAGACCCTTTTTCAGCAATAATATCCGCACTTTTACCGTCTTTACCGCTTAATCCGATGTGACCAACACCGTCTTTACCGGACATGGACACAGCATCCTTGCCGTTTTTATCTGTAACAGCTACCTTACCGTCGGTGACATTCGCCCCGTCTGGACCTGTAAGAGATACGCCATCCTTACCGTCTTTACCGACTTTCACGGATTCAGCCTTAAGATTTTTGTTCATCTTCACATCGATAGTCGTGTTACCTGTTGCTGTATCTTGTTTGATGAAAGTCTTAATATTGTCACCACTATAGTCGGTATCAGCAGCTTTACCTTCACCTTGAACAGTGACAGTAGAGCCTAATTTATTGGTTTGTACACCGCCTACATTGGCATTGAATTTGAGACCTGTATCAGTTTGACCTGCCAAGGCTTGTTTCAATTGATCCTCTGTTGCTGCACGACCGGATACGACTTTACCTACATCCCAAGTCTTATTATCAAGACCTGTTACATAATTACCAGTCTTAGCAGGAGTTGCTCCATCAGATTGTTTACCCATGGTTACAGTGCCGGCTTTCACAGTTTCCGCTGCAGTAACAGATGTAATATTAAGATTTTTCTTCAATTTAAGGCCGATCTTTGTATCGTCGCCAGTTTGACTAATTTCTGTCGTAATATTGTCATCGCCGTTTACCGTTACCTTAGAGCCTAATTTATTTGTTTTTTCGCCGCCATTATCAGCATCAAAACGAAGGCCTTTATTGGTTAGTTCAGTCTTAGCGTCATTAATATTATTGTTGAGTTCAGTTTTGGTATCACTGATATTTTTATTCAACTCAGTCTTAGTATCGCTAATGTTTTTATTTAATTCGGTCTTAGCATCGCTAATATTTTTATTTAACTCGGTTTTAGCGTCATGCAATTGACTGCCGTTAATCGCATCTTTGGAATTCGCCGCCACATCGCCATTAGCAACATTGGTAATCTTTTGGTCATTCGCATTGAGGCCATTTGAAGATACATAATTCTTACCACCTACGGTCAAACCACCACTATTGATGGTTGTACCGCCAGCTGTTACGCTGTCCAAACCAGTCAATGTTTTAGCCAACTTCACGTTTAGTGTGCCTGTGCCATCAGATACAACGCCAATATTATTATCTGTTAAATCTGTAGCCGCAGCTCCGCCTTTAATGGCAACAGTACCACCTAGCTTCTTGTTGATAGTCGTGCCGGAATCACCGTCAAAGTTCAAGCCTTTATCCACTTCGGATTTAGATGCTACATCTTTAATCGTTACGGTTTTTGTTTTATCCGGATGGTTCTTATCCTGTACGGTCAATGCTACGTCACCATTGGCATCTACAGTGTAATCACCATTGGAGCCTGCCGTAGGATTCGCAACGAGACTAAAGTCTGTTGCACTAGCACCTTGTTTCTTAACTTCATCACTAACCGTTTTCAATTGGTCTTCCGTTGCTGCACGGCCAGATGCAATCGTAGGATTATCAATGCTCCACGCCTTATTATCAAGACCTGTTACGTAATTACCCGTATTAGCAGGGGTTGCACCATTGGCTTGTTTACCCATGGTTACAGTGCCAGCTTTCACAGTTTCTGTAGCAGTAACAGTGGTAACGTTAAGATCTTTCTTCAATTTAAGGCCGATTTTTGTATCGTCGCCAGTTTGACTAATTTCTGTCGTAATATTGTCGTCGCCGTTTACCGTTACCTTAGAGCCTAGTTTATTCGTTTTTTCAGCGTTATTATCCGCATCAAAACGAAGGCCTTTATTGGTAAGTTCCGTTTTTACGTCACCAATATTTTTATTGAGTTCAGTTTTAGTATCGCCAATGTTTTTATTTAATTCATTCTTTGTATCAGCGATATTCTTGTTTAACTCAGTTTTAGCGTCATGCAATTGACCACCGTTAACCGCATCTTTGGAGTTTGCTGCCACATCGCCGTTAGCAACATTGGTAATCTTTTGGTCATTTGCATTGATACCGTTTGGAGATACATAAGTCTTACCACCTACAGTTAAACCACCACTATTGATGATTGTGCCACCAGCTGTTACGCTGTCCAAACCAGTTAATGTTTTAGCTAACTTCACGTTCAATGTATTGCCGTCGGATACGACACCAATATTACCATCGGTCAAGTTCGCAGCCGCTGCACCACCTTTAATGGCAACAGTACCACCTAATTTCTTATTAATAGTCGTGCCAGAGTCGCCATTAAAGTTCAAGCCTTTATCCAATTCGGATTTAGATGCTACATCTTTAATCGTTACGGTTTTTGTTTGAGTCGGATGGTTCTTATCTTGGACTGTCAATGCTACATCACCGTTGGCATCTACAGTATAGTCACCATTGGATCCCGCCGTAGGATTTGCAACAAGACTGAAGTCCGTTGCATTAGCGCCTTGAGTTTTGATAGCTTCAGTAACTGTCTTCAATTGATCTTCTGTTGCAGCACGTCCCTTGACAGCAGTCGGATTAGTTACGCTCCATGCCTGATTATCAAGACCAGTCACATAGTTACCCATATTAGCAGGAGTTGCACCATCGGATTGTTTACCCATAGTTACAGTACCGGCTTTCACAGTTTCCGTAGCAGTAACAGTGGTAACATTAAGGTCTTTCTTCAATTTAAGACCAATCTTCGTATCGTCACCAGTTTGACTGATTTCCGTCGTAATATTGTCGTCGCCATTTACTGTTACCTTGGAGCCTAGTTTATTCGTTTTTTCGTCGTTATTATCCGCATTGAAACGAAGTCCTTTATTGGTAAGTTCAGTCTTAGCGTCACCAATATTTTTGTTGAGTTCAGTTTTAGTATCACTGATATTTTTATTCAACTCGGTCTTAGTATCACCAATATTTTTATTCAACTCAGTCTTTGTATCAGCGATATTTTTGTTTAACTCAGTTTTGGCTTCATGTAATTGACCGCCGTTCACCGCGTCTTTGGAGTTAGCCGCCACATCGCCATTAGCAACATTGGTAATCTTTTGGTCATTCGCATTGATGCCATTTGGAGATACATAAGTCTTACCACCTACGGTCAAACCACCACTATTGATGATTGTGCCACCAGCTGTTACACTTTCCAAACCAGTTAATGTTTTAGCTAACTTCACGTTCAATGTTGTACCATCAGATACGACACCGATATTATTGTCCGTCAAGTTCGCAGCCGCTGCACCACCTTTGATGCTAAGCTTATCGCCCAACTGTTTATTAATTACAGCGCCGCTATCTCCATCAAAGTTAAGGCCTTTAGCAATAGTCGTATTGATTGTGGATATAGCATTTTTATTAGTCGTAATATCTTGCGTATTTTGAGCGATATTTTGCTTATTTTGTGCAATATCAGTCTTATTCTTACCGATGTCAGTTGTATTTTGAGCAATATCAGCCTTGTTTTTAGTTATATCTTGTTTATTCTTGCCAATATCAGTCGCATTTTGAGCAATGTCAGTTGTGTTTTGAGCTATTTTATCCTTGTTTGTACTAACTTGCGTATTAACAGATTTCAACTGATCTTCCGTTGCAGCACGACCACTTACAGCTTGCGGATTATTTACATCCCAAGCAGTATTGGTTAGGCCAGTTACCGTGCCTGTAGTACCATCAACAGATACAGGATTAGCAGTGCCTAAGGTAATTTTATCGCCTAGTCCGATTGTAAATTCCTTACCGCCGGCTGCATTTGTACCTTCTTCTACAGTGATATTGCTGTTTTTAGCTTTCACAGTACTTGCCTTAGCAGTTCCACCGATAGCATCCTGCAACTGACTGAAGTTAACCGCATCAGTAGGATCTGTGCCTTTTGCTAGACCGGTAATCTTTTGATTATTTGCATTGATACCGTTTGGCGTTACGTAGGTCTTGCCGCCTACGGTCAAACCACTACTATTAATAGTCGTTCCGCCAGCTGTTACGCTATCCAAACCGGTTAATGTTTTAGCTAATTTTACATTTAATGTGCTGCCATCGGACACGACACCGATATTATTATCCGTAAGATCTGCCGTAGCACCACCTTTAATGGTAACAGTGTCGCCCAATTTTTTATTAATCGTAGCACCGCTATCGCCATTAAAGTTTAATCCTTTATTAATATTGGTTACATTTGTATTGACCTTATCATTAACGGATTTCAACTGATCTTCCGTTGCAGCACGACCACTTACAGCTTGAGGATTATCCGCATTCCAAGACTTATTATCGAGCCCTGTCACAAAGTTACCGTTTGCACCGCCAGCACCACCAGCTTGTTTGCCCATAGTCACAGTGCCAGCTTTCACAGTATCAGTAGCAGTAACAGTAGTAACATTAAGATCTTTCTTTAATTTAAGCCCGATCTTAGTATCGTCACCAGTTTGACTGATTTCTGTCGTGATATTATCATCGCCATTTACCGTTACCTTGGAACCCAATTTATTGGTCTTGGCACCGCCTGTATCCGCATCAAACTTGAGACCTGTGTTAATCACATCATTCTTCGCAGTCGATATATTATTGTTTAACTCGGTTTTAGCATTATCTATATTGCCGTTCAGTTCAGTCTTAGCGTCATTAATATTTTTATTGAGCTCAGTTTTGGCATCACCGATATTTTTGTTTAATTCAGTTTTAGCATCATTAATGTTGTTATTTAATTCGGTTTTAGCCACATGAAGTTGACCACCGTTAACTGCCTCTTTAGAGTTAGTCACCACGTCACCATCAGCAACATTAGTTATTTTCTTGTCATTCGCATTAATACCGTTCGGAGTTACATAGGTCTTACCGCCTACTGTCAAACCACTACTATTGATAGTTGTACCCCCAGCCGTTACGCTATCCAAACCGGTTAATGTCTTAGCTAGTTTCACATTTAATGTGCTGCCATCAGATACGACACCGATATTATTGTCCGTCAAATTCGCAGCCGCTGCACCACCCTTGATGCTAAGCTTATCGCCCAACTGTTTGTTGATTGCAGCACCGCTGTCTCCATCAAAGTTAAGACCTTTAGCAATAGTTGTATTGATTGTAGAGATAGCATTTTTATTGGTCGCAATATCTTGTGTGTTCTGAGTAATATTTTGCTTGTTTTGTGCAATATCAGTCTTATTTTTACCGATATCAGTAGTATTTTGAGCTATATCAGTCTTGTTCTTAGTTATATCTTGTTTATTCTTACCGATATCAGTCGCATTTTGAGCAATGTCAGTTGTGTTCTGAGCTATTTTATCCTTATTTGTGTTAACTTGCGTATTAACAGTTTTTAACTGATCTTCCGTTGCAGCACGACCACTTACAGCTTGCGGATTATTTACATTCCAAGCTGTATTAGTAAGGCCTGTTACAGTCCCTGCAGTTCCATCCACATTTACAGGATGTGCCGTACCTACCGTAAGTTTATTACCCAATCCAACAGTGAATTCCTTACCACCATTTGCGTTGGTACCTTCTGTTACGGTTACATTCGCGTCTTTCCCTTTTACTGTAGTCGCCTTAGCAGTACCACCGATAGCATTTTGCAATTGACTGAAATTAACCGCATCATCAGGCGCTGTACCATTAGCAACACCAGTAATCTTTTGATTATTGGCATTGATACCTGTTGAAGACACATAGTTCTTGCCACCTACAGTCAAACCAGCACCATTGATAGTCGTACCACTTGCAGTCACACTGGTCAAACCCGTTAATGTTTTTGCTAGCTTCACATTTAATGTGTTGCCGTCGGATATGACACCAATATTATTATCTGTTAGCTTCGTAGCAGGGGCACCACCCTTAATAGTTAGTGTTTCACCTAATTGTTTCTTGAAAACTGCCCCGCTGTCACCACCAAAATTCAACCCCTTTTCAATTGTTGAATTGATTGAAGAAATAGCACTTTTATTTGTCGCAATATCTTGCTTGTTCGTTGCAACATCTTGTTTATTCTTATTGATATCAGCAGCATTCTTAGCAATATTAGCCTTGTTTGTATTAACTTGCGTATTAACAGTCTGCAACTGACTTTCCGTTGCGGCGCGACCGGTTACGGCTTGAGGATTATTAACGTCCCAGCTGTTATTAGTAAGTCCTGTTACATTGCCTATAGTGCCGTCCAGTGTTATAGGAAACCGTCCGCCTACGGAAATTTTCTCGCCTAAGCCAACAGTATATTCCTTACCACCATTTGCATTGGTACCTTCTGTTACGATTACATTTTTATCTTTTGCTTTCACAGTAGATGCCTTAGCAGTGCCGTTGATAGCATCTTGTAGTTGACCGTAATTAACCGCATCACTATATGATGTACCAGTAGCAACACCAGTAATTTTTTGATTATTAGCATTAATGCCTGTTGGTGTTACATAGTTTCTGCCACCAACAGTCAAACCGCCAGCATTAATAACCGTACCACTGGCTGTTACACTGTCCAATCCGTTCAAAGATTTTGCCAATTTCACATTTAATGTGCCATTACCATCTGATTGGACATTGATATTATAATCAGATACAGAACCTACGTAATCACCTTTTATTTTTACTGTTTCACCTAATTTTCTGTTGCTTACAGGCCCATTGTCACCAGCGAAGCTAATACCTTTATCAAGGGCGGTGTTAATAGTAGCAATATCTCGTTTATTCTTACTGATGCTCTGGCTATTGTTGCTAATATTATGTGCATTAGTATCAATCGATGATTTATTACTATTAACCTTATCATTAACCCGCTTTAACTGATCTTCCGTAGCAGCACGTCCTGTAACAGGTGCTGGATTATTTACATTCCATGATGTATTGGTAAGACCTGTGACCGTTCCTGTACCACTCCACTATCTATGGTTATAGGATGCGAGGCCGCCCCTTTCCCTACAGTAATCTTATAATTTAAGCCAACAGTATACTCCTTACCACCTTTCGCCGTTGAGTTTTCCCTTACCGTAATATTACCATCATCATTTGCTTTTACAATGGCTTCTTTAGCTGTACCGTTAATTGCCCGTTGCAACTGACCGTAGTTAACTGCGTCCTGACTACCTGTACCGTCTGCAACACCTCTAAGCTGTTGATTATTGGCATTAAGACCACCGGTTGACACATAGAGCTTACCGCCTACAGACACCCCTTTATTATCAATCGTAGCAGTTCCTGCTGTTACGCTATCCAAACCAGTTAATTTTTTAGCCAATTTCACATTTAGTGTGCCATTTCCGTCTGCTTGAACCCCAATATTGTTGTCAGCCAAAGCACCGCTAGCGCCACCTTTTATTCTTACTGTGTCACCTAATTTTACTTGGTTCTGAACAAAGTTATCCCCATAAAAAAACAATCCTTTATCGATATTGTTTTTATTATATCTAATAGCATCGTGGATTGTGCTTTTACCTGTAAAACCGATATCGCTCATCGTTAATTTACCGGTATCAGGATCGAGCGCTGCATTACCGCCAAGGATATTTTTAGTAGTAGTGGCTAAATTGCCCAAGCTATTTGCTACGGCATATAGCTGACTACCATTAATAGCATCTGTAGACGAAGGATTCATACGCCCTGCTGCCACATTTGTAATCGTACGTTTTACTGTATCATTACCGATACTTACAGTAGAATCTGCCGTTCCTCCCGCTAAATTCTTATACCACAAGCCATTTACAAGCTGATTCGGTGTACTATGAGTATCCGCAGTCGCAGAATTAGTACCTAATGCAACTGAGCGATTATGATTTTTATTTACTGTCGTATTTCTACCGAGAGTAACGCTATCCTCTGCATAGCTAACTGCACGATTACCGATGGCAATGCTATTTTTCTGAACTGAGTCAGAATCTGTACCAATAGCTATAGAAGAATCCTCACGGGCATTACTTTCCCAGCCCATTGCAATGGAGTTGAGTCCTACTGCATAGGAGTTTACACCAAGAGCTCTGGACCCTTCGCCCTTAGCTTGTGCATTATTACCGATTGCAACGGCCCATTTACCTCTTGCCTGCGATCCGTTACCCATTGCAACGGCACCACCGGCAGCAGCTTTAGCATTATTACCAAATGCCATGGAGGATCCACCCCAAGCTCTGGCATTGGTACCAAATGCCTGATCATTATCGGCACCCACATAGTTACCGGCCTCATCGTATCCAGCCCAAGATGTATTACCAAGGGCAAAGCCATTTAAAGAAGCTACTTTTGTCAAATTACCGATAGCAACACCATTATTTACTTCAACGTTTGCATTTCTTCCGATGGCAACACCTTGTACATTACCAACACCAGCCCTATTTGCTCTTGTAACAGTAGCACCTGTACCCAATGCCACACTGTTATCTGCCAATGCTGTACTATTGTCACCTATCGCTACAGTACCATTTTTAGCTTGAGCGCCGGCCCCTTGCACAATAGTACTCCCATGCACAATCATTGGAGACATCATGGACATAAATAAAGCCGTAGCAATTACAGACCCTGACATCTTGGCAAATACCGTTGTCATTGTCGAGCGTTTCGACATATTTTTCGCTGTTTCAGCCACAACGACATAACACCCTTTTGTACGACTCCAGATTACTTTAAAAATTCGGTTCATCTCGTCTTACTCCTTGCATAAAACTATCAAATTATATGAATATAATAAAATATTTTATAACTATTTTAAAAAGTAAAAATACAGTTAATATATGGCTATTTACCGATGCATATCATATTAAACATATCATATTCTATGGTAAAAGTAAAAAATTTTTCACTCTACACTCACTTCCAAATCATAAATATTTATGAATATACAAAAACTCCGCCATATACCTTATGAATATGCTAAATGTACTAATTTTTTCGCATAAAATTAACTTCATGAAAAAATGTATTTCACCTTAGTAAACTATTATGATCTAATTATTACTTACCTATTTTAATTACATTACAAAATACCATGACATATATATGCTCAAATAGCCATTAAATCTATTTTTTGCATGCAAAAAGGCGCCAAAAGCATTTCGCTTTTGGCGCCTTTTATAAGCACTGCCGTGTCAATATGTTATGTTATGTTATTTTATATTATTTCAAGCCCGCTTGTTGCATCAATAATGCAATTTGTGCTCTCATTTCTTCATTGTCACGTTGTACTTTTTCGTACTTAGCTTTCAAAGCAGTCATTTCATCTTGCATTACGTACATGGAACTAATAGGACCACCTTTGTAACGTTCAGGAACTGCTTTCTTCGCATCGGAAGTACCGAATTTACGAGTTACACCAGCATTTACCATGTTATGGTGGCTACCAACAGATACGCCTACATGGAACATTGTATCTTCTGCTGTGTAATGTGCAACGC
>NZ_JAWFXN010000017.1:0-17888 GCF_032575955.1 Veillonella parvula
AGTTTTACCATGGTCAACGTGACCGATTGTACCGATGTTAACATGCGGTTTCGTACGTTCAAATTTTTCTTTTGCCATTAGGATTATATCCTCCTTCACAAAAACAAATTACATTCTAGTATTAATATAATATATTAACCCTAATTTATCAATGGAATATAAGATTTCCTTACCTATTATTATACCATATATACAAAGTCTTAGAATAGCATGTCATATGTAAAGAAATAAAAAAATCCCCACCAAGGTGAGGTTTAATGGTGGCGGCACACGGATTTGAACCGCGGACACACCGGGTATGAACCGATTGCTCTAGCCAACTGAGCTATGCCGCCATGTATGGAGCTAGTGACCGGGATTGAACCGGTGACCTTATCCTTACCAAGGATACGCTCTGCCGACTGAGCTACACCAGCACAATGAACGATCATTTCACTGTGGTTTTTATGGTTGCGGGGACAGGACTTGAACCTGCGACCTTCGGGTTATGAGCCCGACGAGCTACCAACTGCTCCACCCCGCTATGAATGGTGGAGGGAGAAGGATTCGAACCTTCGAAGTCGAAGACGGCAGATTTACAGTCTGCTCCCTTTGGCCGCTCGGGAATCCCTCCATAAATAAAATGGAGCTGGCGATAGGAATTGAACCCACAACCTGCTGATTACAAGTCAGCTGCTCTACCTATTGAGCTACGCCAGCATCATTACGACAAGATGAATTGTATCACCTAGCACACTAAGTGTCAAGAACATTTAAAAACTTTTTTGAAGTTTTTCGTTCACTGTGGTCACTCTTAGTGCTTAATCATAATAACATGAAACGATACCCTATGCAAGTATTTTGTCAAAAAAAATTTATATTTTATCAATCCTCTATAAAATGCCTCGTTTTCAGTATATATCCAGTAATCAACTTTTATTTACTAGTATATTCTTTATATACCTTTACATAGTTTCATTCCTTACCAGTCCATGTCTGCTAACATCCATATTTCAGGTTTACTAAAATCAAATAATAGGAAATTACAAAACTATATTTTTTACCTAATAACTGTAATTATATAACTAAAAAAGGAGATAGCCCGCTATCTCCTTCTATACATCTATAGTTTTCCCTATATTCAACCAATATGTTCAAACATACATTTAGTCGATTGCAATAACATGATCTGGATGTGCAATACTAACTACAGCATGTTTAGGATTATTGTTATGTTCTAAGTACAACTGATCCCCTTCAATATGTCCACGCCAGCCAACGACAATAGGATACTTCTTACTAATAGTTTTTAACAACTCAAATGGTTTTAGATTTAAGATAGGTGCAAAGAATACATTAATGCCATCTAGCAAGACTACTTCCGTATCGCTACGGCTAAGAGCACGGCAAATAACTTCTTCCGCTAATTGAGGCCGTTCATCACGAGGCACGAGCAAAAACTCTTCCTCGATGAGTTGCTTAGCTTCCAAGTATTTCCAGCCCTTCTGCTCAGACAATTCACGAATTAGCAAACTTTTACCAGAACCTGGACCACCAACGATAAACAATATACGTTCATCATCACCTTGAATCTTTTCCCAACGTTCTTTTACATCTTGTACAGTAACCATACCCTTTGCCTCCTCGCTGTGACCTATCCTATTTTACAGGACGGTCAGATAACATAACGGATTTGATATATTGGTTTTTATCATCTAGGGCAAACTGTAAATAAGAGTTGCTTGCCGCTGGATTTTTATATTCATATACGGTAGACGTCCCCGCCTTTGTTGTAGATTCAACAATACGAGTTGGCATACCATACACAAAGAGCAATAAATATTTGGTATCACCCATCGCGATTCCACGACGTGTAGGCGTATAAACATTTAATAATACGCGATTGATAAGATCTTTTTTATCTACACTCACACCGTATTCATTATAGCCAATAAATGTGGAGCCAAACAATATGCCTTGATGTTTCCAATCATTATTAGGATCATTAACAAAATGGTCATTCAACTTGAAACCACGCAATACAAAATCATCAGCCGTAAGTGTACCAGCTTCAAAATCATACACTTCAGCTTTCGGCAATCCAAACCTAGGCCATACTTGTCCACTAATAATGTCTACAGCCTCTATATTGCTTTGTTTAATGGTGAAAGCAATATATTCTTTTTGCTGACCAAGCATAGATTGTTGTTGGCTATTACTATTTGTATTCTCTACAGGACTCTTAAACTCCTTTTTTTGAGGCAATGAATTTTCGGAATGCCCCTCATAAAGGAAAATATACGTCTCATTTTTCTTATCACGCCACATCGCATTAGGACTGCCATAGGCAAATATCAATTCCATCCGTGTGCTACCAGGGCCAATGTCACGTACTGTATTAGCGCCTTTTTTCGTACTATGAATATTTGTAATAGTATTTGGTTCAAAGAAGTAAGTCGCCCCTTGACCGCGCAATTGATTGTTAACCAACAATTCTTGAGCAGGTCCAGTATATACAGTTACTGCTACATCTTTCATGTAATACGTAGTAAAGTTATCACGTACCTCAGTTTTTTCTACATCTTTTGGGACTTCAAACTGATTCCCCAATCGGTATGTGCCAATAGCATAGTCATCTTGAGAACCTAAAGGCGGTAAACTGTTTGCCGTATAAGACTTACCAATATCAGCTAAATTATTCTGAGTGATACTCGGCAAAGGACCTTCGTTCTCACTAGCCGCTTGCCAGAATTGTATAGAATCACCAAATTCAGTTACAGCCATTTGCTCTGCGAGCCATCCAGTTTTAGAACCTTCCTGTTTCGTTTTTGGGTCTAGCTTAACAACTCTAACTGGTGCATTATCAAGGTAAGACAAGCTATCAACCTCACCAGTTCCATCTACACTACCATCATTGCTCGCATTAGCGGAATCTTGAGCTACAACGTTAGTGTCATCAGTAGTTTCTACTGCAACTGGGTTAACAGTGGAAATGGCAGGCTCTGCTGCATAACTGATTGTAGTAGCACACAAGCCCACAAGGAGGGCTGCTACAATACGGCTCTTCATAGAATAGTTCATCGATTATTCTCCAACTGTGCACGCAACCAATTCAACCATGTTTCAAGACCGTTGTGGGCCGTGCAACTTACTTCAAAAATTTCTCCATTTGGATTTAAATTACGGATATCTTGTATTGCCTGCTCCTTTTTGAAAGGCACATAAGGCAATAAATCAATCTTGTTAATAAGGATGGCCTTAGACTCTTTAAAGATTAACGGATACTTAAGGGGCTTATCTTCACCTTCGGTAACAGATAAAATCGTTACTTTCATGCTTTCACCAATCTCAAATTCCGCAGGGCAGACTAAATTGCCTACATTTTCAATAATAATCATATCGAGATCATCAAGATTAAGATCACCTAAGGCATCTTGAATCATCTGTGCATCGAGATGGCACCCACCAACTGTATTAATCTGGATAACAGGCACACCCAACTCATGAATGCGCTTGGCATCCTTTGCCGTAAATAAATCGCCTTCAATAACGGCTAAGCGATAATCCTTTTTTAAATCTTGTAAGGTTGCCTCCAAAAGGGAGGTCTTACCTGCCCCAGGTGAACCTAACAGGTTAAATACAAATATATTCTTTTCCTTAAACAACTGTTGTAAGGACTCTGCAATAGCATCGTTTTTTGCCAGTACATTAGTTTTAACTTGAACTTGCATGCCCTAACCTTTCTATCAATCGATATCTATAGAGGTCACTTGTAGCTCGCGACCGCCTATAGTTTGTACGAAATGGCTGTCACAATAAGGACAAATAAACGTATAATTTTTTACAAAAAATATTTTATCACAATCTAAACACTTTCCTTCAATAGGAACTGTATTGATTTCTATGCGTGAGCCTTCCGCAGGTGTTCCCTTCGTAATGGCTTCCCAACAAAATAGCAATGAATCCGGTTCTACCCCACTCATTAAACCTAAGTCTAGTTGAATAGAATGAATGACTGTCGCATCGTGTTGACGTAAGGTATCGAGCGCTACATCAAGAATACCTTCTGCTATAGACATCTCATGCATGATATGCCTCGTATACCGCTTCTAGCATCATTGTCGTTGTTACGGATCCAACACCTCCTGGTACAGGAGTAATGGCAGATGCAATATCTTTTACCGCATCATAATCAACATCACCTACAGTTTTGCCGTCCAGTTCATTAATACCTACATCAATAACAACAGCACCAGGCTTAATCATATTAGCAGTAATCATATGAGCACGACCAGCCGCAGCAATAATAATATCACCACGCTTTACTTGCTCTACTAGATCAGAAGTTCTAGAATGGCACATTGTAACGGTACCATGTGCAGCGAGTGCCATAAGCGCTACAGGTTTACCGATAACTTGGCTACGACCGACTACAACCACATGTTTTCCTTCTAAAGGAATATTATAGTGATTTAAAATAGCCATACAAGCCTTAGCCGTACAAGGAGCAAAGCCACCCTTACCAGCTGTTACTAAACCGATGTTATATGTTGTAAGACCATCAATATCTTTTTTAGGATCTAACATATCGATAAGAGCTTCTGTATCAATGTGTTTAGGCATTGGCATTAGCGGTAAAATTCCATGAATAGATGGATCAGTATTTAATTCATGCAACGCCGCTACTACTTCATCTTGCGTTGCCGTTTCAGGCAATTGCTTTAGCACAAAACCATAGCCAAAATTTTTAGCTGTTTTTTCCATAAATGTAGCATACATATGAGCGCCATGGTCTTCACCGACAAGTAACACTGCCATAGTAATCACAGAGTTGCCTACTGCTGCAACTTTTTCTTGTAAAATCGCCTTGTGGGCATCTGCTACCGCTTTCCCTCGTAATTCGATCATAAGTATCTCCATTCATTCAAACTATTTATAAAAAAGGTGCCTCCTGAGAGGCACCAAAGTCTCTTATTCTATTATATAACGAACTGTCTATAATTTCTAATTATCTACTAAAGTGAACGGTAATTGCCGTCCCGGATTGAACAGTAGTGCCCCCACTTTCATCTTGAGAAACGGCAATACCAGTTCCATCCGGTTTAAAGGCAAGTCCCGCCTTATGTAACCAATCACGCACTTCACCATAGGTAAAACCAGTAAAGTTAGGCAATGTAACAGAACCATCACTTCCCGGTTTTGGTTCAGGTAATGTATTAGCAGCTTTAACAGCTACTGGTGTACTTTCTTTAACATACGGACTCATTTGGTAATACCGTACAAGTTGAGATACGATGTCCTTAAATACAGGGGCTACAATTTGACTACCATAATAAGAACCCTTTTGTGGGTCATCAATAACGACAAGAACTACAAATTTTGGATCCTCTACAGGGCCAAAGCCAATAAAGGACGCAATGTATTGTCCGTCGAGATAACCGCCATGTTTGGTATCTAGTTTTTGCGCCGTACCAGTTTTACCGCCGAAGTGATAACCTTCTACCATCGCTTTTGTACCGCCACCTTCGGATACTTCTTTTTCTAGAATATCTACAATGGTTTTAGCGGTTTCCGCCGGAACTGGTTGTCCCACAACAGATGTTTCAGTCGTACTTGTAACATCGCCTTGAGAGTTACTATAAGACTTGATGATATGTGGTTTCATCATAGCCCCACCATTAGAAAGTGCACCAAAGGCGCGAACCATTTGTAATGGTGTAACCGCAATACCTTGACCGATGGACATAGTCGCAACGTCTAGCTTACTCATATCCTCTGGATTATACAAAATACCTGCTCCTTCACCAGGCAATTCAATACCTGTTTCAGAGCCAAAGCCATAATCACGTATATATTTCGAGAGAATATCTGCACCTGTTAATGTACCAATTTCAGCCATACCAGTATTAATAGAGTACTTCAAAATATCTAGCAAACGAACAGGACCATATCCCTCACCATTCCAGTTTCTAATGATATGTCCATTGGCAGCGAAGGCCCCTTTATCGTTATACACAGTGTCTAACTTCCATTTGCCTGCTGCAAGAGCTGCAGATGCAATGATAGGTTTGAATGTAGAGCCTGGTTCATATAAATTGGTAACCGCAATATTTTTGAAAGCCTCTTCACCACTTTGGTTGTAGTTATTAGGATCATAACTTGGACGATTGGCCATCGCTAATATTTCACCGTTCTTTGGATCCATAACGATAACGCTGGCATGCTTAGCTCCTGTATCAACCATCGCCTTATCAAGAGCGCGTTCTGCAATAAATTGAATTGTTGCATCGATGGTTAAGGTTACGCTTTTACCCTTATCTGGTAAAAATTTAGATAATACGGAACCAAAGATGGCATTCCCTTTATTATCAGTAGCTACAATTTCTTGTTGTACGCCCCCCTTTAATTCGTCATCAAGAACCATTTCTAGACCATCAAGACCTTTATCATCAGTGCCGACAAAGCCTAATACTTGTGCCGCTAAGACACCATTTGGATAATAGCGCTTAGATTCTTCAACGAAATTGAGGCCTGCAATATTATTATCCTTAATAACTTGTTGTACCGCTTTTGATTTGTCTGCATCCATCATACGATTCAACCAGACAAAGGCGGTATCCTCTTGCAAAGCTTTCACAATATTCTCTTTTGACATCGTTACATACGGTGAGATGAGATCCGCAATCTCTTGAGGAGACTGTTTAATCATCTTCGGATCCGCATACAAAGATTTTGTAACCACACTCATCGCCAAAGGCTTACCATTACGGTCATAGATTGTACCGCGCGGTGATTGTAATTTTCTATCTACTTGAACCTGTAATAAATTTTTCTTCTCCAGATCAAATGTATCAAAGACCTGCAACTGTGCCAAACGCCCTATGAGGACAAAGGCAACAGTCATGAGAATGGCAAGACACCAAGTAGTACGACTCCAACCACTCACGTGTCGCAACGCTTTATTTAGTAAATTCATCATTTCTCCACTGGACGGCGTAACTTATGGTCTAATGCGTCATATAGCGCATCTGGTTCATTAGGAACAACCCCATTTTGTACCTGACCCAATAAATATTGCAATCCTTCCCCTACTTGCTTCCCAGCGAGTTTAATCACTCGTTCATCATAATTTAGATCCTTTGTATGCACAGGCATATCCAAACTAAGATCTGCCATACATTCGCCAAAGGCTAATGTTCCATCTGTAGATGAGTAAGGTTTCCCACAGCCTAACACATCGGCAGCACAAACCTTAGCTAATTGCTCCCATGCAGTGCGCATAATTTGGCTATCTCGGAACTCTCCACTCCGAGCTTCCTTGCGAAGCCATTTTTTCTCGTTTGCATCACCATTTTGTACGAAATAGTGAAAGCGCATGTGGTTTTTCACAATCCACGCCACTCGTTGCACAAAGGCCTTCGGATATCCTAGGCGTGTTAATAACGTTTCTGTCATCTCCGCTCCTAGTGTATCATGGCCACGATCTGTGAGGCGACCATTGATAACAGCTCGTACCGCTGGCATTCCCTTTGCCACATCATGTAATAAAGCACCCCAACGCAGCACCAAATCCGGTTCCGTATGGGACACAACGGCTAATGTATGGTACCAGCCATCGAATTCGTGAAAGTCCTTTTCTTGGGGCAAATTCACGAGATGATATAGTTCAGGCAAGATGGGAACCTCCCGAGCCGTACCATTTTCTACAACACGACAAGAGCATTCTGCCAAGCGGGATTGAACAAGGACATCAAGGCCTTTAGCCACCGCAGGCTCTAACATGAGACGATTAATCTCATTTCGTACACGTTCTAAAGACAAGCCAGGTACGCGGTGAAAAGCCTTAGGCATAGCCTCTAATAGATCTTTACTCGCCAAGAAATCCAACTTCGCCACAAAACGGCACGCCCTAAATAATCGTAACGCATCTTCTTCAAAACGTTCCTGCGCATTACCAATGGTTCGTAACATCTTATGTTTAATATCACGTCGTCCACCTACAAGGTCTATAACTTCACCATAACGGTTCATAGCCATGCCATTGACAGTAAAATCACGACGCAACACATCTTCTTCTAAGGTATCGGCATAAGTAATTTCTTCGGGACGATGGCTATCTGCACCATATCGTTCTGTTCTATATGTAGCAATTTCATATGGCTTGCCCTCTAATGTAGCTACCACTACACCAAAAGATTTTCCTACGAGGTCTGTCGTTTGAATATTATGACCGCGAAGAACCTCAATCACTGTATCGGGACGTGCAGACGTCACAATATCGAAGTCATGTGGCTTTTGATGCATCAAAATATCGCGCACAGCGCCGCCTATGATATAAGCTTCATGGCCGGCTTCTTCTAATACGGTCAATATTCGATTTGCTTGTTCCATCATACACGCTCCTTTCTGAACTAGTCTAATCTTTATTTTACTACAAATGAAAGCATGAAAAAAGTGCAATCCTTATAAGGATTGCACTCGTTCTGCAATAGCTGTACCTGTCGGTGTCACCGCAAGACCGCCATCACTTGTTTCACGCAATGCTGCCGGCATAGCACGGCCTATATTATTCATCGCTTCAATGACTTCATCTGGTGGAATTTGGCTTTCAATATTCATTAACGCCATTTCAGATGCAGTAATAGCATGGACTGCATAAAAGCCATTACGCTTAACACATGGCACCTCTACGAGCCCTGCTACCGGATCACAAGCAAGTCCCAATAAATTTTTCATGCACAATGCAACAGCATGACCTACTTGACGTGGTGATCCACCCATCATTTCAACAATGGCCCCTGCCGCCATACACGCCGCTGTACCGATTTCCGCTTGGCAACCGCCAACAGCACCAGCAACACAAGCGCGATTTGCTACTACATTACCAATACCAGACGCAGCTAAGAAGCCTTTTACCACTGTAGCTCTATCTAATTGGTAGTGGTCCGCTACGGCTTTCACAGCACCAGGCATAACACCACAAGAACCCGCCGTAGGACAAGCAACAATGCGGAACATCTTTGCATTTGCCTCATTTACAGCAATAGCATACGTCATTGCCTTATACGCAATATCACTCATAAAACGAGGTGTTTGCCCATTAAGCTGTGCCGCTTGACCACCGGACATACCAGAAGCCGTTTTCTCCGCATAAGCTATGCCATCTTGAATGGAGCTTTCAAAAATATCTAAGCGATTCTCTATTTCACGAACAACCGCGTCTTCACTGCGGTCGTAATTCTCTAATTCATAACGCAATACTACATCGCCAAAAGAAATATTGTTTTCCTCACCTAGGCGAATAATATCTGCAATTGTATCATATGCATAACTCATCATTCGCCCTCCTATAATGCTTCAAAGGTCATCACATCCTGGATGCCTGGAAACTCGCGCATAAACTGAACTGTAATAGGATTTACCACTGTATCTGTAGTAATAACCATGACTGCATCCTTATGCTTGCCCTTACGGAATACGCGCATCGTAGCGATGTTAATATCGGACTCACTCAATGCTTGGCTCACAAGAGAAATCGCACCAGGTCTATCCTCATGGAACACAACGAGCGTAAACTCATCTCCTGTAATGGACATATCATTTCCATCTACTTCGGTAATCATAATCTGACCACCGCCGAGAGAGCGACCAATAACAGTCATATGACGATTATGTTCATCATACATATCAAAACGCACCACATTCGGATGCCCTACATCAAGAGGAGACTCAATAAAAGAAAACTCCATCCCCTCTTTTTTCGCTAATTCATGGGCAACTCGGATGTTCGCATCATCCTCTTTATAACCTAATAAGCCGCCAATCAAAGCACGATCCGTACCATGCCCTTTATAAGTTTTTGCAAAAGATCCATATAATGTTAAATCTACCTTTTTGGGAGTAGCACGAAAAATACACCGCGCCATCTTGCCTAGCCGAGCAGCACCCGCTGTATGCGAACTAGACGGACCAATCATGATAGGTCCTATAATATCAAAAATACTATTCATATATGCCTCTACATACACACAAATAATATGAGAAAGTTCTTACTTACCTATAGTATAACAATCAATATTGATAAATGTCTATATACACATTAGAGGCATCTTTGTGCGTCTATGAGGGACTACTATTTATATGAAAACTATCAAAGAGCAGTATATTGATGGGACACCTCCATATCTACAGTTATAAAAAGGAAGGACTATACTTATGCAGCGACATCAGGTCACGAGGAGCAAAGAAGTATAGTCCTTCCTTTTTAACTAAGTTGTAGATACGAAATAGGGCCCCATCAATATACAGCCACCAATAGATAGCTTTCACAAAAATAGTAAAAAAACGCACCTTAGGCAAACCCAAGGTGCGTTATTTATAACAACAGTCCTAAATCATAAAAGAGAGGGGACGTAGGACTGTAGTTAACAGATTAATAGATCCTATTAGCCCAAGATAGCTTTCATGTCAGCTTCTGGAGTTGTAATTGGATGTAATTGGAATTTTTCTACCAAAATGTTCAATACATTGCTGGAGAAGAATTTAGGCAAGGAAGGTCCGATGTAAATGTTACGGATGCCCAATGCTAACAATGTTAACAAGATACATACCGCTTTTTGTTCGTACCAGGACAATACCAATGTCAATGGCAAGTCGTTTACATCACATTCAAATGCACCAGCTAAAGCTACTGCTACTTGAATAGCGGAGTAAGCATCGTTACATTGACCCATATCAAGGATACGAGGAATACCACCGATTTCGCCGATGTTCATGTCGTTGAAACGGAATTTACCACAAGCCAATGTCAATACTACAGTATCATTTGGAGTTTGTTTAACGAATTCAGTGTAGTAGTTACGGCCTACTTTAGCACCGTCACAACCACCTACCAAGAAGAAGTGTTTGATTGCGCCAGCTTTTACAGCATCAATTACTTTATCAGCAATACCCAATACTGTGCCATGACCGAAACCAGTAGTTACTTCATGACCACCGTTGATACCAGTGAATTCTTGAGCTTCTTTGTAGCCGCCCAATTCGATAGCACGGTTGATAACTGCGGAGAAGTCTTTAGTACCATCTTCTTTTTCTTCGATATGTGCACAACCATCAAAACCTACCATATCTGTAGTGAAGATATTAGCTTTGTAGTTTTCTTTTGGTGGCATAATGCAGTTTGTAGTGAACAAGAATGCGCCAGGAACATCAACAAATTCTTTTTGTTGGTTTTGCCATGCAGTACCGAAGTTACCTTTCAATTGAGGATGTTTCTTCAATTCAGGATAAGCGTGGCAAGGCAACATTTCACCATGAGTATAGATATTTACACCTTTACCATCAGTTTGTTCCAATAATTGTTTCAAGTCATGAAGGTCATGACCAGTTACAACGATGAAAGGACCTGGTTCTACAGTCAAAGGAACTGTAGTTGGTACAGGTGTACCATATGTTTCAGTATTAGCTTTATCAAGAACAGCCATACATTTCAAGTTAATTTGACCAAATTCCATCAAAAGATCAAGCCATTCTTCAGCGCTGTGATCTTTAGCGAATTCTACCATGCCTTTAACGAACCAAGCGTCAACATCAGCATCGTGGAAGCCAAGGCGAGCAGCATGCCATGCGTACGCAGCCATACCACGCATACCTAACAATAATGTGGAGCGAAGGGATACGATGTCTTCTTCACCTTTCCACAATTGTTCCCAATCAAAGTTTTGTTGAGCGCTATCCACTTTTGCATGGTAAGCATTTACTTCGTCAATGAATTCTTGAACGCGGTCTTCAGAGAAGTTTACGTTTGTTACACACATGAACAAACCGCGCATAATATAATCGATACCTTCTTTAGTATGACCCTTTACGTCTAAAGCGCGAGCCAAGCCAACTAAAGCAGCAGTTAATTCGTCTTGTAAGTTAGCAACTGGTGCAGTTTTACCACATACACCTTGTACAGTACAGCCACCTGGTGCTGCAGATTGTTCGCATTGATAACAGAACATGCTCATTTGAAAATCCTCCTTTGCGAGACTTCCTCGCAGTCAAGCTAGATAATATAAAACCTATACATTACACTGATGTTTTATCAGTTGTCTGATTGATTACATTTGAAAGTATAACGTAAAGATGATACAATTTCTGTAGCTTGAGCAACAAATAAAAACTTTTTCAAAAATTTTCCTGACTCCCCTTATGGAACAGGTAGACCATTTGGTCTTATACTTTTATTATACAATAATCATTTTTAATTGCTATAGACTTTATCACACCGGAGGTGCCTATGAAACAAATACTTTCAAACGATATCATTAATCAATATATGCCCACCCTCGTGAAATGTCCTTTATTCAATACATTAGGAGAGCCAGAACTACGTGGCTATTTAAATAATGCCAAAGTTATCATCCACAGTTACAAAAAAAACGATTTTATAGCCCTCGCTGGAGATCCTATGGAGGGTATCGGCGTCATCCTTGAGGGCAGCGCTTTACTAACTCGTGAAAATGTAATGGGCCAACGGGTTATTATGGCAAACTTAGAGCAATCAGATATTTTCGGAGAAGCACTACTATTTAGTAAACAGCCTTTATGGCCTGCTACCATTAAGGCAACAAAAGCAACTAAAATTATGTTTATTCCGCTTGAAACCTTTATTAAAACATTGCCGGATTGTCATCAATGCCAAACTAAAATCCTATCTAATCTATTAGAGGATTTATCTGAAAAAGCAATTCTATTAACCAGAAAAGTCCACTACCTCACATTAAAAGGGATGCGCGAAAAGATTTTTGCGTACTTAACAGATATTTATAAACGTCAGCATTCTAACACAATTCAATTACCCCATAACCGCGAGCAAATGGCTGAGGTACTCAATGTATCTCGCACAGCCCTTAGCCGTGAACTAGGGCGCCTTCGCGATGAAGGTCTCATTGATATTACAGGGCGCACCGTAACAATTAAAAACATTGAAGACATTGAAGAATTCGGCTTTAACACCTTTTAATACTTAATGGCTATTAAATTTAACAAACTAAAAAGTCTCTCAAGATTATCTTGAGAGACTTTTTTATTACACGACTCATAAAGTATATAACGGTTTTAAGTATATACCCATATTAATAACTATATTATATAATTTTTCAAACTATATAGTGCTTAAAATTATACATTAGAACCAATGAGACAAATCAAATTCTTCACCAATGGTTGCTTTCACATGAGCACGGCCTAAGTAAAGGCCTAACAATGTTAAGCTAATTTTAGACATTGGCGTGCTATCAAAGACATCAGCTAAGTCCAATAGAACCGGTGAAATATCATCCATAATATCACGCGCCTCTTGGCCCCTGAAAGCAGTAGGTTTGCTCTTCATCAGAGCTAAAAGATCACGTTGAACCATCGCATTAGAAATTCGTGTTTGTCTAAAGAATTGTGGTGCCAAAGACTCATCTACCAAGGCTAATTTATAAAGATTGGAGTTCAAGCTACGCACCACATAACGTGGATCTACACCATGACCATCTGTAGCACGGAAGAGTTCTTCCTTAGAAAAACCACGATAGTTAAATACAAACGGATATGAATTAGACAACACTTGGCATAAAGTGATAGGCTCTTGTTCTTCTTGTGTACAGCGTAAATAGTCTAGCTGGCGATAGAAGGAATCATTTCGAGGCAAATCAGAGATGAATGGCTCAATATATTTTTCCACATAATGTTGGAAATGAATCAATCCATAGTTATTAGAGTTTCTAGAATATTGTAACAATAATGTTAAGGCCATAACTTGGAAGTGACCTAAAGTTAAATGAGGTAATACACGTAATGCATCAAAAGCTACGAGGTATGGCGTACTAGATTTAGGAGATTGAACCACATCTAGAAAAGCACCTAACGCAGCGGACTTCATCCACTCTGTATTTGTAGCGGCATATGCCTTTTGCATACTCATCAACGCTTCTTGAATAACAATATTCTCTAGTAATGCATTCACTTCAACAATTTTTGTAATATTGAGAGCTGCTAAAGCATCTCTTGTAATAGATTCTACATAGTGTTGCGTATCACCATGTAACACCCCAAAGGAATGAACAAATGGTGCTATAGCCAACTCAACGCATTTATCCTCATGCGCCGCTTTTGCCCATTGACCATGCGGTTCCTCCTCTTCAGTTAAACTTGTTGCCGCCAATTGTGCTTCAATTTCAGAAGCATCAAACAAACGCGTTTCATCTAATACCGATGGGCCTTCCGCGGTTTGTATTTCGTTCGCACCACCTATCATCTGCGTAGCATCTATGCTATCCGCTTCATCAGCTTCAAAGGCTTCCACAGATTCACCCATAGCAATTGTATCTTCAACAGAGTTTGCGTTATTGAGAAGTTCATCTGTAACAACATCGAGGACAATAGTTTTATCCACCAACGGAGTAACACCTTGATTAGCTTGATTAGCTTGCTTAAGATCTGATACGGCTGTCATCACAATGGTTTCATCCCCTATTGGAGTGCCATTATCCGAACCTATTGGTGTTCCATTATCCGAACCTAATGCTAACGCATATTCTCCCTCTGAAACATGACTTGAATTAGACTTTAGAGTACTTCTTCTATTATAAGAGGTATCTATAGGATCAACCAGAGGTTCAGCCGGTTCTCGCTCTTCACCGACCACCGTTTCAACTGTATCCGGAATTGATGCAGTATATACATTAGTTCCACTCGTATGTGTGATTGTTACATTGCCCTCTTGCGACTCCGTTGCAAATATAACATCATGATGCTCTTTAAGATTATTTTTATTACTTATGTTTTTATAGGATTTTTCTTTTGCCTTACTTTCACCATCACCACCGCTAAATACAGCATAGCAAACAGCAAAGAATCCCAATGCCACGACGGCTAATACAAAATACGGTATTAGGTTTGACATACTATCCCCCTACATCAATGCTTCATTATATGCAGCACGCTCACCGCCAATGCTCTTCGGACGAATACGACAAGCGGTCACATGTGCTTTCCCAATTTCTTTCACACAAAGACGTACAGGCACTGCAACGTGTTTCATGTGCATACCAATGAAAGTATCTCCAATATCGATGCCCACATCAGCTTGAATAAATTCAACCATCACAGGATCATCAAAATGTTCGTACGCCACCACAGCCAGGGCACCACCCGCATGACGTTGAGGAACAACATTAACTTCCTCCTCCCATGTCATAGCGCTACGGTCCATAACAAGTGCACGATTAATATGTTCACAACATTGAATCGCCAAGTTAAGTCCTTTAGCCTTAACAGCATTGTATATTTCATCAAATACGACCTGAGCCACATCAAGGTGAGAGTCAGTGCCGATTTTTTTACCTACAATTTCGCTAGTGGAACAGCCAACAACGAATAATTGACCTTCGCGAACCTTTGCTAAATCAAGTAATTCAGCCATCGCGTTGCGAGTTGACTGACGAATAGTTTCTACAGAAGTCATGTTATCGCCTCACTCAAATTGAATGTATAAAATCTATATGTATATTATCATAAAACCGACAGAATCGGTAGACTAAACTCTACACGTAACGGATGAACATCTTATGATTATAGCTTAACAACAAAAAGAGGCTTGCTTCAGCAAGCCTCTTTCAATCACTCAATGGTGATATTAGATTTTTCTGTAAGGTTTTTGGCCTAATTCGTAGAAGTTATTACCTTCAGTATCGCCAACTACGATGCAAGGGAAATCTTCAACAGTCAATTCAGCCAAAGCTTCTGGTCCAAGTTCACCATAAGCAAGTACTTCATATTTTTTGATGGATTTTGCAATCAATGCTGCCGCGCCACCAACTGCTGCGAAGTATGTGCAACCATTTTTCTTCATGGATTCAACTACTTCTGGTTTACGGGAACCTTTACCAATCATGCCTTTGATACCTTGATCAAGCATTGTTGGTGTGTAAGCATCCATACGACCGGAAGTTGTAGGACCAGCGGAACCAATTGGATCACCAGGTTTTGCAGGTGTTGGTCCAAGATAATAAACAAACTTATTTGTCCAGTCGATTGGCAATTTTTCACCACGCGCTAAAGCTTCAGTCATAACTTTATGAGCAGCGTCACGAGCGGAGTAAATTTTACCAGTAATAAGAACGCTATCACCAACTTTTAATTTGCGGGAAAACTCTTCATTATATTCTTCAGTATTAATGCGAATTGATTCAGCCATTGTTTTTACCTCCTATCGATTAAAGTACTACGTGAGCATGACGAGCAGCATGGCACATGATAGTAACTGCAACAGGAAGACCTGCGATGTGAGTTGCACCCCATTCGATGTTTACACCGATACAAGTTGTAGTGCCACCCAATTGTGGTCCAATACCAGTTTTGTTAACCATTTCCATGATTTCTTCTTCTAATTTTGCATAGTCTGCATCTTTATGAGGTACACTAATGTCACGAAGCAACGCTTTTTTGGACATAACAGCTGCTTGGTCCATAGTACCGCCAATACCAATGCCGAGTACGATTGGAGGGCATGGGTTAGGGCCTGCATGTTTTACGATTTCAAGGACTGCATTTTTAACGCCTTCCACACCATCAGCAGGTACGAGCATAGCTACATCGGATTTATTTTCAGAACCGAAACCTTTTAATTCTACTTGAATATCTACTTTATCGCCAGGAACGATTTCAGTGTAGATGATTGCAGGTGTGTTATTTTGTGTATTTTTACGGTTGAACAATGGTTCAGCTACAACGGATTTACGAAGATAACCTTCAACATAACCAGCTGCAACACCAGCATTGATAGCTTCTGTAAGATCACCACCAACGAAATGAACATCTTGACCAACTTTTAAGAATACCATAGTCATACCAGTATCTTGGCAGTATGGACGATCTTCAGCATCGGCAATTTCTGCATTTTTAATAATTTGATCAAGAACGATACGACCTACTGAAGACTCTTCTGTTTCACGGCCTTTTTTCAAACCTTCATAGATGTCTTTTGGCAAGTGGTAAGCTGCGTCCATACACATTTGACGGACTGTTTTTGTGATTTCAGATACTTGAATCTCGCGCAAGATAATCCCTCCTCAGGAAAATAGTTGAATATTAATTCTAATACCGATGAGATAAAATAAAATTCTCAAACATATGAAAGAATATCTATCTCAAACCGATGAGATTAACTCTATACATAAATCGTAGCACACAATATAAGGGGATTCAACGTCTCACCTATACAGTTTTCTCAATGCTTTTCCAGTTTTTGAGAATTGTTTTCACGAATATTTTTGTATATATTTCGGTTTTTCAATAGCCTACATAGACTTTATTCTCCAGTCACTAAAAAAGCCCCATTTTGTGATAAAAGTCATAGTCTATCACATATCAATAAGATTTTAATATCTTACATTTTTACCTACTTTCTTATATATAAATTTGGTTTAAAATGAACCACAAACATAGACTATATCTAATAAGATAAATACACTTTTGTCTTAACTGATACTACTTTTCAACTAAATCTTTTAAACTTTTCTATAATGCATATGTATACCGATTATCTTCAATATACTTATATTGCTAACTCCCATTCATTTGGAGCCATACAATCACCTTAGAACGCAGTAAATATCTATAGTTAATAAGCTCTATAGATTTTATTAATTTTAATGACTCTCTCATCAAAATTATTGATAACTAATTTTATTTATAAAGTTATGTCTTTTAGTCATAATTGACAATATCTATTTTATAGTGTTCTAAAAAAAATGCTTGCTTTTATAATTAAACTAACATATAATAACAATCGTACCATTCCTCGATAGCTCAGTCGGTAGAGCAATCGGCTGTTAACCGATCGGTCGTAGGTTCGAGTCCTACTCGAGGAGCCA
>NZ_JAWFXN010000018.1:0-13218 GCF_032575955.1 Veillonella parvula
GTGGGTTCCAGGTCAAACACAACCTGTATCTGGTCGTGCAGCCACAGAAGACCAATTGAAACATGTTGATGATCAAGTATCAGAAAATAAAGCCAAGATTGCTGACAATACAGATAAGATTGGTAAAAATGCAGAGGCTATTGCGGATAACAAACAAAAAATAGCTGATAATAAAGCTGCAATTGATAAAAATGCAGTAGATATTGCTACTAACAAAGATAATATCGCAACTAATAAAGCCGATATAGCAACTAATAAAGATAATATCGCAACTAATAAAGCCGATATAGCAACTAATAAAGATAATATTACGACGAATAAACAAAATATTGCAGATAACAAAGCGGCCATCACTAAAAATGCTGGCGATATCGCAGCCAATAAAGCTAATATTGATAAAAATACAGAAGCTATTGGTCGTAAGATTTCCTTAGGTGGTAATACTGGTTCAACCGATGAGAAATCCTTAAGTACAGGCGATGTGAAATTCAATATTAAAGGGCAAAATGGTATTGTTACTGAAGCTAATGGAGACGATGTAACTGTCAAATTAGATGATGCTACGGCTAATAAAATCAACAATGCAGCAAATACGGATTTGAGCAACTTAACAGATGCTGGTAAACAACAAGTTAAAGATTTATCCGCATGGAACGTAGTAGCTAATGGTAATACTGCCGAAAAAGTTGAAGGTGGCAATACAGTTAAGTTTATCGATGGTGATAACATTTCCATTACTCAAAATGGTAAAGACTTCACAATTGCTACTAAACAAGACGTAACTTTCAATACTGTAAAAGCAAATCAAACCATTACAGCACCAAAAGTGAAAGCTACAGAAGGTGTAGAAACACCTCAAGTAACGGGTTTGACTAACACTGCATGGACTCCGGGTCAAACACAGCCTGTCTCTGGACGTGCCGCCACAGAAGATCAATTGAAACATGTTGATGATCAAGTAGCAGAAAACAAAGCCAACATTGCTGATAATACAGATAAGATTGGTAAAAATGCTGATGCTATTGCGGATAACAAGCAAAAAATAGCTAATAATAAAGCTGCAATTGATAGAAATGCTGCTGATATTGCAACTAATAAGGACAATATTGCTGCGAATAAACAAAATATTGCTGATAACAAAGCGGCTATCACTAAAAATACTAGTGATATTGCAACTAATAAGGATAACATCGCAACCAATAAAGCTAATATCGACAAAAACACGACAGCTATTGCTCGTAAGATTTCTTTAGGTGGTAACTCTGGTTTGACTGATGAAAAATCGTTGAGTACAGGCGATGTAAAATTCAATATTAAAGGCGAAAACGGTTTAACAACTATAGCTAATGGTGAAGATGTAACTGTTAAGATTGATGATCAAACTAAAGCAAAAATCGATAATGCAGCAAATCAAGATTTGAGCAACTTGACAGAGACTGGTAAACAACAAGTTAAAGATATATCTGCATGGAAGGTAACAGCTGCAGGAGGTACTGTTGAAAAAGTACAAGGTAGTGATACCGTAAAATTCCAAGCTGGTGATAATCTTGTAGTTAACCAAGATAGAACTACTTTCACATATGGCTTGGCTAAAGACTTAAAAGGCCTAAACAGTGTTACTGTAGGTGATGAAAACGGTGTATCTACTAAAATCACTCCTGCAGGTACAACTGTGAAAGATGCAGCTGGCAACTCTACTACAATTAATGGGGGTGGTATGACTATTACTCCTGCAGATACAGCAGCTAGCCCTGTATCACTTACTGTAGACGGCTTAAATAATGGTGGCAACAAAATTCATGGAGTAGCGCCTGGCGCAGCTGATACTGATGCAGTAAATGTTAGCCAATTGAAAGCATCTAATGCTGGTTTACAAGAAGCTGTTAACCGTGTCGGTACTGAAACACAACGTGTTGGTGCTCATGCGGCAGCTATGGCCGCGTTGAAACCAATTCAATATGATCCATTGGAACCAACACAAATTATGGCTGGTATTGGTAACTACCGTGGTGAAACTGCGGGTGCTATCGGCATTGCTCATTATCGAACTGAAGATACTATGTTCAATGTAGGTGTTTCACTTGGTACTAGCCACAACATGGTAAATGCAGGTATAACGCATAAATTTGGTGGTAGTCGTGAAAGAAAAGACGCTATCCCAGAGCGTTATAAAGCAGGTCCTATTAGCTCTGTTTATGTAATGCAAGACGAAGTATCTAGCCTCAAAAAAGAGAATAGTAATCAAAAAACTGTTATTGCTAATCAAGCAGCACGTCTAAATACATTGGAAGCTGAAAATGAACGTCAACGTCAAGAATTGGCTGAAACTAAACAAGGCTTAGATGACTTGCGTGCCGTAGTAAATCAATTATTAGCCTCTAAAGGTTAAGAGTTGAGAACTAATTTTGATAATAGTCTAAGATAGTTATTTTCCTGTAAAACTAAAGAACCTCTTATACATTGTTGTACTTGATAGGGTATATACATTTCGTCTAAGAGGTTCTTTTTTGCTATTTTGATATATATTCTTATTTAAAAAGCATAACATATGAATGATTTCTCATATGTTATATGATATAATACAATAGATATAAGAGGTGAAGTAATGCCTTTACTATATGATCTTACATGAATAGGAGATAGGATGTTAGACCGTATACAACGATGGCTTTCAATAGACACCATGTTGCCTGTTGTAGAACGATTAGGACCTGTAGGAACTACAAAGCAGCTATATGGTAATTATTTAAAAATAGCTTGGCCAGCTACATTACAAGGCTTGATGTTACAATTTATGACTGCCATTGATTTGGCGATGGTTGGTGCCTTAGGTGCGTCAGCTCTTGCTTCGGTAGGCATTATGGGTCAACCTGAGATGGTAATGCTCATCTTTTGTCGAGCCTTATCCATTGCTGTGACAGCAATTATAGCTCGTCGTCATGGTGAAGGTGATGTAGATGGTATGAATGCCGTACTCAAGCAATCTATTTTATTGAATTTTTTAATTTATGTACCGTTATTATTGATATGTTTCTTGAACTTAGAGCATATTCTACGTTTTACGGGTGCTGAAGATGGCTATATTGAAACAGCCGTTTGGTATGGTCGTTTCATAGTTATTAGCTTAATATTTCAGTCCTTTAGCCAAATCGTAGGGGCTGCACTCATTGGATATGGTAACACTAAAGTTATTTTTAAATCTAATGTAGTAGGGAATATTTTGAATACGATAATGAATTTCTTCTTGATTTATGGTATTGGTTTCTTCCCTGAACTTGGCGTTATGGGGGCAGGTGTATCCACTATGATCAGTAGTGCTATTATTGCATTATTGTTGTTGCGTACGATTTCACAACATACTTCTACTGGATTAACATTGCGCCATCCGTCGAAATGGACTTTTGAAAGGCCCGTATTACATACAATGTTTCATGTCGGTGGCAGTTCTTTAGGAGAACAGTTCTTTGAGCGGTTCGGTATGTATACATACACTATGATTGTTGCTTCCTTAGGTGCGGTACCTTTAGCAGCACATTACGTATGTATGAATTTAATGGATATATTTTACTATTTTGCGATGGGTCTTGGATTTGCAGGTGCATCACATACGGGGCAAAGTCTGGGACACAAACGACCAGATATTGCACGTACTTATGGTAAAATTGGTGCTCGTATTGGTTTAGTCGTGGGCCTTGTAAGTGCATTAATCTTTATGGGTCCTGGTGATTTTTTAGTACAGTTATATACTCGTGAAAGTGATGTTGTTACACTTTCAGCCACTTTGATGGGCATTATGGCTATCGCTGCATTCCCTCAAGCATTACAGCAAGTGTATTCCGGTGTGTTGAAAGGGGCAGGAGATACATATTACATCATGAAATATTCTCTTGTAAGCGTAGCAATCATTCGTCCTATTATTACTTATTTATTGTGCATTACACTAGGTTTAGGGCTTTTTGGGGCATGGTTATCTTTGTGCTTCGATCAGTCTCTAAGATTATGTTGTTCTTATTTGAGATTTATTCGAGGAACATGGCAACATAAGGTTGTTTAATGAGATGTAAATTCTTTTTCACATTGAAAGTTTTAGAAGGATTCATGAAAAAGAAGTGAATAAACTCTTGTCTATTAAAAATTTTTGATGTACAATACGTAATGTGAAAAAAATGACACATTGGGGAATGTGTTATCTGACCAGAAACTTCTGATTTCACGTATATATGTAAGGGATATACATATGAAATGATAAAAGCTTCCTTAGTGCATAAGGGAGCTTTTATTCGTTCAATTATAGTTAGATCTATTAGTATATATAATAATGATTTTGATGAACTTATAAGACCAGTAATTTTATTATTGTTAGAGAATCTTAAAAAAGATAAATAGTATTATAATTTCGGGAATGTAATATGTGCAGAGAATCGCAGTGATTCGGCAATAGAGAGGGTTTAAATATTTATATTTATAATATTTATAGATAGATATAACCAAAAATTCATCAAATATTCATGAAGAATGTTGAATTATATTGAAAAATTGTGTAAACTATAAGCATATTATTACCAAAGCCTAAGTATTATAAGGGCTGTTTTTGGAGGGAATTATAATGAATAAAAAATTATTAGCTTTATTGGCAGTTGCTGCTGTAGGTGTGTCCGTAGCAGGTGCAACTCCTCAAACTCAATTCAATAAAGGTGAGTTTCAAGTTGATCTTGGTGCGTCTGATTCTAAAGCAAAAACTAAAGCTTGGACTTCTGATGCAAAATGGAACTTTGATGGTGGTGTAACATACGCTTTCACAGATAAAACAGCGTTGCAATACCAATACCATGGTTTGAATGATAAAATGTTCGGCACTAGCTATAGTGATAGAATGCAAGAAGTTAATTTGATTCAATCCTTGAACAAAAATTTCGCAGTATATGGTGGTTATGCTCACATTTCTGGTGATACATTCCCTAAAGCAAATAATATTGCTCAATTAGGTGTAATTGGTAAAGCTAACCTTGGCTCCAAAGTAGACGTTTATGGTAAAGCGGGTGTAGGGACTAAGAGAACTACTACTTGGGAAGCAGGTTTAGGTTATAAAGTTAACCAAGACTGGGATATTAATGCAGGGTATCGTTATATCAATACTAAACGTGATGATAAGTCTAATATTTCCTTCCAAGGTCCTGTAGTAGGATTATCTTACCGTTTCGGCGGTCATAAATCCGTAGCTCCTGTATACACTCCAGCGCCAGCTCCTGTATACACTCCGGCTCCAGCTCCTACTGTAGAAGCGCCTGCATATAAAACTCCTAAATTGGACTACTATGTACAATCTATCTACTTTGACTCCGACCAAGATGTTGCTCGTGCGGACCAATATCCAAACTTAACAGCTGCTGTAAATGCTGCTAACCAATATTCTCAAGACCAAGTTAAATTGATGGGTAACGCTGATACTGATGCAAATCCACAATACAACATTGCTTTGTCTGAACGCCGCGTACAACATGTGGCTCAATATTTAGTTAACCATGGTGTATCTGCCGATCGTCTTATCGGTATTGCTAATGGTGATGTTAAACCAGTTGCAACTAACTCTACAGCAGCAGGTAAAGCTGAAAACCGTCGTGTAGACGTTTATATTCATCGCTAATCTCTAGACTAATCTAGATTAGTCCTACAATAAGTCCACCTTCAATCATGCTCTCTTGTTTATCGAGAATTCGAGCATGCGACAAGGTGGACTTTTGTGTTATACTAAAATTGCATACAATCCTAGGTCATACAATGTTCATTATGCTTTGGTAATGTATGCGATGTGAGAATCGTATAGTTATATAGGTGTAGCTTATTAATAGTGTTATGTGAAGTAGGTTATTATGAAAGAATTCAAATATTACAAACAGCTCATAGGAGCTATTATACTAGCGGGCATTATGATTATGATGGCACTACGTATAAGTGATATTGCTAGTGGTCTTGACGCTATCTTTACGGCTTTTGTTCCGCTCATTGTGGGTGCTTGTATTGCTTTCGTATTGGATATTCTAGTCGTTCGTTATGAACGATGGCTATGGCCCAAGTGTGGCTCTGGATGGAAGTATAAAATACGTCGCCCGTTGAGTCTTTTGCTATCCTTTGTAACAATTAGTGTTATTGTGTATTTTATTGCTCGGATGGCTTTACCTCAATTGATTCATTCTATGTCGATTATTGTAGCTGCATCACCGCAATTGTATACGGATTTCCAAACATGGATGCAACATATTACAGAAACAGTTCCAATGGCGTCGAATCAAACGATTATAGATGCCCTAAGTGGAGAGAATATTGCTAAATATACTCGTGAATGGGGGACAAAAGGTGGCACATATATTGTAAATGCAATGGGCACCGTATTGTCTTGGACTTTAAACATAGGTCTTGGCTTAATTTTTGCTGTTTATATGTTGCTTGATAAGGAACGCCTTATGTTACAAGGTAAACGTATATTAAAGGCATATGCATCAGATGAGTGGGTAAATCGAGTTAGTTATGTAACTCGCGTAGCAGTTCAAACATTCAGTAATTTTTTTGTAGGTCAGTTTATAGATGCCTTGGTTCTAGGCGTGATGGTAGGAATTACTTTATGGCTATTTAATATTGAATATGCTACAACGATTGCCTGTGTAATTGGTCTAACTGGTTTGATTCCACTATTAGGTATTTATGTTGGTGGTATCATTGGAGCCGTTATGCTACTTACTGTTAGCCCTATGGATGCTCTCATCTATGTAATTATTTTAGAGGTACTTCATCAAATTGAAAGCAACTTTATTTATCCTAAAATTGTAGGTAACTCTGTCGGATTACCAGGTTTGTGGGTATTTGCTGCCGTTATCGTAGGCGGTAGTTTGATGGGGGTTACTGGTATGTTGATCGGTGTACCTTTAGTGGCTACATGCTATAAACTGATTATGACTGATGTAGATGGGCGACTTGCATCTAATGAAGGTTTATAGTATATTGTCTAAATGATATGACTATTTACATATTTTTCGTGTTGCTGAATATAGCATGAACTTATAGAAATTCTAGTGTACTAATAGTTTGATTAATAGAAACATGATATCTAGTAGGAGGATTATAATGAATAAAAAGTTGATTTCTATGGCATTAACGGGGGTATTAGCAGTGGGCATGTTATCCGTTGCTACACCAAGTGTGGCAGATGCACGCAAAACAAAGCCTGAAACAAGTACGGATATTTCTGTAAAACGTGCACCTGGCGAGTCCATAGTTATGACTATGAGCCAAATTGGAACTATTTTCCAAAATCGCTATCCTAATGCGGCGCTTCATTCTGTAGAGCTCAACTCTAATGACTTGAACTATGGTTATAAAGTAGTTGGTTATAGTAAGTATCATCAGTACAAGATGAAAATTGATGTAATCACTGGTAATGCTTCTGATATGGAAGAGGGGGGCAAACCTAAGAAAGTTATTGGTGAGATTTTCAATAAAGATAAAGTTATTGAATCAACGCAAGCAGAACGTGTTGCAAAACAACAACTTGGAAATGATGCTGTTATGAAGGGCTGGAAAATTGAAGCTCATAATGGTAAAGTTTTATACTATGTGACTATGCATCAAGATGGTAAAAAAGTAGTTGTTACAGTAGATGCTGAGACAGGTGCTTATGTAGAACAATCTAAATCCTATAAATTACCACCTGAGCCAGATCAAGGCTTCGATGGTCGTAAAACAAATCTCGTTTGGGGTTCTGATATAGATATGGGCCGCTAACCTATCTATTGATGATTAATAAGAAAAGAGCCGAAGGCAATGCCTTTGGCTCTTTTTTGCGATTCCGATACTATAAAATATCGGTTGATAGTGCTCTTATGTTAGAATATTTTTTTTACAATAGATATGTTTGCAACAAAAGGACTGCGCCTAGGTTTAGTCCTTTTATTATTTATAACTATAGTTGTATTACCAACGATTTTCGTAGTACACTTGTGTCCACATGATAACCTCGACGAGGGATGGATGTGGGCTCATAGTTTCGCCTACAGTGATAACGGATCTAGGGTCCATTTCACGAGTAATACCTTTTTCACGTAAACGTTTAGTGCGTTCAGAAGCAATTTCTTCGTTGATTGCTGTCAACGGAGTTACACCACTATTCATAAGGTTCACATAAGGCTGGAAGAGGATAGAGGCTTGAGGACCTACGACATGCATACCAAGGATATGGTTGGTGTCTTTATCTACCACAATTTTTACAAATCCATCGTTTATATCTCCAGGGTTGATACCCATTGCATAGCCTTTTGCAGTGGAGGAGTAGAAGTTCTTCCCAACTCCTACATTGTAACCCGCTTTGATAGCTTCAGCCTCTGTGAGACCTACACTACCAACTTCAGGATAGGAGAAAGTAACTTTTGGTAATGTATCATACCTTGCCCAACGGTAATCATCTTCACTTGTTGCATAGAAGAGATTGTGAGCAATGATATCTGCTTCGTAGTTTGCACGGTGACGGAATGCCGGCTCCCCATTGACATCACCTAAAGCGTAGATACCATCAACGGATGTTTCTAAAAATTCGTTAGTTTTGATCCAGCCTTTAGGCCGTGTTTCAATACCAGTATTTTCTAGGTGAAGTTCTTCCACAGCTGGACGGATACCTGCAGCTACAAGGATTTCTTCAACTTTAGTTTCTGTAATTTCGCCAGTAGTACGATCTTTAGTAACTACTACTTTAAGGCCATCCTCTTGGCGGATTTCAACAGTGTCTTGGTTTAGAAGTACGTTAATACCACGTTCTCTGTAGTTGTTAAGCAAGTGTTCCGATATATCTGCATCTTCTTTAGGAACTAAACGTACATTATGTTGTAGAATTGTTACTTTTGTACCAGCGGAATCAAATACATGAGCGAACTCAACACCAATCGGACCCGCACCAAGTACAGCAAGGGATTTATATGGTTGTTTAGGGAATTTATCACCAAAGAGACTTTCACTAGTAAGGAACCCTGATTCTTGAAGACCTGGTACATTAGGTACATTACTATAGCCACCAGTACCAAGGATAATTGTAGGCGCTGTAATTTCTACAATGCCAGACCCATCGTTAAGATGGATGTTCATCACTTTATCAGATACAAAGCTTGCTGCGCCACGATACACATCTACGTTGTCATAGGCATTGTAATAATCATAGATGCCTGCAGATTCGTCAATTTTATGCCAAGTACGCTTGGACACAGTATGCCAGTCCATAGTAGCAGGTCCAACGTTAACGCCAATTTTTTTGAATTCTTTTGTTTCTTGAATTGCATTAGCTGCTGTAACCATAACTTTTGTAGGAATACAACCGCGAGTTAGACATGTACCACCAAATTTACCTTTTTCTATGATTGCCACTTTAAAGCCTTTTTTGAGCGCAGCATCAGCTACGATGGTTGCGCCGCCTGTACCAACTACAATAATATCGTATTGTTTCATGTTGATTCCTTTCTATATATCTACTAATAGTTATTATCATTAACTATATTATACCACTATATTGAAGAAAATCAATATAGTTTATTAGTGCTTGGTGAAAGTTTATATTTAGTTAATCCAAATATATAATATCATTTTTACACAATTAGGTGGCGAGGATATATATAACTTTCACAAAGTCCTAGTGAAAGAATATAAAATTTGTTTATAAAAAAAGACGGTCTCATAGGACCGTCTAAGAAAGTTTTAATTCCAATCTTGATGATAGCCGCGTTTTGCATAATCAGCAGTAGCCGTGAAGAGGATATCTGTGCTAGAGTTAAGTGCAGTTTCCGTGGAATCTTGTAATACGCCGATAATAAAGCCTACGCCTACAACTTGCATTGCTACATCATTGGATATACCGAATAGGGAACAAGCCAATGGAATGAGTAACAAGGAACCGCCTGCAACACCAGAAGCCCCACATGCACCAATAGTGGCAATAACAGATAATAGGATTGCGGTAGGAATATCTACAACGATACCTAATGTATGCGCCGCAGCTAATGTCATGATTGTGATTGTAATTGCTGCACCACCCATATTGATTGTAGCTCCTAATGGAATGGATACGGAATACATATCTGGATTAAGTTTCAATCGTTTGGCTAAATCAAGGTTTACGGGAATGTTTGCAGCAGAACTACGTGTAAAGAACGCATAGATTGCAGATTCTCGTAAGCATTTGAATACCAATGGGTATGGATTACGACGAAGGTAAATAAAGGATAAAATTGGATTGATTACTAGTGCTACAAAGATCATAGAACCAAGTAATAATACGAGTAATTGAAAGTACCCAATCAAGGCTTCGATGCCGTTAGTAGCAATGGATTCTGCTACAAGGCCCATAATACCAAGAGGGGCGAATCGAATGATCCAACCTACTACAGTAGTAATAGCTTGTGCAATGGACTCTATAACTTCCTTCGTATTCATCGGTGCATGGCGTAAAGCACCACCAATGATAAGTGCCCAACCTAAAATACCGATGTAGTTAGCAGTCATTAATGCTTTTACTGGATTATCAACTACATTTTTTAGTAATGTTGTCATAACCTCTACGATACCTTGTGGTGGTGCGGCATCGGCGGCACCTGCTGCTAGGTGTAATGTAGTAGGGAAAAAGAAGCTTACGATTACTGCTAAAGCCGCAGATAGGAATGTACCTAGTAAATATAAGGTTATAACAGAGCCCATACCTGTCTTTTGTCCAGAGCGATGTTTACTAATCGCAGCAATTACTAAGAAAAATACGAGGATAGGGGCGATACCTTTTAGCGCTCCAACGAAGAGGACTCCTAATAAAGCAAGTTCATTGGCCACATCGGGCACATAAAGAGCAGTTAAAATACCAATAATCAAACCTATGATAATTTGTTGGATTAGACTGACTCTATTGATTGATTTTACAAATCGATTCATAGTACACTCCAATACTTATATAAAAACAAATAAAATCCCATGATAAAGTATCCTTTCAACATGGACATATGTCATTATACAACGAACATGAAATGGTGGCAATAGATATTATAATCGATAGTCGTATATATTTATTATGAATATAGGTAAAAAATAAATATGTGTGTTTAGTTCTATATTATGTAGCGGAAAATACTAAATACCAGTGTTTTTAGTAGGTATGTATATATTACATAGTCACTATATAGAGTATATATATTAGGATTCTTTTTAGCGTTCCTATAGTGTGGTATACTATGCCATATATAATTCTTGAACATAGTTCTTGATTTGTGAAAGGTCCATAATGAATACTAAAGAATTTAAAACGTATGCAGATAAAGAGAAATTTGTACAAGGCGTTTTTTCTAATATTGCAAAAAACTATGACTTAATGAATACGGTGTTAAGCTTTGGACAAGATTATTTTTGGCGTAAATTCTCTGTAAAAGCGATGAATATCGGTCCTCACCAATATGTACTTGATGTGGCATGTGGCACTTGTGTATTTACGAAGGAGGCATTACGTCAAGAGCCCACTTTGAAGGTAGAGGCATTAGATTTTAATAGTGAAATGCTAAATCAAGGTCGTGTTCGTATTGAGGCTGCTGGTTTACTTAATCAAGTAAATTTAGTACAAGGTGATGCCATGGCCTTACCATATGAGGATAATACATTTGATGCTGCAATGAGTGGCTTTGCAATGCGAAATGTTCCAGATATTAAGCAGGTATTGTCTGAAATGCAACGCGTGGTAAAACCAGGGGGGAAGGTTGTGGTGTTAGAACTTGCAAAACCAAGTATGTTTGGGTTTAAACAGTTATATAACTTCTATTTTTCATATATATTGCCTATTATAGGAAAATTGAGCAAAGATAACTCTTCCTATGCCTGGCTTCCAGAATCTTTACGTAGATACCCGCATCAAAGTGAGATTTTAGAAATCTGGAAATCTCTTGGATATGAAAATGCCACCTATCATGAATTGACAGGCGGCATTGTAGCTGTACACGAAGGTGTGGTACCGGAAAATTCTATTGTAGATAATAAGTGATGTTAGCGTCTTGTGAAACTATTAAAGAGCCTTTTTCTACAGGCGTAGTAGTTTCGAGAGCTGCTTTTAGCATTACTGGGTTACGATAGTAACCAGAGTCCATTGTGCTAGTTTCAGTTGTGCTAATGGAAACAGTTTTTACTGGTCCCAATGTACGACCGAGGGCAGCTGCGATAACTTCTGCTTTATGGCGACCGTTTTGAATCGCTTCTGTAGTTAAAGAATCAGATAATTGTTGAGACACATCATTTTGGAATGAAAGGTTGTTGATGTCGTTAGCACCAGCGCTAACAGCGGCATCGACAACCTTTCCTACGTTATCAAGGTTATTGATCTTAACTGTTACATGATTTGATACATTGTAACCTGTATTGATGCGTTTGCCGTCTTGATAGTCGCTCGTTGGATTGATGGAAATGCTAGATGTATAGATGTCTTTTTTTGCAACACCTAAGTTAGCTAATTGACTAATTAAATTACTCATAATACGATCATTATTAGATTTTGCAGCATTGATATTGGTATTTTGGCTTGTAATACCAAGTGTTAAAATCGCATAGTTAGGTGCTACAGATCGAGACGCTTGACCAGTAATATTAATTTCTGAAGTATCAAATGTGCCCTGTGGTGCAGCTAATGTGGTAGTTCCCATAGTAGCACATATAGCAGCTATAGCTACAGCTTTTGATAATAAATGTTTTGATAGTTTCATACTCAATCTCCTTACAATAATGTAATATTCATATTGGTAAATGCTAATAAAAGAAAACTAATTTGTGCTGAAAGTTCTTTATTACAGCTACATTGTACATGATTAATTGTGTAAAATCAATTATTAGGTTTATAGTTGAAAATGAAAATAAAATGAAGATTTTGTAAAATTGAGAATTGGGGGTTGCGATTATATTTTCATTGTACTATAATATGCATACAGTCGTTTGAGCGGCTGTTTCTTAATGAGTGTAGCAATACACTTAGAGGTTTAAAATGAACTTCAAAAAGATTATAAAATGTGTTGACATGAAAGTGGTCATAATGTTATTATAATCAAGTCGTCAATTACGACAGTACTTAATAATGAAGTAGTGCAAATTGATAACAGATCTTTGAAAACTGAACAATGATAGGTAATCAATCATATGATTGAACATATGCCAGAGTGCGGGTTTTGACAT
>NZ_JAWFXN010000019.1:0-7705 GCF_032575955.1 Veillonella parvula
GTTTCTACATGAATGAAATGGTGATCTTCAGCTTGAACGAAGCTATGAAAGACGGCAATAATCGCGTGAAACCTGTGGATGAAAAAGCGGCTCCTGCAATGGACGAACTTCACACAGTGGACCTTCGCAAAGCGATTAATGCACCGACAATTCAATAATTTTAGATGATTTAATTATAAGAATTAAGTGTTGTTGTGTTGTATTGTATTTCTTATAATTGTATGACCGATAAAAAATATCGGGGTGTTGTTTGTATTAACAATACCCCGATATTTTTATGCATATAATTTTGCAATCAAGGTGATTCGCTGACCTTGAATCACCTTATATGTAATTTTTTTTACGATGGCCGTAAAATTGTGATGCAGAAATTGTAACTGATCGTTAGGTTGAACGTCCGCATCATATGTGAATACGCCTTCTTCCCCATTAAAGCGACCTTTGATTGTGAAAGTTTGATTATCTCGTGTAACTACGATATCTTCTTCTGTAACCGTATTTGGTTTATCTATATTTTGTTGTAAGATATTGAGTTCTGACATAGATTTCTTCCTCCTTTCTGCTTTCAGTATAACAATAAAAATTAAAAAACACATGGAGTAATCATATAAATTGTTTTTATACACATATGCTCTATTTCTATAAAGCCTATAAAGCCCGCCAATACGCCTTTAGAGTGCCTTAGAATAAAAAAAGGAATGACGGCGATTTGAATTTCACCTGTCATTCCTTTTACTATATAATAAAATGTTACCTTTATTGATTGTGCAATAGTTAATTGGCTTAAGTAGGTATGTAGTAATTGTGTACGTACATTGAGTCAAAATGGCAGAAACACTGTACGATATCTGTTTATGAAAAGATATCATTCTATTATATGGTCTATCATAAAACAGGATAATGAAGAGAAAATAAATTGGTTACATATGGTGTGATATTAGTACATAATTATGGAGCATATTAGTATTATTTATGAAAGTTGGTGAATAATAGTTAAAAAATACAGCATTTATGCAGAATATTCAGTATATTTAATTTTATCGAAATTATTAATAATTTAAACACAAAAGTTTTATGAAAATAAAATGAAAAAAAGTTTACTTTTCCCGTAATATGTGGTATTTTAGATATACACATTCAAGAATGTCGATGAATTCTTAATACATCATCGATACATCATTGTTATTTCATTAAATATGTAGATAGTTGGTTAGTAGGTTTTATAAGTTTTATAGGAGAAAGATTAATGAATCGAGTATTTAAAGTGATTTGGAATCGCACAAAGAGCTGCTATGTTGTTGTGGCAGAAACAGCAAAGAACATGACGAAACGTTCCTCTTTGTCGGTTGTATTCTCTAAAATGGTAGGTGCTACAGCAGTTGCCGTTATGTTGACAGGCGTTATGATGCCTACGGATGCCTTGGGGGCACCGATTAAAAATGGTGTCGGAGCGACAGCTGAAAACGACGGTGGTATCGCAATTGGTGATAATACAGCATCTAAGGGTGATTATAGTATTTCAGTAGGTACTGGTGCATCTGTAGGTAGAGGAGATACGGACGAGGGTAGAACTTTGGCTGGTATCGCTATTGGTCGTGGTGCGACTGTAACTGTTGATGATAATAAAGGGAAAAGTGTTCCGGCAAATCAAAGAACTGGTGGCATTGCTATCGGTCAAAGTGCTACAACTACGGTTGTAAATGCAATTGCTATTGGTTCCGGCACTAGTGCTGATGGGGCACAAGCTGTAGCTATCGGCCGTAGTTCATATACGAGCGGGAATAATACGGTTGCTATCGGTAATAGTACTCGCGTTCGTTCCACTAATGGTTTTGCACTTGGTAACGAAGCGTGGGCAGGTATCGATGAGAATGGAACTGTTGTAGGTAAAGATAATGACCAAGCTTTCGGTTCTAATGCTCGTGCTTGGGGTGGTTCCTCCATGGCGTTAGGTAATGATGCAAAAGCCGGTGGTGGCGGTGCCATTTCTATGGGTAATGGTTCTCAATCTAGAGGTGATTGGGCAGTAGCTATTGGTAATGGTTCTAAGGCTTTTAAACAGGGGTCTGCTGCATTGGGTACGAATGCTACAGCTAATAGTTCTCACTCCACTGCACTTGGCTGGGGTAGTACGACAAATGGCTACGCTGATGTTGCAGCTGGTGATGGTTCTGTTGCATCTGGTGGTAATTCTCTAGCAATAGGTGTGCAATCTTCTACTTCTGATGGTGCGGTAGGTGCTGTAGCATTAGGTTTAAGTAGTAAAGCTGAGAAGACAAACTCTATGGCATTAGGTGTTTCTGCTAATGCAGCACATGAACGTTCTGTTGCATTAGGTGCTAATTCCAAGACTGATGCTACAGTAAGCACAGCAAATCAATTGGTAAACGGTTTATGGTATAAAAACTATGCCGGTGGTAGTGCTGACTCTACAGTTAGCGTGGGTAGTGATACAGTAAAACGTACCATTACAAATGTAGCTGCAGGTCGTGTGAATGCACAATCTACTGATGCAATCAACGGTAGCCAATTATATGGTGTTGCAAATACCTTGGGTAACTTAGCAAACACTACAAAAGGTCTTTTGGGTGGCAATGCAGCCCTTGACCCTGATACTGGTAACTTATCGATGAGCAATATCGGCAATACCGGTAAAGGCACGATTCATGATGCTATTAAATTCAATAAAGACACTATAGATAAAGGCCTTAACTTCGATGCTAATACAGGTGGTGCGAAAAACAACCTATTAGGTTCTAAAGTTACCATCAAAGGTGACGGCAGCAATATCAATGCCGCAATTACACAAGCCAATGGTGATACAACTATCAACATGACTTTGGGTAATACTATTAAAGTAGGTACAGCAAAACCTGTAACGATTGACGGTACTACAGGTTTTGTAACAGGCCTTCAAAATAAAGATTGGAATGTAGATAATCCTGTGGCTGTATCTGGCCGCGCGGCTACAGAAGATCAATTGAAAAAGGTAAACGATAAAGTTAATACCAATAAAACTGCCATTGATAAAAATACTAGTGATATCAATACTAACAAGCAAAATATCACGAAAAATGCTGGCGATATTGCGAATAACAAAACTGATATCGCTAAAAATAAGCAAGATATCTCCAATATTAATACAAAAATTAATAAAGGCTTGAACTTTGCTGGTGATACAGGTACTGTAAGCAATAGACAATTAGGCGACACTGTAACTGTTAAAGGCGGTGCTACAGGCACATTATCCGACGGTAATATCGGTGTTGAATCCGACGGTAATGGTACATTGAATGTTAAATTAGCTAAAACATTGACAGGTTTAGATAGCGTTACAGCTGGTAATACTAAGATTGATAATGGTGGTTTGACTGTAGGTGGTAAAACATATGTATCTCCAACAGGTCTCAATGCGAATAATCAAAAGATTACTAATGTTGCTAATGGTAGCGACCCTAATGATGCAGTAAACTATAGTCAATTACAAGCTGCTATCGGCGGTACAGCTAAAGCATCCACTGTAAAAGCAAAGGATGCGAATGTAACTGTAACAGAAAGTACAAACGCAGCAGGCGGTAAGGAATATACTGTTGGTTTAGGTAATAAAATTACTGTAGGTACAGCACATCCTGTAACTGTAGACGGTGATGCTGGTCATGTAACAGGCCTTACAAATACAGATTGGAATGTAGATAATCCTGTGGCTGTATCCGGTCGCGGTGCTACTGAAGATCAGTTAAAAGCGGTAAACGAAAAAGTTAATACTAATAAGACTCAAATCGACAAGAATAAACAAGATATCGCTGATAATAAGCAAAATATCACAAATAATGCTGGCAATATTGCTCAAAACAAGCAAGACATCTCCAGTATTAATACAAAAATTAATAAAGGATTGAACTTTGCTGGCGATACTGGTAATGTAAGCAACAGACAATTAGGCGACACTGTAACTGTTAAAGGCGGTGCTACAGGCACACTGTCCGATGGTAATATCGGTGTTGTATCTGACGGCAATGGCACATTAAATGTGAAATTAGCTAAAACATTGACAGGTTTGGACAGCGTGACAGCAGGTAATACTAAGATTGATAGCAACGGTTTGACTGTAGGCGGTAAAACATATGTATCTCCAACAGGTCTCAATGCGAATAATCAAAAGATTACCAATGTTGCTGATGGAACTGTAGGCGCAGGCAGTAAGGACGCTGTAAACGGCGGTCAATTGCACGATGCCAAAAACGAATTAACTACTAATATCAATAATGCCAAAACTGAACTTATCAACAAAGGTCTTCGTTTTAACGCTGATAATAACGATGAAAAAACAAACAAACTTGGTTCTAAAGTAACAGTCAATGGTGATGACAATATCACTACTAAAATTACGCAAACTGGTGATGATACTACAATCGGCGTTAAATTGAAAAAAGATCTTAATGTTACTACTGTTACTGCTACAGATACTGTAAAAGCAGGCGGCGTAACAATGGGTAAACACGCTGATACTAAAAATTATGTGACAGGCCTTGAAAATAAGGACTGGGATGTTAATAAGTCTAACCCTGTAAGCGGTCGTGCTGCTACAGAAGATCAATTGAAGAAAATCAGCGATGTAATTAAAAGCCAAGGTGCTGCGTCTACGGACTATCGTTTAGTTGCAAATCCGGCAGTTGCAGACGGCGCCTATACAGTTGACTCTAACGGTGATGTTGACTTAACTGTTGAGGATAAAAACCATGCAGGTAGTAAAGAAACAGTTAAGATTAAGGATGTCGCATCTAAATCTAGCCTTGATAAATTAAACGATCGCGCTGTTAAGTATAATTTGGACAATAATGGTGACGTTGATAAGACAAAAGTAACTTATGAAGGTCCTACTTATGCTAATAAAACTGGTGGTACTCATGTAACAAATGTGGCGTATGCGACAGGTAACGATGGTAGCGAAGCGGTTAATGTGGATTACTTGAAAGATAAAATCAAAGATAGCGAAGATGCATTAACTAATAAAGGCTTGAAATTTGATGCTAACAATGGCGGCGTAAAAACAAATAAATTGGGCTCCAAAGTAACCGTTAAAGGGGATAACTCTAATATCATTACGGAAATCTCTCAAGACGGTAACGGTGACAGTACAATTGATGTGAAACTTGGTAAAAACCTCAATGTAGAAACGATTACTGCTACTGGTGCAAACGGTAAAGACGGTAAAATCGGTATTAATGGTAAAGACGGTGTAACAACTAACATTTCTGTTACTCGTGACGGTCAACCTGGTGTAGACGGTGCTCCTGGTACGACTACAACTCGTATTAGATACCAAAAACCTGATGGTACGAACGAAGAAGTGGCTACTTTGAACGACGGCCTTAAATTTAAAGGCGACATGGGTGCTACATCTAATGTTAAGCTTAACAAGCTAGTAAATATAACAGGTGGTGTGACAAATGCATCTGATTTGGCAACCGGAAATAATATCGGTGTTACATCTGCGACGGTTGATGCTGACGGTAATGCAAAATTACAATTGCAATTGGCTAAAAATTTAACAGGCTTGCAATCTGTAACGGCATCCGACACTGTGAAAGCTGGCACTGTAACCATGGGTAAACAAGAAGATGGTGCGAACCCTGGCAATACTGGCAACTATGTATCTGGCTTAGATAATAAAGATTGGGATATTCAAAATCCTAATATGGTATCCGGTCGCGCCGCAACAGAAGATCAGTTGAAAACAGTTAGCGACGAAGTTAAGAAACAAGGCGCTAATGCTACGGACTTCCGTTTGGCGAAAAATGCGGCTGAAGCTGACGGTGCTTACAAGGTGGATGATAATGGCAACATTGATTTGACTGTAGAGGATAAAAATCATCCGGATAAAAAGGAAACCGTAAAATTGAAAGACATTGCCTCCAAATCCAAATTGGACGATGTTATCAATAAAGGCTTGCAGTTTGATGCTAATAGTGGCGGTGTACAGACTAATAAACTTGGTTCCAAGATCACTATTAAGGGTGAAGGTACTGATGCTGATAATAACTACAGCGGTGAAAACCTTAAAACTTTCATCAAACAGGATCAAAATGGCAATACAATTGTCGATGTGAAGATGAATAAGAACCTTAAAGCTGAAACTGTGAAGGTCGGTAAAGGTGATAAAGATGGTGTAACTATCACTGGCCCTGAAGGCCCGAACGGCTTAGACGGTAAGGTAGGTGTTACTGGTAAAGACGGGAAACCTGCTGTATCTATGTTCGGTAAAGATGGCGTAGGCCATATCGGCTTGACAGGCCCTGCAGGTACAAATGGGGTGAACGGTACAAGCGGTATCGACATGTCCGTGAAGAATGGCTACGATGATGATACTAAAGGCGTTAAAGGTGCAAAAGGCGTAGACGGTGTTGATGGTATCACTCGTATTGTTTACCAGGACAAAAACGGCGAACATCAAGTGGCAACCATGGATGATGGTATGCTCTACGGCGGCGATACAGGCAAGGTGATTGAAAAGAAACTTAACAATAAAGTGAATGTTAAGGGTGGTATCTCCGATGAAAGCAAATTAGCTGCTGAAGATAACATCGGTGTTGTTTCTGACGGTTCCGATACATTGAAATTGCGCTTGGCGAAAGAATTGAAAGGCTTGACGTCTGCTACTTTCACAAACGGTGGCAATAATACTGTTATCAATGGTGATGGTATGACAATCAATCGTGCTGGCGGCAATGCAGTAAGTCTTACAAAAGACGGTCTAAATAATGGCGGTAACAAGATTACAAATGTAGCTGACGGTACGGACCCTAACGATGCGGTTAATAAATCTCAATTGGATAAAGCTACAGCAGCTGCATCCACAACGGTATCGGCAGGTAATAATATTACTGTGACACCTAGCACCAATGCGAATGGTTCAAAGAACTATGAAGTAAGTCTTAAAGATCAAGTGACATTAGGCTCTGATGCTACGAAACAAATCGCGTTGGATGGTACTACAGGCACTATCAAGGCTGGTGATAAAGTTACAATCGATGGCAACAAAGGTACTATTAAAGCTGGCAATGTAACAATTGACGGTGAAAACGGTACCATTAAAGCTGGCGACAAGGTAACTATCGATGGTAAAGATGGTAAGATTGCAGCAGGCAAGGTATCTGTTGATGGCAAAGACGGTTATGTGACAGGTTTGGAAAACAAAGATTGGGATCCTGACAATATCACAAGCGGTCGTGCTGCTACAGAAGATCAATTGCAAAAATCTCACAAATCCTTGGATAACAAGATTAATAACCTAGGTGATAAAATCACGAAAAAAGGTTTGAATTTCGCTGGTAATACAGGTGAATTCCACCGTGATTTAGGTCAAAAGGTTACTATCAAAGGTGAAGGTACAGAGTCTGACGATAAATACTCCGGCGAAAATATTAAAACAGTAGCCGACCAAGATGGTAATGTTAATATCAAGATGGCGAAAGACCTTAAAACTGACAGCTTAACTACTGATAAGGTAAAAGTTGGTAAAAACGGTAAGGACGGGGTATCCATTACTGGCCCTAACGGTGCTGACGGTACAGACGGCAAAGTAGGTATCACAGGCAAAGATGGTAAAGATGCTGTATCTATGTCCGGCAAAGACGGTGTTGGTCATATCGGTTTAACTGGCAAAGACGGCCGTAATGCGGATATTACCGTTGATAAAGGTGAT
>NZ_JAWFXN010000020.1:0-4801 GCF_032575955.1 Veillonella parvula
GCGCCGGGTAACGGCGCCATTTACCCGCGGTACTCCATTCAACTTCAGCTGGCGCCTCCATGCCGCTGACGCGGCATCCGGAAGTTTCCCATGCTGTAGACTTTAACGTCTGCTTTGTGCCAAGAACGGAAGTAGCCCACAGCACTTAGTGTTAACTAACGGGGTGCAGGTCACAGTATGTGATTATATCCAGCATGACTTGAAAAAAGGTTGAAATCACTATATATAGTAATTAACCCATTTCTCCTTTGGCATATATAGTGCAAATGAACCCATTTCGTGTTTTGTGCTTAGACGGTGGTGGAATGCGTGGTGTTTATCAGGCCACGTACTTACAGACTTTTTCTCAAAGGCTAAGTCAGACAGGTTTTAAACAGTCTGACCCAGGTTCTGCCTTCGATCTACTGGTAGGTACCAGTACAGGAGGGATCGTTGCCTGCGCATTAGCCTCTGGTATTCATCTTGAGAAGGTTCTTGAGCTTTACCAGACTTACGGTAAAGATATTTTCCCACGGCAGCGACTTCGTGCCCTTCCTTTTGTAGGTAAATACGTTCGCGGGTTATGCTCAGGACTAGCTTCAGGTGACTTTGCCTTACGCAAAGTTCTTAAAGATACCTTTGGTGAAGAAACTATCGGCAAAGTTTATGAACGCCGCGGGATCGGTTTAGCCATCACTACTTTAGATTTAAATCGTCACTCCTCAACTGTATTTAAAACACCGCATATGGCTCGCCTAAATGGACGAGACAATGATCGACTACTGGTTGATGTATGTATGGCAACTAGTGCTGCACCTATCCTCCGATCAATTGCACGCCTTGAGGAGCCAGGCTCTGGCGGAGCAATCGTCGATTACATTGACGGTGGGCTCTGGGCTAATAATCCAGGTGCTGTAGGTATGATAGAAGCCCATGAAATTCTCCAGTGCAGGGGCGAGACTGAACGCCCTGTGCATTTATTCATGCTGGGCACTCTTCCTGTCCAGGGAGGTGAGGAACTTGCCAGTAGCAGTATGCTGCACCGTGGTGCTTTGGGATGGTCTGCCGGCCTCAAAGCAATCACTGCGAGTATGAATGCCCAGGCGGTTGCTTGCGATTATATGGCTCGGAAAATTGCCGAGTTGAGAGGCAATGGCAGTTTTGCATACAGAATGCCAGCTCAGTGCCCCTCTGGGGAGCTACACAAATACCTCGAAAATATGGATGACGCACGCCCAAGAGTACTAAATGCATTAGCCCGGCAGGCAGTGTCCGACGTTGATCACGCATGGGCTCTGGCCGAATCGAATAATCACATGAAAGAATTTCGAACCGCCCTGTCGATTAAATCTAAATCTCTGGGAGATCAGCATGACGTTAATTAACTGCAATAAAGAAATGAAAGGGTATCATTCAGAAAAAGTAACTCTGTCAAATACCGACCAGTCTGAAATGCGTGACCGTCGTGATAATGGAAGAAAACGGCTCGAAAATGGCCTGATTCGCTTATCCCATCCATTGCCAAAAGACTTTAGCTCTCAAGGTTCTTATGCAATGCGCACCATGGTGCAGGACGATTTATGTGATTACGACATCGATGACGGAATTTATTTCAACAAAGAAGACCTTAAAGATGGAGACGGTAATTATCTTGGTGCGCAGGATGCACGAAAGCTAGTTCGAAAAGCGTTGAAAGACGACAGGCTGGCCTATGATGCCGTTGTCAAGACAAATTGCGTCCGCCAACTCTACCCTGATGGTTATCACATCGATATCCCAGTATACCGTTCATTTATCACAAAGGACTTTTGGGGTAACGAAACAACTGAATATGAGCTCGCCAGTGGCGATGAGTGGACTAAATCTGATGCCCGTAAGGTTACACGGTGGTATAACAATGCTGTTGCTTCAGAGCTTAAAACTGGTCAGGCTGATACCAGCCAACTTCGCCGTGTTACAAAGCTGACCAAGAAAATGGCTCGCTCCCGTACCTCATGGAAAAAGAAAACCACAAGCGGTATTTGTATTTCGAAATTAGTTGTAGATCATTTTGTTTGTCAGGCTGGCCGAGATGATGATGCTTTACGTGAAACGTGGAAGGTCATCAAATCTCGGCTGACATATAGCCAGCGCATAGAGCATCCAGTGTTTGCAGATAAGAATCTTGCAGAAGAAAATGATGAGGCCGTTATTTTCTTTCAAGAATGCCTAACTGAGGCGCTAAATGCACTTGAAGTGCTTGAAGAGTATAATTGCACTCGTGAAAAAGCCGCGCTTGCCTGGGATAATGTTTTCAACACTGATTATTTCAGTACAGAAATCGCTCAGGACACCAACATGTCCAAATCTCTCATGCGCCCAGCTGTCAGCGCATCGGCATATCTATCCTTCCCCGCTCACCCCGTCACACCTAATAAATCAGCGGGGTTTGCATGATGAGTTGGTTACTGGAGAATCCTGCGCGCTTTTTGCATGAGCAGAAGGAGCTCAAACGCCTTGAGAGTGAGCATGAATGGCTAAATATGGCTCTGCGCTTTCAAAGTGATGGTAAGTTGTCAGTGGAAATAAATATGACTATTCATGGTCGTATTTATGAAGGGAAGATGACTTATCCTGATTCGTTTCCAGATTCTCCACCCTATATTCGTCCCAGAGACCGTTCCGAAAGGTGGTCAAACCACCAATATGGTGAAGGGGGGTCACTGTGTCTGCAATGGCGAGCTGATAACTGGCAGCCTGACATAACCGGGGCGGATATGGTACTCAGTGCATTTGAGTTACTGAATACAGAGCAGCATCCCGAACTACCAAATTCAGTCCCTTCAGCACATCGTTTAACAGAAGGCCAGATTTTGCGGGGTTCGATCCGGCGCTTAATACTAACCACCGATATCATGGAAGCTTGGAATAATCTCCCCCCTCTATCCAGCGCCAGTTTAAAAACAGCTACCCTGTTCAGTTCTGACAAGGCTGTAACATTCATCACTCAGATTTCCGATGTAGATAATAATTTAAAAAACGTCGAAGACGTTCCACAAAGTCTTGGATCACTCACTTACTTACTTTCACTATCCGGAGAAGGATGGGTGTTCAAAAGTGAAGGATTTGACTTGAAATTGAAAATTAAATCTGCAGAAGATTTAATTCAGGCGATAACAAATGAGGGCTTTGATACAGTAGACATTCTGGTTCAGGAAGATAATAAGTACAAGGCCAGAACGATAGTGTTACTAGGTCGAGATGGCTTGTCATTGAGAACTTTTTACCTTAACCCTGGTGATGAACCCACCATACACGAATTCAGTATTATTTGGCCTTCATCCACAGAGCTTAGGTTATCAAAGGAATCACAACGGCTGACGAAGATCAGAATCGGAATAATTGGCCTAGGCTCAATGGGTAGTAAAATCGCAACATCGCTTGCCCGGTCAGGAATAAAGCGATTTTTGTTAGTTGATGATGATTACCTAGCTACCAGCAATATAGTGCGTCACGAGCTGTACTGGAATCATGTTGGCAAACATAAAGTTGAGGGCGTAAAAAGTGCACTTTCACTGATTTCTGCGGGTATTGAAGTAGATGAAAGTATTATTCGTCTGGCGGGACAAGAATCCTCGGTATTTATGGCTTCTATCCTTAATGACCTTTCAAAATGCGATCTGCTTATTGACGCAACAGCAAACCCCGAGGTTTTTCTTCAGTTATCCGCTCTTGCGAAACGCTATAAGATACCGCTGTGTTGGGGGGAAATCTTTGCAGGAGGGTACGGGGGAATGATTGCTCGTTCCCGCCCGGGTTATGACCCAAACCCTTTGGCCGTTCGCGACGCATTTTATAGTCATCTTTCAACTCTTCCTAAAGCGCCTTTTGATAGCGCCCAAAATTACGATGGCAGTGAAGAACAGCCTCTGACCGCATATGACAGTGATGTTGGATTTATCGCTACAGCACTAACCAGGCTTGCTATTGATACAGCATTATCAAGAGATCCCAGCGTATTCCCTTACTCTCTATATTTACTCGGCATGCGTTGTGAGTGGATTTTTGAGCAACCTTTTGACACGCATCCAGTCCATGTGTCTGGAGCTGGATGGGATACCGATGACACAAGCGTCAGTGAGGAGGATCGTTTAGCTGCCCTACAAGCGATACTGCAAATTTATGAAGGAGAGGAACGTGCTGAACCTGATACTTCCGGCTGAACAACAGGCAGTTATAATGGACGCTCTATCTAAAGCCGGGCGCCGCGAAATTGGTGGGGTTTTAATGGGGGAACATATTGGACCTAATGAATTTATAGTACGTGAAATGACAGTACATCGTTGTGGTGCATTTGCCTACTTTGTCAGACGGCTTGATGAAGCAATCAGTGGGTTCAGTAAATTTTTTAACGAAACAGGCCATAATTATCAGATATTTAACTATATCGGTGAATGGCACTCCCACCCGTCTTTTGAACCGTACCCCAGCAGTAAGGACGACAGATCCATGCTTCAAATTGTTCAGGATAAAAAAGTTGGGGCAAACTTCGCGGTCCTTGTTATTGTCAAATCAGGTTCGAAAGGTGAGCTAATTATAACTGCTCACACCTATCTCCCAAATGGAACGAAAAGCGAATCAGAAATAACTTTGTTATGACCCTAGCCCCGAATATACTCCAGTCATAATCAGGAATAACCGGCTTCTGACCCTGGCCTAAATTCAGTGCAGTGCTAAATCAGAGATCTTCGTCTTTCCGGAGAGTTCGGATGAATTCAGCCGGAGTCATGTCATTTAATGATGAATGCGTTCTCTCATGATTATATTCCCTGCGCCAGTTGTC
>NZ_JAWFXN010000021.1:0-4773 GCF_032575955.1 Veillonella parvula
ATCACCTTTATCAACGGTAATATCCGCATTACGGCCGTCTTTGCCAGTTAAACCGATATGACCAACACCGTCTTTGCCGAACATAGATACAGCATCTTTACCGTCTTTGCCTGTGATACCTACCTTGCCGTCTGTACCGTCAGCACCGTTAGGACCAGTAATGGATACGCCGTCCTTACCGTTTTTACCAACTTTTACCTTATCAGTAGTTACGCTGTCAGCTTTGAGGTCTTTATCCATCATAACCTCTATATTACCGTCCGCATTAATTTTTGTTTTAATATTTTCGGAAGAGTAATTAGTATCAGCTTTGTCGCCTGTACCCACAACAGATACAGTTTCACCTAAGTTTTTATGAACTGGATTACCACTATTAGCACCAAAGTTCAAACCTTTTTTCGTGATTTCATCACTTAGGTTGTTAATCTTATTATCTAAAGATTTGTGAGATTTTTGCAATTGGTCTTCTGTAGCAGCACGACCGCTTGTGATGTTGTCAGGATCCCAATCTTTGTTTTCTAGACCTGTCACATAACCGTCTTTACCATCAACAGATACCTTGCCTGCCGCAATCTTACCATCTTTACCATCGATAGTTACCTTGTCGCCAGCTTTAATGGTACCGTTTTCACCGTCAATTGTTACGTTGCCAGCTTTAATAGTACCTTTATTGCCATCGATTGTAACTTTATCACCAGCCTTGATTGTGCCTGTAGTACCGTCCAACGCAATTTGTTTTGTAGCATCAGAGCCCAATGTTATTGTATCTTTTAGTTTCACTTCGTAATTTGTACCACTACCCGCCTTACTTGATGAAACTACTTCAATATTATTACTGCCGCTTACAGTTGTCTTTGCACCAGATATAGCACTATCTAATTGATTTTTATTAACTGCATCTGTGCCGTTCACACCAGGTCCTACATTGGTAATCGTATTACCGCCGTTGTTTAAACCATCTTTTGTGAGGCTTACCTTATTACCACCAGCAGGATTAATTGTCATACCATCACCGTTGATAACAGTATTATTACCACCGTTTGTGAAAGTTGTGGATGTTAATCCTTGTAATTCTTTGGCCAATTTTACATTTAATGTACCATTACCGTCAGATACAACGCCAATATTATTGTCGGATAACTTAGCTGCATCAGCACCACCTTTGATAGTTACGGTATCACCTAATTTTCTGTTGCTTACAGCACCAGTATCACCAGCGAAATTCAAACCCTTATCAAGAGTCTTATTAATATTCACGATATCCCCGGCATTTTTCGCAATGTTTTGTTTATTATCGGCGATGTCCTGCTTGTTTTTATTGATATCATTCTTATTATTAGCGATATCTCCGGCATTTTTATCAATAGCGGACTTATTCGTGTTAACTTTATCGTTAACCTTCTTCAATTGATCTTCAGTAGCGCCACGACCAAATACAGCTACAGGATGATCTACATCCCAGTCCGTATTGGTAAGACCTGTTACATGACCTGTAGTGCCGTCCACAGTTACAGGATGTGCCGCTGTCGTACCGCCTACAGTAATCTTATCACCTAAGCCAACAGTATATTCCTTACCGCCTGCTGCATTTGTACCTTCTGTTACGGTTACATTCGTATCCTTTGCTTTTACACTAGATGCCTTCGCAGTACCGCCGATAGCCTTTTGTAATTGGCTGTAGTTAACCGCATCATTAGGATTGCTACCGTCCGCCACGTTGGTAATCTTTTGATTGTTCGCATTGATACCGTTTGGCGTTACATAAGTCTTACCGTCTACAGTTAAGCCACCATTATTGATCGTTGTATTTCCGGCTGTAACACTGTCCAAACCTGTCAATGTTTTAGCTAGTTTCACATTCAACGTATCCGATCCATTAGATACAACACCAATATTGTTATCAGACAATTTTGTCGGATCAGTCACACCACCGATAATATTCGTCTGTTCACCAAGTTTACGAGTAAATTGATTAGCTGTAGCCGATGCAGCTTTCACATCACCGGCATATGCCACACCCTTATCCATCTCTGAAGTAACAGCATGCAATTGACTACCATTGATAGCATCCGTAGAAGTAGCGGAAATACGACCTGCTGCTACATTAGTAACGGTCCGTTCCATGCCTGCCTTGCCTACACTTACGGTAGATGCTGGGTTAATACCTGCAAAGTTATGTACAGTCCCGTTAATAGTTGCAGAAGGTGTCGCCACAGCTGCTGCTGTTTCAGAACCTGTACCCAATGCTACAGCACTTTCATTATCTACCTTTGTATTATTACCGAGAGCCACAGCATTTTTCGCTGTTACGGAAGCATTGTTCCCGAGAACCATAGCTCCATCAGCGGAAACATTGGAATTACTACCTACTGCATAAGAACTATCGGCTGTAATACTATTCTTATAGCCGAATGCACCAGACATATTACCCTTAACAGTACCGGCAGTAACAGTTGTAATTTTATCCTGGTCAGCACCTGCACCACTACCGTTTGCTTCCGTCGTGGTCACAACAGTAGCGGAACCGATAGTATTTCCTGCACCAATAGCATACGCCTGATTGCCGTAAATCGTATTCTTAGAACCAACAGCAGCAGACTCTTTCCCGGATTTAGAACCGTCTTTCATATCTAAACCGACCTGGTTCGTATCACCGATAGAGGATGAACGATCACCATAAGCACCAACCTGTGTACCAAGAGCAAGAGAATTTATTCCCCAGCTACGTGCCATGATGCCGATACCTGTGCTGGCTACGCCTTTAGTCAAAGAGTTGATACCAATTGCTGTAGAGCCTGTACCATAGGCTTCACTCAATGTACCGATAGCCGTAGTTGCATCGCCGATAGCTGCTGTATTTGCATATTTACCTTTTACATTAATAGATGCCGAACCAAGAGTGCCCGCGAATTTATCTTCAATTTCCTTGTTAAAGCTCTTTTTAATACCGTTTCCTACAGCCAATTGAGGCACAGCTGTTTCCAATTCAGTACGAGCCATATCGATATCATCACCACCGATGGCAACAGATGAATTACCGATAGCTCTTGTATCTGCACCCAATGCAAGAGACTGTGTACCATAAGTTTTTGCAGTGCTACCAATAGCTACACCTTGAGCATATTTAGGATTAACAGTGCCACCAGCGTTCTTAATTTTTACATTTGTTTCCGCAGATGCACCGATAGCTACATCACCACGAGCACCGTAAGAAGCGGCATCCGCCCCCATAACAACAGCGCCAGATCCAGGATTTCCATGTTCCGTAGAAACAATACTCTTTGCGGAACGACCGATAACAACATCCCCATTTTCCAACGCTTGTGCACCATGACCGATAGCCACCGTACTTGTCGGAATATTTGTTCCTACAGTACTTTCACCGGTTGCCTTTGCACCTGTACCGATAGCAATAGAATTAGTACCTGTTGACTTTGCTGTTTCACCTATAGCAATGGAGGACGCTCCAGTGGCTTCACTATCCCAGCCCATAGCAGCTGCATTAGTTGCATCAGCTGTAGAGTTAGCACCAATAGCACGGGCACCTTGTGCTAATGCTTTTGCACCATTACCGATGGCTACGCCCCACTCACCGCGAGATTGAGAGCCGTTACCCATAGCAACAGCACCACCTTTAGACGCCTTTGCATTATTACCAAACGCCATGGATGAACCACCATAAGCACGCGCATTGGAACCGAAAGCCTGATCATTATCAAGGCCTATCAATTGATTAGCTTCATCAAATCCGGCACGTGCATTATTACCAAGGGCAAAGCCGTTCGTGGATTGTACGCGTGCTTCATTACCGATAGCTACGCCGTTATTAGCAATTGTGCGCGCATTACGACCAATAGCTACAGCTTGCGCACCTTGACCGATAGTGCTTGTACCAATAGCAATTGTATTGATATCCTTAGTTGTCGCATCATGACCGATGGCAATACCACCGCTCTTATCTGTAATACCTGGTGTTGCTGTAGCAGGGTTAACACTTACTGTAGCACCATGACCGATAGCGATACCGTTTTGGCTTTCAGATTCGGATGGATCATTTTTACCAACAGTAGCGTCTGTACCCATAGCCACACTATAGTCACCGCGAGCATTTGTTCTTTCACCTACAGCAATACCGCCGTCATTTTCTGCTGTCGCACCAGTACCTCTTGTAATAGGTGCCCCCAACGCATCCGTAGGCATCATAACGCCTGTCAACATAATGGCAACTGCTGTAGTACCTACCATTTTAGAGAATACAACCGACAAAGAGGAACGTTTCGTCATGTTCTTTGCTGTTTCTGCCACAACAACATAACAGCCCTTTGTGCGATTCCAAATCACTTTAAATACTCGATTCATTAATCTTTCTCCTTTAAAGCAAACTAACTATATCCACTTACATAAAAATCTTAGAAATAAATCGATAATCAATGAGAATATATCGATATTTTTAAAAATATATTACTAAAATACCACATATTTCTGAAAAAGTAAAATTTTTTTCATTTTATTTTCATGAAATTATACGTTTAGATTATTTCGATATATAAAAAAATATCGAGGTACTACCCACTCGGACAGTCCTCGATATTCTTATTCATTCTATTAAATTATTTTATTGAATTGTGGGCGCATTAATCGCTTTGCGAAGGTCTACTGTAGAAAGTTCGTCCATCGCAGGAGCCATTTTTTCGTCCACAGGTTTCACGCGATTATTGCCGTCTTTCATAGCTTCGTTCAAGCTGAAGATCACCATTTCATTCATGTAGAAAC
>NZ_JAWFXN010000022.1:0-3913 GCF_032575955.1 Veillonella parvula
TATCCGAAAACGGTAAGTTGAATGTTAAACTTGCAAAAGATTTAACAGGCTTGAACAGCGTAACAACTGGTCAAACAACAATCAACAACAATGGCTTGACAATTGGTGGTAATACATTTGTTACAAACAATGGTTTCAATGCAAACAATACACAAATCAAAAATGTTAAAGCTGGTACAGAAGATAGTGATGCTGTCAACCTTAAACAATTGAATGAAGTAAAAGCTGCGTCCGATACTAAGGTAAAAGCCGGTAAGAATATCAATGTTGAGCAAGAACTTGATAAGATTACAAACGCTAAGACTTTCACAGTGGGCTTGAAAGACACAGTAACATTGGGCTCCGGTAGCACATCAGTTCATTTCGATGGTACAACAGGTATCATTAGAGCCGGCGAAGGTTCTAATGCTGTAAATATCAATGGTACAAACGGTACTATCAACTCCGGTAAGGTGACTATCAATGGTGGTTCCGGTACTGTTAACGATTTGACTAACAGAACTTGGGATCCTAATAAGATCACTAACGGTCAGGCTGCAACAGAAGATCAATTAAAAGTTGTAGACAACAAAATTGATAAGAACACTGAAAACTTGACTAAGAAAGGCTTGAACTTCAAAGGTGACTCCGGAGATAAAATTCATAAAGATCTTGGCGATACATTGAATGTTACTGGTGGTGAAGCTGATAAATCCAAACTTTCAAACGGTAATATCGGCGTAGTTAATGAAAACGGCAACTTGAACGTTAAACTCGCTAAGAACCTTAAAGGTCTTGATTCCGTAACTGTTGGTTCCGATCCAAACAAACAAGTTGTTCTTGATGATAAGGGCGTATCTGTAGGCGGTAAAACATACATTTCTAACGAAGGCTTAAACGCAAATAATCAAAAGATTACTAACGTGGCAGCTGGTGTAAATGATACAGATGCAGTTAACGTTCAACAGTTGAAGAGCAGCATGGCTGCAGCAACTACGACAGTGAAAGCTGGCGATAGTGGCAATACAACTGTAGAAACTACAGTTAATGCAGATAAGTCTAAAACATACACTGTAGATATCAAAAAAGATTTGAACTTACGCAGTGTAACTACAACTACAGATGATCAACAACACTCTACTGTAACAAACGGTAGAGGTGTTACAAGCACTGATACATTAGGTAATAAGACGGCTCTTACTGCAGGTAATGTACAAATTACTGATGGTCAAAAGAATATGACTCAGACAACAGCTAAAGGTGTACTTGTAGATAATCCAACTAAGTCCACTGAGTTGACTGTTGACGGTGTTGTAACTACTGATAAAAAGGACAAGAGCACAAGAACAACTGCAGATGGCATGGTTGTTACATCCGGCATGGGTAGTGAAAAAGTAACTACTACTGTTAGCAGCAACGGTGTTGCAATTACTACTCCTCCAGCAGGTCAAGGTTCCCCTAAAGATGGTACTGGTGCAGTAACATTGACTAAGGACGGCTTGAACAATGGTGGCAATAAAGTTGTTAACATGGCAAGCGGTTATGGCGAAGGCGAAGATATCAACAATATCGCTGATAATAGCAGCAGCTTAACAAATGGCGCTAACATCGGCGACTTGAAGAAAGGTATCGATGGCCTTAAGAAAGCGGGCTTGGACTTTGCAGGTGATAGAGGCGAATTCCATCGTGACCTAGGTCAAAAAGTGACTGTTAAAGGTGGCGTTACTGATGAAAGCAAACTTTCCACTGCAAACAATATCGGTGTTATCTCTGACAACAACGGCAGCTTGAATGTTCGTTTGGCAAAAGATATTACTGGTATCAACTCCATTACAACTATGGATAACTCCGGTCATACAACTGTGACAAACGGTAACGGTATCACAATCAAAAATAATGGTGGTGGCAGCGTATCCTTAACAAGCTCTGGTTTGAACAACGGTGGTAATAAGATTACTAACGTGGCACCAGGCGAAATTAGCTCCACTTCTACTGATGCTGTTAATGGTTCCCAACTTAATCGTGTTGCAAACAGCATGAATAATGTTGTAAACGAAGTTCGTCAAGTTGGTGCTATGTCCTCCGCGTTGTCCGCATTGAAACCTATGGCTTATGACCCTTACGAACCTACTCAAATTATGGCAGGTTATGGTAACTACCGTGGCGACTCCGCATTGGCATTAGGCGTGGCTCATTACAAAAATGAATCCATGATGTTACATGCTGGTGTTGCTTGGGCAGGCAGCAATAGCCATATGATGGCAAATGCTGGTGTAACTTGGAAAGTAGGTAACAGAGACGGCGAAGCAGAAACTGCAGATCGTTATCGTAAAGGACCTATCAGTTCTACATATGCAATGCAACGTGAACTTGCTGCAATGAAAGCTGAAAATCAAGGATTAAAAGGTGAAGTAGCTGATTTGAAAGCTGAAAATGAACAAATGAAAGCTAATATTGCTGCAATGATGGCAAGACTAGGTTTATAATACGTTCATACTGAACATTACGGGTTGAGGATTCCCTTCTGGGAGTCCTCCCACCCGATTTAATTCGTTGATAGAAAAGAGGAATATATAATGAAAAAATCCACTTTGCTTGCTTTCACAGCGGCAGTATTATTCGGCAGTGGCGTATTCCATGTTAATGCGGCATCTGCTACATTTGATGATCCATTGCTTTTACCAAATCCGGCTAAAGCGCCTACAACAGGTTCTGTTGTATTGGTTCCTGTGGCTAGCCCTCAGGCGGTGCAAAGTATCCATGAATTTGTGAAAGCATGGGAAAATGCGGAAAAACATATTGCTTTAGCTGAAAGCAAAAAGAATAATCATCAAGCGTTAACTAAAGAAGAATCTAAATGGTTACATTCTAAAGATAAGCATAATTATGCTGATTATTTCCGTAAACATTCTTTAGGTTATGTACATGGCCAAGAAACTGCATTGAACTGGAATGGTGAAAACCGTAATAAAAACGAGTATAGCTATTACACATTCCCTAAATATGATAAGGACCAAGGTTACACAAATAGCTATGGTTACAATGTATTGCGCAGCATGGTTGATCGCATGAATGAATTGCTTCAAAAACAAAAGGCCGTTGGCGGTCCTTTGACTGATGAAGAAGCACAAGCATTGGAAGATGCTATGCTTGATATCATGGCTCAAGATCAAGAACATGTATCTAATGAAGAATTGCGTTATTACATGAACGAAGCAGTTTGGTTTGCTACAAAACAAACTGTGAAGAATATGTCTGCAGAAGAACCTTCTGTTGGGGACATGCACGAAATTAACCTTCGTGAAGCGATTCAGACAGATAACTAATTATCTATTACATATATAATTAAATCTTTATATGTATAACTTTTGTTGTATAGGGTATGCAGATGTAATACCTTATATATAAAAGTTTTTAATATGCAGTGTTGAGACGCAAATAAGGGATTCTATAAGTACACTGTTATATAGGCAAGAAGCCGCAACAGAATGCAATATGTATTCTTGTTGCGGCTTCTTTTTGCTTTAAATTCTCCTTATATGATATGTCTAAAAGAGTGATATAACTCAAGTTTCGAATCTGTAAAATTAGGCTGTGAAAGTGTGCAAAAATAATGGTAAAAATTTTCTGAAATTTGTAGTAAAATTTGTCCAAATTTTGTTGACATGAGTATATGGAAATGTTATTATATTCAAGTACCCCATATGAAGGGGCACAGATCTTTGAAAACTGAACAATGATAGGTAATCAATCATAACGATTGAACATATGCCAGAGTGCGGGTTTTGACATAGTCAAAACCATCCATAATTCAAAGTTACTTAAAAGTAACGACAACAAATAATGAGCTATTCGAATAGCTTCAAGATATCTTGGAGAGTTTGATCCTGGCTCAGGACGAACGCTGGCGGCGTGCTTAACACATGCAAGTCGA
>NZ_JAWFXN010000023.1:0-3385 GCF_032575955.1 Veillonella parvula
ATTCAGCCGGAGTCATGTCATTTAATGATGAATGCGTTCTCTCATGATTATATTCCCTGCGCCAGTTGTCGAGTTTGTCATGCGCATCTTCCAGTGACAGGAACCAGTGAATGTTCAGACATTCGTCCCGCAGGCTGCCGTTAAATGACTCAATAAACGGGTTATCGGTCAGTTTCCCGGGACGGGAGAAGTCCATCGTGACACCTTGCTCATACGCTCATTTATCCAGGCTTTTCGAGATGAACTCGCTGCCGTTATCCGTCTGGATACGTACCGGCAGGCGTTTATCCAGCACCCGTAATGCTTCCACTATGCTGACCACATCCTCGCCTTTCAGCGATTTTCCAACATGGATTGCCACACACTCCCGACTAAAATTATCCACTACAGTCAGCGCCCGGAAACGTCGTCCATTAAACAGATTATCCGACACGAAATCCATACTCCAGCACTGATCGACACCGGTCAGGACCGGACGTTGCTGACGATGTGCTGCACTGACATGCCCGCAGGGGCGCTTTTTTGCGCAGGTTGAGGCCTTCCAGACAGTAAATCCGGTGTGTTTTCTTGTGGTTAACAGGTCAGCCTTCCCGCCGCAGCTGAATATGAATACGCGGGCAACCTTAGCGGATCCGGGTTTCCGCTATTTCCCGGATACGCAGGGTTATCGCCCGATCATCCCACCAGCTCTGCCAGTGGTAAACGGTTCTTAGCTTTTGGTTAAAATCACAAGAAGAGTTTATGAAAACATACCATTGAAATGACTGTTTTTTTTTAGGATAATAAATAAAAAATGGTGAATTTATGGACATAATTCAAGAGTTAACGAAAGCTGGTATTACAGTTGCCACAACTCAATTGTTCAACAGAGTGTTTGCACTCTGGGACAGAACAAATCTGAACGCTCGCAGATTAGTAAGAGAGTTAAATAGTAGAGCATATATTAACTATCTTGAAAAACATGTTTCACGGGTAGTTAGTTTAAGAACTATTCACAGTTCAGAATATGATGTACAGCTGAAGGATATGTATCATCCTTTAAGAATTCGAGGTGTTATACCTAACTCTTCTTCACAATTAGTGAAAGATGGATTTTACATAGAGAATGAAAAAATAACTAATATTATTGGAATAGCTGGTCAAGGTAAGAGTACAATTTTACGAAAAATATTTGTTGAACAACTATTTAATGGGAACAAAATTCCATTTTTTATAGAACTTCGTAAAATTAGTGATGAAGGTATACGTAAATCACTTCAAAATATACTAGTAAACTTAAGTTTAAAACCATCGGATATTGAAGTTGAAGAACTTCTTGCAAGTAACAAAATTATACTGATGTTAGATGGCTTTGACGAAATTAATTCTGAAAGAAAAAACACAATTCTCCACGAAATTGTCAGACTGAATTTAACGTACAACTTACAAATAATAACCACAACGAGACCTGGGACCGCAATATGCAGCGAGCCATCAATTGTTAATTTTAAAGTCCAGTTGCTTGTTGAAGACGATATTCTTTCTATCATTGAGAAGTTAAACTCAAATAATGACAGTATAGATATAGAGCAACTCCCAAAAATAAAGGAAACAATACGAAATAATAAAAACTTAGTATCGGTGATGACATCACCAATATTGGTTACCTTGTTTCACGTTTGCTATCCTTATATGGATATAATACCAAACAACACTGTTGAGTTTTATTCAAACCTATTCATGACTTTATATTTAAGACATGATAAGGTAAAGAATTTCGACCGCGAAAAATCATCGTCATTGAGTCACAATGACGCTTACGATTGCTTCTGCGCTCTATGCTTTTATTCAATTTTCAAAAATAGTTACGATTTTACTGAGCAAACTTTAATTGAATTCACTAAAGCATCAATGCAGTTGAAAGGTAAACATGACAATTGTGGCCCCGAAAATTTAGCTGTCGACTTTGTTGATGTTACGTGCCTTATACAGAGAGAGGGCTACAATAAATATATTTTTATTCATAAGTCAATTCAGGAATATCATGCCGCTGAATTCATAAGAAATATATCCTCTGATAAAAAACCCAAGTTTTATAATCTCATAATGGAAGACATAAAACAAAACAATTATAGATATCATAATACAATCTCATTCCTACAAGAAACAGATGAGATAGACTGTAAAAAAAATCTTGTAATACCTTTGTGTGAACATTATAAGATCCATAAGTGGAATGATATGGAAATAGTTGATTACAAGGATTTGTTTAGGGAGTTTTTTGTGGATTCTACTGCTCAAGTTGTAATAAATAACGGAAATTATAGTGTCCAGGCACTTAATTACTCAACGACTTTCATGAGCTGGATAGCTTTTTTCGAAAATGAAATGTATTATGATTTGTACAATATTGTAACTAATATTTTATTTTCACATGAAAATTCCAGATCCCTCCCAGAGGAAATATTTACAGTAACCAAAGATGGTATAAGTCAAATCAGCTTAATTCTTTTAATTAATAGGATGGATTTATTTGATATTGCGCTTGATGCTTTCATAAAACAAGTTCGTGAGATTTATCAGCATTTATATGTCAATTCGTCCGTAACTATCAAAAATGAAACTGAAAGTATAAATGAATTTTTTGACTTGTAATAAATGATATTTTTAATAGAAGAAGGCAGTGCTTTGGGGCGTGCCTTTTAAGCCAGTATAGCGAAGTGCACAAGTCTTTGAGGCAGTGAAACCGGACTCACTCATGCGAATAGTAGGTGCAATGAGTCCGGTGAAGTACTGGCAGCATCTTGGGATCACAACATAACAGTCCAGGAAAACATCCGCAGCCCCTTAGGGACAATAATCTATGTTGCTAAGCAAGACGGAATGATCATCAACCTTAGGGAGTTTTCGAGCAGCAAGGATAAAACGAAAGCTAGATGGACGATAGATATCATCAATAATGAACAAGTTAGTAACCTGCAAGGTAAGTCAAAAAAACCTATCGAGATTAAGTTTAGGTGATATTTATGAAAGCGACATGCAAAGAATTACTTGAATATAAAGAAAATTTAGAAGGGTGTTCTATCAGTACAGTATGGTACGTGACACCTCCAGAAAGATTCAGTGAAAAAGATTTCAATTTTAATCAGAGAAAAGAATTTTTCCTTCATCTGCTACGTATGCTTTTAGAAACAGGCAAGATCAGGCTAGGTAAGCATGGTGAATTTTTGCAGGGTAGTGTTGATGAACTAATCAGCCGTTATGATGCGGCTTTCCCGAAAACAGAAGGAGAGTGGGAAACTAGAGGTGAGCATCTATGGTTCTACGAGGCTTTGTTGAATAAATCAGATTTCGGGTAAGTCTCCCCCGTAGCGGGTTGTGTTTTCAGGTAATACGCACGCTTTCA
>NZ_JAWFXN010000024.1:0-1125 GCF_032575955.1 Veillonella parvula
CGAAGACCTTCTTCGATAGCGATTGGAGTAATCAATTCGATTTCCATTGTTACGTTATCGCCAGGCATACACATTTCTACACCTTCAGGAAGGTTTACAACACCTGTTACGTCTGTTGTACGGAAGTAGAATTGTGGACGGTAGTTGGAGAAGAATGGAGTATGACGGCCACCTTCTTCTTTAGTCAATACGTATACTTCTGCTTTGAATTTTGTGTGTGGGTTGATGGAACCTGGTTTAGCCAATACTTGACCACGTTCGATGTCTTTACGGTCAACACCACGAAGCAATGCACCTACGTTGTCACCTGCTACTGCAGAATCCAACACTTTACGGAACATTTCAAGACCAGTTACTACGTATTGTTCAGCTTTTTCTTTCAAGCCTACTACTTCAACTGTATCACCAACGTTTACTTGACCACGTTCAACACGGCCAGTTGCTACTGTACCACGACCAGTGATTGTGAAAACGTCTTCCACAGGCATCAAGAAAGGTTTATCAGTGTCACGAACTGGTGTTGGGATGTAGGAGTCTACAGCATCCATCAATTCGTCAATTTTAGCTACATATTGAGCGTCGCCTTCCAAAGCTTTCAATGCGGAACCTACAACGATAGGTACTTCGTCGCCAGGGAATTCGTAGGAAGAAAGAAGTTCACGAACTTCCATTTCTACCAATTCGATCAATTCTTCATCGTCAACCATGTCAGCTTTGTTCAAGAATACTACGATTGCAGGAACACCAACTTGGCGAGCCAACAAGATGTGTTCGCGAGTTTGAGGCATAGGGCCGTCAGCTGCGGATACAACCAAGATAGCGCCGTCCATTTGAGCCGCACCAGTAATCATGTTTTTAACATAGTCAGCATGGCCTGGGCAGTCAACGTGTGCATAGTGACGGTTAGCAGTTTCATACTCAACGTGTGCAGTGTTGATTGTGATACCGCGTTCACGTTCTTCTGGAGCTTTATCGATCATGCTGTAATCTTGGAAGTCAGCTTGACCTTTTTCAGCCAATACTTTAGTGATTGCAGCAGTCAAAGTAGTTTTACCATGGTCAACGTGACCGATTGTACCGATGTTAACATGCGGTTTCGTACGTTCAAATTTTTCTTTTGCCATT